>CAZLVP010000012.1:0-57594 GCA_964563055.1 uncultured Thermoplasmatales archaeon | reverse complement strand
CTTCTTTTTCCTCTTCCTCTTCTTCCTCTTCCTCTTCTTCCTCTTCCTCTTCTTCTTCCTCTTCTTCTTCCTCTTCCTCTTCTTCTTCCTCTTCCTCCTCATCAATCTTTTTCTTAGGTTTCTTTGCCGAAACACCGACGACAAAGACCTCTTCATCATCATCATCGAGGCTCATCGGTCTATATGAGGACCTTACCGCACCCTCGTCTGACCCGCCTTTTATGGAAAAGCCGCCCTTGACAACATCCTTCTTCACCTTTGACCCCTCTTCTTTAGGGGTCTTTTTCTTTGGAGGTTCCTCTTCCGTGTGTTTGACCTTCTTCTTCAAAGGCCTGTCCTCAACCTCATCCTCCTCCTCCTCGACCGGCCTTTTCTTTTTAATGGGGGGTTCCTCCTCCCTATGCTTGACCTTCTTTTTTACCGGTTCCTCTTCAACTTGCTTGATATGTTTCTTTTCATGCTTCTCGGAGACCTTCTTTTTACCCATACCGTGTTCATCCTCGTACTTCTTGGCGAACTCGGCAGCCTTCTCGGCATAGCGTCCCTTGGCCTTCCATCCGCACTTCTTGCACCTGTTGAACGGATACTCAAGCTCCGTCTTGCAGTCCTCTTGGGGGCACTTGACCTTCATCTCTCCCACCTCAGGGTGACCTCCATTGATAAGAGAGATGCGATAAATAATTTTTCATCATTTTTTTTAAGAAATGGACGTTTACACCGACTTTACTGGGTAAGGACCGGCATGTTCTCCATTGGACGCCCCGGACCGTTAAGGCCCTAGGACCTATGAATCTTCATCCTCTTCAGGTGGTTGAGGTCCATCCTCTAGGGGTGGTTCTTCATCATCAGACCCTTCTTGACCTTCGGCCCCATCCTCGAGAATGGGTTCAGCTCGGTCCTCTTCGCTCTCTGAGGCTAGGGTCATATCATCGTTCAAAACACCGACCTTAGGTCCGGTCGAGCTTCCGCAGACAGGACATACTCCACTTTCATCTAGAGGGGTGCCACACTCCTGGCACTCATCCTGGTCGGTACCTATACCAGGTTCCGGTCCTGGCTCGCTGTCCTCTCCAGGTGAGGGCGCAGGTTCGCCACCTTCGGTCCCTCCCTTCTTTGAGAAGATGACCACGGAGCCAATGATCACACCAATTAAAAGGACCATGACCGCGATCCCCAGAACGATCATCCAGATGGGGACCTTATCATCTACGGACGAACCTGGATTGTCTTTGCGGTCTGTCGGGTCGGTCCCGGCCTTGTATTCATCAAGGTTCGTATAATCGTCACTGTCCAGGTCCTGCATGGCGTCCGAGTTGGACAAGGGGTTCAGACCAAATCTGACCTCCCATCCATCGTCCATCCCGTCCTTGTCGGTATCTGGGTCCTCAAGGTCGGTCCCAAGCCTGTACTCAGCCAAGTTGGTAAGTGTGTCCTTGTCCTTGTCCTTTCCAGCATCCGATGGGTCCGAAGGGGATAGGAAAGATATGTGAAGGACCTCGAAATGATCGGGGATGCCGTCATTGTCGCTGTCTAAGCTGTCCTTGTCAACGGTCTTGAAATCGATCTTGTGATCGGGGGCTTTGTTACCCCTAAGGTCAACTATACTTTCAAGGCGGAGGGAATAGTTCATCGAATCCTTCAGGTTGTCTGTCAATCTGAAAAAGATTGTGAGGTTGTCCACATCCAGTATGGGCTCATGTTCAACGAGCAGGACCTCAATGCCAAATTCGAACAAAGTATGGTCCAAGAGGTCCCAATCCAATGCCTCTGAGAACTTGACCCAGATCTCCGTATCTATTGGGACGATAGAACCATTGACGGGATTGGATGCCACAACCTTAGGGAGCGTGATATCGGGGACCAGGGACGAGATCCTGAGAACTGAGGTGGCTCTGTTCCCTGCAATATCAATTGCCAGGCACATGGCCGAATATTCACCGAGCGGAAGGTCCATCTCTATCTCTTCGCCGTCCACCTCTCTCAAGAAAGAGGGGCCCTCCACTATCCAGGTTATCTTATCGATAACGTTCAGATCGTTTACAGTGCAATTCAGGGTGAACGTAGCATCCTTGTCGACTATCAAGGTCGGGGACCCCTTCTGCCAGATCTCGAGCGAAGGCGGAACTGTATCGATGACAATGGACCTCTCTTCCGAAAGCTCCCCTATGTTCCCGGCCGGATCTATGGCCCTCACCTTCAGGTTGGATTCGCCCTCGTCGAGCTGAACAAAGAATGAGAAGTTCCCATTGTCCGTTGTGAACCTTGAAACCCCCCCAGGAGACTGGTATAGGTCCCCGTTCACGTAGACATCGACAAAGTCCCGGTTCTCTCCCGGGATACTCCCCTTAAGGCCCACGTTCGTCCCGTTATAGTAGGGTGACCCAGGCCTATACTGGAGAGGGTCTATGAACCAGAGGGTCAGTTCCGGCGCTTTGGGCGGTGTTATGTCCAATGTTCTGATGTGGATGGACGCGTTCAGGTCCGAAAGGTTCGGGTCCTCTGCATCGTCATAGGAAACGACCCATAGGGTATAGTTCATCTCGGATGACAGGCCTGTCAGATTGACATCGGTACTCATCCTTCCAGGAAGGTCCATAATTTCGACCTTACTGGCCCCCGTCCCGTTCCTGAAGACCTTATATCCTTGAACATCGAAGGAAGGGCTCTCATCCCACTCCAGACTGGCCCATGTTCCTCCTTTGCCGACAAGCCTGAGGTCCTTGGGTGGGTCTGGAGGCGTGAGGTCCAGGGTCTTGACCTTCAAGGGACCTATGTATGGTGATGGGTTCTCGCTGAAATCAAGGGCGTTCAGTTTAACATCGTATAGCATCTCCTCGACCAGACCGGTCAGATTGTGGCCTCTAAGGGTATTGGGGACAGTTATGGTCGAATAGTCCTTTTCGGCCTGCCAGTCCAATTTAAAGGTGAGATTGAACTCCTTGAGGTCCGGGACGTTGCCTATCTCCCATTCGAACCATAACCAATGGTCACCCCTATCTCTGACGCTCAGATTGAAAGGTGGGACGGGTGGTGTGAGGTCCAAGCTCCAGTTGTAGTACATATCCATGCCCATGTAAAGAGGGTATTCCGTTTTGAACCAGTTCTTTTCCCACATCCTCAATTGGAAGACTACCCTTGAACCAGAAGATGACCCTTCATGAAGGTATTGTTCGACGATTATCGGAGAGAGCTTCCCGCTACTATCGGTCTCGGGGTCCCCAGCTTTGGAATCGAATATGGTCCATGAATATGCCTGAGGCTTTGTGGCGGTCACCTCAAGCTCGACCCCGGGGTAACCTTTCAGGTTATCGTCCCTGAAAGCCCTGAAGAAAAGCCAATTGCCCTCATGGACCTTTGCCCCGGACACGCTAACGTTCCTTGACGCCAGGAAGCGGCAGCTGACCGCCCATGCCTCGGACCCTGATTGGGCTGTTATCCCTGTCCCTGCGGACTGGACCGTAGAGTTCTTCACAACGAGGCGGGAACCAGATGACTCGACCAAAAGACCCCTTGAGCTCCCCTGGACCTCCACATGCTCCAATGTCGCATTGCCGCCCTGGGTCACGTTTATCCTATCGAAGGAGGTAGATGAGCGGATCATGATGGGGGATGTGCTCGTACCCATTGCATCGAACCTGCCCTTGACCTCCAGATAGCTTCCCTCGGCCATCACCACATCCACACCCGGCATGACCTTCAGTTTGGCTCCCGGGGCGACCTTCAGGTTCCCAAGAACGTTCACGGGTGAGTCAGAGATTGTCCAGGTAACATCTTCTGTGATCGACCCACCGCTCACATCAAGGCCTTCGACCCCAGGTTCGAGCGGGGCTATGACCACCAATCCCAAGATGAACAAGAAAAGGGCGACCAAGAGCCCAGTCATTCGCTCATTACTACCTTCAAGAACCGAACCTTTCAGTGCGGACATTTGAACACCCCATCGCTTGCTGAATATCCCTGTCCTACCTTACTGACTAGCATAATATCTAAAGTTTTTCACCGAGCGGTAGGGCCCCCTCGACCACAGACCATACCCAACCCCGGCGCTCCCTGTCCATCCTGCTCTTGACGAGCCCTTTGACCTTCATCCTCATCAGTATCTTGACCGCTCCGTCAGGGCAATCCTCTCCCTTGTTCCTGAAATGTTGCTCTATTTCTGAGGTCGTGCTCTCTCCCATATGACGAAGGAACCCAAGGACCTTTTGTTCGCTCTCTTCGGTCGTGACCATGTTCAACACCTTCAGGATCCCTGGGGGCTCTCGAGAACTATAGCCTCCCCCCGCTCTGTCGCCTCTTCCTCCAAAATATCCTCATCCATGGAAGAATCCAGGGTGAAATCCTTATCCACCATCTGAACGTTCATTTTTTTGCTAAGGTACCAAAGCACCCCGATGGCAGCGGCCCATTGTATGGCAAGAAGCCCAAGACTTATGGGACCTGATATCCACCATTCCTTGAACGGGTCGGCCAGGATGGATTGGACTATGTACCATCCTCCAAGAAGGACTATCTCGACGGGAATGACATATTTCAGTATGTACTCTATCCATTTCCCGACCTTGATGTCCGAATATCTGCTGTTCATGACCTTTTCCCTGAACCTCGCTATCCCATACTTGGCCACCAGATAGTATATGAAAGCCCCCGAAAGGACCAGCCCCATGCCCCAAACGTAATCTTGATGGTCAAGGAAGACGGGTAGTGGATGCCCGGACACCTGTGCGATGATCAATGCTGACGGTAGACCGAAGATGAAAAGGAGAACGGTGAGCCATCTCACGGCCTTCTTTCGGTCCATTCCCGCATCGGTGAAGTTCTTAAGGGCCGCTTCGTAGGTGGATATCATCGATGTCAGGGCAGCGAATGACATGACCAGGAAGAAGATGAATGCAAGGAGGAAGCCGAATGTACCGAGCCCGCCGAAGAGCTTGGGGATATGAATGAAGGTAAGTCCCGACCCCCCCTCCTCCACCGCGGCGTAGGCGGAGTCCACCGAGGGAGAGAGTGCAAAGACGGTGGAGAATATCATTATACCGATGAGCAGAGAGAATGTGGTATCCCCAAGACCGGTGAGGAACGAGTTCAGGGTCGTATCCTCCTTGCGTTTGGAATAGGCTCCGAAGGTTATGGCCATACCCATGCCTGCCGAGCAGGACCAGGCGCACTGGGCCAATGCTGCGACCCACGTCTTGGCAGAAAGGAGGTACTTAAGCTTGGGCGTGAACAGGTAGGAGATCCCTCCAGTTCCACCCGGCTGTAGCAATGCCCAGACCATGCTACCGATGACAAGGACGAACATGACGGGAATGAGGATCATATTGACCCTCTCCACACCTTTTTTAACACCGCGATATACCAGAACAGCTGTTATCATTATCGCTAGGAATTGGAACAGGACCATTAGAAGGGGGGATGTGAGCATGCCTTCCCAGGTCCCCTCGGTATCCGTAAGGGAGATGGTCCCGGTCATCGCCCCAAGGGCATACCGTATGGTCCAGCCCATGACAACGGCATAGTAGAAACCTATGGCCGTTGAGATCCATGCCATCCAGGCACCCATCCACATCTTCTCCTTGCCTAGGAAGGCCGCAAAGGAGCCCATGGTCCCCTTCCTACTTTTCTTCCCGATGGAGAACTCCACCAAGAGGATCGGGATGGACCAGGTGAAGAGAAAAATGACGTAGGGTATCATAAAGGACCCCCCTCCGTTGTTCGCGACCTCCCTTGGGAACCTCCAGATGTTCCCTGTTCCTATGGCAGCGCCCAACGCGGCCAAGAGCAGGCCCCATTTGCTGGAGAACATGCCAGACTCCTTAGGGCCTTCAGAGCTCAATGGACCTCGCCCTCCTGTTATCGGCCGTTATGGACCTGTACAGCCCTGCACCGAAGCCACCCCAGATTATTCCAAGGGTGCAGAACATGATGAGGAATGTCCCGACGGTGAACCCTGGAAAGACCTTGGGGCCGATGTTCGTCCCTATCACCAGGTATTCATAAGGGGCATAGAGCGGTTCGGTCAGGACATGCCCCTCAACATCCTGTAGCTTTAGGTAAAGCTCTACCCTCCCGGAATAGGCATCGATAGGTATGGCTGCTGTCCAGTTCCCATCCTCCACCATCATGGCCTTCGTCGTCCTCCAGGAGCCGCTGCCGCTCCTGTAAACGTAACTGCACTTATCTAGGTCCATCTCGTAGGGATACCCGGAGTCCACCAAGCTCATACCGACCGATATCTTGCCTCCATTGACGCTCCATGAGGAGATGTTGTACTTGAGCTCCAGATAGCTCTCTGGGGGATTTTGCGCAGCGTGGGTCAGGTACAGGGTGGACCAGAGGTTCCTCTCGCATTCCTGGATTATCTGGTCCTCCGGTGGCCTGTAGGTCTGCGCGAGCTCGTAGGTGAAGGCCAAGGTCCCGTACATAGCATAGAACCAATCGGTCATCTCACCTGTGGTCATGTAGAGGTCGTATCCCTGCAGGGGAGTGTAACCGTTCATTCCCGCAAGGCGGGAACCTAAGGTACTGAAGAGCCCGTTATCTTTGGTGTCCTGGTCTGTGTAACCCCAGGGCCACAGTACGAGCTCCGAAAATGAATGGTAGGTTATGAGGACCGGGAAACCGTAGCGATCCCCCAGCTCCTTCATGGCCAAGGTCTCGGCCGATGAGAATCCTCCCGCGGGGTCTTCGTCCACATTCCCATCTCGGTCATTGTCAAGACCGTCCCATGGGTCCTCATCTATGCCGTCCTCGGGGCCGAAGGGTATCCTTCCGGTCCTCCAGTCCACTGGCAGCCTGGTATCGCCGTCGTCATCGTGATTATCTGGGCCCCCCCTGTAAGATGAACCTGATTGGGTCAGGGCATTGGAACCCCCTTGGAGATGCCACATCCATCCATAGTTCCGATTGATATCCAATCCATAGGAGGATGGTCGGAGCTTAACCTCGGACCCGTCGGTGGGGACGAAATCGCTGAAATAGTTCGGCTGTCTGTTCTTCCGCCAGCTCTGGCCGGTATCATGTGAATACTGGGTGCCGTCCGTATTGAGCATTGGAACGATGAATATCTCCCTGTTCTCCAGTAGATAGGTGGAGGCCGAACCGTTCCTGCCCATAGAGCCATAATTCTCAAGAAGGAAAGAGATGATATATAGTGGGACCTCGTAGGATATCCATTCATTGCCATGGTGAGCTCCGACCAGGAGCGCATCGGGCTCCGATCCCGGCTGCCCGTCGTCGTTCATCGTGGGTGAGTCGGAGAGCTTCACGCACCAGATGTCCCTGCCCTCGTAGGACCTCCCTAAGGAGCTGAGCTGCATAAGGTTGGGATACTTCTTTGCAAGGGTTCGAAGGTGCTCCGTCATCTCGTTGTAGTCCATATAGGCCGAGAAATTGTCCTTCAATCCGGAGGGCGCCCCGTTCAACATCCCCTGTCCCGAACCGGACCGGACCATTTCTGTTGTGATACCTCCATCGATCGATGTACCACTTCCCGAAAGGACCATGACCAAGGTTAGGGTGAGACAAAGAAGTAAGGAGCACCGGGAAAGCAGGGATCGGCTGCCTTTCATCAGCACTTCAACGGTGCCAGCTCTTATATTGTTTTCCTCGGCTGAGAAAGGTCGGACCATCCATTCTTTAAGATGTTTTTTCCCTCGGACCTATCATGCATTAACTGCTCAACGCAGTTTGTTCACCCCTTTTTATGCTTCAGTGGAAATGGTCCCCAATCTTGAAATAGACCATCTCCCATAGACCGTTTTGTCCTTTCGGGACCTATTTTGGGACCGTGCGAGATGGACGGTATGGTTCGAAGACGCAATACTGGTAGCGGTAGCGATCCAGACACCACAGAAAAGGGGGTAGGGTCCCCACTTTCATGGACCGAGCACAAGGTCCAGGACAGGGTAGCTTCCGCCAGAGAGAAGAGGTCCAGGAAAGATAGCAGGTCGGTCGGGTCCGACCCGGAATACCTCCTTGACCTTGCGGTGGCCCTCTCCTCTGCCGGTTCGGTCAGGGAGCTAGCGTCGGTCCTATCAAGGTCGCTCCATCCGATCCTGCCTTTTGATATCGGTAGTATCAGATGGGCCCCGGTAGACCCTGAGGACAAAGAATGGACCATCGATACCACAGGCGAGGACCTTACAGAGTCTTTGTCCTTCGACCACTTTGGGGGTATGATAGAGGAATGGGAGGGGAGGGACCCCACCGTCGACCTCGATCGGACTTGCGATAGGCCTGATGATGATATCAGCTCCGAGGTGTTCAGGTTCAGGATGCCCCATGGTGACCTTGTCAGTTTGAGGATAAGGTCTCTCGTCGTCATTCCTCTGAAATTTGGTGACAGGATGGTGGGAGTGCTCACCCTCATGTCCTCGCGCTTAGAGGCCTTCCCCACCCAAACCATCACGGAGATGGGGCGTGTCTGGACCATAACCGCCTGCAGGCTCCACGACCTGCTCGACAGGGAGGCCATCTCTTCCGACCGCGACAGGGCTAGGACCCTCCTCGACAGTTCCGAGGACCTATTGGCCATATGGAGGTACGATGGTTCTGTCTGGGAGGTCGACTGTAACCGAAGGACCGAGGAGCTCATGGACAGGAGCGGGATGGGGCCCGACAGGATGGACGGACCTTTCTTCATCCCGCCGGGACCTGACCTCGAGCGGGCCGATGCTGCCTGGAAGAGGACCTTTACTAGGGGTGAGACGTCCCGTGTGGACATACAGATTGCGGACGGTTCGGGGAGGATGAGGACCTTTATGTTCGAATTCTCTCCCCTGTTGAGGGACGAGAGCACCATCGGAGTGATCATGACCGGGATGGACATGGAGAAACTCACCTCGAGCATCGGTTCGGTCGAAGGGGAGAACAGAGCGAACAGGTTGCTCCTGTCCGTCCTCTCCAATGACCTCAAGGACCCGCTCTGCGGTCTTTTCGGTTATTCGGAGCTTCTAAGAGAGAGGACCGCCCTATCCACCGAACAGGACCGTTTTCTGGGCAAGATGACGGGAATGGTAAACAGAATGAACGATACCATCGACCTGGCGAACCTCCTCTTCCGTTTGAGGGACGGTAAGATCTCTTTGGACCTTGAGAGGATCGACCTTTCAAGGATGGTCCAGAGGTGCCTTGACCTCCTCCATCAACGGACCCAGCATTATGATGTTGTCTTCCAAAGGAAGGACTCCGAGATAGAGGCCACCTGTTCCAAGCTGATAGAGCAGGTCGTTCTCAACCTTGTGGACAATGCCATGAGGTTCTCGAATGTCGGGTCCAGGATAGTGCTTGACCTCTCGACCGATATTGAAGGGATAACTTTCTCCGTGGGTGATGAGGGAGAGGGGGTCCCGGACAGGTACAGGAGCTCGATCTTCGAAAGGTTCGATGGTACCTGTCATGATGACGGCGTCCAGGGTTCCGGTCTTGGCCTTGCCATCTCCAAGGGTATCATCTCGCTCCATAAGGGTAGGATATGGGTCGAGGACAACAGACCCAAGGGGTCCGTTTTCAAGTTCTTCCTGCCCTGGGACCCGGAAGTTTGAGACGGCATCTGGAAGGTCATTCTCCGGTCAACGGAGCGGACATTGCGGTCAGATGTACCAGCCACATCTCCTTTGCAGCGCTCCCGAGCTCTCTTGCCTGGTCGACCGTGAGGTGGACCCCTTCCTGGTCCGGGTGTGCAGAGGGGAACGTCGCCTCCACTATGGCAAGGGAAGCGTCCTTTGATAGTGGTTTCAACGGACCTATGTCCGAGCAGTCCCCGCTGAGGAAAATGGAACCATCATCGTTCTCGACCCTGTATGCCATGGAATGGACCTTCCTTCCGACGACACCTGGTCGGCTCTCCCGGTGGGCGGTCTCGATGTGCTTGATGTGGAAGGGCCCTATATCGACGGTACCTTCCCCTGTCAGTTTTACCCGTATCATTTCAAAGGGACACTTCTCCCACAGGGTGCTTTCGAAGAGGTCCACCAGGGACCAGAGATAATCTGCTCCATTGGGTCCTGCGATGATGAACGGGGAGGTCCTGCCCATAAGGTGCTGGAAGGCAAGGATGGAGAGGAGCCCTGCACAGTGGTCGTAATGGCCGTGTGTTATCAGTGCCCCTATAAGGTTCTCCGTTCTCTTCGTATGGCCATCCTGCCCTCCCTGGGTCTGGAACATGGTTGAGAGCCTTGCTAGCTCTATCATATCCCTAAGGGAACCGTCACCGGCATCGACAAGGAGGGTGCCTTCAGGGGAGGAGACAAAGAAGGAGCTCGAGATGCCCGCAAGGGAGCAGATGTTGGCAACTATGAGCTCTCCCTTGGTGAAGATGCGGAGCTGGGGAGGGGGAGGGAGCTTGTCATATTCCATGGGGAGGGTAAAGAGTTTAGGGGCTATAAGATATCCTAACAAAGAGAACGTAACTTTTCCAAAATTGGAGTTTAACTTTTACCGGGAAGAAGCTAAAGTGGAGTTAAGGATTTCTCTCATTGAACCAGGACCTTCCCCAAAAACCATGATATCATTTAATATGATGAATGAAATCCCACAATAGAAAAAGGGACGGAACGCATAGGGGTATCAACTGTCATTTTTCAATGGGACCTTCAAGCCCTTCCTCATCCTCTTCTTGATGTTCACCCTAGCGGTCCGTTTCTTCTTCAGCGCCCAGTAAGTGTCCATCAGGTCCTGGAAGGTCCGTCGCTTGAAACTTGGTCTCCAGAATCTCCCTTCGGCTTTGGCCCTCTCCAGCAGCTCCTTCCCCTTCTTCGTCCTAACTATCGGTGCCCCGAAGGTGATGTCGGAGAGCTCCCCGGAATAATCATCGCACATGAGACACCTGGGCCACTTCTCGGCCCTTGTGATCCTTCTGAAATAGTGATATATCGGGAGCTCCTTTCTATTCCATCCTTTATCCGTTCTCACCTCGAACATGATCCTCTTGGAGCTCGTCTTGTATGCTCTGAACTCTTTGATGGAACTTGCTTTCGTCCCCGTCATGTCCTCCACTATCATTCCCCATTCTTCCTCATCTACCATGGGGGCCCCGCAGTTCAAGCTGATGATATACTTCACCTTCGAGACGAACCCTTTCAGTGCTGGGTCCTCCTCCATCTTCCTCAGCGCCTGCACCTGACAAGGGAGACAGACCACTGCCGCACTCTTCACTGTGGGATCGTCCCTCACCCCGGAAAGCAGCGTAAGCACATTGCTGAAGACGTATTTCGACCCGGCAAGGGAAAGCACCTCCTCCCTTGTTCTTGCAAGCTTGCCTTTGCCTATGGAGAGACCCGGTCCATCGGACCAATCCGTGAGAAGGGCACAGTCAATATCGCCCCTCTCCAGAGCCCCTATGAGGACCGCAGAGACCTTGCCTCCGAAGTATCCTTTCCTGAAGACCGCCCTGTCGGAAGCTATCAGGTGCTCCCTGGCCCTCTGCCTGCCGTTGAACGAAAGGAAGGTCCTGCGGCCCTTGCTGCCAAAGAGCTTTCTCTCGAACCCTGCCATATCGGTCCCCGGTCCCGGGCAGACCTTCAGACATCTTCCGCAATCGATGCATTCCCCAACGAGTTCGGGACCGTTCTGTGTCATAGATATGACATTGACGGGGCAAACAGATGCACACCCGCCGCAACGTGTACATAGAGAAACGTCTATGACATCCCTCTGCAGCCCGGAGAACCCCTTTCCCATTTGGGTCCCGGTCTCCCGGGTCTTCATTCCTCTGATCCCCCGTGGTCGGAAGGCCCCTTACCCGAACCCTTGACGCCTATCTCCTCCCTTATCAGGTTGTCTGCCTCTTCCTTCTCCTCCCTTACCTTCTCATCCGCCGGGGACCTCTTCAGGAAGAAGAACAAAATGAATAACAATGAGAAGACGAGGAGAGCGATGCCGACGGCGGCCAAAATCAGCTGGGGGTCCAATTCAGAGCTTTCGTTCCCACCCCCATCAACATCGGACATGACAGTTACATTGAACTGCACTACCACCGAATTCACCCCATCGGAGACGGTCAATCTTACAGGGTTCCTGCCCACTCGGTCCTCGGACCCATTGACGTAGATACCCCTTTCGCCCTTCTGGGTCACCATAGGGTTATTGGACGTAATTATGAAGGGGCCTCCCTCCTCGTCCTCTATGGACAGGTCCAGGGACCGGCTCTCACCCGCTTTGAGCGAGATATCACCTATGCTCGCCACGACCGGCGGGTCGTTCATCTCCACGACAAGTATCCTCAGGACCAGTTCGGTCAGGCCGCCGTGCCCGTCATCCGCGGTGATCATATGGTCCTCCGTTCCGGTATCCAGGTGCCTCGGGGTCCATCTAAAGGTGCCGTTCTTTGGATCAAGGGAGAAGGGACCACCCGACGATGACAATGTTATTTCATCACCTTCCACATCGAACGCCCTTATCACAATGGAAAAAGGAACATCCTCCAATAGAACGAGCTCCAAGTAACCCTCCACCGCATCAAGGAAGATGGGGGGGTCGTTCACGGGGACAACGGTAATGGGTATGTTCACGTCCACTGCCCCGGAGCCATCATCCACCTCAATTACGATCGCCGTTCCTCCGTACCAATTCTCATAGGGTTCGAACCTGATTGACCCGCCAGACTCTCCAGGCAATATAGATACGGTCAGGTTCTCTGATGATACCAGCTTAATGGACAATTGAGGCCATGGGGTGTCGGGATCGTCGAACAGGTCCAACATAGGAACGACAGTGCTCTCGGCGTCCTCAAGGAGCTGGATGCCCTGGGCTATGATCGTGACCGGGGCCTCATCGACCTCCAACAGCTGTTTCAAGGGCGGGTCCTCCATGGTCGGAGGGAGTAGGTCCATAGGGTCCAGGCTGAGATAGAACAGGCTCGTTTGGGAGGGGAAGGTGAACTGGACCGAACCGTTCGCCCAATGGCCTGGCCCGATCCTACCAGCATCGAGGGAAGGGACCAGCAGGGTACCGTTCTCCTGTGGGTCCCCAAGGTAGGCCCCAAGATGCAGGGAACATGCGGCCTCTCCTTCGTTGAGGACGCTGAAAGAGACGGTTGTAAGCGAGCCTGGCCTGTTCCTTACCGATGGTCTGATGATCCCCGAACCTTGCTCGAAACGGAGGTAAGGGCCTGGAACATCGATACTGAGCTCGGCCACATCGTTGAACAGGTCTATCTGTGGGGATGATGTACCGACCCTTATACGGAACCTCATTTGACCAGGTCGTCCTCTGAGCGTCCACTGATGGTCTATCTGGGCTTTGCCCAGTACCTGACCGAAGGCTGCCTGTTGAAGCTGGACGGTCGGTTCGCCCTCGAAGCTCTCTATCTCGCCCGAGAGAGTGACCTCACCGGCCGCCAACCCTCCGAGGTTCCTTACCCTGACCGAGACCGTTATGTTCTCCCCGGCCTCGAAATCGGATGGTGTTATCTTGATATCAGAGGCATCGATGGCCATATCCGCTATCTCGGGGAGGACGTTCACCTTGAAGAACGAGGGCACCATGTTGTGCTTTGAGAGTGTGATGTTCAATGACGTTGCGCCCTTCAGGTCAAGGGTTGCGACGACCCAGCCATCCACATCCCCCTTGACGGTCTGATAGACCTGGGGGCTATAGAAGGTGACATCAGGATATGGAACTGGCTCCAGGTCCCTGTCCATGACCTGGAAACGCACTGTATGCTCCCCCGAGTAGAATGTGGATGTCAGGGCACCTTGGAGCATGAACCTCTTCGCAGTGTCCGAATAGATGTCGGTATAGGGGTCACCCAGCAGTATGTAGGCATATATCATTCCCAGGATGGTCTCCTTCACCAGGATGGTCGGGGAGAACCATTCGTCGCTATAGATCCCTTTCAGAGTGTAAAGGGTCATACCAGGTCTGGTAATGCTTTGGTTGAAGAAGAGCTTCCAGAACTGCTCGTCGAGGTACCAGTTCCCCCAGGAGCGGTTCTGCTCCTCCCCCCTGGCCGACGTTCCGGTGGATGAGATGAAACCTATGAGGCCACCTGATGGTGCTGTCACGAAGGTCTCGAGCGATCTATCCTCCCAATACCCCCCCTGGAAGAACTTGGCCACATCGCATGAGGAGGCGTACATGAATGGTGTCATGTCCCCGTTCGTGAAGGTCTCCCAGTCCGAGTAGATCAGGGGCTCGTTCCAATTGTACGTAGTCCCGTCCCCAGTGGGCGGTCCGTAATCGTTCAGGGCATAGGCCTCGTACCTGGCCTGCCCGGCGAAATTGAGGAGCGATGCGCCATTGTTGAGCTCGGAGAGCATATTGTTCCTGTTCAGCGTGTCCCTCCCGTCGTATGGGTCGTACTCGCCTCCAGCGAGCTGAGGATAGTCATAAAGCGGCTTTTCAACGATGTGTTCAGGCAGGTTCGCACCGACCTTGCTGCAGACCTTGTATGCATTGCCCTTATAGGACTGGTATCTGTACGTTCCAGTATCGAGGTTGGGAGGTTCCATCAGGGAGCCCCAGTTCAGGAAACGTCTCATCCAGGCCCCGACGGGCGGGTTCCTCTCGTACCGCAGGACCTTCTGGACCGAATCGATGGCCTGTGTCTCGGTAGAGGCCGGTATCCTGCCTACGAATATGTCCCATTCAAGGTCCGCCTCCACGGAGCCGTTAACAGAGATCTCCCCGTAGAGATGGTTCCTGTTGTTGTCCCAATCGGAACCAAGTCCGGCAAAATAGACATCGGAATGGTAATAGTTCTCGAAGGGCTGTCCCCTGTCCTGGGCATAGTGCCATAACTGCCTCGGGGCAAGGTGCTCGGAGTCCCCGAGTATGAGCAGCCATTGGAAAGAGGGATACCTGGAACGGAGGTCCCGCAAGAACATATGGACCTCCTCCTCCCTGTCAAAACCATCATAGACCGCCACTATGTCCTCCAATGCATAGGTCCTTGACGACAGACCGAGCTGGGTCCTGTGCGCAGCAAGGGGTAGCGATGCATTGACGAACTCCCTAGGGCAAATGATGATGTACTCGGGCGGGGTATTTGGGACCTTGATGTTCGGGAGGTAGAAGCTCACTCCGTCTACATCGGCCCTGGACCGGTCATTGACCGTATTCTTCTCAGGTCCGTCCAGCGCCGTCCCCGTATGGAACTGAACGGTCTGAACGAGCAATAGTGCGACCAGAAGCAGCGGCAGCAAAGGTCCCGCAGACGGTCTATCGTTCGACGATACGTTCATCTGGAAGCACCATGACATCATTGACCCGTTCCCCTCATAGCCTTTTCGGTGACCTGTCCACCTATCCGTCGGTAATAGGGTTCATCTAGAGGGGGATAAGGCCGCCATCATCATCATCGCCTTCCTTTTCGGGAAGATGCTGGGTGCCCCAGAGGGGATTGTCCCTGAGGGTTGAACCTTTAGGCAGTTCATAGACCCAGTAATCCACGTTCCTATTGGAAAGGGGGAGGTCGTTGTCAATATAGTGCGCCCTCAATTTGAAGTTCTCCTCAACGAAGGACCTGAAACCTGTCATATCGTAGAGGTGGTAGGAGAGTACGACCACCTTTACACCGTACGAGATGACCGTCCAGTTGAGCTCATCGTTCGAGAGGTCGGGGTACTGGACGCTTGCCACATTGACGACATTGGGAGGGACTGGCCGATCGGCTATGGCCGGTATCAATGGGTCCCCTGATATCACGAAATCATCACTGTCCGTAAGTTCCACAAGGAGCGAGGCGACCTGCCTCTGGGCAGACTCACCCCTCTGCTTGACCATTAGTGAGAACGCCCCTCCTACGACCGCCGCAATGAGCACCATGGTGACCTGGACATACAACACGGTCCTCCTGAACTTCCTTCTCTGTGCCCTGGAAAGCCTTCTCGAACGGGCTTTGTATATCAGTTCGCTCGACCATACGAGACCGACCCCGGCCGCGAGGGATATGACAGGGGATAGGAAGATCAGGTGGTGGACCCAGGTTGTGGACTGGAACATGAAGAACAGGAAATAGACCACCCCTATGAACAGGATCACACCCTCGGGCCGTCGGTAGAGCGGTCTGAACCCCAGGAGCATGAACGGAATATGGAGCGCGTTCATCAGGAGGAAGACACCGAAGTACTTCAGCTTGTTTGTGAACGGTATCACAGGTCTGTGCATCTGGTCAAGGAAAGCACCTTTAAGGACATCGTAGAAACCGAACCTGGCCATGACCACTAGCGTGAACAGAGCGAAGGCCAGGGAGAAGAGGAGGATATGGGACAACCTCACTCTGTGGACCCTCCTTGGAGGGAGGAACCTCTGTAAACGGAACCTCTCCAGATGTCCATTGTCCGAAAGCATGTCCAGGAGCAGGATGAGCCCCGCTGCGGCCGCGGCAATGGAGCCGAACAGCTTGACCATGGCCGATATCCCGAAGAACACGCCCATGAAGACAAGTGACCATTTGCTGCCGGACTGCCGGAACTTTACAAGGAAAACAGTTCCCAGGACGACCCAGAGGAGGCTGAACATGTCCAGTGATGCAAGCCTGGACTCGTGCAGGAACATCAGGTCCATGGCCATGAAGGCACCTGATGCGACCATCATGTACCTGCCACCTATACGGTAGGCAACCCACATGACGCAGACCATGATTATCAGGGATGAGATGGTGGAGAAAATCCTGAACACGACAGGGTCAGCCTCGATCAGAGCGTAGAGAGAGAATATCAGGGGGGTCTGCATAGGTTTAAGCTGGCCGAATAGGTCATATCCAGCTCCGGCCATCCTGCCCACCATTATCTGGATGCCCTCATCGACACCGTTGGGCTGAATGTCCCTGGAGATGTAGAACACCCTAGGTATAGTGGCTATTGCAAGTAGCACCAGAGCGAGGTATATATCGCTGTGCCTGGAGTGAAGGACGGCCTCGTAGAGCCTTTTTCCAGGACCGGGCTTGGGCCCTTCGACCGGGACATCATCAGGGGTCATCGAAATACCGATAGGGTCACTTAAGTGCCACTTCTCAATAAACCTTTTGTAAAAGGCCATCCAGTCCTGAAAAACGCCTTTTATCCCAGTCTAGAAAATGTTCCACTCTATATATATGCCCCCCTGTCTATGTGCACTGCATGCAAGGAAGGCCACGGAGTTTTCGATACCCGGTCGGACTTCCCGATATTAAGGAGGAAAAAAAATGCATAACAAGGGGACCGAACTAGGGTCTGACGGCAACGGAAGGACAGCAAAGGTCCTTCTGGCATTCGTGCTGGTCTTAATGCTGGCTGTGCCCGTGGTCGTCATCCTGGCATCCATCCAGGAAAGGGACGGGAACGATGGTCTACCTGACCCGAGCGGTTCGAGCGGAGACGGTTCGATGTCAGATGAGTCAAGGTCCCTGTGGAACGATTTCCTTAACGAAGCCGACCCCCTGCCCATAGGCAGCACGGACCAGGGTGAATGGCTTTCTCAGAGATTGGACATGAACACCCGCAACTCCATGCCGGGCTACGACTATGCCAATGGGACCTATGCCGGCGGGAACGATAAAGGTACAGATACAGGCGCCGATGGGCTGTCCGACGACGATCGCTCGGACCCACCCACCGCGGACGATGAACAGAACGGGGATGATAAGGAAAGGGAGCTCGAAGAGTCCGATATCGTCAAGGCCGTGGATGGCATCCTTTACGTACTGAACCCCTACAGGGGGCTCATGGTCGTTAACCTGAGCGACCCCTCGAAGCCCTTCGTTGAGGGAAGGACCTACCTCCCTGGTGCGCCAATAAGCATGTACATCGTGGACTTCCTTGGCTTCGTCATAGTCTCGGAGGCCCCGGCATTGGGCAACTGGATGGCAAGCTCCACCGGACGGCTCTATGTCATAGATCTCACCGATCTATCGGACCCCGTGGTCGTGAAGGCCGTGGCCATTGAGGGCTACCCCATGGACAGCAGAAGGGTCGGGGATGTGATCTACGTCATCTCAAACAAATACGCTTATGGTACCTACACTGAGGAACGCGTCGTCTCCATGGAGAGTAACGAGGATGGAGAGGTCATTGTGGCTGTGGATGGAACAGCGACCAGCGATGGAAAGGAAGTCGAGGGTTCCTCAGAGACGACCCATATAGTCTCCATATATTTTGGCAGCCCCTCCAAGCTGGGAGAGATGGACAGGGAGACCTTCAAGGGGACCTCCGGTCTGGTCCATGCAAGCCAGACGGCCATCTTCGTGCCCCAGCCAGGTACAGATTGGGAGAACCCTTCTACGGTCTTCCGTTACATAGACATCACCGACCCTCAGGGCGATATCAAGGTCAGGGGCTCCATAAAGGTCCCCGGGTTCCTTGGGGACAGATTTCAAATGGACCACTACAAAGGGACCTTCAGGGTCGTGACGCAGCAATGGCCTTCCAGCGACCGCTGGTCCGAGTTCCCGATGTCAACCCTCTACATAGTTGACTGCTCTGACCCCGACAACATGGCGCGACAGGGAAGCCTGCTCATAGACGACGAGGGTAACCTCATGGCAACGAGGTTCGCGGGTGACAGAGGCTACACGATACACCTCCCGGAATCCATAGATCCGCTCGACGTCCTCGACCTTACGGACCCCTCAGACCCTAAGCTCACGGACGTCCTTGAGATACCCGGCTGGGTCGAGCACCTCGAGGTCAATGGCTATGACATTCTGGCCGTTGGCGTCGACAACGAAGATGGCAGGAACGTGGCGATGTACCTCTTCGATGTGACCGACAGCGAGAACGCTATCCTCAAGGACAGGGTCGTCATAGGCACGGGCAGCACTTACTCCGATGCGAACTACGACCCTAAGGCCCTGACCATACTCTGGGACCAGGGGCTTGTCCTGCTCCCGTTCGCAAGCTATGACTGGAATGGCCCCTTTGGGGGTTCCTCCTATGGCGTCCAGCTCATCTCCTTCGACCTTGAGAAGGGCGACCTTGAGAAGAACGGGGCGTTCATCACGGATGAGCCTGTGTCCAGGACCAGGATCGTCTCAGGGAACATCGCAGGCATCGGAACTACGATGCTCTATTCAGTTGACGCCTCGGAGCCAGGAACGCCAAAGATAGAGGCCGTTCTTGAGCTCGCCTACTATGTCCAGGATGCCTTCCCCATCGATGGGAAGGTAGTCTCTCTTGTGCCCTCCGTCAACTGGTGGGGTTCCATGAAGAGCGAAAAGTGCAAGATCATGGTGACCTCGGAAGACGACCCGTATCGGCCTATCAAGGTCATCACCGTTGAAGGCCTCCGGTTCATGGGCATGCAAAGGGTCGGGACAAAGGTCCTTGTGAAGGGGATAGGCCAGACCGAGGAGGGGTCCCCGGTCTGGGAGCTCCATCGCTTCGACCTGTCGTCCCCCCTGGACCCGAAGACGTTATCGGTCGTCAAGGTCCCCATAGAGATGGGGAACTACTATGGGCCAGGTCCCGTGTATGATGACGAATATGATCACAATGTCACCGAAGATGAGCGTGAGGGTAGCGAGCCCGGCACCTTCGAGAAGGGCGATGAGGGGAATGTCACACCGCCAGCTGATGATGATGACGACATAGACGATGATGACGCATATATCCCCACCCTCTCATACGACCCTGTTCAGTGGTCCGTCCTCAAGGATGGCTCGGTCCTCCTGACAGAGGGCTACTATGGTTACTACTACTATGATTACGGTTATTCCGGGAAGTACGGCGGGATGGCGAAGGAATACTCTCTCATCCCGTGGGGCTCCGGTTCGGCCTTCGAACTACTGGTGAACACGACCTATACAGGATACATGGACCAGGCCCCGCTGGGCACGTCAGCAAGGTTCCTGATGTCCTTCAACAATTACTATTCGGGCGGGACCTCCATCATAGAGGCCTCATTCGATGGTAAGGCAGTGACCGTGGACAGGACGTTCGAAGTGAAGGGTAGGGTAGTAGGGGCCGATAGCGGGCTCACAAGGCTCTACACCATAGCCGAATGGAACGATGAGGACGGTTATCATACCACCATTGGGGTGTATGACATAGAGAGCGATCCGGTCTTCATGAAGGGGGCCGATATCGCACCTGGTATGTCAGTGGTCTATATGGACGACACCCTGATCGTCTGCGCTCCGAGCTACTGGTACTATTACCGGGGCGGGGTCCTTATGGAGGACATAGAGTATGCAGATGATGCAGTATCCTCTGAGAAGGTTATGCCTGGATACCCCGACCCCGACGAGCAGACCTATTCCCTTGTGGCCATTACCCTTGATGGTGACGGACTGTTCTCGGGTATGACAGCGCACCACCTCAAGGGTTACTGGTATATGGCCTTCGCCCAGGACCGGACCGTTATCCTGTCCTCAGGCCAGTCAGCCTCCGGGCTCAGGTTCGCCTCCGACGGCTCTGCGGAATACATAGGTCCCTGGACCGTGTTCGGCTCTCCATCTGGTGGCGGTGTGGACAATGACACAATAGTGCTCACCTTCGGTTACTCCGGGTCGATGATCGTAAAGGCCTGATACCGCTATCGAGCGGAACTGGAGGGGGCATTGGCCCCCTCCAATATCTTTTCCTTGGAAGGTTTTATTTTCCAGAGGGTGGCTTATAGATAGCCTTGACCATGGAGGTGTGATAGAATGCCATTACTTGCGATCATAGGTCTGATAATCTTCATGCTCCTGGGTCTTATAGTGACCTTCAAGGGCTTCGACCTCCTCAAGGGGTTCGTAAGGTTAGCTGGCGGTACCATACTGTCCATAGCGATGCTGTTCTTCGGACTGTTCGTGGGCGCTTTCTTGGGCCCTCTTTGGATCATTATCCTCGGGATCGCCTTTGCGGTCCTGGGGTTCATCATTGGCTATCTCATAGCCCCGACAATACTCTGGCTCATCCTGTCCATAATAGTCTTTTCCATTTTCTGGTCACTTGGTTGGTCCGTGGCGGAACGGTTCGGCGCGGACGGCATTGTCATCTATATAGCAGCCTTCACGGCCGGTATATTGGGGGCCTACCTGTTCTCTATCTTCGCTAAGAGGCTCATGGTCGGGGCGACCTCCGCCCTGGGGGCCTTGATGTTCGCGGTCCCGTTGTTCATACTTTTGCTGGGACCCCTCGATCTGATATTGGCAGGCGTAGTATCATTGGTATCGTTCATCATCCTCTCCATCGCAGGTTACTTCTCCCAACGCGGGAAAGGCCGGAAAGCTGGGGATAGGAAGAAGAAGCGGAAATGAGGCATGGAACGCACCGTCATCGGTCCATCATTTGTCGTCATCCTTCCCCTGGAGCTTGAAGACCGCCCCTATGGTCAGGACCACGAAGAGAGCCCCGCCAGCGACTATGGTCGATAAGGTGACATCGCCCGGGTCTGGACCTTGCTTTTCCTGTCCATCGTCCTGATCGACGACCTGGTGCTCGAACAACAACGTATCCGTTCTGACCATACCTTCGTCGCTGGAAAGTGAGTCCGAGGCGAAACCCAAAACCGATATGGACAGAAGGTAGCTGCCTTTCTTTAGGGGCAGTGAGAGCACTGCATTGGAGCTCTTATGCGGCCCTATGCCTATGAGCAAATGGTCGCTAAGAGCGACACCGTCCTCCGGGCGACCGTTGGAGAGGACGACTATGGTTCCCCAGGATGTCCTAGGGGCCAGGCTGGTTATGGGGACCGAGAAACCTGATGTCCTAGAAGGCAGGAGAAGCTCTTCTGGGGACCCAGCCGTAAGGGCAACTTCAGGTAGAACGTGTAGCTCAGTCATCGTCCTGGCGCTCTGACCGTCGGTCCCCATCGTATCATATCCCGAGCTGACCCTTGCTCGAAGCAGATATCTGCCTGGATTTTGCAGCCGCTCCTCCAGAGCGAAGGTGGTCCTAACGCTTCCCCCGGGGGGCGGGACATCGACCCTTCCATTGTATATGCCCAATGGTCCTCCGGAACCGTTCACAAGGTCGATCCTGAGCTCATGCACTGGCTCCAAATAGTCCAGGCCATCAGGGAGCATGGTCACCTCACCCCCGACCCTGGCAGCGAACGGACCGCTCGTACCTAAATTGTAGACCAGGACCTCTACATCAATTGGGTCGTCGGGCCGTAAAAAAGGCTTGTCAAGTCCTATTCGGACCTCCGGTTCAGGGAGCCTCTTTATCACCAACGGTCTGGCGCTCTTAGGGACCTCGGTGAGCCAGCCGCACTGTCGGACCTCAGGCCAGAGAGATGTCGTCCCGTTCCCCGGCCGGAAACCGAACATGTAAGTGACCTCCTTCAGAGGATCGAGCGTTATGTTGAACGATGATACGATAAGTCCCCCCTCCATCCCTCTGAGACCTATGGGCTCCATGCGACCAGGCCCGAAAACGGCCGGTGGGGTCGGTCCGTCTGCGATCAGAACGAGCGGGCCTTCTATGAGCCTGGAATGTCCCATATTGATGATGCCTACCTTGACCGTTACATTTTCACCGGGCTGGCCTTCTTCCAATTCCAGTCCAGTCACCACTGGGTCCGGATAGGCGGACAATGAGGTGTACATCTCGTCCTGGGACCATGGAAGACCGCCTGGTGGTGTGCTCGAAAATGCCCGGAACCCGGATTGCAGGTCCCCAATGGTAACGGAGAATGTCAGCTCCTTCCTTTCGTTAAGCGTCGTGAACTGGACCATCTCCGAAAGTATGTGCTGCTCCATGACGGCACCCTCCTCCCTGGACCTGACCGTCCTCATGAGATGTATCGAGGCCGTCCCATCAGGCACAAGCCCTCTATTGACGACAGTGACCTTCACCGTTGCAAGGTCGCCAGGGGCATATCCCTCGGCCGCTGTCGCCATGATCGATACGATGTCACACGCCCAAGTTATCTCATCCGATCCTATCCTGACCGGTTCAAGCGTCGTATTGGAGCCCTCAGGGAGCATAATGCCCATGACGGTCCAGAACTTCCCTTCCTCTACCGCCCTGAATGAGAACGATGGTGTCATGGGGAGGTCCGGGTCAAGGTCTAGAGGTGGCGTCCATGTGTCCCATCCGGCACCTGCTGGGGATCCTGCCATCCTAAGAGTACCGTTGCCGTTCCCAGCTTCCCTCCACATCACCGCGGTGTAACCGCTGTCCAGCTGGTCCCCGCAGGGACCCTCGATGAGCTTGCTCGAGGAAGCTATCACATCTACCCGCGTTAGGACCAGGTTTTCTAGGGATATCGACCCTTCAATGGTCTGAACGGAGAGGACGCATCTGTCCTCGCTTTCAACGCCGCTCCTGGTCATTAGGATACCACTCCTTTGACCGGGTCCCGATGCGGGCATCAATGCCGATACCTCAATGGCCTTGGAACCTTCGGGCATGAGCAGCTCTGATATCAGGCCTTGACGGTCAAGCCTCCCCCCACTGGACCAAATTGGTATGATGAACGGGGTACCTTCAATGTCGACGGCTCCGACGACTGGTACGCCCCCTTCTGTAAAAAGGCAGGTGGATGATACGGGGGCGTTCCCGTTCGGTCGAACGTCCAACGGTTCGGACCAATTCGACCCATCGTAGGATGCGACCATCAGCTGTCGGTCTCCCGTGGTGGTCATGTTCATGTCCTGGTCGCGTATCCAGGAAAGGAGCACAACGGAACCGTTTGGGGCGGATGCGATCGTAGGCTGCATGTCGAGGTGGGCCCCGGGAAAGAGAGGTGTGGCCTTCTGTCTCTCGAACATCTCTGGATCCACCGTGAGCCACCAGAGGCCCCTGTCCGACAGCTCCTCTGGCGTCGTTCCTCCGCTCCCACCAGCTTCCGTCCAAACGATGACCCTGTCCCCGCCATAGAGCGGGGCGATGCACGACTCGGCCATCCTTTTGTATCCCCCTCTTAGAAGGACCGAGCTCCCCTCCTGCCACATACCAAGGGCCGACTGGTTCCCCTTCCATGATGCCAGATGGACCGATGAGAACGGCCCTATATTGGAACTGGACATTGAGGTGTAGGTCTTTGACGGTGCCCAATCGGGCGAGGTCAGGTCCGTTGTTCCGATCATCCTCTTCAGGACCGGGCCTTCGGAGACACCCCACTCCCCATCCGGATCGAGTTCGCACCCCGTCCTCCAGAACAGTTCCGATACGACATTGATAGCACCCCCCGGACCGGCCAGGGTGTCCGGGAAGACGGTCCCGTCATAGCTCCCCTGCAGGTCAAGGTCCGCTCTGGCGGTCAACACGGCCTGACCGTTTGGTGACCTGGCTATTATCAGGTCGACCAGGAATGTCCCCTCCGCTACAATGATGGTCGGGTCCAATCTCAGGTCCGGGCCCTTCCCTATCGCAAGGGGTCCAAGTTCGATATGCTCGGCCATGTCTATGACCATGTGGCTCCTTGCGTTCAGCAGGACCTGATCCGGGAGCGAACTACCGTCCCTGAAGACCGTCCTGATCGCCTTGAGGGGCGACCCGTCCGGAGCGTAGGGCATACCCGAGGAAAGCTCCAGCTCGAAGGTTGTGGTCATGTCAGGGAGTACCCAGGCCTTGATGCGAACCTCCCCGTCCTGTTCGAAGAGAGTTATAGGAGATGTAGCTGTGAGGTTCTCCCCTTCTGGAAGTAGTTCGAGGGTCGGGATGTCCATGTTCCCGCGTATGGTATAAGCTCTTAGTTCACTGTCGAACGAGACCTCCAGGTCGGAAAGGGGGACGGTCCATTCGGGCAGGGGTGCCACAATGATATTCAGGGCATTGGTCCCAAGGCTTACTCCCGCGAAAGAAGAGCCTATAAGCATCGTGTGTGTGCCAGGCATGAGAGCCCCCACATCAAAGGTCGGTTCGCTCCCCCGCCCCCCGCTCCAGCTCCTGAGGGGTACGGTAGTGTTGTCCAGGAACATTTCGAACCTATAATAGGAGGGATCCGAACCCTTCTCCGTTCCAGTGAGGAGCTTGACCTCGAGGGGCACCCCCGAGAAAAAGGTTCCTGTCCTATTGTCCTCCTCCAGGCCGTCTATGGACATATAAGGGTCGGGAACATTGGGAAGGGATACCGTCCTAAAGACGATGTTGTTGGTCTTCGTTATCTCGACGACCTCGTTCTCCGGGTCGGTGAACGCCCATAGCCTGTGGACCGACGGGGTTGCTGGGTGCCATTCAAGGTCCACTGTGACGGACCTCCCGGGCTGCAGCTCCTGAAGGGGGTGTTCCAGTACCTGACTGCCATTACCGGTAAGGACATCGAACTCGTCCCAGATGGACAGGGCGCAGGGTCTGGAGACGCTCCCGCCTATGTTGGTGATGACATAGGACACGCTGAAGGAGAAATCGTCGGGGACGAGCTCCCTGAGCTCAAGGAGAAGGTCCGCAGGAGGGAGAAGAGGGCCTTCGGCCGTCACTGCTGGGAGGAGCTGGAGGATCGCGAAGAACAGGAGCGCTGCCTTTAGAGCGGCCCCTTTTCTTTCCTTCCAGCGTCCCATAGAGGTATCATTACCTGCTCGATTATAATCTTTTCATGTTCCTGACCAATGATGAGCGGGGGTCCGACGAAGATATCGACCACCATCCTACATATTTTAATATGAAGACCTCTTTCGCCCTGCAAAAGCCTCTTGGCTTTTTAAAAGGAGATGTGTTCCGATGGTAGAAAAGGTCGAGGTTCTGGTCGATGGAGGCAAAGCCTCCGCAGGTCCCCCCCTTGGTCCCGCACTGGGCCCGTTGGGAGTCAACATAGGCAAGATCATTGGGGAGATAAACCAGAAGACGAAGGATTTCGCTGGGATGAAGGTCCCTGTCACAGTGATAGTGGACCCCAAGACCAAGGATTTCACCATAACCGTTGGGACCCCTCCGACCTCCTCGCTGATAATGCAGGAGCTGGGATTGGAGAAGGCACCCGGCGACACTTCCCAGAAGGCGTCGGTGAACCTCTCCTTCGAGAAGGCCGTCAAGGTCGCCAGGATGAAGCGGGGATCGATGCTCTCCATAGAGCTCAAGGAGGCCGTAAAAGAGGTCCTGGGTACCTGCGTCTCCCTCCACATCAGCGTTGATGGGAAGGACCCCAAAGAGGTGACAAAGCTTATAAATGAGGGCCAGTATACCGCCCTCCTCGGCTCGGAATGAACCGGGTCTGATGACATCCGATGTAGGAGGGGCTCTGTCCCTGACCGGACAGCCCCCGCCCAACTACACGAGGTGATGAAATGGCCGACGAATCGATATTGAAGGCAGTCAAGGAAGCGCTCGAGAGGTCCCCTAAGAGGAACTTCCAGGAGAGCGTTGAGCTAGCGGTCAATCTCAAGGACGTTGACCTCACCAATCCCAAGAACCGTGTGTCCGAGGACGTCATACTGCCCAAGGGCAGGGGAAGGCCCTTAAAGGTCGGTATCTTCGCATCGTCCGAGATGCAGGCTAAGGCCAGAGCAGTTGCTGACCTTGTCATACCATCTGAAGAGATCCCTAAGCTCGCTGAGGACAAGGTAAAGGCGAAGAGGCAGGTGGAGGCCATAGATTTCTTCATAGCCGAGGCACCACTTATGGCCGGGGTCGGTAAGAGCCTTGGTGTGATCCTCGGTCCCAGGGGAAAGATGCCAAAGCCCATCCCGCCCGGTTCGGACCCGGCCGCTGCGGTCGCCAATCTAAGGAAGACCGTAAAGGTGCGATCAAAGGACCGGAGGACATTCCAGGTCCCGGTAGGGACCAGCAACATGTCCGCTGAGGACCTGGCCGAGAACATAGAGGCCGTCCTCAACAGGATACGGAGCAAACTGGAAAGGGGCTATATGAACATCCATACGGCCTACGTCAAGACGACGATGGGTCCGGCCGTCAAGCTCGAGCTGAGGTGAGGAAGATGGCCCACGTAGCAGAATGGAAGAAGGAAACGGTCCAAGAGCTCCAGGATATAATATCCTCGAACAGGACCGTGGCAGTCGTCAAGATAGACCGGATCCCCGGGTCACAGCTCCAGTCCATCAGGTCCAAACTGAGAGGCGATATGCAGCTCATGGTCGCCAAGAAGACCCTTATCTCCCTCGCCCTTGAGGGTGTGAAGGGTGAGAAGAAAGGCATAGAGGGTCTGGTCGAGCACTTAGACGGGCAGGCTGCCATCATAGGGACCAACATGAACCCGTTCAAGCTCTACAAGGTCCTCGCTTCGAACGTCCAGCCCATGCCAGCCAAGGGCGGAGAGGAAGCCCCCCACGACATAGTGATCAAGGCCGGTGAGACATCGTTCCCGCCCGGTCCCATTGTCGGTGAGCTCGGAAAGGTCGGGATCCCGGCATCGATAGACAAGGGCAAGGTAATGATCAAGAAGGACGCGACCCCTGTCAAGAAAGGGGCCATCATCTCCAGGGAGCTGGCCCAGGTCCTGACAAAGCTCGAGGTCTTCCCGTTCAGCGCTGGAATAACCGTGGACGGTGCCTATGAGGACGGACTGTTGTACCGGCCCAAGGACCTCGACATCGACCTCGATGCTTACAGGACGAACTTGACCGCAGGGATCCAATCCGCTTTCAATCTCGCGGTGTTCACGGCATATGCCACACCGCTCACGGCAGTACCGCTCATACAGAAGGCAAGGATGCAGGCATTGAGCCTGGCAGTGTTCGCCGGCATTGTGAACAAGGGTTCGGCGAGCCTCATCCTCTCCAAGGCCTACGGAGGGATGCTTGCGCTGGCGCAGATGATGAGCGCCGATGCGCTGGATTCGGACCTCCAGGCCCTGCTCGCAGGGGCTGCGGCCGTAAAGGCCGCTCCGGTTGTTCCCGAAAAGGGCACGGCCAAGGCCGAGGAGAGCAAGAAGGACGAACCGGAGAAGGTATCCGAAGAGGATGCGGTCGCTGGTCTCGGAGCCCTGTTCGGGTAGAAAGGAGATAGAGAGAAGATCAACAAGGAGGTAAGAAAATGGAATACATATACGGTGCCCTACTACTGCACTCTGCCGGGAAGAAGATCGACGAGGCCCATCTCACGAAGGTCCTCGAAGCTGCCGGGATAGATGTCCAGGCCGCCAGGGTGAAGGCTGTCGTGACCTCCCTCGATGGTGTCAACATCGAGGATGCCATGAAGACCGCCATAGCCGCCCCGGCCGCAGCTGCTCCCGCAGCTTCCGCCGCCCCTGCAAAGGAGCAGAAGAAGGAAGAGAAGAAAGAAGAGGCAGGACCCACCGAGGAAGAGGCCATGGCCGGCCTTGGTGCCCTGTTCGGTTAAAAAAAAAGATATCATTTTGCATATTGGGGGGTGGGATTTCCCACTCCCCCTTTTTTTTAATTTTTTTGCCGTCAGCAAAAGGGATAGTAAGGTCACATCCTTTTGGCTCTGTCCTTATCAACTTCTCAACTACATCCGGTCAAAAGCGTACAAGCCGTTGGGACCGATCCTTTGGACAGATATTTGATGAAGACCGTCTCTCACCCTATGATCCCGTTCACTGCCAGGAACAGCGGGATGAAGAGAAGGGCGACTATGGACATGAGCTTGATGAGGATATTGAGCGAGGGCCCCGCGGTGTCCTTGAACGGGTCACCGACCGTGTCGCCAACCACGGCGTTCTTGTGGGCATCGGACCCCTTCCCGCCGAAGTTCCCCTTCTCTATGTATTTCTTGGCATTGTCCCAAGCCCCACCTGCGTTCGCCATCATCACGGCGAGAACGAAACCGGTCACTATGGACCCGGCAAGGAGCCCGCCCAAGGCTTCGAGCGAGATGCAGCCGACGAAAAGAGGGACGATGACTGCTATGAGGGATGGCACTATCATCTTCTTTAAGGCACCCTTGGTTGAGATGGCAACGCACTTCTCGTAATCGGGTGTGGCCTTTCCTTCCATTATGCCCTTTATCGTCTTGAACTGCCTCCTTACCTCCTCCACCATGTCCTGCGCAGCGTCACCGACAGCGTTCATCGCAAGGGCGCTGAAGAGGAAGGGGAGAAGGCCGCCTATGAACAGACCGGCGACTATGAACGGGTTCATCAGGGAGAACTGACTAACATCAAGGTTCGATGTCTGTATGAAGGCTGCGAACAAGGCGAGTGCGGTGAGCCCAGCGGACCCAATCGCAAAGCCCTTGCCTATTGCGGCCGTCGTATTGCCTACGGCATCAAGCCTCTCAGCTGTCTCCCTTATCTTCTTGCCCATGCCGGCCATCTCGGCGATACCTGCAGCATTGTCAGCGACAGGACCGTATGTGTCGGTAGCAAGCGTTATGCCAAGGGTCGAAAGCATCCCTACGGCCGATAGGGCGATACCGTAAAGACCAGAGAGCAGATAGGCAACAATAATTGTCGCTACTACCGCAAGGACCGGGACCGTTGTGGATAGCATACCGAGACCGAGCCCCGCTATCAGGTTAGGCCCCGCACCCCTGGTCGCAGCCTGCGAGACCTTCTGGGTGGGTTTGTTGTCGTCGGAAGTGTAATATTCGGTGACCTTCCCTATAATGATGCCCGCAGCAAGACCTGCGATTAGCGAGAGGAAGAGGGCCAATACCAGATCGAACTCCCCGAAGGAAATGTAG
Organism: uncultured Thermoplasmatales archaeon; assembly: GCA_964563055.1. GTDB lineage: Archaea > Thermoplasmatota > Penumbrarchaeia > Penumbrarchaeales > Penumbrarchaeaceae > JALOTP01. The sequence goes on along the minus strand of CAZLVP010000012.1, from coordinate 28,204 downwards.
AGGATAATGAAAGAGATTATGGCCATTAGGATGGCCGATATCCAGATGCCCATGTTCATCTGGGACGCTGGGCTTGTCTTCTCACCGCCGGCCCCAACGAACAGGGTCCCTATTATTGCGCAGAAGATGCCAACTCCTGCAAGGAGTATCGGGAGGACGGTCGCGATACCAGCGGCCCCGCCGTTCATGAGCTCGCCTCCGAACGCTGCGAACCCTACTATCCCAAGGGCCATGGCGGCTATTATGGAATCGACATAGGATTCAAAGAGGTCCGCACCCATACCTGCGACGTCCCCAACATTGTCACCGACATTATCGGCTATGGTGGCGGGGTTCCTCGGATCGTCCTCCGGGATCCCCTTCTCGACCTTACCGACAAGGTCGGCTCCCACATCGGCGGCCTTCGTGTATATCCCACCTCCGACCCTTGCGAACAGGGCAATGGAGGAAGCCCCGAAACCGAAACCGAAGAGCATATCGACATCACCGAAGATGAAGAAGAGGGTCGAGACCCCGAAGAGGCCCAATCCGACGACTGTAAGTCCCATAACCGAGCCTGACCTGAAGGCGATCTTCAGGCCTGCCCTTTCACCATCTCTGCATGCCCATGCCGTCTTAGCGTTGGCCATCGTGGCTATCCTCATGCCTATGTTGCCTGCGGTCGCAGAGAATATTGCCCCTATGACAAAGGCAGGAATGAGCTTCCAGTTCATATCCAGGACAGCGACCAGTATTCCAAGGAAGACCACTACTGCTATGATATAGATCACTATGACCTTGTACTCCGCGTTGAGGAAGGCCCTTGCCCCCCTGGCGATGTAACCGCTTATCTCGTTGACCTTCTTATCGTCAACCACCTTCTTGTAGAGGGCCTTGGCGGTTATGAACGCAAAACCCAGACCTATGAGGGCCGCTCCCAATCCTATCCAGATGAAATAATAGTTCTGCTCTGTTGTCTTCAGGTCGACGGTCTTTGATGCAGAAAATACCTTTGCATCCTGTATGGAAGCGGTGAGGGTAAGCGGTTCCGTGACCTCCTTCTCGCCCATATAGTTGACCATTACTATCACCATGATGGTCCTATCGGCATCCAGGTCCTCTATCCTATAGCTTAGGCCCTTGACGAGCTCCGTCGCATCGTCCATGACCGAATCGCCGTCATCGTCCTTGATATCGTCGACCTTCACATCCCAGTCGCTCCCCTCGGGTGGGACGATAGTGACGGTTATGCTATGGGAGAGATCTGTGTCGGGGTTCATCACTATGAACCCGATATATGACTCCCTATCGTCCTTGAATATCTTGTCGAAGAGGAACAATGAGCCCTCCGATCTCTCTATGAAATATGTCTCGGCCCCCGTTTCCGTTCTGACCATGGAACGATCGACTTCCTGGCCGCCAATGGCCGATGACTGGCCTGGAATGACAAGAATAGCGGTCAAAATCAAGCCCAACACTACCCCGAATAACGCTTTGGTTACGCGCATCGTCCCGAACCTCCTGCTTGATATTAGGTGAATTTATAGGGCCCTGATGGAACGCTTTCGGGAAAGGGACATCATTATTAATATTTATCCCAAGGCCACTTCCTTTCCCGCTTTGATACAGGTCTTGCCAGTTAGCCAGGACCCTTACTGTTATACACAAGTGAACGACAGTTCAAAGGTTTGAGACTATCATCTCAACGGGACCTTCCTTCCGACCCTCCCCGATCCCCCTTGGGGTCTCATCGGAGGGGGCTGCCTTCTCTCGAGGGATGGCATGGGACCGGTCCTTGGTTCCCTGCCCCTTGGGTCCCTCCCGCCCCTCAGCGCCCGAGGCATCCTCCTGGTGGGGGCCTCCTCCATCCTCTTTATCGCCTGGTCCGAGATGTACATCTGGGAGAGCAGGGAGGCGGTGAAGAGGAGACCTCCCCCGGCGAATAGCACGATGCAGGCCGTCAGGAGCAGGTTATCGCTCGAAGCTGACATCAGATAGTAGAATATCAGCACTATGGCCACCACCAGAGAGCCCAGGCCAAGGACATTGAACGCCCTGGGGACCCATTCTATGCCACCCATCTCCACGACGGGATGCTCCAATGGGGAACCGCATACCGTACACGCATCCTTCCTGCTCCAGACCTCGGACGTGTGGGTCCGGCACCTTGCACAATGACCAAGCTGAACCATCTTTTCACCTCATCCCGTACCGTACAGCCCATCCAGAAGCTTGTGGCCTGTCCTGAAAGGAAGGCCCAATGAGAGCCTCTTTGCCCTGACCACGTTGAGGAACATGCAGGAGACCGTCACCGGCCCGGTCCCTCCCGGGGTAGGTGTCGCCCTAATATCGGTCCCTTCGAAGCCTGACAGGTCCACATCACCCTTCATCCTGCCATCGGCAGGGTCCTCCGACAGCCCCACATCGATAAGGACAGCATCGTCCCTGACCATGCCCCGCTTCACCAGACCGGCGCTGCCAACAGCAGCTATCACGATATCGGAACCTGAAAGGACCTTTTCCAGCCCCGGGGACCTTGAATGGACCAACGTGACCGTCGCATCCCCCCAGGGGGTCTTCTGAGAGAGGAGGACCGACAGCGGGCGGCCGACATTGGGACCCCTGCCAAGGACCGCTATTCGGCTCCCAGATGTCACGATCCTGTAATGGTCCAGGAGCAACAGCACCCCCAAGGCAGTGGGAGGGACGAAACGGGGCCGCCCCAGGAGCAAGAGCCCCTGGTTCTCTGGATGCATCCCCTCAACGTCCTTAATGGGAGGGATGGAAGAGGATGCCCCTATCGGATCGGTACCTGCGGGCAACGGCCTCTCGAACACAATCGCATCGGCATAGGATGCCTTGGATGATGCCTCTAAAGCCCAATCCCTGCCCTTCAACATCTCCGGGACCATCACCTTGACATCGATCCCAAGGTCGGAACCCTTCCTTACCTTGGAACGTGAATAGACCTGGGCAGAGGGGTCCTTACTGGGCAATATGACCGAAAGGAGCGGGGTAGGGATACCCTTGAGGAGCCCTTTCGTAGCCTGGTCGACGACCTCGGCAGCGGGCGGTCCTTTCAAGAGCTCCATGTTACCACTAACGTGAGCGCCCTAAAAAAACTATCCAGTGGTTCATTGTGCTGTACCGACCAATCTGGCAAGGTACTGATAGAGGGTGTTGACTATGTTCTTCTTCTGGTCATCCTCAAGCCTCTTGAACTCCTCCAACACCAGGTAGTTTATCTCGCCAAGGACCTTGACCGAGAACAGTTCGTCCTTGTGAGGGTTCACATTGGACTGGGTCTGGGAGTGCTGTTCGGAGGCCACTATCCTGTAATCGTGGGTGGCCTCCTTGAGGAGTATCATGTCCATTTTCCTGAAACCTATGTGCTCGAAGGCATCCTTCTTGATCCTTACGAAGGGGTAGAGGAACTCTCCGGTATCCTCGAAATGGATAGGGTTACCTTCCACCATCATTATCTTTCCCAGCACCTCAAGGCAGTCTATGACCATATCATCGAAGGTATTGTACTTACCAGCGAGCTTTATATGGGCAAGGCTGGCGGGTGAGGGTGGCCGGTTCGAGTTCACCTGCTGCTGGACCGCTCCAGGCTGAGGGACATCGACCATGGATTGACCCTTGCAGGAGGGGCATACAAGGACGTTCCTTCCGGGGTTCACATATGATGTGAAGACGTTTCGGCAGTAGGGACAGGTGAACTGTGCGAAGACCTGCTTCTGCGCAGGGGGGGAGGCGATACCGGCACCACCCCTTGAAGGTGGTTCCATGGGTTCAGGCATCTGGGCCTGACCTTGATAGGTGAAAAGATAGTATTTGTACGGATTGAACGGGTTCGCCATAGGATTGGGGTCATTTACCTCGACCACAAGGACACAACCGCTCTGAACGGCATAGTCCCTGGCGGCCTCCCTCAGCTGGTCCGCCGAGAGGGCCTGTCTGTACTCTATGGGTGTCCCCCAGAGGACAAAACCCTGTGAGGACAGGTTCTGAACGTATTGGTTGACCTCCGTCCTCAATGCGGTCCTGAACTTCATGGTCGATGCTGCTGAACGTTTGAAGAATGATGGTGTCATTATCGCTCCGCCCCCGATCGCTTATTAGGTGATATCAGCTCCGTTCCCTTAGTCCGACCTTTGGTATTTTAATCTTTTTTGTTGATCGCTGCCTTTACGAGCTTTTCCCTCATCATGGCCTTCGAGACCGCCCTGGCCGCAAGGTTATAGGCGCTGTGGGGCTTCTCGGCATAGGTGTAGAGGAGGAGCTTGGACACCTTTGGTGTACCTATGACCTGTATCTGTGCTGCCCATTTCCTTCCCTTTGTATCCTTTGCGACGAGCTGGCAGATACCCCTGAACTGTTTCTCGCTCAGGAGCTCGTTGGTCTGCTTGAACCCCATTTCCACGAACCTCTGCTTCAGATCGCTGTAAAGGGTCATGGGTGGTATATCGACCTCCGCGGTCTCCATGGGCCATCTGTAGAGGTCGGCGGTGAGGTACTGGTATGTGGTCTCGTCGACATCCATACCCACGAACTTGGGTGTGGCGACCTTGAGGGGTTCCGTCTGGATACGCAGCTTCTCGTCCACCTTGTACTTGAAATCGAAGAAGGAGAGCTCGAAGGCGAACTGGTCCTTGCCTATGTTGTACGATGGGAAGAAGGGGACGCTGACCCTAAGTTTATCTGAGGGGTCCAGGAGCTTCTTCTCAGAGATCGGGTCACCGAACCTGCCAAGAGGCGATGATCCCTTGAAATCTACCTTTATCTTCCCCATTGGATAATCGGTCGTGTTCTCAATGGCGATCAGGTAATCCATACCTGCTATCTGCTTCCCGACCTTTCCCTCTGGCCTAAAGACGAAATGATGGTCAAGGAGGAGCGATTCATTGTCCAGCTCCTTCATGATGGTCTGTTCCTCGGGCCCATCGTCCAAAGATGGCCTTGGCCTCTTTGCCCTCTTCTCCACGGGTCTTTCCTTCTTGAACAACCTTGAGAACAATCCTCCTGCCATATCCATCCCTCCTTGTTCAGATAAGCCCAGCTTCGGTGAGCTCCCTCACTATCTCTGCCATCGCCTTGTCGATATCCGGTGTCTCCCTTGCACCGGTGCAGACGACCTTTCCGGAGCCGAACAGGAGCGCCACGACCTTGGGCTTCTGGACCCTGTATACGAGGCCGGGGAACTGCTCTGGCTCGTACTCCACCCTCTCCAGGCCAAGTGTTATCGCAATGGAGTTGAGGTTGAGCTCCCGCTTCAGGTCGGTCGTCGCGACGATGTTCTGTATCTTCACATCCGGTTCGGACGTGACCTTGACCCCGGTCTTGGCTATCTTCTTGAGGACCATCCTTACGACCTTGTTCGCCATCTCGACGGACTTTGTCCCCGTGCATACCATCTTTCCGCTCGAGAAGAGCAGTATGGCGGTCTTTGGTTCCTTCATCCTGTAGATGAGACCAGGGAACCGCTCAGGAGAGTACTCGGCGCCTTCTAGTTCAAGGGCGATCTTCTGTAGGTCCAGTTCCGTGCCGGCAGAGGCCGACGCCACCACGTTCTCCACATTTATGTCCAAGGTCAGACCCCCAACTTCGCCTTTTTCCTTAATAAGGCGATATTGCCCCATGTAAGACCATGGTATATAAGTATTTTATTTAAAGGGAGAACGGGACCCGATATCTATGTCCCGTCCGAGAACCTGCGCTCCCAGATAGGAAGCTCCTCATCGTCCATGGTGGCCGTCGGGAAGAACGATGCGACCGGTTCGCCCTTGTCATGGAGAAGCTCGGCCTCCTTGACCCTATCGATCGGCAGGATATGGACCAGGCCCCTCGCCTCCATCGTCCTTATGAGCTCCAGGAGCTCTTTTTGGCCTCTCAACGGGTGGATGAGGAGGTGAGGGATCATCAAGGCCTCCATCCATCTGGTGACATCAGCTTCATAAGATGCCGCATGGACGCTGCATCCCCTTCGCCTCATCATGGCAAGGGAGACCTTGGCCCTGAGAAGGGAGCTGTGGGAGATAGGGTCCTCATGGGGCAGGAATACCAGGATGCGGCCCTGGGATGCGCTAGGGAGACCCCCCATCCCAAGGACCCTTTCGGTGAAGAGGTAGGCATTGTTCCCGCGAACTTCCACCTCGAAGAGCACATCCGGTGTTCTCAGTTCGACCTTCACAGAACCCTCGGCCAGATGAGAGGAGACCGCTCCCCCACCATGAACGGCAACATCCTGGCTGGAATAACCCTCCTTGCCCACCCTCCGGACCTTCAATCCGTAGGTCATACCCTCTTTTAGCCTGGTTCGACCGTAGTCCGAAAGGGCCTTCATGAGCAGGTCCCAGTCGGAGGATACCTTGACCACCTCACTGAAGCTGAAGACCCCGGGAATGTTCCGAAGGACCCTTGAGGTGCCCGAAGCATCGTCTGTCTCGACATATATCCTGCCCCGTTCCTCATCAAGGGTATGCTCTATCCCCGCCAACATAAGTGTCGATTGTATGTCCTTCATCATCTTTCTGAGGAAGAGCCTCTTGACCCTCTCGCTCTTGAGCCCGAGCTCTCCGTAGCGGACAAGGAACATGACCATGGAGACCCGAGAGGGGGTGGGGTTAAAACGATTTTGGTGGAAGACGACCCAAAAAAGGTCTGGGTCCTTTCAGGACCAAACTCCGGCGATCCTAGTACTACACTTCGAACATTTCCCCTCCTTTAGGTCCTTGAACTTGGAAGAGAACCCTTCCCTGTTTATGACCACTGAAGAACAGTTGGGGCACCTGGTGGAACCCCCTTCCTTGTCGTGGATGTTACCGAGATAAACATAATGGATCCCCATCTTCCGAGCCATCTCCCTTGCCAGGTCCATCGTCTTTGCGGGCGTTGCCATGACATGGAGAAGCTTGTGGTCGGGGTGGAACCTTGTAAAATGCACGGGCACATCTGGGCCCAGGGTCGATAGGACCCAGCTGCAGAAGCCCTCAAGTTGGGCCTCATCGTCGTTGTGACCGGGTATGATGAGATAGGCGATCTCCACATGCACGCCTCTCTTAACAGCTGCTTCAACGTTCCTTAGGACCGGGGCAAGGGTCCCACCGGTCACCTTTCTGTAAAAATCCTCCGTGAACCCCTTCACATCGATGTTCGCCGCATCGGTATGTCCCATGAGCTCGTCCCAGGGACCTGGCGCCAGATATCCGTTCGTTACGAGAACGACCTTGCCGCCCCTCTCCCTGATCCCGGGGGCAGCATCCATGATGAACTCGAAGTTAATGGTCGGTTCGTTATATGTGAAGGCCACTCCCATACTGCCCCTTTCTAGCGCCCCCTTAACGATGACCTCGACCGGGACCTGGTAGGCTTCGTTCCCGTCAGGTACGTCCGTGGAGAGGCTCCAGTTCTGGCATTGGAGGCATCTGAGGTTGCAGCCCAGGGAACCGACCGATAATATCGACCGACCGGGGAGGAAATGGTTCAGAGGTTTCTTCTCGATAGGGTCCAGGTGAATTGCAGGGTAGAGCCCATACCCTGCGGCGATAAGTTTCCCAGAGGCGTTCTTCCTCACCCCGCAAAGGCCAGACCTACCCTTGGCTATCAGACAGTGATGAGGGCACAGAGCGCAACGGACAGCATCACCCTCCACCTGCCAGTGCCTTGCTTCCATCATACGAAGCCCTCGAAGGCCGATGTAAGGGGTCCCACCCCCAATAGCTCCATCATCTCCAGGGCGTTCATCGGGGCATTCCCTCGTGGGTGATTGTTGAACATGACCCTTGTTCCCTTGTCCCCTATGGAATCTATGACCTTGATCCTGGGCGCCCTCTGCCTCAGCTCTTCTTGTGAGTATCTGTAATCGTACCTCTCTGTCGGGTCCCTGTCCCCACCCTTGAACCAATCCGCTTTGTTCCTGCCATGGAACCTGAAGTAATTGTGCCTGGATGTCGCCTCCTCCAGCCACGGGAAGGGGGGCCCGTCAACGATGGCCAAGGCCACTCCTCTGCTCCTTAAAAGGTCACGGGCCTCTCCTATCAGCCTGTTATCCTCGTCCAGCCAGGAGCTGTTACGGAGCTCTATGACCTGGTCCCCCGGTAAAGCCGTCAGAGAGTCTATGACCTCCTCCAGCCTCTTTATCCCCATTGAATATTGAGGCAAAGGGACGATCGGTTCGGATTTCATCTTGTACTTGATATCGCCCCTAAGAGTGAAATAGGGCGAGGCTTGGAAAAGGGACGCCCCAAGCACTCCGGTATCGGCCAGCGGGTCCAGGACGGTGCGCTTGAACTCCGATAGCTCCCGCCTCAGGCCTTCGGGCCCATCCTCCATGGCCGCCTCATGGGATGCCTTAGCGGGCACTTTCACACATATCTCCCTTCCGGGCCACCTTGCGGCCTCCGTCCCCCACTTCTTCACTGTCCCGACCTTCGGGAGGTTATAGAAAGTGGTATTGACCTCAACGGTGGACAATCTGGAGAAATAGATGGATAGAAGCCCCTGGTCCCTAGAACCCACCGGATAGAAGGGGCCCACCCAATCTTTGTAGGACCACCCGCTGCTCCCGACCTTGATCTTTCCCATTCGCCCCTCTCTCGGAAATCAATCCAGTTTGCCCTTCTTCCCACATTCCGGGCAGGTGATCTTCAGAGGTCTCTTATCGGAAGTGATGGGAATGTTCGCCTTGCAGGCGGGGCATGGGATATAACCAAGCACCTTCTGCTCCGAGAGGTGCTTGTTGAGGTCGAACTCCTCGGTCGAGAGGTCCATGACCTTGGCATCACCATCGTGGAAGACCGATTCGGCCCCTTTGATCTCGATGGTGTCAGCATCGCCGAACTTCAGGAGCTCGCCCGAAGGTCTGTACACAGGGCCCTGAATTCCCTCGACCTCCCTCTCGTCCAGGACGATCGGGAAGAACCTGTATTGGAAATCCGGGAAATATTCCTTGAACTTCTTCTCCTCGGCCATGGGATCGCCTTCTGGGTGATAGGGCTTCCCTCGGGATGCCTGAACGGATATGGACTACATGTATTAATAAAAATTGTATGGGAGTTCTTTCCTTTCGACACCTTTTTTTCCAGGCAGAGCGATGGAGATGCATGGGTGACCGGGCCGAAAGGTATTCCAAGTACGCTGCCAGCCTCGCCTTCGGGTTGGGCTCCTTCATTCTCATGGCCGATATGGCTCTTGCTGTTCTGAGGAACGGGGACAAGGGGGGGACCGTGTTCGATATGGGCTTCCCTTCGATCATAGGGCTCATCGGGCTCTTGCTCTGGGTGGTGGCAGTTGTTCTGCTCATCGTGCTGCGGCTGGGAGGTGGCGAAAGACGCTCCGCCCGCTCCCGCTCCATCTTCCTGAAGGGAAAGGACGGTTTCACCTGCAGGTCATGCAAGAGATACAACAAGGTCATCACCGGTGAGTACCTTAAGCACCACAGATGCAGGTGCGGGGCGGAGTACGACCTTTTCCAGGACGGCCCTTGGGACACAGAAGGGCCTAGGGGGAGAAACGCAGATACCTCAGCAGGGACGAAGCTGAGAGGGAGCGACCGAGCTCGGCGCGTGCCGCCTCCCCCCCGGTCCCGTTGACAAAGGCAGAGATGCAGGCGGAATCGAACCCACCCATGCCGCAGGCCATTAGACCGGAGCAAAGTCCTGCGAGAACATCACCTGTACCACCTACGCTCATCTCCGGGACACCGGTTGTGTTAATCCTCCTAAGGACCTCCTTTCCATCCATGGAGATGGAGATATGGTCCTTTAGAGAATGGCTCCCGGGAGATATGATCAGATCGGTGGGGCCCTTGGCCAATATCACGGCCCTTGTGGTCAGGGCAAGCTTCCCTATCAGCTCCTGGGCCTTTGAGGACCATTCCGCTCCGGAGGGGCTTGAACCGACCGGTCCTTCAAGGTGGCCCGGATCGGAGGAGGGCATGAAGCGGCCCACAAGCCCTTTGAGCTCGCCCCTATGCGGGGTTAGGACTATGTCCGATGACCCTGGAAGTGGCCCTCCGTTGAGATGCCTCCCGACCGCGGTCAGACCGTCAGCATCTATGACGAGCGGGATGTTCTTCCCAGAAACGTACAAGGTAAGGTCCGCAAGGAGATCGAGCGTCCCAGCAGCGTTCCCTGAACCGGGTCCTATGAGGACACAGTGCGACCTGTCAGCAAGGGCCTTGAGGTCGGGGAGCACCTCTGGGCCCAGTTCGAAGGGGTCGAAGGTCGAGAGCTTCTCCGCGATAAGGTCCTCGGACATGGATGAGATGATACCATGGACCCCGGACGGAACGGCCACGCAGACCAGGTCGCATCCGGTCCTTACCGCTGCTTGGGCCGCAAGGGCCGGGGCCCCAGTGTAAGGGCCACCGCCCACTATGAGCAACCTGCCCGTCTCTCCTTTCTTCGAACTTGGGCGTTTGACCGGTAACCTGAGGAGGTCACCCGGGCCAACAAAGAGGGCCGCTCTTTCAGGTATACCTATGTCCCTGATGATGATCCTGCCGCAGCAGGGGTGGGCCTTGCCTCCTTTGGCCATCCCCTCCTTCAGGTCATGGAACGTTACTGTCATACCGGCCTTGAAGCAGATGCCGGTGCCCAATCCCGTCGGGATGTCAACGGCGACCTTTGTGCCCCCTGCCCTGTTCATCATTTCAACGACCGCTGCAATATCATCCTTCGGCGCCCCTTTCGCTCCCGAACCAAGGATGGCGTCGATGACGGCCGCCTTTCCCTTTAGATGATGAGCAAAGCCCAAGGTCCCATCCATGGCCGCAGAGGAAAAGAAGGGTATGGTCGTGTCAAGTTCCGATAGGGCCCTGGCCGCTAGCTCGCTCCTATGCCTCTTCGGGTCCCCAAGATAGAGGACGGTCACATCGAACCTACCGTTCCGATGGAGGATATTGGCCGCCACCAGGCCGTCCCCTCCGTTATTGCCCGGTCCACAGACGATGACGACCTTGCCCTTACTGATGGCCTTGGTTATCTCCTCGGAGAGGGCCAGACCTGCTCTGGTCATGAGGTCCCAGGGCGGGGTCCCGAGCCTGGCGGAGTTCAGGTCGAGGACCGTTACGTCCGCCGGTGAGATCATATCATCACTCCAGTAGCTCGGCCTCCACTACCTCGGCCACTTCGACCGGGGGCTCCTCGCCGAGTATCTCGTTCATGACCGTGTCCGCCATCTGGTCCTCATCCCCAGGGGGAGGTGCGGTGTTCTGGACCAGGGAGGGGAGTTCGACGGTACCGACCGCTTCGAAGGTCTGGGCCTCCTCTGCCTTCTCGGCCTGAGGCACCTTCTTATCCGCTGGTCCTTCCCTTTCCACCTGGACCGTCACCTGCGGAGCAGGCTCCTTGGCCTCCTTGACGGGCTTTTTCCCGGACCTTTTCCTAGCTATCAGGAAAACTAATATGGCGGCCCCAAGGACCGCAAGCACAACGACCGCTATTATGATGACCGTGACCCATGGTATGGGGTTTTTACCCTTTTCTGGCTGGGCGGAGACGGTCACCTTCACGCTCTCCTTCTTTCCTTGGAACGTGTACTCAACTGTGACCGCATAGACCTTGGCCTCATCGATAGAGCCCACCCCCACCTCCAATTTGAAGATAAGCTCTTGGCCAGCTACTGTATCCGCGGACGTTGGTTGGATATCTATTGTGAGACCCTTGTCCGATGTCACGGTCAGTTCTACCTTGCCGTCCGTGTTCCCCCTGTTCCTGACAGAGAGGTTCACATTGACCGTCTTTCCCTCCTTGACGTCAACGACCTCCCTCTCCGGGACGAGCTCGACCTTGTGGACAGCGGGGATGATGACGTTCAAAGTAAGGGATGCATCCCCTTTTGCCCCGGAACTTGCTGTAAGGGTGAACGTGTAAGGGGCCCCGCTCTTGTGGAGCGCTCCCTTGAGGGGTGTGATACTGGCGTTCAATGTGGCCCCGGAGCCGGGCCCAAGCTCAATGCTCTCGAAGTCCAGTGAGGTTGTCCAACCCTCGATCGATGTGATATCGGCATCGATGTTCAAGGGTTCGAGCGTTGGGTTGTAGAGCTCGGATGCGAAGAACAGCCTGTTAAACTCTACCGGGAACGAGGTCCCTTTACGGACGGCTGTCCTGGTGCTCTCACCCAGCAGCTTGACCATGTCCCTGGTCGGGTCCACCACGGTCACGGCAAGGTAGAGGTATCTCTTCTCGGTCTCTCCCTGGGCCCTTACATAGGTCTGGAACTCGGTCCGCCCGGAGGTCTGCGCCGATGGTGTAACGGAGAGCCTGATTATTGCCTCCAGCTGAGGACCTACGTTGAAAGTATAGAGGCTGCCCTGGGAGCTGCCGTTGGAGCCCGAGTAGGAGACGGTCCATGATGATGGCAGGTCCTCTGGTGATAGCTCGAAGGACCTTGTCTCGTCCAGTAGGTTCACGACCTTGATATCGTAGTCGACCTGTTGACCTGCAAAGGTGTCCTTGGATGGGTTCGTGATGACCTCGGCCCCGAAGGTGGATACTCCGGTTACTGTGACCTTACCGACCTCGGTATAGGTCCTATCGGCGTTCCGGGACGATGCTCCCATGGTGATGTTGGACTGGGTCCTGAGGGCGACCCGGATAGGGACGATGACCCTGAACTCGACGACCTTGTCCTCGCCACCCTGGAAATCCATGGGTTCGGGAGAGGTGACCGTCCACCCCTTGTCGGAGGCCCCTGTGAAAGAGACCCTGTCCACACCGGAACCACCGTTCAATACTCTCATTTTAAAAGTGACCGTGTCCCCCGATCCGGCCTCGAGCTGGGAGCTCTCGAGCGAGATGAAGAGACCGCTCCTTACTTCGAGCTTACCAGTGTACGAGACCGATTGGCCTGTATTGGAGTTCCCTGTCACGATGACATCATAGATGCCCATGGGGGTGCCCTCGGCGAAAGTATGGGAGAAATTGTAATATGCAACGCCCTCGCCACCTGAAGGTCTGGGGTCGTCCGTAAAGTTGGAGATGAGGACGTTGCCCTCGGTGGACCTGATGACCAATGAGATATTGGCAACATCATAGGCTCCGAAGGCGTCAGAGACCGAGCAGACGAAATCGACCGTCCTGACCTCGGAGGGCCCATTGGGCACTATCGCTTCGAGCTCGAAGCCGCCAGGACCCTTCATCAGGAGCGATACACCATCATCGGGGATGGGATTTGCTAGGAATGACACATAAGAGTTCCCATTAGGGGTAAGTAGGAAGAATATCAGAGCAGAGGTGACCCCGGGCCCACTAAGTGTAAGCTTAAGCTCAATGATAGAACCTCGTTCCACATCATAGCCATCGGTCGATATCAAAGGGACCTTGAGGTCGTCATTTACCATCTCCGCTTGGTCGAACTCGGTGGAAGCAAGCTTTACAGGGGTCGACACACCGTTCCATTTGTTCACCTCTACCTTCAGTTTCAATCCAGAGGAGCCAGTGAGAACATTGGAATCCTGTAGGTGAACGGTCATGTACCTGACCCCTCCGTCCAAGGGGGCGCTTATGAACAGGTCATCTGTCAGCGGGTAGGTTAGGTTGTAGGCTATCGGTTGACCAACAATGATGGAATTACTGATCCTATCCTGGCCTGGGCTTGGAGCAGTGGTCTCCAACTTATAAGGGCTTTTGTACATGTAGAGCATAACAGTATTGTCAGCCACCCCAGCACCTCTAACAGGGGAGCTGAGGATGATCGACTGTGCCAGGAGGACCAATGTAAGCAAGAGCATCACGGACGTTTTCCATCTGTTCAAGACATATCGCCCCCACAGGAGACCTTTTGATAGCTTGGAGTAAAGTGAAGGTATTAATTATAATTAAAGCCCGATTGGAACGAAAAATGGTCTGTACCTCTCTTTTCAAAAGGAATAAGTAAGACCTGAAAAATACGTACCGTCGGTCACTTGGACCTTTTTTTTCCAGGAACGGGTTGATACAGATGAAAAGGATTACGGAACATCCTATTCTCAAACCGCCCGTGAGACAGGAGGTGGTTTTCACCTTCAACGGAAAGGGGCTCAGGGGATATTCCGGGGAGATGATCTCGTCCGCGCTCGTCGCGAACGATATCCATGTTTTCGGCCATCATTACAAGGATGGGAGCCCTCAGGGATTGTTCTGTGCCAACGGCCAGTGCGCCCAATGCATGGTGGTCGTCAACGGACTGCCTGTCAAGGGCTGCATGACCCCTCTCGAAGAAGGGATGGCCATTCAGAGCGTTGAGGGGCTACCAGAGCTACCGGAGGGGGGAAAGGCCCCTGAATGCGCATCCATACGGACGATGGATGTCGAGGTCCTAATAATTGGCGGGGGCCCTGCAGGTCTCTCTGCCGCTCTCGAACTGGGAAAGCTGGGCATAGAGGTCCTGTTGATCGATGACAAGGACAGACTTGGGGGGAAGCTCGTCCTACAGACCCACAAATTCTTCGGTTCGGTAGAGGACTCCTATGCTGGGACCAGGGGTTTCGAGATAGGCAAGCTGCTCGCGTCCCAGATAGGCGAACAGCCTTCGGTCAGGGTCTGGCTTCGCTCCACTGCCGTAGGGGTCTTCTCTGACGGCTTGATAGGTATCGTCAGGGGCGACCAGTATCTGACGGTCAGGCCCAAGGTGCTCTTGATAGCGACCGGGGCAAGAGAGAAGATGCTATCCTTCCCTGGCAACACACTGCCGGGAGTCTACGGAGCCGGGGCCTTCCAGACCCTGGTCAACAGGGACCTTGTCAGGTCCTCCGAGAAGCTCCTCATCGTCGGTGGTGGCAACGTTGGCCTCATAGCCGGATATCACGCCATACAGGCAGGCATGGAGGTCGTCGCCCTGATAGAGGCGATGCCGCAGGTCGGCGGCTATAAGGTCCACCAGGACAAATTGAAGAGGCTCGGGGTCCCAATATTCCTGAGGAATACGATAGTCTCGGTCGAGGGCGGAGAAAGGGTGGAGAAAGCGACCATAGCGAACCTGGATGAGGCTTTCAAGGTAATACTAGGGACCCAGAGGACCTTCGAGGTGGACACTGTCCTCATCGCCGTCGGCCTTGACGAGGCGAACGAGTTCCACAGGAAGGCTCTCTCTTTCGGGATGTCATCCTATGTTGCTGGGGATGCCCAGGAGATAGCCGAGGCCTCTGCAGCCATGTTCACGGGCAAGATTGAGGGACTGAAGATAGCTAAGGCCCTTGGACGGTACGAGGGGGAAATACCTAAGGAATGGGACCTGAAGGCTGCCGTTCTTAAGTCCAAACCAGGTCCGATAAGAACAAGGGAACCGATAACGAAGGGAACGGGTGTCTTTCCAATATTCCACTGCACCCAAGAGGTGCCATGCAACCCTTGCACCTCTGTCTGCCCCGTAGGGGCGTTGAGGACAGAAAGGGACGAGATCACGGGCATCCCTTACATGACCGACCTGAACAAATGCATTGGTTGCCTGAGCTGTGTTGGTATCTGCCCCGGACTGGCGGCGACGGTGGTCGACTTCAGGAAGGATGGGGAGAACCCCACCGTTACCATGGCCTACGAGGTCGATAAGGCCATGGTCGAACAGGGACAGCTCATTTACGTGACCGATAATGACGGCGCCATCCTGGGCAGGTACCCGGTCAAGAGGCTGGTGACCAACCCCAAGTTCCCGGGGACTATGATGGTCCAGGTCCAGATCGACAAGGGCAAGGCCCTCAAGGCAGCTGGGATATGGCTCAAGGAGGTGCCCTCCGAACCTCTTGAGACCTACGAGAAGGAGCTGCTCCCGGACACTGCCGTCGTCTGCCGTTGCGAAAGGGTCACTGCCGGCGAGATAAGGAAGGCCATAAGGGAAGGGGTCAGGGACCTGAACCACTTAAAGGCCGTCACAAGAGCGGGCATGGGCGCCTGTGGTTCGAAGACCTGCAGGCCGATGATATTGCGGATCTTCAGGGAGGAGGGCGTGGACCTGAAAGGTGTCACCGACAGGACGGACCGGCCCCTCTTCGTCGAGGTCCCTCTGGGCCAGTTCGCAGGCTGTAATGGGGGTGGCTCGGACGAATAGCCACGACGTCATAGTGGTGGGGGCCGGCTCTTTGGGTATCCCCATTGCATTGGACCTTGCAGAGATGGGTCTTAAGACCCTTGTCCTGGACAGGAACGCATCCCCAGGGCAGGGTGATAACAAACATGCAATAGGGGGGATAAGGGCGACCCATTCGGACCCGGCCAAGATCCTTGCCTGCAAGAGGTCGCTCGAGGTGTTCTCAAATTGGCAGGATAGGAGGGGGGACGATATCGAGTGGGTCAAGGGAGGTTACACTTTCCCAGCATATAGGGAGCAGGAGGAGAGCGCCTTAAGGTCCATCCTGCCCATCCAGAAGAGGTTCGGCCTGAACATAGACTTCGTTCAGCCCGAGCGCATAATGGAGGTTGTGCCCGGGATAGAACCCAAAGGACTACTGGGTGGGACCCACTCTCCCGATGACGGCAATGCTTCACCCCTGATATCGGCCCATGCCTTCTACAAGCATGCCTCTGCCGCCGGGGCCAACTTCCGCTTCAAGGAGGACATCAGGTCCATCATGGTCGAGGACGGGCGGGTCATAGGTGTCAGGACCGAAAAGGATGTTTTCACTGCCAACGTGGTCGTGGATGCCGCTGGGGCGCACTCACGGGAGCTGTGCGCGACCGCAGGTGTCGATATCCCAGTTACCCCGGACTCGCACGAGGGCGCCATCACTGAACCCGTCAAGCAGTTCTTCACGACCATGGTCGTGGACCTCAGGCCAGGACCTGGGTCCAAGAACTACTACTTCTACCAGAACAGGCACGGGCAGGTCGTGTTCTGCATCACGCCAGACCCGCCCATCTACGGGACGGACCGGAAGGAGACATCGACCTTCCTTCCTCAGGTCGCCCCAAGGATGATCGGGCTCCTCCCTAGGCTTAGGAACATAAGGGTCCGGAGAGTGTGGCGAGGCCTCTACCCAATGACCCCGGACGGATCGCCCTTCGTAGGATGGAACAGGGAGGTCGAGGGTCTTCTCCACGCCACAGGCATGTGCGGTCAGGGCTACATGCTGGGACCTGGTGTCGGCGGTACAGTCGCTCGGCTCGTCGCGGGGAAGCCCAACGAGGATGATAGAACGATACTCCAAGGGTTCGACCCCTACAGGGGAATGAAGGCCGCCGAGGCCCTCAAATGATGGTGGTCCCAGCCTGCCCCTCAAGGGCAAGATAGCCGTCCTTGACGGAGGATATTATCACCTTCTTCCCACCACCCTCAAGGAACATGAGGGCCGCCTCGACCTTGGGGCCCATTGAGCCGGGAGGGAACTCTCCATTTGCCATGAGCTCCTTGGCCTCCTCGACCGTCAGGCGGTCAAGCTTCCTCTGGTCCTTCTTTTTATAACCGACATATACGCCATCTGCCTCGGTCATGATGAGGAGCGTATGTGCCCCTATGTCCAGGCCAAGGACCGCAGATGCCCTGTCCTTGTCGATCACTGCGTCCATCCCCTCGAGCCTGCCATCGTCCTCGTAGAAGACGGGTATCCCTCCCCCTCCTGCGGCTATCACTATCACGCCCGATGAGACCAGTTCCCTGATGATCCTTGAATTGATTATCTTTCTCGGAATGGGAGAGGGGACGACCCTCCTCCAACCCCTCCCCTTGTCCTCCTTCACGACCCAACCCCTCTCGTTCGAGAGCTTTAAGGCCTCCTCCCTGCTGTAGAACTGCCCTACGAACTTGTTGGGGTCCTCCACAGATGGGTCGTCCCTGTCGACAACGACCTGGGTCACTATGGTCGCAACATCCCTCATTATCCCTTTGAGCATAAGACCGTTCTGCAGGGACTGTTCTATCATGTACCCTATCCCGCCCTCAGTGTCCGCAACTAGCACCCCTAGTGGCAGGTCGGGGGTTACCTTGAGCGAGTTCTCAACGCGCAGGAGCGCGTTCCCTACCTGTGGGCCGTTACCATGGGTGACGACCATCCTGTAGCCCTCTTCGGCCATCTTGATTATGGGAGGAAGGGATTCCCTAGTATGCCTGAACTGGTTTGCTATGGTATCTGGCACTCCCGGCCTTGTGATCGCGTTCCCGCCCAGGGCCACGACGACGCTCTTGTTCTTCAACTGCATATTATCGGACTTCCGAGGAAGAAGGTGAGGAATGCAGCAGATATATATAATTAAGCCAGATAAGTCCCTTTTTTAATAATATTCCCTCCTCTTGGGGAACAAGGGGGCATTAGACCAAACAGGCTCATAGTTCCAGCGGATACCTAACATATCTGGAGAAGGGCTAATCCTTATCGTATCGTAGGACCATAACAGCAAAGCATAAGGAGGGTGTCCATGCCCGAAGAGATAGATCCCGAGCTCGAGGCGCTGAGGAAGAAGCGGATGGAGATGTATGTCAAGCAGGCCGAGGTTGAGAAAGAGAGACTGGGGTGGCCCGACACCCCGCTGGTCCTGACGGACGCCAATTTCAGGGAGACCGTCGCTCTGTATCCCATGGTGCTGGTCGATTTCTGGGCCCCATGGTGCGGACCATGCAAGATGCTCGGCCCCATCATTGAGCAGCTGGCCAAGGAGCTCAAAGGGAAAGTGGTGTTCGGCAAGCTAAACGTCGATGAGAACCCTCAGACGGCCTCATCGTTCAAGGTCCTGTCCATCCCTACGATGCTCATAATCAGGGAGAGGGAACTGGTGGACAGGATTACCGGGGCCTTACCTAAAGCGACCTTGGTAATGAAGCTCCAAAGGTTCCTTTGAACATACTTTGGTCCCGACCTAGCGATATATATCGTCCCGGTCGTTCCATGATGGTGACCTCAAAGGGCTTCAAGGACCTTCCCCCGGGACAGGTTACCGTTAGGGAAGAGAGGGATGTGGACCCCAAGAGGAACATCATAAAGGCCGCTTTGATGATAGTAGCAGCCTTCCTCTTGATGGTCGTTCTAAGGTTCACCGTAAAGGACCTGATAGAGGGGGGGGCCAAGGACGTGGCCGAGCTCCTGTCATATCCAGGGATGTTCCTGGTGACAATGGCCATGGACACCATCATAGACCCCTTCACACCAGACATTGTATTGTTCCTGGCGCTGTCCGGGGATTACGACCCTCTGCTTTCGGTCATGTTCATTTCCCTCGGCTCGATCATAGGGGGACATATCGGCTATCAGATAGGGAGGTCTCTGGGGCATACACGTCTCGTGAGGAGGGTGATCGGCAGCTATATGGGCAGAGGGCGGCTCCTCTTCTCAAAGTACGGCCTTTATGCTGTCATACTTGCAGCATTCACCCCTATCCCGTTCTCGACCGTCTGCTGGATCGCAGGGACCTTCGAGATGGACAGGAGGATCTTCCTCATTGGGACCCTCTGGAGGGTCCCCAGGTTCCTGCTTTGGTTCCTTATCCTGGGCCTGGGATACAAGGGACTGGGCATCTGACCGATACCTCTTGACCTATGGTATTATCTCACAACCATTGTTGATGGAAGGGTGATCGAAGGCATCATTGGGGAGTATCCCCGCCTCTTTGAGCTCCCTTGCCCTTGGAACAAGAGCTTTCAATCCCTCTATCATCCTCCTGGTCGTCAGACAGACCCTGTCGAACCAATCCCTGCCCCACCCCATGGTCCGATTGGAGAAGAGGCATCTCCCCCCGCAGACCCAGAGTATATCGCAATCCGTGCAAGGAGGACCAACGGTCATCGCCCCTTTGAGATCTTCCAGTGAGCTGTCCGATAAGTGCCCGAGATTGAACGCCAGAAGCTCCGGTGCTATGGGGCAGGCCACTATGTCCCCGGAGGTCAAGATGGTGAAAGAATCGGTCCCAGAGCCGCACCAGATATGGTGTGGGCTACCGCTCAGAAGGGTCCTCATCAACGGAACGAACGGGGTTATGCCCAGGACCTGGCCTCTCTCCATGGCGGAACCGAAATCGTTGACAAGCCTTTCAATGCCCTGGTCATATCGGTCGAGCCATCCTACAACATCACCCCTTGCCTCAAGGTCAGTCCAGAACACATCGAGCTGCCAGTGTACGTGGTCGAAGACCTTCAGGAGGTGCGTTACATCCCTGTGGATGTCACCATGGTCTGAGAATGCCATCCTGGCTATGAGATCGCCCTTGAACCCCCGCTCTTTGATGTCCTTCACGTTCGACATCACCAGTTCGTAGGTCCCTTCGCCCCTGGATGCGTCCGTTACTTCCCGGGGTCCGTCAAGCGATACAAGTATGGAATGGAACCTTTGTAAGTACTCCGTCCTCAGCTCCCTTAGCATTGTACCGTTCGTCTGGAGGGTGAAGGCCCTGGCCGGTACGATGTCCATGACCTTGTAGAGATCCTTCATGGCCAGCAGGGGTTCGCCACCATAGAACCCAATGACCGCATCCTTATCTTGGGAGATGAACCTGCGGAGGTCCTCTATGTCATAGGCCATTTCGAGCGGGATACCAGGTAGGACTCTGGTACCTCCGCAGTAGCTGCAATGGAGGTTGCATCTCTCGGTGGTGATGATATGATACTGCATGGTCGACGCCAGATGGCATGCTGAGAGTAGGATAAATGGGTTTCGAGGCCTGGAAAAAAGAGCGGTAGAGGATGAAAAAGATCGGTGTTGTACACCGATCATGGAAAACAGAGTTTTCCATGGAAGAGAGGATTGGATGTATGAAAAGTTGATTTCACCCTCTACCTGTTTTTGGTTTTTTTTCGCGACGCGTACGCCGCTGTTTCAAGGTTAAAGGGTGGTTCTATAAATATATTTGGCCTAGATTGACGAAGTGGGACCAATAATGATACAAAAATATCATAATAACCGCTCTGAAATATTAAAATCATTTTCTTTATTGGTTCTAAACTATCCTTTCAATAGGGCTTTTATGTCATCGATCCGTTCCAATGTTGCGGCCCTACCCTTCCCCACCGCTCTCTCGGGTTTGTGATATTCGAAGAAGGATATATCGCCGACCCTGGGCCTGATGATGACATCAGGGGGGTATTCCTTCAATTTCATCTCGGAGATGGAACGCTCCATCAGGTAAAGGGCGTCCATTATCAGGTCGAAGATGTGCGGGATATCGGGGCTCTTGCCCAGGACACCGGTCTGCAGCGTTTGGATGATGCCACCTTTCTTGGGCGGGGACCTTTCCTTATCAAGGACGTAATGGTTGAGATCGACGGCTATCACCTTGTCGGCACCCAGCTCCCTGAGAGCTGAGACCGGGATAGGGTTTACTATCCCACCGTCCACCAGGAGCTTGTCCCCGAACTTGACCGGAGCGAAAAGGCCTGGTATCGACAGGGAGGCCCTCAATGTCTTCCGAAGGGAGCCCCTGGTGATATGTATCTCGTTGCCTGTCCTCAGGTCAGAGCAGACCGCCACGTAAGGGACCTTGAGGTCCTCCATCCTCTCTACCTCTAGACGGTCCACGATGTGGTCAACTATCTTTTTCGTCTCCATGAGCCCCTCGACAGGATTGGATGGGTCCATCAACCTTATGAGCTTCCAGAGGTCCATTGACATGGCTATCTCTCGGAGCACATCGTACCTTCCAGAGGCCAGGCCAACACCCATAAGGGCACCGATGCTCGTCCCCGCTATGCAATCTATCTCTATCCCTTCCTCAAGAAGGACATCTATGACACCAATAAGGGCCATTCCCCTGGCAGAACCGCCACCGAGAGCCAATCCGACCTTCATCTGCGACCTTCCCTCCTTGGTCCACGGGCATGAACGACCATCGGGACCCCTTCAGTAGCTCCTGCCAAGGAACACCACAGTATTGCAGGGCTTCCCGCATGCCATACATTGTCCGTTATCTTCAATGACCTTACCGGAGGTCACATCCTTCAGTGGATACCCCAGGAAGGCCTTGTCCAGCGCTTTCTCTATCTCTTCAGCGCAATCCATGTTCGCGCACCAGTTGGTACGGATGATCCCGTCCCAGCCATCGGAGATGAGCCTTTTCGCTACCTCATAGGTAGATGCGCTCTTGATGCCAACGTCCAGGATGGCCTTGGCACGGGACAGCAGTTCGCTCCCGATATCGGTAAGTTCCTTGGCCGCTTCTTCTTTGAGGTCGGCCTTCTTGACAATCCTCTTGGTCGAGAGGTCCCTTCTGGCGAACACCAAGGTCCCGTTCTCTATGTCCCTGGGGCCCAGCTCGATCCTTACGGGCACTCCCTTTATTTCCCAATCGAAATGTTTGGAACCGGGGCGGACGTCCCTTGCATCCAGATGGACCCTGTGGCCAAGGGAGATGAGCTCCTTTTGGAGCGCCTTGGCCCCTTCCATCACAAGCTCGAGCTTCCCCTTGGCCGGGATGGGTATTATGACGAACTGGTATGGCGCTATCTTCGGGGGTAGTATCAAGCCCTTGTTATCCCCATGCACCCCTATCACCGTCCCTATGAGCCTCTCGGACATCCCGTAGGTGGTCTGGTGAGCATAATGGTGCTGTTTGTCGCTTCCCTCGTACTTGATCCCATATGGCTTGGAGAAGTTCTCATGGTACTGGTGGATGGACCCCAGCTGGGACGTCCTGCCGGACGGAAGAAGAGTGTCAACTCCGATGGTATAGACAGCACCCGCGAACTTGTCCCAGTCCGGTCTCTTCAACAATATGTAAGGCAGACAGAGGTCTTTCGCCACATAGTCCATTATCGCACAGTCCTCCCTTATCTGTCTCTCGGCGTCCTCCGCATCTGCATGGCAGGTGTGGGCCTCGAAGAAATGTATCTCCCTGACCCGCATGAAGGCCCTGGTCATCTTCGTCTCGTACCTGAATACGTTCACTATCTGGTATGTCTTCAACGGCAGGTCGTTATGGGACCTGATCCAGAGCGAGAAGATCGGGTACATGGCGGTCTCGGAGGTGGGCCGGAGCAGTAGAGGTATATCGAGGTCGTTGATCCCTCCCTTCGTCACCCAGTAGACCTCGGCATCGAACCCTTTGATATGGTCCGCCTCCTTCTGGAACTCCGTCTTAGGGATCAGAAGTGGGAAGCATACCTCCTGATGACCGGTGGAGTCGCACTCCCTGCGGATTATCGTATCTATCAGCTGCATTATCTTCCAGCCGTAAGGCGTCCAGACGTTCATTCCCTTTATGGGGTACCTCTTGTCACAGAGGAACGAAACGTCCACCACATCGTTGTACCAGTTGAGGAAGTCCGACTTGTCTAGGACGACCTTCTTCGCCTCTTCGTCTGCCATCATTGCCACCCGGGCCGTTCCACCCCAGTATTGATAATCCTATTAACGATTTTGGGGCTCTTTACCCCCCTCAGGCTCGGGTAAGAGCTCTTTGAGGAGCTTTTTGGCCCCGGCCTCGACACCTTTGACACCCTTCTTCTGGAAGAACTGGGAGATTATGGACAGGTCCCTCTCAAGTAGCTCCCTTGCCCTTGGATGTCCCTTGTCCACGCTCTGGCCAACGTCCATGTACACAAGTTTCCCATCATAGAGTATGTTGTATTCCGAGAGGTCCGCATGGACAAGTCCGCATTTCTTATAGAGCTTCTTTACGGTCTTTAATACATCCTTCCACATCTCGGCCCAGTGGTCAGGTTCTGTCTTTAGCACCCTCAGCTGAGGAGCGGGACCGCCCTCGTATTCTATGTAGTCCATTACAAGGACGTTCTTATACAGGCCTTGGGGGGCCGGGGCCCGAATTCCCGCATCGACCATGGCCTGAAGGTTCATCTCCTCCTTCTTGGCCCAGGTATAGATTATCCCCCTGTGAGAGCGGTCTATCTTCTGGAACCGCCTGTCCCCTATGATGTAGTCCAAAAAGGCCCCGAAGGTGGAGTTGGAGGTCCTGTAGATCTTGACGGCCGCGAAGCCGTCATCGGTCTTGGCCTTGTAGACGTTCGCCTCTTTCCCGGTCGAAATTGGGCATTCGAGGGTATTGATCCTTCCCCTCTTCATGAGCCTGAAGATATTGTCCAGGTTCTGCCTGTCGAAGACCTCGTCATAGGTCTTGAACCTGTCAGCATCCACTATGAGGTCCTCTCTCTTCCAATGCTTGTCGTACTTATCTTGAATGATATCATAAACGTCCTTATCGGCCACAGGGCTCGTAGGACGGGCTCACTAAAAAAAGCTTCTTGAGGACCTATATGAACGATTCCAGCGTTTTTGGGACCAGGCCCCGTTTGAGCATGTTCTGTGCCTGTATGTGGGTGTACCGGTAGAGGACATCGCACTTGTCGTCCTGGAAGTCCCAAGGCTGGATTATGACCATGTCCTTCTCCCTCATCCACATCCTCTTCTTCAGCTTGCCCCTGATGCGGCCGAGCCTCATCTTGCCGTCCTGGCAGAAGACCTTGAGATGGCCGCCTCCAAGGGATTGATCGACAATGCCGAAGATCTCGTTCTTCTTCTTGTTGGGCAGTTTGACACGGATATAACCGTCCGGTCCGGGTTCCTCATCGACTACCTGTGGTCTGCCCAATACATCACCTGGTTTTTCTAGATGAACTAATGGAGGACACTTATTAATGGTTTTCTCACCCCTTGGTTCATATATCTCCTCCTCGATGCGTCCGCGGAGGCTGCCCTATGATCAAGGCCAATCCGCTCTCCCTCGAGATAGAATACGCGATAAGGGATGTGACCATACCCGCCAATGAGATGGAACGGAAAGGCATCAAGGTCCTGAAGCTCAACATAGGGGACCCCAATAAGTACGATTTCGATACCCCTCAGTTCATCAAGGATGCTGTAAGGGAAGCGATGGACAAGGGTCTGAACGGCTACAGCCCATCACCAGGACTGCCTGAGCTCGTCAAGGCGATAGTCAAGGACGAGAGGTCACGAGGTAACCAGATAGAACCAAGAGATGTGATAGTGACCCACGGTGTAACGGAGGCATTGCAGCTCATATTCTATGCGGCGCTCTCCCCGGGGGACGAGGTGCTGGTCCCGGGCCCCTCGTATCCGCCATACGTCACCTACGTCAAGATGATGGGGGCCATCCCGGTTCCTTACAGGTGCAGCGAGGAGGACGATTGGGCCCCTGATGTGGATGATATCAGAAGGAAGATATCGGCAAGGACCAAGGCCGTCTGCATAATAAACCCAAACAATCCGACCGGTGCCCTTTACGACAGGGCCACTATCAAAGAGATAGGTTCGGTGGTGAAGGAGCACCCTAACTGTTTCATCATCTCGGATGAGATCTACAACCTGATGACCTTCGAGGGGACGACCCCTTCGACAGCAGAGGTCGTCAAGGATGTCCCGGTCATTACAATGAACGGCATATCCAAGATCTATCTGGCACCGGGATGGAGGGTCGGGTACCTTGCGATAAGGGATGTCGATGATAAGATGAAGGAGATAAGGGAAGGCATAGAGAGGCAGTCCAGGGCAAGGCTCTGCGCCAATTCCATCTGTCAGCACGCTTACATCAAGGCGCTGGAAGGGGATAGGGAGCATATCCGGGAGACCATGGGGAAGCTCATGAAGAGAAGGGACCTTGCCTACAAGAGGCTCAATGAGATAGAGGGGACATCGACACGCAGACCCGGCGGGGCGTTTTACATGTTCCCCAGGATAGATTCCATGAGGAAGGGGCCCTGGAAGACAGACAAGGAGTTCGTCCTTGACCTCCTCAAGGAGGAGAGGGTCTTGACGGTCTTCGGCTCAGGCTTCGGAAAGGAGTACGGGTCGGACCATTTCAGGATAGTCATACTGCCCACGGAGGATGTACTGAACGAGGCCTTCGACGGGCTCGAGAGAATGATGAGAGTGAAAGCATCAACGCTCTAAGAGCCTCTCTATCTTGAGGTTGCTCTCCAGATAATTGATGATCCTGTTCACGAACTCCTCTTCCAGTTCACCATGGAACTGGATACGTATATCGTGCGTGAACCTTGTATGGACACTATCTATGGTGATATCTGCGGAAAGACCTCCTTCCAGCCCCTCTATGACCCGGGCAGTGGCCCTCTCCACATCCTTACCCGATAGGAGGTGCTCCTTGGTGCTCTCGAGAACGTCCTTGAGGTCGAACTCAAGCTCTGGATGGCTGTAGACAATGTCATCACCGAACTTGAGCTCGGCAAGGTTCCTGAACTTGGCCTTTGCCAGGGCCCTCAGTACCTTCTCCATGACCGATATCACATTGAAATCGGCACTCTTCGGATGGAGGCCCAACACTTCAAGGACCAGATGGGCGAAGTTCTCGTCGTGCTCGATATCCTTCGCGTCAAGGTCAATGAATATTCCTATGTCCTCGATAAGGACCCCCTTTCTCTTACTAGTTTTCTTCCCCCCTCGCGTTGTCAGGACCGGGACCTCCATCGCAGGGAAGATGCCAAGGTATTGTCCCTCCATCCTGGCCGAGTGCCTGTCCGAGCTCCCATTAACCGTCCGAACATCACGTTCGACACCGTAAGGCTCCTTCTTTGCCATGATAACGGTGATGGAAATATTGGGATTTAAAGGCGCGGATATGCCGACCCTTCTATCCGGAGCGTTCCAGGGTACCGCAGGCTTCCCATCTCAGAACCTGAGGAGGGCGCCCAACCCGCCTATGGACCCCAGGAATGCACTATCATGGACGAACTCAATGGCGGACCGTGTTCTCTCTGCCAGTTCAACGACCTCTTCGACGACATTGACCTTCGATGTTGGTCCACCGCACTTAGTACAATGTGCTGGAGGCTCCTTGTTGGACTCTATCATCTGACATCTCTCGCAGATCCACCCGGGGATGGAAGCGGTCTTGAGAACGATCAATCTATCCACCCTCCCTGACCCGAAGGCGTTTATGATATCCCCTGCCCCGTAGGCGGACGGGTCACCCCTCAATATGGCCGCCCTAAGCTCTTCGACGGCTTCCATCCCTCTTTTCTCCTCATCCTTTGAGGCGATATCGTTCCCCAATGTCACCAGTTCGCTGCAATTAGCATCGACATCGATATCCAATGTTCCCATCACCATGTCACGGACCTCTTTGGGAAGTTCCTTCTCCAGCAGTTTCTTTGTCTCACCTGGTCCAGCTATCACTATGCCCCTTAGGTCCTTCAATCCCCTAAAACCCTGGATATCCTCCAGAACCTCTTTTACGAAATGATTTATTGCACCACTCCTCAACCTGTTGAACCGTGCCTGGGACATCCCGCCCTTCTTGTGCTTGTTCATTAGATCGATACCTTCTTCGCTCACTATAGTGCAATGGTCCGATGATATCGTGAGGAAGCGTGCGTTCTGTGAATCCATGATGAGCATTCCGTATTCCATATAATCGTCCCTCAGTTTTGCCAAGGGCATAATATAAGGGGATGTGTCCAGTACCATCCTCCTCTCATAAGGCGCTACGGGTATCCTGTAAACATGGACGAACCCCATCTTGGAGCTGGCGAAGATTATCCTTCCCCTTTCCCCGTCAATGGGGTCCGAATCCAGGTATGGGGTCACCGAACCCAAGGTCCTTTCGAACTCCTCTGACAGCTCCCCGCTCATTATCATCCTTATACCCCGTGACCTGCGCTGAACGAAGAGCTGGTTCTCACGAGCATCCTCCTTGGAGGCTGTCGGAAGGTAGATGGAAACATAGACATCGAGCTCATCGAACATCTTGGATAATGCCCTGATATCGATGTCCTTTACAGTCACAAGCCCATCTGGCACGATCCTCAATAGGTGTTCGGGCGGCTCCATAAAGGAACCAAGACCTTCTTTGTCCTATTCATTTTTTACCAACGAAGGGGCAGGTCCCGGTTTCGGACGGGTCCAATGAGATCACAGATGATCGTTTTTCAAATCTCCAAAAAAAAATGATCATATCTGGATGGTCGGAAGCCTGCTCTTTGATAGAAGTTGCTGGCATTGATATTATCAGGATGCACTTCCAGAAGTATCGCGACGATTCCGTTTGGCCTCTTCTCTTTAAAGTACTTTATCAGCTCGGACCCAATGCCCGAACGCCTATGGGCAGGAAGGATGTATATTTCGTCCAAGAACAGTATGTTCCCCCCGTACTCGTTGGACCAATAGTTGATCGTTATGGAATAGCCTACAAGAGCGGAGTCCTTCTCCATGACCCAGATGGTGCCCATCTCGGGTTTGCTTGTTAGCTCCTCAAAGGTCTTTAGGACCTTCTCGTCGGTCATCGGTTTACCGGAGGGGTCCTCGGAATAGAGACCTTTCATCATCCCGGAAACGATATCGGCGTCGGACATTCCGAACCGTCTGAAAGAGATGTTCATTCTATGACCTGACCATGATAAGGGC
>CAZLVP010000011.1:96476-102061 GCA_964563055.1 uncultured Thermoplasmatales archaeon | reverse complement strand
AATAGGCGTAGAGACCCTTCGTACCCAGGGTCCCGTAGTTCTCCTCGGCGCCTATCAACAGGTCCTGGTAACCGTCCCCGTCGAGGTCACCAACGCCAACGCAGTTGTAGTCACCTGTCGTCGGAAGACCTTGTGAGACCCCACCGCCGAAGGCTTCAATTGTGGCCCGTCCTTTCAGGTGAGCCGCTCCTCCAGCTGATAGGGACCATTGGCCTGCGATCATAAGGACAAGAAGGGCTATTGCGCTGAACGCAACAATGGTCTTTCCCATGGTTATTACCCCGTTAGGATATGTGTAAAAAGAAAAATACCCTGGATTATCAATATAAACATTCCCCTACAATTATCCAGCGTAATAATAATAGAACCAGATTGGAGCCTGAAGGATAACCGTCCTATCCCTCAAAGATCGTTGGTTCTCGCAGTGATATGAAAGTAAGGTCCTATCTTTACCCCTCTTTGAAAGGTATTTTATAATGTACATACATATTAGGACATAAGGGAGCAGAATGCAAAAGACCAGGGGGAGGTCTATAAGGAACGCTCCGACCCCCAAGGGATTGGAGCTTATAGAGAAAGGAGAGATGGTGCCGTTCCATCCTGAGATGTATTCCAATTTCAACACCGTAGTGCTCGAGCAGTACATGGAAGAGAGGAACAGGTCGGTCCCCAAGGATGGTCCAGCATTCTCATGGCTGAAGCTCTTCTTGATGATATTCCTGGTAGGGGTCCCGTTCGCGTTCGTCACCCAGTACATCGCCCTCAAGGTAGGTATAGTGATATCTTCGCTCTTCTATGTCGCCTACCTGATAGGATTGGCCCTGAGATGGAGGCCTAAGGAGGTCAACATAATCTCGAGCGCGACGAACTTGGTGGACGAGTCGATGGTCGCCTTTGCGTTCGTTTTCCCGGTGATATACCTCCTCGCATTGGACGATAATTATATTTTGTCCAACGGTTCGAGGGTGATCCCGGGGTCCCTGCTCCCGGGTCCGTTGATGGTCCTCACGGTCATCCTCGTCACCATCATCGGTTCGGTCCTGGCATTGTTCCATTTCATAATATTCAGGAGGCTCTGGACGGTGGAAGAGCCCCTTCCTACACCAGGTTTCGAATCAATAGTGAAGCTTATGGACCTATCCAATTCGGTCCAAAGCGGTTCGACCAGGGCAGCAAGGTCTACCATAAAAAAGGTCGGCATGGCAGGGGTTGTCGCCTTCCTTTATGCGTTCATCAGGGAATTCCCCGTCTTCAAGGTGGTAGAGGCTGGCGGAGAGCGGACCGTCTCTTTCCTCCAAAGGGCGTTCATAGCATTAGGCCTGAAGGATTGGAACCCATTACCGAACGATATTTACGTGCCACCAGCGGTCCTGAGCGAGACCAGTCTCGGCATCTCACTTTCTGCCCTCTACATCTCCATAGGTTGGTACATGCGGTCCAAGGTCGCATTGATAGTATTTGCAGGATCGGCCTTCATGTGGTTGTTCCTTGTACCGTTATCCTTCTACCTGGACATGCCATATTACATTCCTTTTTATGACAGCTACTTCGACGTGAACAACGTCCACGCGCTAGCAGGTCTCTCTCCCGGGGTGAACAGGATACCAGCAAGGAACTCTTTCACCATCTGCATGAACATGGGCATAGGGACCGTATTGGGCGCCGGATTGGTGGCTTTCCTCAAGGCATTTCCTTCGATCAGAGAGATGCTTTTCAAGAGGGATGGTCGGACGTTGGGTCCCGGAAAAGGTTTCGACGGGACCGGGGTCGCCTACGAGGGACCAAGTTCGAAGGTCCCGGTGGTCTCCGCCATTTCAATGGGCCTGATATTAATGATCCTTACACTCATAGGTGGTTTCTCTCTGGTCCCATCGCTCGTGATCTCATTGTTCATGACCGTTGTGGCCTTCGTCATCCAAGCGATAGCCGTGAAGGTGGCGGGACACACTGGGTCGGGACCTACCGTAATGATGGTCAGCTTCTCACTTATCTTCCTGTTCCTTTTGCTCAGACCGTTCACTGGTCAGAACGAAGAGGGTCGTACGGCCCTTTTGATACTGGTAGGGACCACGGCCTTCATTGGTTCGATGGTCGTGGCCGTAACCGCACAATGGGACTACAAGACAGGGCTATATATCGGGACCAGACCCATCGACCTTTTTAAGGCCCAGATAGCAGCGGTCGTTGTGGGGGTGCCTATATGCGCCATCTGTTCCACGCTTGTGGCCACAGAGATGGCCAAGGGCAATTTCATCGTAGAGGCCCCATGGCCCAAGGTCTATGCCAGCATGGTACTGGCGCTCTCGGGTGGTAAGGTCTTCTATTCTCTTATCCTCCTTGGCCTTTTCGTAGGGGCGGTGATAGAGGTCCTGACAGGAAAAGGGGCCATCTTCGGCTTGGGAATGTTCTTCTCCATAGGCATACCTCTTATGATTCTCATGGGAGGATTTGCACGCGACCTGTGGCAGAGACGGATAGAAAGGAAGTACGGAAAGGACCCAGACTGGGAGGATAAGAGGACGCTAAAGCTGCTCGATTCTTACATGGTTATGACCGGGATATTCTTAGGCGAGGCATTTTCCGGCCTTTTGCTCTTGATATACTATCTAACCCATTGATCGGACCACTGAAAGCGGCCATCATAGTTTTCCACCACAAAGCCTAATACCACGTTTCTATTGTTTCCCGAAATTATATCGAAGGGCAAAAAGGGAAGATCGAACGAGGAGGCTTAGAAGGTTGGCAAAG
Organism: uncultured Thermoplasmatales archaeon; assembly: GCA_964563055.1. Taxonomy (GTDB): domain Archaea; phylum Thermoplasmatota; class Penumbrarchaeia; order Penumbrarchaeales; family Penumbrarchaeaceae; genus JALOTP01. The sequence continues at coordinate 99,313 of CAZLVP010000011.1, read as the reverse complement.
GTAGACAGGTCTCTGCAAGGTCCATTAGGGCTCAAGAACACGTTCCGTTCCCTTAAGTACCGCAACTACCGCCTTTTCTTCGCAGGCCAGGGAGCTTCTTTGATAGGGACCTGGGTCCAGAGGCTTGCCCTACCATGGCTCGTCTGGAGACTTACCGGCTCCCCGTTCCTCCTGGGCCTGGTAGCTTTCGCTGGATGGATCCCGGCCATTCTCCTTTCCCCTATAGCCGGAGCCCTCATAGATCGCTGGGACCGCTATCGGGTCCTTATCATCACTCAGGTCCTCTCAATGGTACAAGCTATCATCCTTACGGTCCTCTACTTCATGGGGGAGACCCCTATCTGGGTCATTATCGGCCTGAGCCTGTTCCTCGGCTGCATCAATGCGTTCGATGTGCCTGCAAGACAGGCCTTCGTCATAGACATGGTCGATGACAAGAAGGACCTGGGGAACGCCATAGCACTGAACTCGTCCCTATTCAATGGGGCAAGGCTTGTAGGGCCTTCTGTCGCAGGTCTGCTCATAGCTGCCACGAACGAAGGGGTTTGCTTCCTCATCAATGCCCTGAGCTTCATCTTCGTACTCGCCTCCCTGTTCGCCATGAGATTGAGAAAGAGCGAGCACATGCCATCCAAGGAGAGCTTTATCAGGGAGATAACTGATGGTTTCAGGTATTCGTTCGGGAATCTCCCTGTAAGGTCGCTATTGGTGCTCCTGGGCATCCTGAGCGTTATGGGAATGCCTTACATAGTGCTCCTGCCAGTCCTCACTTCCGAGATATTGAACGCTGGCTCAAGGACCTACGGCTTCCTTATGGGAGCGGTCGGTCTGGGAGCATTGGTCGGAGCACTATACCTTGCCTCGAGGAAAGGGACCAGAGGTCTCTGGAGGACCATAGCCATTGCCTCCGCGGTGTTCGGGACCGGGGTCGTACTGCTCTCGCTCACAGGTGATTTGGTCCTCTCTTTGATGGTCCTTTTCGTGATCGGGCTCTCGATGATAACGACGACCGCAGCCACCAACACCATGCTCCAGACCATTGCAGAGGAGGAAAAGAGGGCCAGGGTGATGGGGTTCTATTCCATGGCCCTTTTGGGAGCATTCCCGATAGGTAGTCTGATAGCAGGCACCATGGCGGACCTCCTTGGTGTCAGGACGACCCTGGCAATAGGCGGTTCCATCTCCATAATCGCCGCTCTCTTCTTCAGCTGGAGGCTTCCTGCCATCATGGAAGCAGTCAGGGAGCGAAAGAAATAGGTCCAGATGGGACGATCACGAACTACCTGAAAGTGCCTTTTTGTAGATTTCCAGCCCCTCATCGAGAGAGACCTTAGGAACGTAACCCAGCTCCTTTCTGGCCGCACTGATATCGAACCAATGGGAGGTCGAGAGCTCCTTGACAAGGAACCTTGTGAGCATCGGTTCGCCCCTCTTCCGCAGGAGCCAGTGAGAAGCCTCCAAAGCTCCTGCCCCTGCCATTGCGACCCAGACGGGGACCCTGCCCTTGATCGGTGGTATCCCGTCCAGTTCAAGGAACCTATTGATGAGCTCCCAGACGTTAATGGGCTCACCGTTGGTAATGAAGAAAGGTCTCCCCCATGAGCCCTCGTTCTCCTTGAGGGCCTCATAGGCAAGTATCTGAGCGGAAACGGCATTGTCTATGTAGACCGTGTCCACTTTGTTCCTGCCATCACCTATCACCCTTAACCTGCCCTTCCTTGCGGCTTCCATGAGCCTTGGGACGAGCTGATGGTCACCAGGGCCCCAGATGAGGTGGGGCCTCAAGGACACGGTCCTCAAGGTCTCGGAACTGCTCCTCAGGACCAGCCTCTCCGCCTCTCCCTTGGTCCTGCTGTAATTGGAACCTGCGTCCTTCGGATAGGGGACCGATTCATCCACCCCTTCCATGTCCTTACCATCGAATATCACCGAGGGAGAGCTCGTATGGACCAGGTACTTCACCCCGTTCCTTTTGCAGGATGCAAGGATGTTCAGGGTACCCTGTACATTGACCTTGTGAAAATCCTCAAACCTACCCCAGAACCCTACCTTTGCGGCGGTATGGAACACAACATCCATGTCCCTGAGCGCTAGGTTCACATCTGATGAGTCCGTGACATCGCCTTGGATGGTACGAACCCCCATCTTTTCAAGTTCGGGGTATGACCCCCTTGAGAAGCTGGTCACATCGAACCCTTCCTCTATAAGGCCCTTAATGAGAGCTTTTCCAAGGAACCCCCCACCTCCTGTCACGAGCGCTCTGATACCGCCCTTTCTGCTCATCTGACCCTCCTCCCGGCTAGGACGGACAGCTGCTCTCTGTTGATCTTTGCATTGTGCCTTACATCCATTGGGAACGGTGAGTGGAAGATGATGTCCTTTATGTCCTTGGTAAGCTCGTTCTCCGAGCCTAGGGCAAGAAGTTCGCTGCGTATCCGTTCATGCTCTCTCTTCCCAACTCCGGGTAAAGTTTCTATGACGATGACAGGCCTCTTCTTCCCCTTGGTTCCTATTCCAACCAGTGCGCTCCGGTGCACTTTCGGATGTTTGTTGAATATCGCCTCGCATCGAACAGGATAGAGAGTACCCCTTTCAGTGACGACGCGATGTGCGACCCTTCCGCAGAACCAGAGGTTCCCATCCTTATCGAAGTAACCTGTGTCCCCCATCCTGTGCCAGGTCCTACCGTACTTGTCCCTGATCTTTGCCTTCTTCGTCTGCTCGGCCAATTTGAAATATTCCTTTGTGACGCTGGGACCTGAGACGCATATCTCGCCGATCTCATCGGGCTTTAACATTTTGGCCTTTTCAAAGCTCGCTATCGCGCCCTCATCTAT
>CAZLVP010000011.1:93129-96376 GCA_964563055.1 uncultured Thermoplasmatales archaeon | reverse complement strand
GTTCTCCAACAATGCGGGAGAACCGTATATCTGGGTGCAATGTTGGTCCCTTACAGCTGCCACGAGCTTCCTGGGGTCCGCACTACCGGGCTTGGTCGCGTCCATGTCCGGTACCACGCTTGTCATCCCCATGGCGGAATCGAAGAGCGAGAACAATGGGAACGTTGCTAGGTCGGTCCCGTTCTGACCGTAACCGAAATGGGACCTGAGGAACTCTATCTGGGCATCGAACATTGAATGTTCATAAACGACCCCTTTCGGCGGACCTGTGGAGCCGCTCGTGAAGAAGATCCCGACCATATCTTTAGACCCCATCTTCTCAGGAGCGAAAGAGCTCATATCCTCGGACCTGACATCGGAAGGTCCCTTTCCACCCCAGAACCATCTCCTGCCGACCGTTATATTGACCCTGACCTTTTTAAAAGCGTTCGGGGACAGGAGCCTGAGAACATGGGCCATGGGGACCCCTATGAACACCTCCGCTTCCACGCTGCCGAGGGAGGAGACCAGTTTCTTCCTTCCCATCCCTGGGTCTATGAGGACCAATACGGCCCCGACCCTGATCAGGGCGAACGTCAGCGCGAAGAACTCAATGGAGGGTCTGACCATGAGTATGGTCCTTGTACCTTTCCTAATACCTGCCTCGTACAATCCCCTTGCATACCTGTTGGTCTCTTCCTCGAGCTCTCTAAAGGTGATGCTCCTGTAAAGGGCCTTACCGCTACTATCCCAACCGTACTGGTGGACCACCGCTGTCTTTTCAGGTATTGTCCTGGCATGAACGGTCAGTACCTCGGAGAGGTTCCCTGTCCTGAACCTTTCTTCGAGGCCTTTTTCCATATCGATCACTTCCTCAATCGGTCCCATGAAGGAACTCAAGTGTAAGCTTCACTATGCTCGCTTTAGCATCCTCTAAGACATAATGCCCGGCATCCGGGAAGTTAACGAACTTGGCGTCGGGAAAACGCATTTTCCAGACATCCCTTATCTCGAGGTCGAATATGAAGTCCTTTTCCCCCCAGAAGATGAGCATGGGTCTACCTTTGAGCTTGTGGAGCCCTTCATCCAGCTCCTTTAGGGTGCTATAGCTCCTGTCCTTCGGCCCCAACGGTATGTCCTGGACGAACCTGAGCGTCGCAAGCCTGTTCCGCCAGCTGTTGTAGGGGGCGGTCAATGCCTTCCTGATATCCTCGGGGAGCTTCCTTTCGACACCTATGTGGGATGCTATCAAAGAGAAGGCATTGAACCCGCGTATCATAATGGTCGGGAGGAGGGGGGTGTATTTCACGAAATAGAGGGAGAAAGGGAGCCTCTTGCCCTTTGGCATCCTGAAGGCAGCTGTGTTCATGAAAACGAACCTGGAGAACCGTTCCGGGTGTCTGACCGCGACCGCGCTCCCTATGACACCGCCCCAATCGTGGGCTATGAGGGTAACGTTCTCTTTTAGACCAAGATGCTCCATCAGAGCGTCAAGGTCGTCTATCCTGGACGATAGGACGAAATCGTACTCGCTGTCGGTGGGCCTGTCTGACAGGCCGCATCCCATATGATCGGGCACTATCACCCGATGGTCCTTTGAGAGGGCCTTGACGAGCTCCCTGAAGTAGAAGGACCATGTAGGGTTACCGTGGACCACGAGGACCGGGTCCCCTTTACCCTCGTCCAGGTAATGGTACCTCAGCCCCCTGTGGGACCACCAGCGGTCCTTGAAGGGATAATGCCCACGATATGGGGTTATATCGAAGGGGGGAGGGTGGTCCGAAATATTCTTTCCTTGGTCCATCGGTCTCGATGGCAATATATGCGTAGCATAGATTAAATTTGGGATTGGACAGATGGGGACCCTTGATCTCAGAATGGGGTACTTGAGCCTAAAAAGGCCCATTTTAGCTTACACATGTGTATCTCAGTTCCATCTTTGTTCCAATATCCTTAAAATACCCCCTACCCGTCCTTTCATCATGGACAAGAGACCCGTGCTCAAGGGCATACCGGAACAGATGAGGCAGGAGGACCCGATCCGGCTTCTGGAGGTGTCAGAGGTGATATCACTCTTCACGGGCAAAGGATTGGGGAAGCAAAGGTCCAAGGCCCCCGATGAAGGGGACCTTCTGTTATATGTATGAACTGACCATCCCTCCTCTTTCCTGCAGCTTGACCGTTAGGTTGGCCCCTGCCTGTATAGGTAGGTACCAATGATCCGCTTCTCCTCAATGGCCATAAGTGCTAACCTCTCGGATTCAAGCCGTTCTATCTTGGCCGCCTCCACCTCTATCGCCCTGGATTGCTTGGCCCGGATCGATTCCCCGGGAGCGTTCATAAGGACCTTTCCCTGCATCGTTATCGTTCTGAAGGCTTGGGTCAAGCGAGTAGGGGTCTTCTCTCTTTGAACAGATGTGGGGTCCTGTACGATCACATTTGGAATGGGCAGAACAAGTTGGTTATTATGGTCCCTGACGGTCTTGACCTTCACTGCATACATGATGCCAACGGCTGAGATAATGGACAGGATGAAGAACAGGAAAACGGAATATAGCAATAGATTGTTTGGACCTTCCTTGGTCGGTGAGGTATGGACCTTAGGGTCGGTGAAGGCTGAGTTGCCCTCCAGGTCCGTGGCCTGGAAATAGTAGCTGAATCGGTCGTATTTGACCTTGGTCGTGTTCTCGTACTCCCCTTTGCCGTTATCTGATAATATGATCCATTGCAGGTCTATGTTGCCATCGGTAATGACGACCTTCGCCTCTTTTATCCCCCTGTTGTCACTTACCTTGAGAAAGGACCTGAAAAAGCCCTGTTTCCCGCTCTGGACCATGGAAGCCTCTCTGATCACAGGTGGGGTGGCATCCTTCACAGAGATGCTCCTCTCAGAAACTCCTTCGTTTCCCATCGTATCATAAGCTTTGACAGTTATGCTCAGGAGCATGGAGTCGATGGGTATGAAGACCTTGTAAAGGTCTCCATTAAGATGAATCGCATCCAATGGAATGTAGCCTGGTTCCGAGATGCAGTAGACCTGTAGGTCCGAGACCCCCCTGTTGTCGTTCGTCCTGACCTGGAAGTTGTGTTCGTGGTCCGTCTCCGGGGTCCCCTCCTCAATGAAGACCTGTGGGGCGGTCACATCCTTTACGACCTTCGTGAAGGTCCTGAAGGCCCAATTGCCCTGCAGGTCCTGACCCCCGACCCTGTAATGAAGGAAATAAGCATCGAGGGGCACCTTCCTTATCTGTACAAGGTCCGAACCTAG
>CAZLVP010000011.1:76656-93029 GCA_964563055.1 uncultured Thermoplasmatales archaeon | reverse complement strand
TTGTCCGTTTTGAAGGTGAAAGTGAACATGTCCCCGTCCCGTTGAGGCTCACCTACAGAGGTCCCGGGTTGGTCCCCCGTCCTGATGGATAGAATGGCGAGGCTTATGCCTCTGTTGTCCCATGCCCTGAAGGAAAGGGTGTTCATCCTCCCTGAGTACACTGTCTGACCTGGGATGAGCTCGACTTCCGGAGCGATCCCGTCCTTAACGGGAACGATAATTTTGTCCTTGGAGGCCCAGTTCCCATCCTTGTCGCTTATGATGGGCCAGAAGGTCAGGGAGGTGAACTCAAAGGGAACGAAGATCTCGAAACGTGCATAATGGCCCATCCCTCCCTCCGCTGGATATGACCAGTTGAACGTCTCATCTGGTCCAGATGTCCGGTAAAAGGTTTCCTGATCGGTCTGACAGTATCCCAGAAGAACGGTTGAGAACCCTACGTTATCTAGAAGGTAATATTCCACCCTGAACAATTTACCCGTCCCAGCCTCTGGGTAATGGATGAGCTCGATGATCTCAGGCGGAATGGAATCTTCGACCTCATACCCGAACGATGTAAAGCCTGTATTACCAGAAAAGTCCTTGAACTCAATTGAGACCCTCAATCTCAGGGAGTCCGTAGGAACTTCAACGAACATACGGAACTCGTTGTTTGGCCCCGATACAAGCTCCAGTTCTGGGATATTGCTCCATTTGCCCTTGACAAGGCTCAGATATTCCACACGGACATCCAGGTCCGGGTCTAACAGTAGCCTGTCGTCGCAAGCCCTGTAATCCTTTATGAAGGTCGTGCCAGTCCTCGGCAATGAAGAGGTCATCTCCTCGACCCAGGGTCGGGTGGTATCTCGATCTAGAACTGGGTCCTTCATAAGAGGACCGTTATCCCCTGGACCGTGAGGCAGGTTCGTATCACCAATACCGTCATGATCGATATCGATTCCGAAATAGTCTGACCAGTAATTTCCAGACAGGTAAGGACCTCCCATTATGTTCATTTTTTTGGTCCTTTCGATGTTCCAAACGAGTTCTTTTGACATGGAATCGTACGATATTATATTGTTCAGGAAACAGTTGTCAACTATCTCAGTTCCTTTGCAGTTCGATATGTGCATCGCTATATTCGAACCATTGAATATATTGGACCGGAAGGTACCAGATCTATCCCCATACAGGACCATCCCCGCGTGGAAGAAACCAGAGAGATAGTTGCTGGTCACTATGTTATCTTCACCCAAGATATTTTCAAAGTATATACCTGTGTAACAATCAAGGATGATGTTCCCCGAAATGTGATTGTACCAGCAATCGCCATCTATCCAGATTCCGCAATCCGTTGCCGATCCAATGGTATTATCGACGATCTCGTTCATATAGTAACTTTGAAAGTAAGACGAGGACAATCGGATGCCCCATTCAGTTGAGTCTATACGATTTTCTTTAATCATTCCTCTCTCGGCATCGAGAATTTCGATCCCGACCATTACATGATCGATATCGTTGCCAATGATGTCATCAGCCGAACAAATCTTTCCCTTGATCCCTGTCAGACCATAACTTATCTTATTGTTAATGACCTGAACCTCTATTGAAGATGAAATGGAGATACCCGTCGATGAGAGATTATTGATTATTCTGTTGTTAAGAATAAAGAACTTGGACCCTGACAATTCAATGCCTGCATTCATGCATTCCGATATTTGGTTATCGAATATTGAAATGGACCTATGTTCTATAGATTCATTTTTCGCTCTTATACCATAATGCGAACAAATGATATTATTATGTGAGATATTGACATCATTGCTGCTCCATTCCATATCTATCCCAATTGTAGGTGAGCCCTTATTGTTATAATAGAGGTCATTTTCTCTTATGATCGTTGTGGCAGAATTATAAAGGAATATCCCTCTTTGGTTATTGTGAATATAATTATCGATTATTCTAGAAACGCTTGAATACTCTAAAAAAATCCCGATTGTGGTATGGTTTACCTCGTTCCCGAATAGATCTGCGATATAAACGTGTGTCAGATGGATACCGTTCATACCAGTGTACCAGACCATGTTGTTACTTACGTTCAGATTTGTCGAGAGCTCCAGATACAAACATTCACCAGATGATCGACCGATCTCATTTTGAATGATCACCATATTCTTGAGCCCTGTCCCAAAGAGGTTGATCATATTATTCATTAGATGGCAGCGTTCGATCCTTCCGTTCGAAGAATTGAAGAGGTCGATACCGTTGCTCTGCTGGTTTTGGTTCGATCCTCCATCAAATACTGTGCAGTTCCTGATGATGTAGTATTTCGTTGTGTTCCTTATGGCTATCCCCTTACCATTATATGCGGAGATGTACATGTCCTCGATGATGTACGGGTCGCTCGGGGTACCCGAGCCTGAGGAGACCCCATTGTCCACATTGAAACCTGAGTTCCCCTCGATGTAGATCCTATCATCACATATCGCATCAGAGGGAACGGGACCGGACTCTAATGGACTGTAGGAACTTTGTGCCTCGCTTTGGAGGATAACGACCATTAAGGCCGCCGATAGTAGAAAGAACACAGCTCCCGTTGAGCCCGCTCTCCCCCCGGGTCTCATGAAAGCGAACAGGTTACTATCTGATAATAATGATTTTGTTGCACTTGTGTATGACTATTTGGGTCTTATCGACTCCGCAGCAATGAGAGCAGCGCCCGTAGCGGTCACTATCTGGGGCATCTCCGGGACGTACATCTTCCTCCCCAGTTCCTTCTCCATGGCATGGACCATGCCTATGTTCCTTGCTGGACCCCCATCGAAGAAGACCACATCCCTCACCCCGACCTTCTTCGCCATGGAGGCGAGCCTCCTTGCGACCGCCATATGGATGCCCATGATGATGTCCTCCTTCTTCAGTCCCTTGAATATCAGGGTCGCCACCTCTGACTTGGCAAATACCAGGCATGTGGTCGTGATGTCGACAGGGTCCTTGCTCTTCAGAGAGAGGGGTCCCATCTCGTCCAGAGGGACCTTGAGCTCCCTGGCCAACACCTCAAGGAACCTCCCCGTCCCTGCAGCGCATTTATCGTTCATGGCGAAGTTTATCATCTTCATGTTGTCGTCGAAGGCAATTACCTTTGTGTCCTGTCCGCCTATGTCAATTATGGTCCTGATACCGAGCTCCGCCCCCAGCCATTGCACGCCTCTCGCGTTCGCCGATATCTCGCTGATGTTCTCCTTTGCAAGCGTTGTAACCCTTCGGCCGTAGCCGGTCGATACGATATGCTCCACGTCCTTCATTTCAAGGCCTGCCATCTCAAGTGCGGTGGCGAAGACCTTCCTTGAGGTCAGGTCATGGTCGTAACCAGTAGGGGCGACCCCGTAGCCGACCCTTTTCAGGTCCTTCAATACGACGGCCTTCACGTATGTGGAGCCGAGGTCGATCCCTGCACTTATCATCATGCCCACCCCAGGACCTTTCTGATCAGCGATGGTCCCTTACCCTTTTCGGCCGGACCTGAAACCATATCGGTGATTTCATCCCTTGGTGCCAGGAGGGCCGCACCCAATGCTCCGACATAGGTCGGTCCCTCCGGGACGAACATCTCCCTATCGATGATATCATTGAGCTCCTTGATGAGCCCCTTGTTCTGGGCAACACCTCCGCAGACAAGGACCATTCCCCTGCTACCGGTGGCGTTCACCAGGGCCACTATCCTCCTTGCGACCATCCTGTTTATCCCTGCCAGTATCTCTTCGGTGGTCTTGCCCCTAGCTATCATGGAGACCACCTCGGATTCGGCGAAGACGGTGCAGTTCGAGCTTATGCACTCGACCGAGGTCGCCTTGAGCGACCTGTTGCCCGCCTCCTCGACGCTCACGCTGAGAGCGACGGCCATAGCATCCATGAAGCAGCCGGTCCCTGAAGAGCACTTGTCGTTCGTCCTGAAGTCGGCCACTATCCCCCCTTCCCCCAGGCGCATGACCCGAACACCGTGCCCTCCTATATCGATGACGAGCTCTGTCCCATTTTTCAGGTAATGGGCCCCTTTGGCGAAGGCCGTAATCTCCGTCCTGGCCATATCCGCGAAAGTTATGGTCCTCCGTCCCTGCCCCGTTGCGACGATATGCGAAACCTCCTCCCTGCTTACCCCCGCGTCCCGGAGAAGCCCCTCCATAAGCTCCTTGGCCACTTTCTCGGGTTCCATAGTGGTGGGCCCTTTGGAACTTCTCAGTAGTTCCTTCCCATCCTTCAATAGGATGGCCTTGGTATCTATGGCCCCGACATCGATGCCTATATCGTAGCTCTTCCTTACGACCATATCATTTCTTCCTTCTGGCCTTTAACATTTCGACGAACGCCTCGACCCTGGTCCGGACCTGCTCGATGTCACCTTCGTCATACTCGCTCTCGAGCTTGACCATGGGGATGCCGCGTTCCCTGAGGGCCAGCTCTATCTTGGTTGCCTCCAGGTTGTTTAGGTGGCACCCTCTCAATGTATGGAAGACGACCCCTTCCACCCCGAAAGTGGTAATGGCTGTGAGGAGCCTTGTCACCCTCTCGTCGTTGGGGGAGAAGCAGGGGCAGGAGCATGGGAAATAGTACCTCTCGGCAAGTGCGCCGTATATCTCCTTCTCCGACATGCCGTCAAGGATGACCGGGTCCGCCATCAGCCTGTATCCGGTGCAGAGCTCATCTGTGACTATGCTTCCGCCGCTCTCTTCTACTATGGACGGTATCTTGAAGTTGGGATAGATCATGGGGGAGCCCATCAGCAGGATGCGTGCCGATCCTTTTTCCGCCACAGATGCACCGCTCTTGCTTTTGGTCTCAAGCTCCTTGAGGAGCTCCTTTACCTTCATCACCCATCTGTCTATATCGTCGGACTGGGATGCCTGGACCACGAGCATCGCATCCTGACCCGAGATGGGCGGGTCCTTGCCCTTTCGTAGCTCACAGATCCGGTTCCAGAGCTCAGATGCCTCGTTCCATCTTCTAATGCGGTCCACAAGCGCCTTCTTCGTTACCTTCTTTCCAGTGAGCTCCGAGAGCTTCCTCTTGAGATGGAGCACCTCATTGAGCCAGAGATCTGACGAGGTCTCTCCCTGCTTGACCCTAGGTAGGTTCATCATAACGACAGGGACCCAATCCTCGAGCATCTCGGCGAGCTTCATCTTCCCGTCACAGGTGGCGGGACCGGCCACCATATCGACGAGATCGACCAGAGGGTCCGATGAGACCATCTTGGTACCCAAGGTGGATTTGACCATGGGACACAACCCTGCGTCCCCCAACAGTTCGTTCGCAGGGTGGACAGGTTCGTAATAACCCGAACAGAGCCTCACATGCTTTGCCCCTGAAGCCTCTATGAGCTCGAGCGGGACTATGACGCATAGCGTTCCTACGATCTTTCCTCCCTTATCCCTGAACTCCTTCAGCTCAACGGCCCTTATGCCATCGTATCGCATGAGCTCATCGAAATATGATAGGTTCTTTGCCCTGCCTTTAGCAGATGAGAGCCTGGCCCTGACCTTTCCCTCCATCTCCCTGGAGCGCTTCCTGGTGCGTTCGGTCTGCTCCGCTGAGAAGAAGGTGCTCTTGTCTGGCAAGTACCTTGGCCTCCTCTTTTTTATTGTCTCGGCGCTCATCTTCTGTTCTCCCCGGTCCTTTTAAGCGGCAGGGACCACCACCGTTTTCTGGGCCTCTTTGACCTCACAAGGTCGAAAGGCCCGTAAGTGAGGGAAAGGCAGCCCTCCTCGGGGCAGAGCTCGACACACCTGCCGCAGAGGGTGCAATCCTCACCCGCAACGTCCATCCGATCCATCTCCTCATAGACCCGGTCATGGTCCATGGGGCAGACCCTCAGACAGACCCTGCATTTTGTGCACTTGTCAGGGTCCTTCCTCAGGTACGGGAGCGAGACCCTCCCGAAGAGGGCCATGAGCCCTCCCATGGGACATATCCTGCAATAGGCGTTCCTCAGGAGGAAGGAACTGACCAGGAACAGGAGGAGGGATACTATGGCCAAGATGGGAAGGGTCGTTCCCAATGGCTCAAGGCCAAGGACCTGTTGGGAGACCGTAAAGAAACCCTTTGCGGGACAGACCTGACAGAAGGGAAGCGCAAGCGTGGACTGGCATCCGCTTATTCCCAACGAGGATATCCCTATGGGGACCGATATCAGAATGGTGAGGAACAGTAGGGCGTACTTCACCCTCCTGAGGAGGACCCTGTGGGCCCATTTGAGCTTCAAAGGGGGGATCCTTAGCAGACCCCTGACCCATGAAAGGAACTCCTGCACGGCACCGAAGGGACAGAGCCACGAACACCACAATCTGCCCAAAAGTACGATAAGGACAAGGACGACCAGAAGAAGTATGAACAGGTCCAGATAGAGGTTGGACGATCCTTGGACAAGGCCGTCCTGTACCTGATAGTAGTAGCATGAGGTCGGGGCCGTGTTCATGTACCTACAAGAAGCGTTAGGCAGGAATATGTTCCTCAGGACCGGGAACGTTCCGAACACCGGGATGCCTATGAGCGTTCCAAGGACGAAGAGGACCCCAAACAGCTGGGTGGTGAGCCTCCACGGGCGGATGTTCCTACCCTTGAAGTCGCTCATCTCCCTTTGCCTCCCCAAAGCTTTCTCCCTTTGAGGACGAGCCTGAACCCTATGGCCATCTGGACAAGACCAAGCAGCAGGAGGGCAAGGATTCCCACCTTGAGCCACTGGACGGTCTCATCTATCTCGCCCAGGACCGCTTCCATCTTCTTGGAAGCACCATCAATGACATAGATGTGAGGAGGAACGTAGCCAGAGGTGTAGTCTCCCTTACCAATGTAACCACCCTGTCCGGTTATGATCTCCAGCTCTCCATCACCATCAACATCGGCGATGACAAGCCCAAGGATGTCCCTGCCCAGGTCGGACGAGGTCCATTCGAGCTGGAACGTCCTGCCATCATAGGCCCTTATCCTGCCGTCCATGTTGGAGACGACGATCTCAGGGATCTCATCGTTGTCTATGTCGGCCACATCCAGTCCGTAGGCCTTGGGACCTATGTTCCCGCTCTTGAACCTCCTCACGTACGAGAAGCCGTCCCATTCGAATATGTACAAATAGCCCTCCCTATAGCGGTAACCCGTGGATAGGATGATGTCCATGTTCCCGTCCGAGTCAAGGTCCGTGACCTTGAAACCCTCGACGCAGCCTCCGAGGTCCACGCTCTCGAACTCCACTTCCAATGTAGCAAGGTCATAGACGCGGAAATAGCCTTCTCCGGGGACATCTCCAAGGGCGGCGCCCGAGCAGACGACCAGCTCCTCCTCCCTATCGTTGTCCACATCGGCTATGTGGAGCTCCCTGAGCCTGCTGTTCCAGGGGTCGGGAAGGGTCCTGAAGGGCTCGGAGGAGTTGGGCTTGAAGAAATAGACCTGGCCCCAGCCTTGGTCGGTCTTGTACCCTGTCCCCGCAAGGAGCTCGCTCATGCCGTCGCCGTCAACATCATGGAAGTACAGTCCATGAGCATCTCTGTCCACCTTGGAGGCACGCCACTCTTCCTTCTTGGTAATGCCATCAAGGACCCTGATATCACCGTCACCGTCCCCTATCGCGAGCTCCAATTGGGGGTCGTCGTCGAACTGACCTGCCTCGACACCCCAGCACCGTGTCCCGTACCTCTGTGACCTCCAGACAACAGAATAGTCGCCGGCCTTGTGCTCTATGGAGATGACCTGGCCTTCGTAGGAACCTGCGACGATCTCCATCCGACCGTCCTGGTCCAGGTCCTCGCAAATGATGGAGTTGAACCTTCCCACGCCGGAGCCAAATTCCTCGGGCTTGACCGTGCCGTAGGCAATTGGCAAGGTTGGTAGGAGCACAACTACCGTCAGGATGGCAAGAATGGCCCCTGTCCCTTTCAATCCCTTCTCCTCCTCAGCTCCTTGAAGGCCGGTATGAATATGACCATGGTGACCACAGCCCCAACTATGACCATTACCAGCAATGTCAGGGGGCCTATATCGGTCCCGTCCTCGACCGCACCGCTCCCCACGAACGCGTAGAGGACAACCGTATGGGACTTGCCCAGGGCGGAGGCGAGCATCTTGCCGTCGGGGGACCATCTGGCGCTCATGACCATGGCATGCTGCTCCATTCCGTCCTTGAGCACCTTGAGCTCTGTACCGGTCCTGAGGTCCCGGACCTTGAGCGTAAGGTCAACGCCGCCGGTAGCGGCAAGCTCGTCCGTGGGATGGACATCCACCGACCTGACGCAGTTGTGGTCGGACCAGGACATGAGCTCGGCCATGGTCGTCGAGTTCCAGACCTTTATCTTGTAGTCCCTGGAGCCTGAGATCAGCAGCGAACCGTCCGGGCTCCAGTCCACGTCCAATGCCCCGGAAGTGTGCCCTTTACCTATGCCCAGCTCCTTTCCCTCTGAAAAGGACCAGGTCCTGACGGTCCTGTCATCCGAGGCCGTTGCGAGCATGGTCCCGTTGGGGGACCATTTCACACCCAGCACCCCGTCCCGGTGGCCTGAGAGGACCTTTACGACCTCGTAGGAGGAGAGGTCCCAGATGAAGGTGAGGTTCTCGCCCATGTTGTTGGGGACGACCTTGTCCCGCCCCGACCCCGATGCGAGGTACTTGCCGTCTGGAGAGAAATCAAGGCAGAGGACGGAGCCCTGATGACCCCGAAGGAGCCTTATGAGGCCCCATGTCCCGGTGTCGAAGAAAGCTATGTCCATATTGTCACCCGCAACGGCAAGGACGCTACCGTCCGGTGAGAAGGCGCAGGCCCGCAGGGGAAGCGTCCCTTCAGGGGAGTAACCGTCACAGCGGGTGGTGCCAGAGTCAATTGTGAGGACCTTCCTGACGCCTCCGTCGGAAGCGTTCAGGACGATGCAGGTCGTATCGAAGAAGCAGCTGGCTATCATGGAGCCGTCTGGGGACCAGACAAGCCTCCAGAGGGTCGCCTCATTGTCGGGTCTCTGCCATTCCCAGACCTTCTCGAGCTTGCCGGGATCGAGACCCTGCGGACCTGATGAGGCGGTAGGGGTGGTCGAGAGAGAGAAAAGGACCACGATCATGACTGTGATGAGCGTTGCAAAGGGTCCAGAGGACCGTACGTTCCTCATCTCTGAGCCTCCCTGTTCATCTTCCTGAAGAGCAGTGTGAGACCTATGAGCACGGAAAGAATGATGGCGTTCACCAGAACGAGACCAATGAATCCCAGGATGTAAAAGGGTCTTTGCGGGTCCACGTAGCTGGGACCATCATCACTGGTCTCTCCCTCTGCGGGCTCAACGACCAATGTGAGCGATGTCCTGCCAGTGGTCAGGCCAGGATGGGAGGCCTCAACGGTCACTATAACGGTAGATCTCGATGAGACCGGAGGGGGAAGGAAATCGACCTTGACCCTTCCGTCCGCACCGCTGACAAAGGTCCCGTAATAAGGCGTCAGGCCGTCCTTGGAGACCGTACCTGCTGAAAGGTCGAAAGTGACATCGGCTCCCTGGACCGGGACCCCGTCGCTGTCCTTGAGGGTCACTAAAAGTTCCAGGGTCTGATTGGAAAGGAGATCGGTCCTGTCGGCCTCCAATGTGACCTTTATCCCGGGAGGCAGCATTCCCGCGCAGTGGACAGACCTGTCAGAGGACCCGTAGAAGACATAGCCGTTGAAGACCACTGGAGAGGAGTAGATGTAGCCGTTGGCGGAGACGTTCCAAAGCTCGTGACCATTCGTAGCATTGAAGCAGAACATTTTGTAACCCTCGCCATCAGAGCCCACAAGGACCTTGCCGTCAGCGACGAACGGGGAGGACCCTATCTGGAAACCGTTGATGTCCACCCTCCAGAACATCTCGTTCTCGGATATGTTACCGTCCCCGTCAGGATCATGGTCAGGAACGCACCAGAGGTACAAGTACGATGAGAAATAGACCCGACCGTCCTTGATGTTGGGTGTCGAATAGCAGGCATCGTCGCAGAAGAAGGTCCAAATTATGCTCAGGTCATCAGGGTCCAAGCAGAGCAGTTCCCTCTGCTCGCCGGTGCATATGTAGAGCAGGTCGTTCACAAGGGCTGCGGAAGAATAGACCTCAGCCCTATCATCGAGGTAAAGAGGTCTGACAAGCTTACCTGTGGCCATGTTAAGGCTGTAGAACCCTTTGCCTATGTCGCCTATGTAGAGCAGACCTCTCTCGGGGTCAAGGCAGGGTGATGCCCAGATATCCCTTTCACTGACCTTCTCCGACCAGACATGGGCCCCATCGATAGTAAGGCAGTGGACCGTGCCGGAGAGCTCCGCAAAGTAGATTCGGCCTTCGTGTGCATGGGCTGAGGAGATGACCTTGTCAGAACAGGTGAAGTTCCACACGAGCTGGGGCTGACCTCCCGAGCCGGGCTCAGGGAGCGAGATACAGTAGAACTGGCCGTCAAAGGAGCCAAAATAGGCCTTTCCCTCAAGGACAAGGGCTGTCGCCTGGATGGAGTTTCCTGTCCTGAACTTCCAGTTGAGGTTCCCCGAGGCGGGGTCAAGGCAGTAGAGCCATCCATCATCGGAGCCTATGATGAGGCCTCCGTCGTAGAAGACGGGTGATGAATAGATCTGGTCCCCTGTCTGGAAGGACCAGATGAGCTCGCCTCTGTCTGGGACATCAAAGCTGTCGTTGGGGGCAGTATGATGTATGTCCCCTCTCCATTCGGTCCATGGGTCTGAACTGACAGTAGGCATGGAAGTAAGCAAGAGAGCAGCAGCAAGGAAAAAAGCGCAGGCTGCTATTTGACCTGAAAATGGTATGGACCCTCCACCCACTTTGATCGATATACTATGCCACATTCCCAGCGACTTTTGAACCATCAGTTCGTTATTAAGGATTGCGGGGGCGTTCCCGATTGTGAACAAGTTCCAATTGGTATTGGGACCGGCCATGCAACTGGTCATCTTTCCCTTTTTTAATTCTAATAAATATTATTAATAATAATAGGAATATTAAAGCCGAGATCAGGATGATACTGACGACCACAGGTCCAATAATTTTATCCATATTGGAGGGTCCGTTGTCATCATCATCCCCGGTCCTCAGGTCAACTATGGAGATGGCGAACACATTCCCGTATGAATCCCCGAACAGGAGAAGACCATCGATATAGGTGGGCGAGATATCCGCAGCATCTCCCAGCTCGAACCCCCTCACCACGGTCCCATTGTCCGCATCAAGAAAGAAGAGCCCATCGGCTGTTGTCACAGCCGCGATGTCCCTGAACAATATAGGTGAGCTCTCAAGGGAACCCTCGCTCATCTCCCTGGACCATAGGACTGTCCCATTCCCTTCGTTCAGCAAATAAAGGCTCCCATCGTTGCAGCCGACAACGACCCTCTCCCCTAGGACCGCTGGGGAGGAATAGATGTCGTCCGGCAGGCTCGTGTTCCAGACCTCGCTCCCGTCATTGACATCAAGACAGAAGAGCTTCCTGTCATAGGAACCGAAGGACACCTTCCCATCGCTTATGGTGGGTGAAGAAGGGATGTAAGCGGTCCTGAACCTCCAGATGACCTCCCCAGACAAGGCATCGAGGCAGTTCATGGTCCCGTCGCAAGCTCCGAACAGGACCACGGTCCGCCCATTGACCGAGGCAAGCCCCGGCGTCGTTTGGATATAACCATCACAGCCGGGATAGGTCCACCTCACCGTACCATTTCCAGAGTAGAGGCAGTAGAAGGATGAGTCGTATGAGCCGAAATAGATCAAGCCCGAACTTTCCTTGGGCGATGAGAATATCCCACCGTTCGAAGGATTGGTCCACGACCAAACGACCTTACCATTGGAGGACTCGAACCTCTTGACCAGCCCCTCCGAGGTCGCTGCAACGACAGCGGTGCCGTTATCAATGACAAGGGGGGCGGCCTCGATGGTCCCTCCCAGCTCATTATGCCAGGTCGTTCGGCCGGTCAGGGGGTCCATCCGGAACAATGTCCCGTTCAAGGTCCCAACATAGAGACCTTGGGCATCACCGGTCACCGGGCTCGTTACCCCTGATGAGAGCAGGACGCTCCACTTGAGCTCCGGTCCCATACCTTCGGGGACCAGCACAATGTCCCTGCTGCCGGGGTTCTGAGGTCCCCCTCTGAAGTCAGGCCAGGCCCCGTCCCATCGAACGGTGGAAGCCTTTAAGGGAAGGGGGGACAGAAGGAGGAAGAGGACCGCTAGTATGATAGCGGCCTTTAGGGTGCCCGGGACCTTACCCATGGTCATGCAATCATCTCCTTGGAGATAATCGTTGTGAGGACCTTTCGTTCAATCCTTAACGACCATCGCGCTGAACCCCTTCAAGGCCAGCCACGCGCTCAGCATCGATATGCCCGCTGTGAAGACCGCAAATGCCAAGGAGGTCAAGATCAGGCCTGGGACCCCACCGGTACCACCATCGGCGGACAGGGCGCGTGAGAGCACCGGCAATGAGAGCAGAGAGCAGATAGATGCGGATATGACGGACGACGAGATAACGGCAATGTTCACAGCGCTCAGATGGATGAATGCGCGCCTCCTGTCAAAACCAACGGCCTTCATCACGGAAAGCTCCCTGGACAGGGAGACCACCCGTGAGTGGACGAAGGCAAAGGACGATACCGTTGCAGTGAACAGCCCCAGCAGGAGCAGGTCCCTGAACAGGTCAAGGTAGGACAGCTCCCCTTCCAGGTTCTCCTTTGCAAGCTCCCTGGTGGTCCTTATGCTCTGAGGACCGCCCGAAAATGCCCTATCCAGTTCAGCGACCAGATCTGCATCGATATTTTCAGGGACATCGACAAGGACCATCCTGACACCGGCGATGGACGGATACATATCGAGCAGACGCTCCCTTGACATCACGAAGGTCCCGGTCAGTACGGAAGGTGAGAGTATGCCTATGACGATAAGCTCGACCTCCTCTCCGTTCTCCATATCCAGGACGAAGGTGTCACCGAGCCCTTTACCATAGATCCAGACAAGGGTGTTCTGGTCCACAAGGATGGGGACCTTCCCATCGATAAGGTAAGGCAGCCTGCTCCATGCCTCTCTGTCCGATCGGAACCTGCTGTCCCTTTCCAACAATCTGAAACCGCTCCAGTCCCCGCTCTCATCCCCCACCCCTATAAGCCTGGGCGGATAGACCGCATTGATATTGGTGCAGGTCCCACCTTCCGACCCGACGGTGAACATAGGAGCGGCCCTGATCTCTGGATGGACTCCCTCTACGGTCGCTTGGACATCGCCCGTGAACGGGACCGACAGCTCGATCAGGAACTCGTACCCCCCACCATATCCCGAAGAGAGCCTGCTATCGCTGTCCAGGAGGATACCCGAGACAGCGGTCATGGAAAGTACCAAAGAGAGGGTCAGGGCTATGACAGCACCTGCGAGCGGATACCTACCCGGCCTCCTTGAGAGCTCCGATGAGAGGAGAAGGGTCTGACCGGAGGAGCGGACCACCGGGACGGTCAGGAGCAGAAGGGAGGAGAGCCCTGCAGAAAGCGCGGCAGTGGAAATGATGAAGAGCGGTTCGACCGGGAGCTGTCCGGGACCTAAAAAGAGGAGTAAAAGGAGGACGGTCCCAATTATAATGGTGACGGTTGAGATGATGGTCCAGGAGGGCCTCTTCCATCGTCCGGTCATGGAAGGGTCCTCACCCCTTAGGTTCTTCATAGGGACCTTCCCTGAATGGAGCAGGGACAGAGCCAGCGACGAGATCAGGGAGATGGAGGACCCTGCAAGGACAGAGGTCAGGACACTACGCCCGGAGAGGGAGAACGGGACCCGTGCGTTCTCCACGGTCGTTGACCAGATGGAGGAGAGCCCCGCGGAGAAGAACAACCCCAGGGCCGCTCCGGCCAACACTCCGAAGAAAGCGCCAAGGAGCAGTGACGGGACCCCGCTCCAGACGAATGATGAGGCCATCACCTTCCTGGAGGCTCCGACCGCTCGCAGGACGGAGAGCTCCTCGAGACGTACTATGAAAAGGTCCCTTTCTATGGAGAACAGCACAAAGATGGAGGCTGCCATGAACGGGATACCGAAGGTCAGGAACATAGGAGGGAAAATCTCGAGACCCCTGGATGAGGAGAGCGCCCTTTCGCGAAGGTCAAGGACCATTATACCGGCCTCGGCGGCCCCGACGATACGGTCGAGATCATCAGATATTCCCGGGGAAGCGTTCGGGAACCATACTGCAGTGGTGTTCCCGTAATGGACCGTCCACATATCCCTTGCGGCCTGAAGTGAAACGAACGCCTTGGGCGATGTCCTCAGCTCTTCCCAGTATGCCCGGTCCTCTTCATCGAGGAGGTCAAGGTCGATATCGAAGGAGGGGTCCCAATCGGAGCAGGAAGGAGCTTCCGTTATGCCCGGGATAGGAGGCATCAGGGATGGCTCCGACATCAATCCCGTTTGGGGGGTCAATTCCCTAACAACAAAGCTCCTGTTCGTTTCGACCAGGGCCCCTAGCTCCGTGAGCCTTCTGTAACGCAGCTCTACGGTCTGACCAACAGTGATGTTGAGCCGGTCCCTCAACCATTGACCTACGGCCATACCGTCCTCTCCCAGGTCCTCACCTATACCCGTAACGACCGAATACGGGACCGATCCGCCTTTGCCATCTATCGAGTCAACGAAATAGGACATGGTCGGGGTGTTCCCTGCCATGGTCCCAAGGCCGGGAGGGGGGTCGAAGAACACATCATCGCTCCAGAGCATGTAGCCGCCGGCGCTCTCCGCTCTCCCTATGCTCATACCTGCGGCCTGTAGGTCTATTGCCTCATCAAGAAGGTCCTTGACCCTTTCCAAGCTGCCTCGTGGACCAAGGTCGAGGAGGAACCTATCAGTTCTCCCCACCCAATCCAGTCTGAACGAGACCATGGAGAGGTTGGCTATAAGGACAGGCGGAGCTTCGGACCTGGCATCCTCCCTGAAATGGCCCCATCCGACATCCTCTATCACCTCTTTGACGGTGAGGTTGATCCTGATGCGTGGGTCCCTGCTCATACCGAGCAAGCTCCTGGCCGAGAGGCTGTTCTGGGTCAATTCTACGAGGACCCAATCCCCTTTCGATACACCGCTCACCCTTGCGAGCTCTTCGTTAACGTAACACTCCGTCCACCCAGGCATCTCATTGAGGTCTGCCCCGCCGGTGCTACGAAGAGGTGCAAGGTCCAATGCCCTATGGTCAAAGGCCGTCAATTCGATGTCGGTCTGGACCCTGTTACTTGCGGACCTGCCCTGAACATCCCTCTGGATGACGGGGGCCCAGGACCTGATGTCCGTCCCGGACAGGAGTGTCAGCCTCTCCATCACCTCATCCCCCATGGGACCGTTAGAGATGATAGCTGCGTCGCATTCTGACAGGTTCCTGTCCGTGTTCTCCTTGACCATGAGCTCCAGGCTGTCGCCGACCGAGAGCGAGGCAAGGACCACCGAAACGACCAGGGCCGTAGGTATGGTCCTGACAAGACCTTCCACAGGTCTTCTGATGAAGGACCTTAGCCCCTGAAGGACACCCAGTGTCCAGAGCCTCCCAGAGAGGGTGACGAGGAGCAGCCCTGCCATGGATGCCAGGGCAAGGAACGATGCCGATATCAGCAGGACAACGGTTAGGGAGCCCATCGAGGGTTGATACACTTCGTAGCTTAATTGATTGATGGGGCCTCATGATAATATAGTCAAAGACCGTTCCCCCTTTTTGAGGGGGACAATTATGTCAACAGCCTGGAGGTATGCGAGCCTTGCCATTGTCGTCATGGTAATGGTCCTTTTCCCGACCGGGGTGAGCGGAGATACCGATAACAACGATTCATTGGCCTATCCCGAAAGGATCGGTCCGGGAGTGACATGGGGCAATGTCACGAGCCGGTACGAGGGGGAATGGCCCAATATCACGACCATAACCGATGACGATGCCTACATCTATTCAATGTCTCCCCTGAGCTCGGTCAATTTCACCCTGAGGAAATGGGACCAGTTCCCGACCGAGATATCCTTGAGCTTCTACGATGAATACGGTTTCCGTTACGAACAGAGCGATAAGGCAAATGTCCGCATACCCGGACAGTCGGACAGGGTGACCCTGGAGAACGAGCTAGGAAAGGCATCGGACATAGTCATCCTGATAAGGGGTAACGGGACATATACATTGGACATCCGGTCCTCCGTTCTGATCCCCCCGGAGGATGATGATGGTGAGGTGGATGGGCTCGATTGGATATATGCAAAGACGATAGGTGACGGGACCTACAACGGGTCCCTTCCGGACCGGAAAGGCCTACCTATCAGGTACCATAAGGTCATCGTCCCTGTCGACCGCCTACTTAAGATAACGCTCATCAGGACGGATGATACCCCAGGTGAGCTTACCTT
>CAZLVP010000011.1:69682-76556 GCA_964563055.1 uncultured Thermoplasmatales archaeon | reverse complement strand
TGATGACCTTCCTCCCTATAGTTATCATACTGATCATAATGTTGATACCCCTGACCTTCATCATCATTGGTTTCATCATCCTTGTGGTCGTACTCAAGAGGAACAAGAGGACGATCGACCCCCCGCAGACCCCTTCTATTGCCACGGAACCCCCTGAGAAGGGTCATAAGAAGAGTCCTAAGAAGGAAAAAGCTCCAGATTAACAGACTTCACTTAAACGGTAATTGTATGTAGTATAACGTTCATACATTGATGAACTATTTATTCGTAACATATCTATCTGGACCCCCGGATATTGATATCTTTCCTACAGATTATTCACTCCGTGTTAAATATTTGTTATAGAAATGGATATTAACTATGGACCTGATTGCTCTTTTTATTTTCGTCATTGAGTAAAA
Source organism: uncultured Thermoplasmatales archaeon (assembly GCA_964563055.1). Classification (GTDB taxonomy): domain Archaea; phylum Thermoplasmatota; class Penumbrarchaeia; order Penumbrarchaeales; family Penumbrarchaeaceae; genus JALOTP01. Next base: position 76,155 of record CAZLVP010000011.1, on the reverse strand, counting down.
ATAGCCAGTTTCAAGGGTCAATATCAAACAAAATTTTTATTAAGGTATTCATGTTAAAGGAAAATGCATCTTATCGCTTGAGTGAACTCATGTGGTCCAATATCCGAAGGGGATATCCCGGAGACTGAACGACATGGCGCATCCACCCATATCGGAACTTCTCGGTGTAGGTTCCGATATCATCATCTACGACCCCCCCGGTATGGCCGGTCCAGGCCTAGCCCTGGCAGCATCCAAAGGAGGTTCCTTGGGATTGATCGACGCGGAGTACCTCAACACCGAGGCCTTCGCCTTGGCGGTCAGAGAGATGGATGGGAACGATGTCCTGTTCGGCGTCAGGGTGGACCCGACCGGAGAAGGCCTCATGGCCATGGTATCTCAAGGTGTCCCTAAAGGTCTAAGATTACTGGTCGTCCCTCCAAAGGACAACCTCCCTGACATGATCAGGACCGGGACCTACGATACAGCAAGGACCATGAAGCTTAGGACCATGCAGGAGGTCTGCACCGTCGAAGAGGCCGAGGCAGCGGTCAGGTGCGGTGCTGATGGTATCATAGCAAGGGGACGGGAGGGTGGCGGAAGGATATCCAGCATCCCTACCCTGGAGCTTATGGAAAAGGTCCTAGGCCTACCCCGTTCACTACCGGTCCTGGCCAGGGGCGGTATAGGTCCCCAGGACATCCAGATGGTCCTTCGCAGGGGGGGGTCGGGTTGTGTCCTTGATTCGCAGCTCTTCTCCCTGGCGGAATCCCAGGTCCCTGGAGCGCTCCAGGAAAGGATGAGGTCCATGGACGGCCTATCGGTCGTAAGGGTCATGGAGGACCTTGGAAAGACGACCGCCCTCCTTGTCGACAAACCATCGGCCGACGGCCTCTTCGCCCTCATTTCCGAACTGGGGGCACAGAAGGTTCCCGACAGGGAGCGTTACAAGATGGTCAGGTCATATGTCCTTGAAAAGGTCGGTGAGTGCATCGTCGGGGGGTCCGTTCTCTATCCCGCTGGTGAGGACATCAGGCTCAGCTCTCAGTTCGAAGCGTACGGCGGGCTCAAGGAAGCGCTTGACGATATCTCAGGTCCCGAAAGGAAGGGGAAGAGGCTCATGAACGTAGAAAGCAGTCCTTTGAAGGTCGTTGGAAGCCCGGTCCCCATTGGTCAGGGGACGATGGTCGATGGTAGACCGGTCCCTCCGGACTATCACGATCGCTCCGTGGCCATCGTGGGGATAGGGACCGTGTTCCCAAAGGGGATCGGAAAGGATGCTTACTGGAACATGATACTTAACAAGGTCGATGCCTGCACCGAGGTCCCGACAAACAGATGGGACTGGAAGAAGTACTATGATCCTGACACGACCAAGGTTGACAAGACCTATTCAAAGATTGGCGCCTTCGTTACGGACCTCAAATTCGACCCTTTCGATTTCAAGCTGATGCCCAAGATGGCCTCCCAGATAGACCTCTTCCAACGCTATGGGCTCATTGCCACCAAAGAAGCACTGAAGGACTCAGGTCTCCTGGACCGGAAGGACCTTGACAGGAGCCGTGTGGGGACGATCGTCGCGAACTCCGGGGGTGGTGACAACAGGGAGTCCGTTGCGATAAGGATAGGGTTCCCGGAGGTCTACGATTATTTCGAATCGACCGAGTCCGTCAAGAAGGTCCCACGTGAGACCTGGGACCAGATCAAGAACGAAGCTTGGAAGGTCATGGACGACAGGGTCCTCAAGCTCTGCGAGGACAGCATGCCGGGGGCCCTTGCCAACGTGCTCGCCGGTAGGATCGCCAATGTGTACAATTTCACAGGCCCCAATTTCATCACGGATGCCGCATGCGCATCGACCCTGGCAGCTGTCCATACCGCAAGGAACGCCCTCCTGCTCGACCAGATCGACACAGCGATATCCGGAGGGTCGGACTCTGGTATGGCGGCCCAGGGTTTCGTCGAGTTCTGCAAGATAGGTGCCCTGACCCCGGACGGATCGAGGCCTTTCGACAGCGGGGCCAACGGATTCCTAATGGGCGAAGGCAGCGGTATCATGGTCCTAAAGAGGCTCAAGGACGCAGTGAGGGACAAGGACCGTATCTATGCTGTCATAAAAGGGGTGGGGGCATCGAGCGATGGGAAGGGGAAGGGCATCACCGCACCCAATCCTGCCGGTCAGGTCCTAGCGATGGAGACAGCCTTGAAGGATGCCAAGGTCGATAGGTCCACCATATCGTTCATAGAGGCACATGGTACATCCACGGCGGTTGGCGATTTCGCTGAGCTCAATTCCATGGGCGAGGTCTTCAAAGGCCTTCCAAAAAGGTCGATCGGCCTCACATCCGTGAAATCCCAGATAGGACACCTGAAATCAGCAGCAGGTGCCGCCGGTATCATCAAAGCGGCGCTTTCGGTCCACAACAAGGTCCTGCCTCCCCAGATCAATCTGAAGAGACAGAACCATTATTTCGATTGGGACAGGTCGCCTTTTTATGTCATAACCGATAAAGCCGAGTGGAAGAGGATCCGACCTGATTTGCCCAGGCGTTGCAGCATCTCTTCGTTCGGGTTCGGTGGTACCAATTTCAATATGGTCCTGGAGGAGTTCGACCAGGCCATCTACGATGCTTACGTGAAGGCCAAGGAGGCAGCTTCGACCCAGGCCCCTGTGGGTGTCCCAACTCCTGCTGGACCTGACCGCAATCGTCAGGCACCCGAGGCAACAGCTATTGATATTGACGGCTGGAAGGAATACCTGGCCAAGAACTCCGAGAAGGAAGCTGAGGCGTTCCTGTTCTCATCCGACAACCCGCTCGACCTGCTCACCCAGGCCGAGGCGGCCGCGAAGAGGGCCAAGGAGCTGACGGAGGCCGGTCTCAGGCTCAGGGACGCCTGGACCAAACCAGCCAAAAATGGCAGGTATAGGCTCGGTATATCAGTGAGGGACGCAGATCATTTCATAGAGCAGGTTGGGACGCTCAAGAAGGTCGGGATGAACGAGAAGGCCCTTTTGGCCTTGATGAACAAAGGGATATTCGTCGGGGACGGACAGCGGTTCGACCATGGGAAGGTCTGCTTCATGTTCCCGGGGCAGGGGTCCCAGTACATCAATATGTTCAAAGACCTCAAAGAGAAGTATTCCGTGGTCCAAAGCACCTTCGACAGGGCGGATAGGGTCATGGGCGACCTGATCCCAAAACCGCTGTCAACCTATGTCTATCAGGACTATGAACCTGGTACTCCGGAGTTCGAGGAGGCCTCCGAAACTTTGAGGCAGACAGAGTACAACCAACCCTCAATGCTGACCGTTGACACTACCATGTACGAGCTGCTCCTTAAGCTAGGGGTCCGACCGGACATAGTCATGGGCCATTCCCTTGGCGAGTACGGCGCCCTAATTGCCTCCGGGATAATGGACTTCGACGATGCCCTAAGGGCCGTGTCGGCCCGCGGGAGGGAGATGAGGGACCTGAAGATAGACGACCAGGGCAAGATGGCATCCATAATGGCCGGTCTCGATGCCGTGGAACCGGTCCTGAAGGAGATAGACGGCTATGTGATAGCCGCCAACAAGAACTGTTACGTCCAGACCGTGATCGCAGGCAGCTCTCCTTCGGTCGAAGAGGCCGTGAGGAGGTTCAAGGAGAAGGGGGTGGAGGCCCAGTTGCTCCCGGTCTCCCATGCCTTCCACTCCGAGATAGTGTCCCCTGCCAAGGACATCCTGAGGGCATACCTTGCGAAACTTTCCATAAGGCCGCCCAAGATACCCATACTCTCGAACGTCACTGCCGATTCCTATCCGATGGATGGGGACCCTGCGGTCCTGAAGGAGGCAGTGCTCGACCTTCTCAAAGAGCAGATGGCCCACTCGGTCGAATGGATAGGCCAGGTCAAGAAGGCCTACGAGATGGGATGCAGGACCTTCATAGAGGTGGGTCCTAAGAAGGCCCTGACCTCGTTCGCCTACAACATCCTCGAGGAGGAGGTCAAGAAGGGCAAGGTGTTCCCCATAACATCGAACCACCCCAAGAAGGGTGGAGTATCGACCTTCAACGAGATGGTTGCGAACCTCTGGGCCATAGGCTTCGACCTGGATTTCCCATCTCATGAGGACACTTCTTTCTACAACAAGGGGTTCATAGAGGCCAGGTCCAAGTTCGAGATCAAGGTCACAACCGATGCAGTGAGCGATCGCCCCTCCGTAGCCGATGGAAAGGAGCAGGTGCCAGGTCCCTCCAATATCGATGTCGACCTTAGCGGTCTTGGCACCACCTTGCCCAGCAGGAAGGGCGCGCGTGTCGTCATATCCGGGGTCGCATACGGTCTGCCTGGTAAGTTCAAGGACGTCTTCTCCGAGAACGACCTGGGGCTACTGATGGAGGGGCGGAACCTTATAGAGCCCATCGGACCATCGATCCAGGAGCGTTTCGTTGATAAGCACATAGTCAGGCTCGAGAAGAGACCAGACGGTAGCGCTGAGATGGTCATGCTCGATGACAGGAGCAAGGTCGCCAAGCTAGCAGGGATGCTAGGTAGGTTCGATATCGTAAAGGATTTCGGTATACCGATAGAGGTCGCAGATGACCTTGACATCACCACGAAGCTGGTCTTCGCCGCAGGGCTACTTGCGCTCAAGGATGCAGGGATACCCTTGGTCAAAAGGTACGCCCAGACATCGACAGGTTCTTTCCTTCCCGAGGAGTGGGAGCTTCCTCTGGAGCTTCAGGAGGATACGGGTGTCATCTTCGCCTCCGCATTCCCAGGTTATGACCAGCTTATCAAGGAGCTGGACCTCTATTACAGGAGCAAGTACGGGGAAAGGAAGGAGCCTTACGTCTTCCCCAGGCACTTCATGTTCAGGGTACTGGCCATGGGCCACTCCCAGTTCGCACAGTACATAAGGTGCAAGGGACCCAATACGCAGATGAACTCCGCTTGCGCATCATCGACCGAAGCGATCGCCATTGCCCAGGATTGGATACAGACCGGTAGGTGCAAACGGGTCATAGTGCTGGGAGCGGATGTCCCGACCTCGGAGAGGGGCATGGAGTGGTTCGGATCGAGCCTCCTGGCCCTTGGCGCCCTGACTACCGAGGGGAATGTAGAGCAAGCGGCCATTCCCTTCGATCGCAGGAGGAAGGGCATGATAATGGGTGCCGGGGCCTTGGCCTTGGTCCTGGAGGCCGAAGAGGAGCCTACAAGGAGAGGGATGAACCCTCTCGCGGAGGTATTGGGCTCCCATTTCGGGAACTCCGCATATCACGGAGCAAGGCTTGAGATCGCCCATATAGCAAGGTCCATGGAACGCTTCATAACAAGGATGGAAAAAGAGCACGGCTTTGACAGGGCGAAGGTCGCCCCAGACCTGCTTTTCATGTCGCATGAGACCTATACACCCGCCAGGGGCGGGTCATCGGCAGCGGAGGTCGAATCGCTAAGACGGACCTTCGGGGAAGCCTTCAGACAGATAATTGTCCTGAACACAAAGGGTTACACGGGGCATCTGTTCGGTGCCTGCGTAGAGGACCCGATACTCATCAGATGCCTAGAGAAAGGCCTGGCGATCCCCATAGCCAACCTGGACCCGGCCAATACCGACCCCCAGTTCGAGGGAATGCAGCTCTCAAGGGGCGGGACCCATTCAAGGAACTACGGATTGAGACTGGCGGCAGGGTTCGGCTCCCAGCTCTCCTTCCTCCTTGTGAAGAGGTCCCCAGTACAAGGAAGGTTCCTGTCGGAAGAAAGGTACAGGCAATGGCTTTCGTCAATAGCCACCACCGAACCTGTGGAGCTGGAGGTCGTCAATAATGTCCTTAGGCTCAAGGACCTGGGAAGGGACCATCTCATTCATCATAGGGCAGTGAGGCGCGGGTCCTCCGAGATAGGTTTTGAGAGGACCTCCACGGTCAATGTGAACGACGTGGTCATCAAGGAGTATAGTGATAAGGTCTTGAAGGTCTTCTCGGAACGTTCTGGACTACCGGTCGATACAATAGACCTTGATGCCGACCTAGATTCGGACCTAGGCATCGATTCGATAAAGCAGGTGGAGCTCTTCGGGAGCATCAGGGTCCATTTCGACCTGCCAAAGGATGAGGGGATCAATCTAAAGGACTTCCCCACGCTCAGACACGTTATAGGTTATGTCATAGAGAAGGCGGAGAAACAAAAGGCCTTTAATGCGAGAAAGGCCCCTTCCGGGACAGAACGGACCGTAATAGCCCCGCAGGTCCCCCCACAACCCGCAAGTAAAGATCCGAGGACGGTGAGCTGGGAGCAGCTCAAGGACAGAGTGCTCACTATAGTCTCCGATAAGACGGGCTATCCCACAGACATGCTCGATATTGACCTTGACCTGGAGGCAGACCTGGGCATAGACACGGTGAAGCAGGTGGAGCTCTTCGCAGCGGCCAGATCATCTTTCGACCTTCCCCGAGACGATACGGTCAATCTCAAGGACTTCCCGACCTTGAGGCATATAATAGACTACC
>CAZLVP010000011.1:0-69582 GCA_964563055.1 uncultured Thermoplasmatales archaeon | reverse complement strand
CCAGATCATCTTTCGACCTTCCCCGTGACGATACGGTCAATCTCAAGGACTTCCCTACCTTAAGGAAAATAATCGATTATCTTGCAGGGAGGATGGGAAAGAGCGAAGTGAAGCCCGTGACACCTGGGACCGAGGTCAAGGTTCCTGTCCAGGAACTTGCGGAACCTGTTCCAGAACCTGTCGCCCCAGTGAAGGTCTACACACAAGAGGAGCTCAAGGCCAGGATAAACCGTTGGGTCCTTGAGATGGACGAGCTTCCACAACTCCCCAATGCAACAAGACCCCCCCTGGAGGGGAGAAAGGCCCTTGTAATAGGGGGAGGGGACGAAGGCGCCAGGGCGGTCCTTGAGCTGCTTGGATGTGAAGGTGTCCAGGCCGAGCCCGAGGAGCTATTGAAGGAGGACCTGACAATAGAGGATGTGGAAGGAGTGATCAACCTCTATCCTCTAACGCTACCCCTTGATCCGTTCCCGGAGGAATGGAAGGCCTTGAACGAGAAGGCCGTCAAATCGCTCTTCTTCTCAGGTAAGGCCCTGGACAAGAAGCTCAAGGGGAACGGATTCTTCCTATCGGTCACGACCATGGGGGGGAAGCTAGGTCTTGACCAGGATGTCTGTCCCATTAACGGCGGCGTGGCTGGCATCACCAAGGCGGTGGGTAAGGAGTACCCTACGTCAAGGGTCATTGTCCTTGACCTTCCCAAGGGGACCGACCCGCGAACGGCCGTATCCCAGCTTGCCAGGGAGCTCTCATCGGCCGAGAGGCTCCTTGAGGTGGGTTGGGACGGGGAGAGGAGGTGGGGACCGGTCCTGAGGATCGTAGAACCCCCATCGCCCAAGGTCCTTGACCTGAGGCCAGGCATGAAGTTGCTGGTCTCAGGCGGTGGTGGCGGGATAACCGCGGAGATCTTGAAGAGGTTGGCCTCGATGCAGAGGTTGGAGCTCCATATCCTGGACATGACCCCCTATAATGATGAGACGAGGAAGCTTGCAGCGATGTCCGGACCTGACCTTAAGGTTCACAAGGAGAACCTCAAACAGGAGCTTATCAGGAGCGGAAAGAAGCTGAGCCCTGTCATGCTCGAGAGGGAATCCCTCAGGATAGACCGCGCCATAGGGGTCGTAAGGCTCCTGCAAGCCATTGAGGGGAGCGGGTCGAAGGCCGTCTATCATTCGGTCGATGTCACGGACCATGAAAGGATAGAGGCGATAGCAAAACAGCACGGACCGTTCGATGCCCTTCTCCACTGCGCTGGTGTTGACATCTCCAAAATGATGGCCGGGAAGGAGCTCTCCGATTTCAACAAGGTCTACGACACGAAGGTCAACGGTGCGTTCGCTCTCATCAAAGCGACCAGGGACCACCCGTTGAAGCTTTTCATGACATTCACTTCGGTCTCTGGCAGGTTCGGCAACGCGGGTCAGGTGGACTATTCGGCGGCGAACGACCTGCTGGACAAGATAGGGGGCGCTGTAAGGAAATACCATCCTGACTGCCTTGTAAAGGCCGTCGGTTGGTCCGCATGGGCAGAGATAGGGATGGCCTCAAGGGGTTCCATAAAGACCCTGCTCGAGCTAGGCGGGATATCTTTCATACCGGTTGAGGAGGGTATAGGTTTCGCAATAGGCGAGATGACATCGGGGACCGAGCGCGAGGTGTTCTACGCCGGGACCCTTGGTCCGCTGGACAGCGGTGGGCAGCTGAAATGGGAGGAGGGCGTTCATTCCCCAAAGGCCCGACCACCAGCCCCATCAAGGCCTGGTCCCGCGATCAGCGTTAAGAGCACCTCCCCGCTAATAGGTTCCGTGGTCTCTCTCACCCCGAACAGGGTGGTGGTCAGAAAGGTCCTGGATGGTTCGAAGGAACTGTTCCTCAAAGACCACACCATAATGGGGACCATGGTGATGCCCGGGGTCATGGGCATGGAGCTTTTGGCCGAGACCGCAAGGTTGCTCGCCCCGGACCTTGATGTCATATCCATAAGGGATATGATGTTCAAGAAACCGGTCAACGTAGAAGGCCAGCTCGAGATATTCGTGGAAGGGGAGCTCATAGAGCGTGACGGACCGGTCAGGTCGGTATCCCTCCGTGTCCGCTCCACCGGCAAGGACCGTAAGGGCAAGGAAGCAGAGGTGGAGCATTATACCGGCACTGTGCAGCTAGGCAAGGCACCTGACGTTTGTAGGGCTTTGGAAGGCCACCCGCTCCACCCCTCATCGGTGAGGTCGCAGGTCGGCAAGGCAGAACTATACAGGTACTTCTTCCACGGGCCCAGGTTCCAGGTCACCTCTGCAATAGAGGTCCTTAAAGAGGACGAGCTTTTGGGCATCTTCAATGTCCCTGCCCAGGACCAGTTCGACCCCTCGACGGGTTGGACCTCTGCGGACCTCATCCTCTCGCCCTTGCAGACCGAGCTGGGCTTCCAGACGGCTGGCTGTTACGTCCTTGACAGGTTCGATATGATGGCACTGCCCGTCAGGGTCGGAAAGCTGGAGATGTTCTCACATATGGGCCCATCCGAGATGGCGGCCGCCCATGTAAGGTTCAGGGAGAGGAAGGAGAACACGTTCTCTTTCGATGTTGACCTCCTGGACCTGAGCGGTAATGTGAGGATATCCTTTTCAGATTACCAGCTCAAGGGGCTCATGCCATTTGCGGACCGGATCAAGAAGGACCATACATTGCTGTTCTCCGAGCTTCCGACCATGGCGAGGGGGATCAGGGTGTTCAAGGTAGACCTCCCTGACACGACCCCCGTTCCTGATGAGCTGAACGTCCATTTCTCAGGACCCGAGCTAAGGGGACTTACAAATGACAGGATGACCGAAAAGAGACGGAAAGAACATATCTGGGGCCTTCTCGTCGCCAAGCTTGGTGTCTCATGGACCTATGCCACCGAGAAAGGGAGGCCTCTTTCACCTTCCGAGGTGGCCATAGAGTTCATGCCCGGAGGGAAACCTTACGGCATGGTCGCAGGTGAAAGGGTGGAGCTTTCCATAAGCCACTCCCTTGGGTCCACCGTTGCTTCGGTCGGGAAGACCGCCCATGGTCTTGACCTCGAGAACCAGGCCGATAGGGACCCATCCTTCACCGAGGAGGCGTTCACAGAGCAGGAACGGGCGCTCATCTCCAAGACCTCATCGGACCTGGGCATGGACCAGTCCATGCTTCAGACGGTCCTCTTCTCTGCCAAGGAGGCATACCTTAAAAAGGATGGGAAGGGGATGAGCATCAACCTCAGGTCCATCGAGTGCTCCGAGATGGTCAAACGCCCTTCTAAGGATGGGATGCTGTTCGAGATCATGATAAACGATGGTGATAAGGAAACGAAGGTGACATCCCAGGTCTCATCGGGCCAGGTCATAAGCCTCTGCAGGTGAGGTATGGGAGAAAGATAACCGTGGAAAGGACGAACGGAACAAGAAACCGGATGTGAAACAATATGAAAGGCAAGGGTCCATTACTTGGAACGGCTGGTGAGAAGGTCCTGATGTCAGGGAACGAAGCGGTGGCAAGGGGCTGCCTGGAAGCGGGCGTCTCGGTGGTCACTGCATATCCTGGGACGCCGGCGACCAATGTCGTCGAGGCGCTGGGAGAGGTCGCACCTGACATTGGCTTCTGGGCCGAGTTCTCCGTGAACGAAGCGGTCGCGATAGAGGTCGCTGCAGGGGCGGCGTTCTCGGGCGTCAGGGCCATGATGGCCACTAAGATGCTCGGCGTCAACCTCATAGCCGACGCGCTGACAGTCGTAACGGTCACCGGTGTCAGGGCGGGACTGGTCATAGTGACCGCCGATGATCCGCAGCAGTTCTCGTCACAGAACGCCGAGGATACCAGGTTCTACGGGATGCTGGCCAAGGCACCGGTCCTTGAACCGGCCGACGGACAGGAAGCGAAGGACATGGCGAAGTACGCCTTCGAGCTCTCGGAACAGCTGGAGCTCCCCGTGTTCGTCAGGATAACGCCAAGGATATGTCACTCCTCCTTCCCGGTCGAGCTGGGAGAGCTTACCAAACCAAAGAGGGACGGTAAGTTCATCAAGGACAAGAAGAGGTTCGTGATGATTTCGACCTACAGCAGGCCCAGACAGAAGCTCCTACGTGAGAAGATCGAGAAGGCCAAGCTGATAAACGATCAGAACAAATGGAACAAGGTCAAGGACTTCCAGAACGGTAAACAGTTCTCCAGGGGTTCGATTTTCAACACCTTCGGGATAATCGCTTCGGGGCTGACCTATCCTTATGTCGAGGAGGTCGTTGAGGCCATGGGCCTTAGTGCAAGGGTCCTGAAGCTAGCGACGACGTTCCCCATCCCGGAGAACCTCATAGAGTCCTTCATCAGGGAGCTGGACCAGGTCATGATAGTCGAGGAAGGGGACAATGTTACCGAGATGCAGGTCAGGGCCCTCGCCCAGCACAGAAGGCTCTCGGCCAGGATCATTGGCAAGGACGATAACATCCTTCCATGGAGCGGGGAGCTGAACCCGGACCTTGTCGGGGACGCTCTGGGAAAGGTCTTTGGCATCAAGTTCAGGGAGGAGCTCACGGAGCCCTATGTCGAGGCAGAGAAGCTCATCACACCCAGGATCCCTGCCCTATGTGCTGGTTGCCCTCACAGGGCCAGCTATTTCGCGATAAAGGAGGCCATCAGGAAGAAGGGAAAGGGCGGTTCGGTGATGGGTGACAGGGGCTGCTACAACCAGGGCGCCTATGAGCCCCTGGAGGGTATGGACACCTGCATATGCATGGGAGCTTCCATAGCCATGGCATCTGGCATCTTCCACTCGGGCTCGGCCGAACCGGCCCTTGCGGTCATCGGGGATGGGACCTTCTATCATGCAGGGATTCCCTCCTTGCTGAACGCGGTCCATAACCGGTCCAATATCACCGTGCTCATCTTCGATAATTCCATAACGGCCATGACGGGGCATCAGGTGAACCCAGGTAGTGGACAGAACCTCATGGGAATGCCAGCCCCGTTCACCAACCTGAAGAAGGTGGTCGAGGCCCTTGGTGTTGAGCATGTCAAGGTGATAAATTCCTTCGATACTAAGGCCTTGGTGGAAGCGGTGATGGAGGAGGTCGATTACGATGGACCCTCTGTCCTTATCTCAAGGTCGCCCTGCGCGCTGGTGGTGGAGAGGAACCTCAGGAAGCGGAAGTTGAAGATGCCCGTCGCGGTCGTGGATGTCGGGAAATGCACAGGGTGCAAGGTATGTATGAAGAAGATAGGCTGCCCCGCCTTCGGTTGGAGCCAGGACCCGAAACCGCATATGGAGGTCCTCTCCCACTGCAACGGTTGCGGCCTCTGCTTGCAGACCTGTCCGTTCAATGCCATATCCATACCGGGGAAGAAGGAAGGTGTGCTTGGCATGACCATCAGGAAGGAGGTGCCCAAATGAACATAGTCCTTGCCGGTGTCGGGGGCAACGGTGTCGTGCTCACGACCAGGATAATCGCCGAAGCGGCCCTCAAGGAAGGGACCGATGTCAGGGTAGGAGAGGTCCACGGTCTTGCTCAGCGGGGTGGGACCGTCGTTTCCCACCTCAGGATAGGACCTGACGCCAAGGGTGTTCTGGTACCCCAGAGGAAAGGGGATATGTTGCTTGCCTTCGAGCCATTGGAGGCATTGAGGCAGCTGAAACTGCTCAAAAGAGGTGCCAAGGTCATACTCAACAACGAACCGTTCGTCGGGGTCGACTCCCACCTTGGGCTGTCCAAGTATCCCGATGTATGCCAGATCATCGAGAGGATCCAGACCACACAGGACCTCGTCGACGTCGATGCGACCCATCTTGCTATCAAGGCAGGGTCGGTCATAATGACCAATGTGGTGATGCTGGGGACCCTCAGCGCATCGAACGAGCTGCCCATCTCCAGGGACTCCCTCCTTGCTGCCATAAAGGCCAGGGTGCCGCAGAACATGGTCGAGGCGAACTTCAAGGCCTTCGAGCTCGGAGAGAAGGCCTTCAAGGACTGGCAGGCCTCAAAGGTCTGCGAACCTCACCCGGACCTCAGCAACTGAATTAAAGGTCATTGAAAATACCCCTTCGGGGTTTCAGATGCAGGCCAGATGCCAGAGGCTCGACCTGTCCACAGGAGGCCATAGGACAGTGTTCATGTCGGAGCAGATGCTTGATGACATGGACATCTCACCAATGGACAGGGTGGAGGTCTCGAGCGTTACAGAGATGGGTAGGAAGGCCAAGGACATGGTCAGGCGCAATGAGCTGCTCCTTAACGTCCATGCCGCCTCAGAGGAGAGACGTGCGATGGTCTATGAGCACCTGTCAAGGAACAGGATATATACGGTGGACTGAGAGGTCCGTTCCATCCCTAGGGTCAGACGGAGCTCCAACCCAAAGATGATCTCTCGGCCCTTATCTGTGAAAGGGAGGAATCCTTCTCGACCCTGAACCTGTTCTTGCCATTGGCCGTGATCCTCCGGAAGATGGAGGCCCTGTCCTGCGTCGAAAAGGACTGATCGACAATGAAGCGCCTGTTCAGGACAACTGGGCCTGTCCTCTTGGTGAAAACAATCATCACCGTGTCCTTGCCCTGGGCTGTGATCCTGTAAACGCATCTTATAGATGCGTAGGATATCGATCCTTTGTACCAGCCCCTAGAATATTCCATCCCATCCTTCGTGAACCTGAGGGAGTGGCCTTTGAGAAAGGACCCTGAGAGGGACAGTGAGCCTAAGAGCGAGAGTAGGCCGGGGATAAGCATTATAGGCCATAGGTCGGTAAGAAAGATAAGGGGTATGGTCAAAGATAGAAGTACCACTGGAATAAGGTAGAGGTAGACCCAGAAGTGCAGTTTCCCCTTGAGGTCCAGGTTCATTATGGAACCCTTATATGCGTCCGGCATCGCCCCGGAAGCTCTTTTTCCATATTTAGAATGCGCGAATTATGACCTGACCCTGATACGGTGACCGAATTCCGCACGAGGGATGCACATGCGGGGATGAACCATAAATAATAATTGATGCCATGATGTTCGTGAACAGGGAGCTGGAGAGTAGGGTCCTATGTCAGGCCTGTCATTGCTAGGCAGCAGGGGGAAAAAGGCAGATGACATTGAAAGGATGGAGGCCGCAGGTGACGCTAAAGGTCTAGCAAAGTCATCATCGGATAAGGACGTGGAGGTCTCCGCACGCTCGTTGAGGCTCTTGGGCGACCTTCTTGAGACCAATTCCGTAAAAGAGGATGAGAAAGCGCTGGTACTGGAGGCCGTACTATCATTGCTCAATAGCCCTGTCCTTACCCTCAGGGCATATGCGGTCCGGTCCCTGTACTGGTTCCTCATCCGTTTCGGGGTGGAAGATGTCTATGGGTCGGGTCGCATCGGGAATGTGGTTGGCCTTCTGAAGGACCAGGACCTATTCGTTCGTAAGTACGGACTATTTTGCCTCTTCGAGGTGGTCCAAGGAGGACATGCCGAAGCGGTGGTCTATGCAGACGGCTCGAAGGCCCTAGGTTCATTGATACTTTCGAGCGAGCAGGAGGAAGGCAGCTTGGCCTTGAGGCTGGTCGATGAGCTGGCTATGAGGGACCTCGGTCCTGACATGATCAGGTCAGGACTTGCCCGTGCCCTGTTCATTATGACCGACCGCAACGATGAGGTCGGTAAAATGGCCGAAAGGACCATTTTGAAGGTCTTTTCCCCGATAGGGATGGTGGACCTTGCCGATATCGGACGCCACCTGGACGAGACAGAACATGATGCAGGGGTTCGGGAGGCTGAGATCGAATCCCCCTCGACGAACCTGGACGCTTATTTCTTCGGAGGTGCGACAGGTGCTTCTTACAAGACCCAGCCCTCGCCCCCAGAGACAGAAGGGGAGGACCTGAGCAAGGGAGAGGAGTTCGTAATGGAACAGAACGAACTGGAGCTGGACCTAACATCTGATGATGACCTGGAGGACCTCATCTACCTGACCGAGGGTAGGACCATAGGGACCGAAACGATGCTGAACAGGCTCAGGGACCTCCGAATGCTCAGGGACAGGCAGCTCGTCTCACCAGAGGATTACGCAGCTATGAAGAGAGAGCTCCTTACAGGCCTTTCGAGATCGGTCAGACTTGAGACCATCGACTGCTATGCAGCCCTTCAAGTGCCGAGGGACGCGACCTCGGAGATTATCAAGGAGGCCTACAGGAGGCTGGCCCATCAATACCATCCAGACAAGGTCGAGGGAATGGGGCCCAAGATCAGGGAGCTTGCTGTGGAGGAGATGACCATTTTGAACCATGCCAGGGAGACACTGTTGGACCCTGTAAAGAAGCTCGCCCATGACACTGCATTGTCCAAGAAGGCATAGGGTCAGGTTCGGAAAAAGGGGGAAAATCCTTAAAGATGCGCCGACCATACAAGGACCGCAGGTGAGCCTCTTGAACGATGAACAGGTCTACCTCTGTGAGGACTGCGAAAGGGTCATTCCCCTTTCCAAGGTCAAGGGCGGACAGGTCCCGGAATGTTGCGGAAGGTCCATGGTGAAGGTCCCTATGGCCCAATGCTCTAAACCGCCTGCCTCTGCAGAGGATGCCCGGTTCGCCGATGAGGACGGGCCCTGCCGGACAAAGTGAACCTTTTAGGAACGGGGGTTGTTGATATATGGCAAGTAGAACGGACAATATTGTCGTGACAGGCAGGTCGGGGGCAGGAAAGCAGCCGAGGATAGATGTGCTCGTCAATGAGCTTGGGTTGACCCAGCTCTCAACGGGGAACATCTTCAGGGAGTTCGTGGGAGCATTCGATTCATCGGATTACAAGGATGATATAGGTGTGTTCTTCGACCAAGCAAAGGGTATGTTCGTCCCTGATAAGGTCATGGAGGCCGCATTGAGGAAGGCCCTCCCCACCCTTAAGGAAATAAAACCCGTCATCCTGGGATTGAAGGCAAAGTACTTCATGAACAGGGGTCTGTTCGTTCCCGATACCATAACGAACGAGCTGTTCTCCGAGTATTTCTCCAGGGGAGGCTACAAGGGGCAGGTCCTTGACGGTTATCCCAGGACCCCTGACCAGGCATCATTTCTTTTGGACCTCTGCCGGGAACAGGGGACCCACATCGATCTGGTGGTTGAAGTGGAGAACGATGACAAGATCATTATCGAGAGGACCATGGGCCGCAGGATCTGCAAGACATGCGGAAAGGTCTATCATATCAAGTTCAAACCATCCAAGGACGGGAAGAGCTGTGACAAATGCGGTTCCCCCCTCATTCAACGCTCTGACGACACAGAGGAGAGGATAAGGACAAGGCTCAAGGAGTACTATGACAAGGTCGTCCCTGCCATGGAGCTGCTCCGTAAGCACGGAGTACCTGTCGTTAATGTGCCCGGGAACGTCGAGCCCTTCACGGAAGAGAACGTACGCAGGTCCGTGATGGATGCCCTCGCCCCATACCTCAAGAGATGAGACGGTCCAGGTCCACTATTTCTCATGAGGGAGCAGTCCCTCGACAAGGGAACCTATATTTTCGTAGCGTGGGACGTCCGTTCCCGATCCAGGAACGTCATCCCCGGTCATCACCAATGCGGTCATGCATCCCGCTCTCCTTCCAGCGAGCGCGTCCATATCTGCCCTATCGCCTATGACCAGTACATCTTGAGGGCTGCATAGGAGCTCTTTCACTGCCAGGAGGGTCGAATAGGGTTCGGGTTTACCGGCGACCAGGGGGACCTTGCCAGATGCCGTTCTGATGGCCGAGATGATGGTTCCGGCCCCCGGCAGGACCCTGCCGCCTTCGACGGGAAGCGTATGGTCCTCGTTCGTGGCTATGAAGAGGGCTCCCGACCTCAGCGCATCCAATGCTTCGGAGAGCTTATCGTAATCGAAGGACCTGTCCAATCCTGCCACTATGGCGTCGAAGGGCCCTCTGACACCATTGCCGGCCATGAAAGCACGATGCCCGCATGCCGTCAGCTCATCCATCAACCCCTTCTCACCCACGACCAGGCATTTTGAGCTCCCCAGCCTTTCTGAAAGGAGGAGGGATGCCGCTTGGGACGAGCCGACGATCGGTGCTTCGGGGAAGCCCATTCCCTTTAGCTTCTCCAGCATCTCCTTTCCTGTCCTTGTGGAATTGTTAGTTAGGTAACAGATGCGGATGTCCGCCGCAATGAGCCTATTGACGGCATCCACGGCGCCAGGGATAGGCTCCTTTCCCCTCCAAAGGGTGCCATCTAGGTCGAGGACGACCCCTTTAGGAAGTCTCAGACCGATCCCTCCTTGATGGCCCTGGCAGCAGTGAGAAGGTCCTGTGCTATGAGGTCGGGCCATCGCTCGTCCCCGGGAAGGACCCCCTCGTTTATAAGCCCCATGAGCTCCACTTTGCCGTGCCCCGTCAATACCATCACTGCACGGCAGCCGGCCCTGTGTGCAGCTTGGACGTCCTTGACGTGGTCCCCTATCATTATGGATGATGGAACGTCTATGTCCAGTTCAAGAGCGGCCCTGAGAAGCATGCCGGGATGGGGCTTCCTATCCGGGTGCTCCCCCGTGTAGAGAGGGACAGTTCCATCAACTGCATAGGGGCAGAAATATGCCCTGTCCCAGGATAGACCGGGTCCAAGGTCCCTCTTGAGGGCCGTCATGACCTCTATGAAGTCCTCGACCGTGAAAAGTCCCTTACCTATCCCACCCTGGTTCGTGACGACCACAAGTATGTATCCCATCCCACGGAACGTGGTCAAGGCATCCTGGACCCCCTCTATGACCCTCAGGTCCTCACTCCTGTGAAGATGAAGCTTCTCCTCGTTCAACACCCCGTCCCTGTCAAGGAAGATGGCTCTGCTCTTCCCCTTGTAGCCCGGAGGCGCACGCAGCGTGGAGGGACCTGGCACATCGGCGATCAGGAGGTCGGTCATCTTCCCCGCATTATCCATTACAGATCACCCTGGCAGTATCTCGTTATGCGGGGAGAAGGCATTGGTCTGTTTGGATGGGTCGTAATATATATGTCCCCCAGAGGGGAGGAGATGGTCAAGGTTCGCCAGAACGAACCTCTCATTGTTCTTCTGACCCCCTGTCTGGATGTCCATGACATTGTCGGTGAAGATTCCGGAGGTCGAGAAGTACTGGACCACTCCGCCATTTGTCCCAATATCGACCTCCACACAGACAGGTCCGTAGGACCGGAACGTGTCCTCAAGGTCCATCTCTTCGTTGTCGTTGTTGTCTATGACGGTCAGGTTCATCTTGCACTTGAGCATGCCTGAACCCAGATCGGGCAGTCCGAAACCATTGGGTCTGTGAGCTATTATCTCGAGAGGGTAGTAGATGTCGGGGTGGACGAGACACTTCACGAAGTTCAGGTTGTAGAGGAAACCCCTGTCGTCACCGAGGTCCGTGAGCCGCTTGTCGACCAGGTATTTGTGCCCTGTGAACTGTACCCTGCCCCCTGATGATCCCTGCAAGAAATCGGAAAGGTCGTTCGCATTGGTACCATCATCGATAACCATCACCTTCCCCCCTCCCTCAAGGAAACCCTTGATCCTAGTTAGGTCCGAGGAGGCGAGCTCCTCCTCCAATCCTATGAGGATGTATAGGCTGTCAGATGGGGTCGTGAGGAGAGTCAGGTCTTGGGTCCCGGATATCTCCTTGTATGTGTAATCGTTGAGACCGTTCAAGGCGTACTTGAACTTGGTCATGTCCCTCCATGGCCCTTTATCATCATCGATGTCATCGCCACCGCCCCTTGGGAATACGAGATAGAGGACTATGGTAACAAGTAGAAGTGCCACAGCAATGGCCAGGAGCATGAGCTCAGGTCTCTTCCTACTTGGAGGCTCCTTGTCGGGCAGGACCTTGGAACGGCCGTTCTTCTTGTCTGGCACGCGAACAAATCAGAGCATCACTATTTGTATTTTGCGGGCAGATGAATGGCATGAACCTGGAAATAATTACCATTGAACAATCGTTGTACTGCGTACAAAAAAATGGGAGCGTAGATTTTGTTCGCTTAAGAGGGGTTATATGAAATTGACAAACAACCCTTAGAATGTATCTACATTATCCTTAGAGGTATTGCTCCAGCAAATGTTAACGACATATATATATAATATATATGCCATGTTAATATCTAAGGTGTTCCTATGGTTCAAGCCTTTGTAACGATAAACGAGCACACCAATAGGGTCCTTAATATCATCAAGGCCCAGTACGGATTGCGAAATAAATCCGAGGCTATCGAAGTAATGGCTGTCAAATACGAAGAAGATATTCTAGAACCGGAGTTAAAACCCTCTTATGTCGAAAAGATCAAACGGATCGAGAAACAAAAGAATATTAAGGTTGGGAGTCTCGATGATCTTCGAAAGAGGTATGAATGAATGTATTACATCGATATCAAGCCGGGACTTGATAAGATCCTTGAAAAATTGGCTAGGAAGGATAAACGGAAGTATGATATTATTTTTAAAAAGATATCTGAAATTGTTCAAGAACCTCATCGATATAAGAATCTCAAGAAACCACTCCAACATTTAAAACGTGTTCATATAGATACAAATTTTGTTCTTACATTCAGTATAGATGAGGAGTCAAAGACAGTAACATTTGTTGATTTTGATCATCACGATAACATATACAAACATTGATAGAATCATGTTTTTTTATAGCATCAAGAGTGTTCGTAGAAAAAGTTCAAAACTAGTGAATGTAAATAGTGACAAATGACCCCTACTCAAGAACTATACCAATCGTGAGTTGACGGATTGTGATTTCGACGGATTAACGTTCGAGTTTGTCGGACCGGGTTTCGGTGAGAACGGTCCGATGAGAACGGTCGTATCTAAAATGAGGACCTCTGAAGCACTCTCATTGGATACGGAACGGACCTCCATCCGGTATCGAATTAAGCTCTTTCACTTACCCTAAGGATCGGTCCGTTCATGTCCTCTGCAGGGGACCCCCGAGTCTCAGGTACTGTGCCCCTGTCCCCATGCTGTGGTAGATGGGGTCATGTACATGCTTTTTTCCATCGGATACGACATCAACATGGACCACCCTACCCACTACCACCTGATGGTCCCCTGCCTCCTTCTCCCAGAGGAACCTGCATTCTATGTTCACAGGGCATTCCTTGACATGGAATGGAGCGACCATCTTCGATGGTGTTGGTGTCAGTCCCGCATGGTCGAACTCGCTACTATCCCTTGGCAGGGACTCAGCGGTCGCCTCCATCATCTTGAGAAGCTCTGGTCCCGGGACCGCGACCACGAACTCGCCCTGTTCGAGTATGTTCTTGTAGGTATCCCTGGTCGTTCTCATGGCTATCCCAAGCAGCGGGGGGTCTATAGAGATCGGCATATGCCAAGCGTACGGAGCAACGTTCTTGACCTCTTTGTAAAGTGTTGATACTAGGACCACCGGCATGGGCGGATAGTTGGCAAGGAACTGACCTGGAGATGGACCCATGTTATCCACCCTCAGCCTATGACCGTGATCTGTCTGAATCCCGAGTCCGGATCGTTCCCGAACATTTCCAGTCGGCCCCTTGCTTCCCAGATGTGGTCCAAGGTACCGTGATAGGTCGGTTGGCCGGGCGGTATGGATATGGTCGTATCCACGACCTTGGTCTCGTCCTTTTTCAGGACGAAGGCAGGATGAACGGTCAATTGCTGATCGACAGTCGTCCTCGATATGGACACGGTCGAGGGAAGAGACCTGTTGCAGGAGCTGCACATCTGTGTGGACCTAACTGTCCCCCTCTCCGATCCTTTGATATCAACGAAGATACCACCTGACTTGATCTCCGATCCCATAGCTCTGACAGTGACACGGACCTTGACCTCTTCACCTGCCCTGAAGGGTCCGGGAGGCATCTCCAAACTGACATCGGCCCCTCCGCCGGTTATCGCGTTCGCCGCTCCCTTGAGCCTGTCCATGAGCCCCATATTACCACCTATCCTCGCACCAGAATGGCATGGGGATATAAAATGATAGGAGATGAACGTAAAAAGCAACATATAGGCAGCAGGAGATGGAGAAAGCGGTGGCCCGTTGAAGATATGCATGATATCCTCGGAATATCCTCCCAAATGGGGCGGTGTCGGGGTCTGTTCATATTACCTCTCGACCTGGATGGCAAAGAGGGGTCACGAGGTCCATGTCGTCACAAGGAAGCAGGGCATAGGCTACGATGCATCCCACCCGAACATCCATATCCATCCCGTAAGCTGGTTGAAGGCCCCGCTCCTTTTCACGCTTTCCTTCGGCAAGAACGCCGTCAAGTGGATGGAGGGTTCGGGACTGGACTTTGACCTGGCGCACATCCATTCCAACATGGCCCTCATCCCCAGCTCCTATTACTCACGGATCAAGGCCCCCATCGTCTCGACCATGCACGGGACCTGGTGGGGTGAGAGGTCCACCATATCCCTTAGGGACCTCTCCTTTTCGATACAATCCGTCAATGACCTTGCCATCCTCTATGCCGGACCTCTCTTCGACAGATATGAGGACCTTGCCCTTGAGCGCTCGAACGCGGTCATAATAGAATCCGCCTCAGAGTGCAGGGACATCTCCAGGCGGGGAACAACGAACAGGTACGATAGGGCGATAAAGCTCCCGCCAGGCATAGACACAGATGAGTTCTCACCTAAAAAGAAAGACCCTTCCATAAGGGATGAGCTGGGTCTCAAGGATGGAGACAGATTGCTCTGTTCGGTTGGTAGATGGGCCGCAAGGAAGGGGATCAGGGAGGTCCTATCCTGTTTCGAGAATGTCCATTCAAAGGACAAGGATACGGCCCTATGTCTGGTCGGTTGGGGACCTCTCGAGGGTGAGATCCGGTCCAGGATAAAGAAGAAGGGCCTAACCGACCGTATCAAGACGTTCAGGTCCCTCCCGTTCAAGAAGATGCAAGCATTGGTCGCGACCTCGGACCTGGCATTGTTCCATTCATATTGGGAGGGGTTCGGGCTCACAGTGGGCGAGGCGCTCTCATCGGGGACCCCGGTAGTGGCGACCGACGTTGGGGGAGCCCCGGAGATGGTCACCGCTAGCTCTGGTAGGTTGGTCAAGGTCGGTGATGTGGAAGGCCAGGCGAGAGAGGTCATAGAGCTCCTTGGCAGGGGCGATCTGGAAGAGATGGGAAAGCGGGGCAGGGAGCACATAATCGAGCATTTCTCATGGGATGCGGTCTCCCGCCTTACATCGGAGCTTTACGATTGGGTGATAGAGGACCCAAGAAAAGAGAATGGATGGAGGCCCTCCTTCACCACATGCGATAAATAGCGTCCTGGCCCATGTTTCCTCCCCTCCGATAGTTGCATATTCATCCTTGTCCTTTTCATGTCCCTGAGCCCCATGGCCGTCGAACGGGAGAAGGTCCATGCCGAAACGTCAGTTGAGCTTATGCGCCGCCTAGGGACATCCCTAGAAGGCCTTGACCCAAGAACGGCGCAGGAAAGGCTTCGCAGGGACGGTCCGAACGAGATCCCCAGGGTCAGGAAATCCTTTCTGCGCAAGGTGGCCCCCCAGATATTCGATTTCGTGATCCTCCTCATCCTCGGGATCGCGGTCATCATGGCGCTTCTCACCATCCTGTTCCCTTCTAACGATAGCACCTCGTTCGAGACCTCTATCGCCATCGTTTTCGTCATAGTCCTGAGCTGGTGCCTGATCATCTTCCAGATGTACTCGGCCGAGAGGTCGCTTGAGGCCCTCAGGAGGATCGCGGCAGCGAAGGCCAAGGTCAAGAGGGGTGGGAAATGGTCGGATGTCCAGACATCTGAGCTCGTAATAGGGGACCTGGTGAGGTTGTCCGAGGGCGACAGGGTACCCGCCGATGTGAGGATAGTCCAGGGTGACCGGCTCTCTGTGGACGAATCATCACTGACGGGGGAATCGGTGAGCGTGGAGAAGAATCCGGACCTGGTGCGGAACCCTGCACCCGCGATCCATGACCTCACGAACATGGCCTTCATGTCCACCATCGTCGCGAGAGGCACTGGCGAGGGGATCGTTACCGCCACCGGCAAGGGGACGGAGCTTGGCAAGATCGCGAAGAACATAGCGGACGCACCCGAGCCCGAGATCCCCCTCCAAAAGAAGATGAGCGAACTTGTGAAGGGGATGTCCATGATCCTCTGCGGGCTCATCTTCATCCTCTTCCTCCTGCAGATAATACGCCTTTGGATGAGGGGCGACCTAACCACCGACACTATGACGGAGCAGCTCGTCAACGCCGTGATACTTGCCGTCGTAGCGATACCTTGGAGCTTCCCGATCATCACCACCTCGGTCATGGTCAGGGGGATGATGTATCTAGTAAAGGAAAAGGCGATAGTAAGGAGGGTCGCTTCCATCGAGGGATTGGGCCGGGTGAGCGTGATATGCTCGGACAAGACAGGTACCATGACCGAGAACGCGATGACGGTAAAGACGATATATCAGGACGGCAGGCTCTGGGCCGTTACCGGCTCCGGATACAATCCAGAAGGGTCCATCAAGAACGAGCTAGGGGAGATAAACCCTGGCAACGTTGAGTTCTTCTGCCTGATGCTCGAAGCGGGCTATCTCGCCAATGATTCCAAGGTCGTAAAGGACGAGAACGGATGGAGCGTGATCGGGGATCCCACCGAAGGTGCCCTCAGGACATTGGGGATGAAAGGGGGGGTATCCCGGTGGTTGACGGACCAGAGGCAGGTCGGGGACATACCCTTCGACTCCGACCGGAGGATGATGACCAAGGTCTTCTCGAAGGGGCCTAACCACATCGCCTATTCGAAGGGTGCCTTCGAGACCATTTCCACCCGATGCAACAGGATCGTCTGGGACGGTTCCATAATCCCGTTCACACATGACCTTATGAAGGCTGTGGAAAGAGCTAACGAGCTGGTCAATTCCAGGGCCCAGAGGACGCTGTCCATCGCCTTCAGGGACCTGGGCAACGATCGCAAGAAGCTCAAAGGGCTCTCCGACGATGAGATAGAGTCCGATCTCGTGTACCTCGGTTTCGTCGGGATGATAGACCCTCCGAAGGAGGGGGTCAGGGAGGCGGTCCGGAGATGCCATGAGGCGGGCATAAAGGTCGTCATGATAACCGGGGACGGTCGGGGGACCGCGACCGCCATCGCTGCCGACCTCGGTGTGTACTCGGAGGGGGATGCCGTCCTTGAAGGGGGACAGCTCCCGGTCCCTCCGAAGGTGCTGGACACGGTCACGGTGTTCTGCAGGGTCTCCCCGCAGCAGAAAGTGGACATAGTGAACGCGTTCAAGGAGCGAGGCCAGATAGTGGCCATGACAGGCGATGGGATGAACGATGCCGCCGCCCTCAAGAACGCGGATGTCGGGGTCGCCATGGGAGTGAAGGGCACCGACGTCGCAAAGGAGGCCTCGCAGATCATCCTCTCGGACGACAATTTCGCCACTCTCGTGACCGCTGTGCACCGCGGAAGGCAGATCTTCGACAACATACGAAAGTCCGTGACATATCAGCTCTACACGAACCTTGGCGAGCTGGCCCTGATGTTCATAGGATCGCTCCTGTTCCTGGAGCAGATGATGACCGACAAACAGCTGCTGTTCCTCTATTTCTCCACGCATATCTTTCCCGTGCTAGCCCTCATACTCGATAGGACCACCGCAGGCGTGATGAGGGAGCCACCTCGTAACTCCAAGGAGGGCATAGTATCGACGAAGGTCCTGGGGGAACTGTTGGTCATGATCCTCTCTATGACCCTGATAGGGGTATTGATGTTCAAGCTGTTGGACAGCGGGACCATCGATGTTGGGATCGAGGGCGATAGGCTCGCCACGGTCCAGACGATGATACTCGTCTTCGTGGTATGGGCGGAGTGCTTCAACCTTTTCAACAGCCTCTCGATGAAGGAGTCGATAGTGAATGTCGTTAGAGAGAAGGGCCTGCTGCTGCCCTTGTTGACGACCGCTATCCCCATAGGCGGTCTGAGCTTCATCATGTACATAGGGGACCTGGGGGCCGGGATAGACATGGTGGAGCTCACACCCTTGCAGTACGGGGCATCGATCGCTTGCGGGGCCCTGATCATACCTATTGTCGAGGCCTACAAGACATACTTCAGGAGGTCCGTCGAGAGGGAGGACCGGATCGCCAAGGCCCTTAGCAAAGGTCTCAAGGTGGGAGTGGACTCTGTCCATCTGCTCAATGAGATCCCGTTCATGATACAGAGGCAGATCGCAAACATCGGTGGCGCGGTCGACAGAGATCTGAAGCTACCGGTCCCGGACCTGAGGAAGCACCCTCCAGAGAAGGACGAGGAGAAAGAGCGAGGACGATGATCCCTCCAAACGTTAAATAAAGGGCATATCATAGAGGGGAATATGGCTTGTAAGAAGGTCCTCGTGACCGGAGGAGCAGGCTTCATCGGCAGCCACATGGTCGATGCCCTGCTCGCCAGGGGATACGAGGTGACCGTTTATGATAACCTCTCATCAGGGAGGAAGGAGTTCCTTTCCCATTGTCTGAAGGATATCTCGTTCCTCAAGAGGGACCTGGTCCATGACAAGGACATCAAAAAGGCCCTCAAGGACATTGACCTCGTATACCATGTGGCAGCGAACCCCGATGTCAGGGTGGGTGTGGACGACACATGGGTGTCCGTCGAACAGAACCTTATAGCGACCTACAATTTGTTAGAGGCCATGAGGAAGGTTAGGCCCTCCGACCCTCCTGCGATATCGTTCACCTCCACCTCTACCATCTACGGTAATGCCTCGGTGATGCCAACCCCAGAGGACTATGGGCCTCTCATACCGATCTCACAGTACGGCGCTTCCAAACTGGCCGCAGAGGCGCTGATAGCGGCATTCTCAGATAATTTCGGGATAAGGTCATCGGTATTCAGGTTCGCGAACGTGGTCGGCCCCCGGTCCACCCACGGCATACTCATAGACTTCATGAGGAAGCTGAAAAATGACCCGACCAGGCTCGAAATACTCGGTGATGGGACCCAGCGGAAGTCCTACATCCACGTTTCGGACTGTGTGGAAGGGGTCATCCATGCAACGGAGGGACAGAGAACCCTGTTCGAGTACTACAATGTGGGCACCGATGATTACATTGAGATCAAGAACATCCCGGACATCGTGGTGAATGCTATGGGATTGAAAGGGGTAAGGTTCGAGTTCAGCGGGGGTCACAAAGGCGCTGGGTGGAAAGGCGATGTGAAGTACATGTCGCTTAACATCAAAAAGCTCCTTTCGACGGGATGGGTCTATCATCACAATTCCAAGCAGTCTCTGGAGAGGGCCGCCCTAGAGATCTACAAAGAGCTTTGAGCCCTCCTCATAACGGACCGTCCAGACTCGATTGCTCCAGCTCAGGGTAATTTACCCTTTTTATTGTATCAGAAGGGTCTTTGAGCTCCCCTTTCCTCAACAGGTCCTTTGTGACCGGGTAAGCCTCAAGGTCGTTACCAGGATAGGGCAGGACCATCTCCTGAAGGGTCTTCTGGTCCCTATCCGCTCCCAACCATTCGTTCTCCAGACCGGTCGGCAGCACAAGAGGCATCCTTTTCTTGGTATTGTGAACGAAGCTCATGAGCTCGTTCGCTTCCGTCGTCACTATGGAGAACGTCCTTTCAAGCCCGCCTGAGAGCAGACCTGTATCCTCGCAGATTCCCCCAAGATAGAAGGTCCTACCGTCCCTCATCCGGATGTGGTAAGGGAACTTCTTCCCTGTGACCTCCCTGAACTCGAAGAAACCGGTCACAGGGACAAGACATCTGGAATCCCTTGCAGCTGACCTGAACGCGGGTTTGGAGAAAATGGTCTCACCCCTGGCATTGTAGCAGGACCTTCTCATCATCAGTGCCTGCTCCCTATCCTTCGACCATCTTGGGACAAGACCCCACCTTGACAGGATATGCACCCCTTTCCTGTCCATGCAGACCAGAGGATGCATGGGGTTCGTGAAAGCATTGGAATGGTAGATGGGGGCCCTGGCCATGTCATATCCGGTGAAGGTATCATCCACCAGCAGCTCCCAATTGATGGGTGAAAGGAGGGATATGTTGAAGCACATGGTCCTGGAACAGGTCCTGATATAATGAACCCCATCCCTAAAACAACGGTCAATTATGCTTGGATGCAAGGAGCTGGATCCTGGCCAGGAGGGCCTCGATCTGTATCCTCTCGTCCGCCCCTTCCACCAGTCTGAAGTCCACCTCTCCTATGAAATCGAGGATCCGCACACGGATATCGTCGTCCATGGGGAGGTTGAAGAGCTCCCTGTGGAGCTGTGAGATGATGTCCTCACCTGCCAGTCCGCCTGAGGTAATCAGTTCCTCGAGATGCTTCCTGGCCTCACCGAACTTGCCCTGCATGGGGAGGGTTATGAGCTTGGCGATCTGTTCCGGTCTTGCCAGGGCCGAGCTCGAATAGAGGTTCTCCGAATCTATGTCCTTCGAGAAGGATGCAGCGACCTGAAGGACGTTCACCGTCTTTCTTAGGTCCCCCTGTGAGATGTACATCAGGGTATCGAAGGCATTGTCCGTTATGGTTATCCCTTCCGTGCTCTCGATACGCTTGAGGTATTCCCTTATCTCTTCCTTCTTGAGGGGCGTGAACCTCATGACAGAGCATCTGGACTGGATGGGGGGAATGATCCTGGACGAATAGTTGCAAGAGAGGATGAACCTGCAGGTGTTCGAATATCTTTCCATTGTCCTTCTGAGGGCAGCCTGAGCGTCCTGGGTCAGTGAATCCGCCTCATCAAGGAAAATGACCTTGAACTGTGCTCCACCCAGCGGGGCGGCCCTTGCGAAAGATTTGATCTTCGTCCTGACGACCTGTATGCCCCTCTCATCGGAGGCATTGAGCTCCTGGAAGTTGTCCCTCCATCCCTCCTCACCGAATATCTCCCTGGCCATGGCAAGGGCGCAGGTCGTCTTCCCTGTCCCCGCGGGTCCGGCGAAGAGGAAATGGGGGATATTGCCGCTGTCCACTATGGCCTTGAGCCTTTTCAATATCTCGGTCTGGCCCACAACGTCCTTCAGCATGAACGGCCTATACTTCTCGGTCCAGATCTCCTGCATCAGCTTCCGCCCCCAAATGTGGTACCCTTATTTGCCGGTCCGGTCCTTCGGACCTTAGCTCTCCTTCTGATATATCGCTCGTCGTCCAGGGGTTCGGTGGATATGAACGTCCTCACTATAGCCCATGCAAGTTCGGGACCGATCACCCTGCCGCCAAGGCACAGGACGTTCGCTGCATTGTGCTCCCTGGCCATCTTCGCCATGTATTCGTTGGTGCACAAGGCCGCAATGATGTCCTCGAACCTGGATGCGGTATTGCACATACCTATTCCGGTCCCACAGACCAAGATGCCGAGGTCGGCCGTACCGGCCAGGTCAGAGCAGACCAGTGAGGCAACATCGGGGTAATCGACGGTCTCACCTGCACTGCATCCCCTGTCAAGGACCATGATACCGGCCTTTTCAAGCCTTTTGGCCAGTTCTTCCTTGAGCTGGAAGCCCCCATGGTCCGACCCCAGAGATATCCTCAAAGCAGTGCCTCCGAGGTCAACTTCAGGTGGTTCTTTCTATTTTAATCCCACTCGGGGAGTGAGCGATACTTTCAAAAAGAACGGCTCTCGGAAGGACCGGTCGGGGCCATGTTACGGACGGACCATGTCCATGACCGCTTCTTCCTCACATCGGCTGCAGTCCGATAGCTCCAGCATTGCCTTCAAGCGGCCCCCCTCGAAGGTTAGGTAGGCCGATCTGAGAGTTGACTGGTATAGGCTGACCCTCTTCCCCCTCCGGGTGAGTATCTTCTCGGTGACCTGGATGAGACCGAGCTCTTCCAGTTCGTTTATCCTTCTGTAGCAGGCCGCTATAGGGATATTGAACTTCATGCAGAGGTAATTGGCGGTCCTAGGGACCTTGAACGTCGCTGTCAATATCTTGACCGTGTACTCATCGCTCAACAGCTTGGTCACGGCCAGAGGGTTCATGTTCTTTCTCCGTTCGCATGTCCGACCATCTTGGATGGTCTTAAAAAGGTCCTGACCGGAACATAGGGTCCTATAGGACATTTGTCCATCTAACAGGTCCATACTTAATATTTTCTCCATTATTGCGGAGATGGAACATTGAGTTCATCTGACGTACGGACCGCGATGGTTTTTAATCCAGCAGGTGATTACCCAAAGGATGAGGAGCCAAGGATTGGCGGTTGCTGGGGTCGTCATTACAGGTGTCCTTGTTCTGTTCCTAGTCCTTTCGACCATCAGTCTCCTGACCGGGGCGTCATCGACCAAAACCACCATACACCAGGGCAAGGACCTGGAGAGGAGCGGGGAGGACCTTTTGTTCAATATATCCTCCGAAGGGCTCGTCCCGCCGGTCGTCACCATCCGGTCAGTATCGCACTCCGAGGTGAGGGTCAAGGTCGAGGTCCATTGTGATGGGGCCCTTGTGAAGGAGGAGAAAGGGACCACCCCTCTTACCGTGGTCCTTCCCCAGACCCCAACTGGTGGTTACAGTCTTACCATTAGGATATTGACAAAAGATGTGGATGCTTCGGACCTGAGCATCGAGATCAAGCGGACCGACATACTTGCAGCAGGGGCATTCTGTCTCCTGTCATGCTTCTTCTTCCTCTTCGTTCCGCTCCTATGGGTATCAAGCCTGACCCTCCTTATCTCTGCGGCTTTCATCAAGAGACAGGAGATCAAGGAGGCAGCTAATGAGCAGAGGACAGGCCAATATCCTCCCAATATCCAATGGACCAAAGAGGGGAGCTACCGCGGAGGTGGTCAATGATGCAATCGCTCATAGTGGCAGTTGCGATAGCGGTCGCTTGCCTGACCATCCCATTTTTAGGGTTGTTCTTCTATACTGCGGTCCTATTCGGGGCCTCTCGATACTTCAGGAACGTGTTCCTTGGGTCCGTAGGGCTCCGAGGGAAGGACCGAGATATCAAGCTCATCAGTTCTGGCCTTACACCTCATCTGTTCTTGATGATGATGGTCTTCAGCGTGACCACCTCCATCATGATGGAGCTCTTTTTCGTTCTTGTCCTTTCCCCATTGGCCTTGCTCATGGACACAAAAGCAGTGGTCGTTATCAATCTGGTCATAGCTGGTCCAGTCGAGGAATCCATGAAGCTCACTGCAGCGGCCCTATCGTTCGTCGGTCTGTACCTTCTATTATCCTGGGGGAAAGGGGTGGACCGACCTTATGGAACGCTATCGAACACCAAGAACGGGATGGTATTAGGGCTGTTCACGGGTGCATCGTTCGGTGTGGCCGAATCTGTCCTTTACCTGTTCTCCGGTCTCAGTTCCATCGCTTCGGGGGACATCTCGGCCCTCACCATCGATGCTGTGGTCTGGAGGGTGATCTTGGGGGTGGTCGTCCATGCGGTCTATTGCAGCATTGCCGCTTCTGGCCTGGGGAGGACCGGATGGATAAGGAAGGTCCTTTTCACTTTGATAGGGCTAACACTGGCCGTTATGTTCCATTCGCTGAACAATGGTATATCCGGGGTCATGCAGTTCTACTCGGGCTTGGAAGTTGGCCAGATGCTATTGGTAACGGATATACTCCAATCGGTCCTGTTCCTCTTCGCTATCGCGACCCTGGTCCTCTTATGGAGGTATTCTGATGAACGGACCGTGGACCTTAGAAAATGAAAGCCTTTTAGGACCGTTCTTAGCCCATCCTTACTAGTATGGCAGTAAATTATTTATCTGTTAATGGAGGATTTGAACCTTCCATGGACCTTTCAGGAGGGCCGATATGAAGATTTTCAATGCCTTGTTCATAGTATTGTTCGTAGTGGCCGCCTTTCCAGCAGAGGGCCATGACCTTGCTAGCGATACTGACAACATGCCAGGGGCGGGTCTGACCGTTCTTGTCTGGGATGTCCCTTACCCAACGATGGAGGATGGTAGTTCTGGGTCCATCATAATGATAGATGGTTGGGGGACATCATCCTTGGTCGGAAAGCCGATGCTACCGGAAAGGAGCTATTTCCTGCCTTTGGGAGAAGGTGAGGACCCTGTCATTCTGGATACGATACCATTAGGTGTTGAAAGATGGGTCCTTGATAACGAAGTGGTAGATGTACCCGAACCGTTCAATGATATCAGTGCCCCTTCCTTTAAGACCGGAGATGATGAGGAACAGATGACCATCAGGGACCTTGGTATCCTTGAAAAGGGGAATATGAGGTTCTGGGTCCTGCGCATCTCACCGTTCAGGACCGAGGGGAAGGTATTGACATGGCCAACGACCATCAAGGCACTGGTTGCGACCGGTTCCAGCGATGTGGTTCCCGAAACAAATGTACCTGAGGACCTCCCATCTCCGACCGAGATCGGAACGGAAGAAGAGGTTGTAGGCCCCATCTGGTCATCCCAGTCAATGGACACATCTCCCACCCCGACCGCTCAACCATCCTACACGAACAGGTTCCCCCCCACAGAGTGCCTTATAATAACGACATCCACCTACAATTCGACATTGAGGCCACTTGCAGAATGGAAGACCATGAGAGGGGTCCCTACACGCATAGTGGAGACAGGATGGATATCGTCCGTCTACACCGGATCCGACGCTCAGGAAAAGATCAGGAACTGCATCAAGGCCTTCTACACGAACGAGAACCTCAAATGGGTCGTCATAGGTGGTGACCATAGCGTCGTGCCAAGCAGGATGGCATACATACCTGACGGATACGATGATAGTGGTAGCGATGGGAACACGGTCCCGGCCGATTCCTATTACGGTGATATTGCCGGGTCAGGCCACAATCCCTATGACTGGGATGGGGACGATGACGGTAACTACGGTGAGTACTCCGTGGACGGCATAGATCTGAACGCCGAGGTCTGGGTCGGGAGATTATCTGTTTCGACCACCAACAACATGCAGACCCTGGTGAACAATATCTTGAACTATGAGAAGAACCCGCCCTCAGGCAGCTGGTACAACAGAGCGGTCCTAGCGGGGGCCTATTCCAACTACAAGGAATCGAGCACATCGAACGATACAACGGACGAAGCGACCCTCAAGGAGGCCATAAGGTCGGATTTCCTCTCGATCACGAGCTACAACCCTTACACCCTTTACGAGAAGGCTGGCATCTGGCCATCCCAGTTCAGCTGCAATGCATCTCTGACCAACTCCAATATGGTGAGCGCCATAGATCCAGGCGCTTTCATGGTGAACATGGCAGGTCATGGTTCAAGTACTGGGATCTACAGGAGGGTTTGGAACGGTGACACGAATGGTAACAAGATATGCGATTCCGGAGAGACCTCCGATACGGCATATTATACGACCTCTGCTTCCCAGACGAACGGTGGGAAGAAACCACTTTTCTACAACGATGCCTGCAACAACGGCGAGTTCGACAGGACCACCTGCCTAACAGAGGACATCCTCCTCGATGTGGGGATCGGCGCCGTCGGGTCCGCCAGGGTAAGCTGGTACTCAAAACCATGGGCAAAGGGCTCGGACGGTGGTTACTACAACCAGGGGCATGATTACAGGTTCTGGCAGCAGTTCTTTGCCGGCAACTACCAACCGGGCAAGGCCCTGGCCTTATCCAAGTACGATTACATCCAGGACAAGACCGCCCATGACCGCTACTCATGGAAGAACCTGCTCCAGTACAACCTGATGGGGGACCCAGAGATCCCTATCTGGACCAAGAGGCCCGGAACGCTCTCCATTTCCCACAGCGATCCAGTCCCATCACCTGGAAGCTATACATTCACGGTGACCGATGGTTCAGGTAGCCCGGTGAACGGGGCAAAGGTGTGCCTGATGAACCTGACCGAGTTCTACGGTACCGGGACCACAGGCTCTGATGGAAAATGCTCCATCACGTTGCCCCAGATAACCCTGAGGATGAACCTAACGGTGACAGCAAGGAACTTCAAACCGCTCTTAAAGACCGTCCTGGTAGGGTCCGATATCGAGAGGCCACGGATAGTTTCGGTAGATCAACTAGGGGCCAAGACCACAGGTGACGATTTTAAGATAAATGCTTTGATAACCGATAATGTAGAGGTCTCTTCAGCCGTCATCAACTATAACTGGTCGGACACACAACCGACCAAGACCATTAACAGCTCTATGTACAAATCCGGACCTAACAATTACTCTTTCATCAACAACCATCCGACAGATAGGACCACCAGGTTCTGGTTCAAGGTCGGGGCTAGGGATGTCAAGGGCAACTGGAACCATTCTGTCTGGTATCAATTTGCGATAACGGACAATGACCTACCTAGGCTCATATTGGACAATTCCACTTTGACCGCAACGACCGGGGACAGCTTCAGGTTCGAGGCCCATCTGTTCGACAATGTCGGTGTGGGGATGGCTAATGTGAACTACAGTATAGCGGGAGGTCCCCCGCAAAACATATCCTTGTGCGGCCCTGGAGATATCCGCTCGACATTGATAGTATTGCCATCGGATTCCATAGGAAGTATTAGCTACCAGTTCTTCTACAACGACACCTCTAACAACCTCAACTCGACCATAGTTAGGTACAGAACGATCATTGACGATGATGCCCCAAAGTTCATCGGGGACAATACCGTACTCCCACCCACCACTGGTGACCCTTTCATCGTGAATGTCAGTGTGATGGACAATATCGCCATCCTTGATGTGAGATTGGTCTATTCGATAGGGGGCCAGACCGGTGTGAACCAGTCCATGCAGAAGGGTTCTGACGGCAACTACACCAGAATGGTGACCATAGGACCTGCGGTGGATACGAACATCACCTATCGCATCTTTGCGAGGGACACATCCGGGAACGTGATGGTAACATCGGATACCTGGATCGATATCCTGGACGATGACCTTCCCTACATGATAATGGACACATCGGACCTTCTAGCAACGACAGGTGAAGCGTTCAATATCTCATTGAGGGCCGGTGATAATATTGGTGTGGGCAAAGTAAGCATAGAGACCCGCATCGGTGGTTCCGATCGGGATGTCAAAATAGCGTCCTATGACCCGATGAAGGGACGCTGGTACAGCGTCGTGAATATCCCGGTCACGGCAGTTGGCAACATCTCATATATTTTCGACCTGGCAGATGATGCAGCAAATCATTTCAAGACAGAGCAAAGGTCCGTTCCCTTACTGGACAATGACAGACCGGGGTTCATTGAAGACCAAAGCTCAAAGGATGCGAGCACTGGGGAACCCTTCGAGTTCGTCTGCATTGTTCAAGAGAACATCAACATCTCATCGGTTACCATAACGGGGGATATGGTAGATTATGAGCTAGCTCTTGACCTTTCTTTCCAGAGCATGACTGGGAATATGGAATTCAAATACGGAGCTATATGGACCGTTCCGATAGAAAGGATCGGTGAGCTGACCTACAGCTTTAAAATGACCGATTCCTCAGGCAATGAAAACACTTCAGGAACGTTCTCTCTTATGGTAATAGATACGATCCGTCCTTCTGCGATTTTAAAACTATACTCAGATGGTCCCGGACCATATACGACCGGAGAGGAAACGATAATGCGTTGTTACCCAACAGATAATATCAAAGTCCATTCTGTAGAACTGCAGGTCCTGTTTCCAGGCAATATCACGCATGAGGTCTTTTCTATGGAAAAGTTTGAACTTGGGCTTGATTGGATAACCATTCCTCCACAAAATGAATCCTGGTCATGTGTATTGACCATGCCATCCAACAGGACAGGCACAATCCGGTTCAGAACAGTATGCAACGATACCAGCGGGAACCAGGAGATATCAGATTGGCTCAGTGGCCAACTGATCGATGATGATGCTCCAATATTAACGGTCCTATGCATTACGAATAACCTAGGGACGGGGTCGGTGGGGACGGTCCTCTTCGCAGGTTCGGACAATATAGGTATCAAAGGCATGAACGTCACCGTAATTGACGGACCTTTGATCGTTGAGAGCTCAGGCACGCTTCCCAACGGGAGCTTCAGTGCCGAGGTCGAAGCCGCATCCGATACCATCGGGACAGGCCATGTCCAGCTCTCCGTCCATGATGGGGTCATGTGGACCAACATCACATTATCAATTGATGTCTATGATGATGATGTACCGCTCGTTCAGGCAGTTAAATTGCTCACACAGTACGGTCTCGATGTCGAGATACCTATAGAGGCCACAGTAAGTGATAACGTTGCGATAGATACCATCGTAATGACCGTTGTTTCCGAACAGGTGCTATTAGGGACCTATCCCCTAGTTCGAAGTGACGATAAGGTCTCCTATACCTTCTTGACCACGGTCCCTATGGAGCTCCATTTCGAGATAACTGTAAAAGACCTTTCTGGAAATACAGCTATAGATACTGTGTCAACGATAGTAGTGGACGATAAAGCACCGGTGGTGGAGGTCAGGGAAATCCCGGAAAAGACAGAGGTCGGTAAGAAGGTTGTCCTTGATGCTTCCAAGACGACCGATACATCCGATAACTTGAACTACACCTGGAAGGTGACCGCCCCCGACGGAACGACCTTCGTCCTCTACGGGGTCAAGACCGGTTTCATGCCGGAACAGAAGGGGACCTACAAGGTCGAGCTCACCGTCACGGACCCTGAGGGGAACAAGGACACCGAGAGCTTCGAGGTCATCGTTGATGAAAAGGAACCATTGATAGACCCATCCATGCTAATCTACATTGCAGCCGGCATTCTGCTACTTATCCTGGTGCTTCTCGCAATCTTCTTCTTGGCCAGGTCAAGGAAGAAGGGAGCTGTGGAAGAGAACGGCTATGCAGAATGGGACGAGGAGTGACGGCATTAAGAAT
Source organism: uncultured Thermoplasmatales archaeon (assembly GCA_964563055.1). Taxonomy (GTDB): domain Archaea; phylum Thermoplasmatota; class Penumbrarchaeia; order Penumbrarchaeales; family Penumbrarchaeaceae; genus JALOTP01. Next base: position 40,807 of record CAZLVP010000011.1, on the reverse strand, counting down.
CGCTGAGAAGGTTTTCCGGACCCGTTCCCGCCCAGAGAACAAAAGGCCCGGAGATGGAACACCTCTATCGGGACCACCGTTCTGGAACCCCGGTCGGTCTTGTAACAAGAGTAATGGAATGGATATATAACCTGTTCTGGGATGACTTTTCCTGGTCTATAAACGATTCGGATTGTAATGGATATTTTCTAACCGGTTCATAGTTAAAAAATCGATCTGGATCCAATGGTAATAGAAAGGGTCAGCAGAATAAAAGCATATCCTGGAGGGGTGGTCAAGCGGGGTCATAATCCGTCCCTAAGTAGACTGAAAATCCATTTGGTAAAGTTTTTATACCATTTGGGCCGCTCCTAAGTTCCAAGGATGGATGATGAAAGTGATATCGATCCGTTGAATTGTGTTGAACGTCTGGATCGGATGTATAACGATGAGAAGGTTCGCGAGCCTCGATCTTCTGCGTGGGCTGTTGATACTGCTCATGATAATAATGCATGTCCCAATGAGATGGTACGATCGTAGTTGGGTCGAAGGCAGCGGTGACCTTCGCATCTCCGGACTTGCACTCGTCTTCTTCGGGACCATGGTTTTCTTCGGGGCATGGGCAGGCCTGTTCCTTCTAGTATCCTCCATCGTGAATATGATATCGATACAAAGGAACCTCGAGAAGGGAAGGTCGCCAGGGAGGATCGTGATGTTCCAGGTTTTCGGGGGATTCCTATTATTGGTCTTCGCTATGATGGTGGAGTCGACGATCGGCTATCACGGATACCTAGGCGAGGTCGCCCTGGGGAATTCCGACAGATGGGATATGATGTTGTGGCGTAATTTCCATATGGAGACGATCCACACCATCGCCGCATGCATGATGGTCACGGGCGTCGTAATGGGCCTCTTGTCCATGAACGGGGGTGTGAAAAGGACAAGACGGAACATCACCATCCTTGCGCTACTGGCGTTATTGTCCATCGTACTCACGGTCCCCGCATGGGAGCTTGCGCGGTCTTCATACGGCGGTTATCCTTTCGCCATGAGAGCGTCCTCCCTGCTCGGGAGGGACATACCAGTGCAATATCCGATAATCGGCGAATCGTCGTTCCCCGATCTGCTCTATCGGGTTCTATTGATGTTCTTAGGCGGCGCCCCTGAGCCTCTGTTCCCTTTCATTTCGATTTCCTTCATCGGTTGCATCATCGGGATATGCATGTGCAAGGGTGAGGGATCGTTCCGAAAGCCCAGGACTATGATGGCGATTGGGATCGGTTCAGCCATGATAGGATTGGTCGGAACCGCGCTCGTCCTCTTATCGGGTGCGGAATCCTATTCATTACTGTTGGACCGGACCTATGAGCTGCCGGGATTGTACCCGAACCTTTGGTTGTGGTGGTTCCTGCTCATAGCAGGCTTCGAGGTCTTCGTAACGGTCCTGATCATCAGATTGGTCGAGTACCGAGGGATCGGAGAGAGCGTTGGAAGGGGGACATTATGGATAAGACGATACGGTTTCGTCGCTTTCAGCGTTTATGCTTTCCAAACAATAGACTTCATCCCGAGGCTCTTGATCACTGCGATCCCCGGTATCGGAGATGCCTACCCCTATCCTTCCAAGGTATCGCCGCTCCTTGCGATCGCCCTTATCCCTATGACCGTGCTCCTCTGGGAGGTCGTGCTCAGAGCGTGGGAGAGGATCGGCTTTACGGGGGGATTGGAATGGTGCATGGCGAAGCTGACCGAGGGAATTTTTTCAGACCGGAGGGCCGATGTGGCGAAGAGGAAACCCTGGTGGTCGGTCGCGAGGCTGGACATCAAGGGGTATCTCAAGGACCCTCAGTGGATAGACATCCGGGGTTCGGATGATATTGACCATGGGAGAAAGGAGGATTCGAAGTTGTCGTTATATCTCTCATTGGGCGGGATCCTCTTCGTCCCACTGTCGTTCCTGTCCTTCTTCCTGGCGAGGAGCGCGATGAGGACGGAGGGGAAGAACAGATGCAATCGAACCGCCCTGTGGCTCAGTGTCGTTTGGATCGTCGCGTTCGCTTTGATATTGATAGCACTCTCCCAGGTCCATTTAAATTTTTAAAAAAAAAATGGAGGGATCTGGACGTGATCCCTCTTCCAGGTTCTTAGGGCAGTCTCAATTGTACGGCTCCATAAGCGGGTAGTAGTCAACTCCTGCATGGGGGAGGTCGGTATCTCCGACCCCGTCGTGGTCGGTGTCCTCCCCTTCGTAGTCGGACCAGTAGTTGCCCATCCCATCGCCATCGTCCCAATCGTTCGAGTCGCCCAGGTCCTCAGCTTGAGGTTCATCGTTATCGATCAGGTCATTGTAATGGACCTGATTGTTGTCCCCGCTGAGGCATATGCCCATGGTGTTTTCCGTAACGACGTTCTCGAGGACCATGCTATCGGACGTCCGATCGAGATAGATACCTATGTTGAAGTTGTCATAGACATGGTTGCCCTTGATCTCGAGGTTGGATTCCTGGTTCGCCCATATCCCACATCCGGAATCATCAACGGTCTCGTCCCCTTCGGACCCGGATGCATGATTGTCAAGAACAAGGTTGTCCTCCGAATATTCCAGATAGATCCCGACGACCTTGTTGTCGTATACGTTATTTTCACAGATCGAATTGTCATTGGAGTATTCGGCCCTGATACCTGCCTTGTCGTGATGTGCTTCATTGTACCTGACATCGCTCTGGTCCGTGTGATAGAGGTAGATACCCTGGTACGAATTGTGATGTGCTATGTTCTTCTCCACAGTGCTGTAATGTGAATAACCAAGGTATATCCCTGCCTGGGCGTTCGAGCATTCATTGTCCGAGATCAACATGTAATAGGAGTACCAGGAATAGATCCCGCACACGGTGTTATCAAATATTGTGTTCCCTATCGCCTCGTTATTGTCCGACCCTCCGAAGAATATTCCATAATTGCTGCTGTGGATAATGTTACCTTCGAGGGTGTTGTACTGTGAGATGTAGGTCCTTGTTCCATAGTTGGTCCCGTAGATCGTGTTCTCCTTGAGCAGGTTGTAGTAGGATATGCTTAGATAGAAGCCGTAATAACAATCATATATCGTGTTTTCAAAGAACTTGTTGTAATCTGAATAATAGGGGTATATGCCATAATAGCTACCTTCGATGGTATTGTCCTTGACGGTATTGTAATCTGAATATCGAAGGTACAATCCCGGGGCAGCTTTGTTGTTATCATGCACGTAGTTATCCTTGAACGTATTGTAATGGGAATTGTCAAGGTACACTCCCGCCATGTTGTAGTGTATGTCAATGTCCTTGATGTCATTGTAATCAGAATAGGTAAGATAGATGCCACGCATAGCATTGTATCCGACGAATAGGTTCTTCAGCACATTTTCGTCGGAATTCTCAAGTACAATACCATGATAGAATCCTATAACGGAGAGGTCCTTGACGCAGACGCCATTGACCATGTAAAGATAGATCCCGTAACCAGAGCCTTTTCCGGTCAGTCCATAACCGTCCCCCTTGAACGTAATACCGGAGCAGTAGATGGATACCGTTCCGACGATGTCCTGTGTGAGCCTGTAATCTCCGTTCTTCGCTTTCAAAGGTGCACCTGCAGGCGATATCGATCCATCCGAGTTGATGGTGATGTCTCCCGTCCACGGACCTGCCGCCTCAGCGGATATTGTCAGGAACCCGGACCCTATGCATAGCCCAAATATTATCAGCGCTGCTGTCGTAATGTACATCGTCCTCATTATTGACCCCCCATGGAAACCGGCAGGGACCCGAAGGTCCAACCGGTAGGACGGAATACTAAATCGTGATATAAATCAGTTTTTAAACATTCTGTACTTTTTTTCATGGTATATATAATACTTCGCATAAATCGACGTAAATGTTCTATGCCGCATTGGATTTTTGTTATCACAGGCTGGAATTGTATCCAGGATGTCAATTATCTGAGAAAGCCTCTTTGACAGCGAGATAGGACCCCTTCGTCCTCTCTGTGTACCGGGGGACCTCCCAACCGCTCCATGAATGGAACGGCAGGCTGTCCCACTTTAATTCCCCGTCAACGGGAGCAGGCAGGGAGTCGGTGACCTTCAGCGGACCTGCGACCCCTGTGGCGTTACCGTCGGACCCCGGCTTGAACGTAACGACGGCCAGCCGGATGCCATCAATGACCCTGCTCGATCCGAAACCCTCCGTCCAGGGGTCCCCGTTGACGCTTCGGGTGCTGGGGTCCCTGAAATTGAGGAGGAGATAGGGCAACCTGAGCTCTATGAAGGACCCGTTCCTCGAAGAGCAGATATCGGTAAGGGAGCTGCAGGTCTCCGAGGGTCTATCGGATCCACCCCATCTCAACTCCCCCGCATCGAATGCTCTGTATGGGATATACTGGCCGGATGCAGGGACCCAGAACCCTCTGTTCACGGTGAACAGGATCGGATGGAACACCCCGTTGTCCTTGATGCTTGCATAGGGCGCCTCCTCGATCAGACCCAGCTGATGGCCGTTCCTGTGACCGTGCAGGTCGTAGTAGCTGTCGACCATGACCCTCGAGCCGTTCTCTCCCTTTATCTGAACGACGAAATCGAACCCGACCTCGTTCCCGAGACCTGTTCCGAACGGTACTTCGGTCGAGCCTTGCCCCTTCATGGTATCGATGAGGACGAGCATGTTCACCATATCCCAGTTCGACCCGCTGGTCGCCCCGGTCCCTAACCCTATGTAGATGTAGGCCTCATCGTTCGATATCCTGAGTCCCTCTATCGTCCTCTGCTGGTCGAAGCCGTCCCCGAGCGGGTTCAATGGACCTCCATCCTTTAGGAACAGGCTGGTCGAACCCTCCTCCCAATCAGCATCGTTCCCATCGATCGTCCTGGTCCCGGGCGATGCAGGGTCGAACGCCAGCAGTCCGAAATGCTGCTCGCAGGTCTGAACGTCCATCCAGCAGGCCCTCCTGTCCGGTTCCGTCAGGTCCATTGTGTTCCATGTCCTCTTGAACCATTCATCCTGCCAGGAGAAGATGAGACCTCCGGCCAGGCCTTCGGAGACGATGCACCTGAACAGTTCCGAGAGGACCTGACCCTGCTCCTCCTCCGTCATGTGCCCGTGGTCCCTGCCATCGAGACCTTCATGTGCAATTCCACGGGAGGATGGGACCCCGAACTCGCCTATGAGGACGGGCATGGAATGTGTCGTCTTTAGCTCATGGAGGTATCCGGCATAATTGTCCTTCTTCCCCTCGGCATCGAGATAGTCCAGGTATTCAGGTTCCAGCGTCATGAAGTCCGGATAGTACGGGTATACATGGTATGTGGCAAAGAGCCCCGGGACCATGTTCCATGTGGGGACCATGACGTCCGGGTCCAGCGAAACTAGGTCCTCGTGATAGAACGACTCGTAAGGATGGTCGTACTTGTCCGTCGTTGGCCAGTTGATGAAGCTTAGCGGTCTCTGCTCGGAGTACATCTCCGTCTCATATCGAGCTGTATGGTCCATCATGTGAGCCAACCAGACCTCGAAGGCGTTACCGTCCCCCACTTCCAGGAACGACCCCTTCATACGCGTTATCTCCGGGTATGACTCGATCGTCCCCTTGACCAGCATAGGGTCCCATTCGATCCCGATCACTATGCCGATGACATGATCGGAGACATCGACACGGAATGACCCTGAAGCGTTCCCCGGGGTCGGAGCTATCTCCGCCTTCCCGTGGATGACGTCTATGGTCCTTTCGATGGCCTTCATGAACGAGTGGTTCACATCAGCATCAAAGGGGTCTCCGCTCGATAAGAGGATATCCTCCGAATAGTAGATGCCCTGGAGGAGGAAGAGCGGCTCTTTGGCCCTCCGATTGTGTTCGTACAGTGCCCTGTAGAAGTCAGGAGGATGCACGGTATAGACCCTGATGGTATTGGCTCCCAAATCCGATATGAGCCCGAACCATCTGTAGTACTCCTCGTAGGTTATGGAGCATTCCCCTGGCAGATGGCCTGGTTTGGAAATGCCCATGTTCACACCCTTGACAAGGACGTCCTCCCAGCCCCTGTCCATGAGGACCTTGAACCCGTCACCCTTGACCTTGTGGGAGATCCAGACAACCCCACCCTCAATACTATGCGCCTCCCGGTCCATTCTTGAACGGAAATGTTCGCGGTCCTCTCGGGAGAAAAGAAGATGGAAAGCGCTACCGAGGAGAAGCAACACTGCAAGGACGGACAGCAGGGCACCCCATTTCACCCTCATCGCCGGGTCAGGGGAGAGCCTGCTAATCAATCTTATGATGACATTATCGGAGGGGTTGCGGTCTTCCCTGCACCCTGCTGCGCTCGGTCATTGCCAGGGTGCACCCGATCGCACCTGTGAACTGTGGGTCAGGGGGGACCATGACCTCTATCCCCAATCCTTCCTCTAGTGTCTCCCGGAGCCCTCTTCCCAGGGACACGCCTCCGGTGAAGACGAGAACATCGAGCGGGAACGCCCTCAGATGCGGCCTCACCCTCTCGTATACGGAGTGGACCACCCCCGATGCGATCTCGTCCCTGGGGACCTTCCTCACCAGGAGGTCGATTATCTCGGTCTCGGTGAAGACGGAGCAGGTTGACTCGAGGAGCTTCCTTCCACCCTTGTGGGATGAGAGCTCCTGAACGCTCATCCCCAGCATCGATGCCATCTTTTCAAGGAACCTGCCCGTGCCGGCGGCGCACTTGTCGTTCATGGAGAAGTCCCTGAGGACAGAGCCCTCGACCCGTATGACCTTCATGTCCTGACCTCCTATGTCGAGAAGCGTGAAGGTGGTGAGGTCCAACGCTTTCGCCGCCCCGAGGGCATGGGCCCTCACCTCCGGTATAGACCTGCGGGCGCTCACGAGCTTCCTCCCGTAACCGGTGGATACCAGCTCCACGCCGGGACCGACCTTGACCCCGTCAATGTCCGCCAGAAGCTCTGTCGTGTCCGTTATGAAGAGGGACGTCCCTGCATCCGTCATGACAGCCGCTTTGACGGACCTGGAGCCCATATCGATCCCCACGCGGGAGCCTTCGGGTGAGTTCCGGAGGGCTTTGAGCATCCCCGATAGCGTCATGGGAGACCTCCCAGCATGTCAAGGAACGATTCCAGTCTGATGGCGGTCCGCTCGTCCATCTTACCGGGGAGGTTCCCCTCGATGGTGAGGATAGGTATGTCCAGCCCCCTCCTGAACATCCTGTCGTCCATCTGCCTGTGGCAGAACGATTGGACATAGTGCACCAGGCCGTCGATCCTCCTGCGCCCGACCTCACTCCGGATATCATCTATCCTAAGCTGGATGTCGTAGGGGTAAGTATAATTCAGGTACCTGTCCACCCAATCCTTACCGGCAGGCATGGTGAACTGTCTCTGGACCTCGAAGAACACGGTCCGCCCCCCCAGCGCCTCGATGCGGGGGAAGATGTCGGTGATGATAGGGGGCACCCCTATGAACCCGAGCCTGACACCGTCCTCTTGAGGCTCCCTCCCAGCCGCGTTCTTGAGCATCTCCTTAATGGAACGCTCCCATCGCAGAGGGTCGGAGTCCAGGTCGGAACAGGAGATCTGGGCAACATGGGCCTCCTGGGCGCTGAGCCTGAGCGTCTCCCACCTGAGCCGGTCGGCCTCCCTGGCAAGCTCCCTCAGATCCTCAAGCCTTCCCGCCGCGTCAGCCGCCTCTTCCATTGAACAGCCCAGGAAAGAGCAGAGTTTGGCGATCTCCCCTTCCATCCCTGTCCTGCCCCTGTCAATCGGATAGGAGAATCCGTGAACGGGCCTCCCTGACCTATTGAGGTCCTCCAGAAGGGATTCAGAGTTTGAACAATCCCCCCTGACCACTCCCACGACGGCATCCACCTTCGAGGAGACAGAATGGAGGCCCTTTATCCAGGAGCAGATGTTGCGGGGGAACCCATCGGCCTGCGCCTCCTCCACAAGGTCCCGGCACGAAGCGTCCGCTATGAAGATGTTGTTCATGTCCACCGGGACCCTGCCCGAGGCAAGGAACGGTTCCAGCGGGACTGTGGTGGTTATGCCTATCCTTCGTTCACCTGCAAGAGCCATGGACGGCCTCGTATCCAAGGTCGAAGGCTTTAAGGTTTGCCTCGAGCGCTCTCTTGGGGACGGAAGCGCTGACGGACCCACGCATCTCCTCCTTCGTGAAAGGAAGGACCCCGGTCCCCATGATCGCCCCTAGCATGACTATATTGGTGGTCTTATCGTTACCTGCTAGCTTGGCCTTATCCCTGGCGGAGAGATGATAGACGCACTGGGCCTTACCCCTCACTTCCTCGATTATCTCCTTCACATCAGGATAGGGCGATCCGCCGGAACTGACGCTCACAGGCCTGATGGGGTCCTCGCTGAACACCACCACAGTCTCGCTTGTTATCTGCTCTCTGGCCCTGTAGACCTCAAGAGGCTCCATTCCCAGGAGTATGGTCATATCGGAAGCGAAGGGGAGAGGAGAGACCGTACTCCCCAATCGAATGGTCGTTTGGACCACCCCGCCTCTTTGGGCCATCCCGTGGATCTCGGAAATGATTATGGGTATGTCCTTCTTCATAGCCGCGTTCCCTATGGCCTTTGAAACGGTCAAGGCTCCCTGCCCTCCGACGCCAACGATCTGGATGGTAAAAGCATCAGCATTCTTTCGCACCATTTCAATCACTCCCCTTTATAGGGCCCATGGCATGGAAGGGACAGATCTGCTCGCAGACACCACAGGACCAGCAGAGCTCAGGGTCTATGAAATGGTCCTTGCCGACCTTGTAGAAGGCCGGGCAGGCAAAGGTCTTGGTGCAGACATCGCAGCGCTTGCATATGTCCTGATAGACCTCGTAGCGCTTCCTCTTGATACTCCTTCTTGCAAGGTTCCTTTCAAGGAGCAGGGCACAAGGAGACTTCGTTATGACGACCGAGACCCCCTCATAGGCCAGGGCCTCCTCGAACGCTTTCTGGGTCTCCTTGATGTTCAAGGGATTGACGGTCCTGATGAACTCTACCCCCACTCCCTTGCAGACCTTCTCCAGGCTGATGGCCTTTGCCTCCTCGTTCATCCCGTTGAGCGGGAGGCCGGGGTGGGGTTGATGTCCCGTCATTGCCGTCGCCGCATTGTCCATTATGTTCAGGACGAACCTGTGGCCATTGTGGACCGCGCTCAGCAGGCCCGGGACCCCAGAATGGAAGAAGGTGGAATCACCAATGAAGCCTATGACAGGTTCATCGACGACCCTTGAGAGACCTCCTGCGGTCCCAACGCTGCTTCCCATACAGACCATGAGGTCCCCAACGTTCGTGGGTGGAGCGATCCCGAGCGTATAACAACCGATATCGTTAGGGAACACCGCTTTTCCCTTTGTCGCCCTTTTTACGGCAAAGAAAGTGGCCCTATGGGGGCAGCCAGCGCACATAACGGGAGGCCTGGGGGGTTCGGGCAAGGTCTTCCAGGGCAATGTTTCATTTTCGATGGTCTCGACATTGTGGCCGGAAGCACAGAGGGCCTCAGAGAGCCCCCTTAGGACGACATCAGGATTGTACTCCCCGGGTATGGGGAAGAAGCCATCTCTCTTTCCAAGGACCGGAACTGGCAGCTCCCTCTCTTTAAGTATGGTCTTCACGCCTTCCTCAATAAAGGGCTCACCCTCTTCTACCATGACAACTAGGTCGGAGCTCTGGCAGAACTCTGATATCATGTCCTCCGGGAGCGGATGGGTCATACCGAGCTTTAGCACCCTGGCCTCCACTTCGAGCTCTATGTTATCAAGTACTTCCATGATATAATTGTAGGAGACCCCTGATGTGATCAGACCGAGCTTGAGCCCGCCCTTGGTGTTCTTCTTCCGTGTCGCTATGACCCTGTTCCACTCTGAGACCTCCGAAGCATCTCTGAGCTTGACCATGTTCTCAAGGACCACAAGATGTCTCTTGCGGGCGTTGGAAGGGACCATGACGAACCTGGACGCATCCTTTTCGAAATGCACCCTGCCGACCTGGGGTCTGATATCTCCCAGCTCAATGACGCCCCGGACATGGTTCAATCTGGTGGTGGTCCTGAAGAGGACCGGCTCTCCGTACCTCTCCGATAGTTCGAACCCGGCAAGCATCATCCTCTTCGCTTCGTCAGGGTTCGATGGTTCGAGCATGGGGACATAGCCCATCTTGGCAAAATAGCGGTTGTCCTGTTCGTTCTGGGACGAATGTGCCCCGGGATCGTCAGCAGAAAGGATGATGAAGCCCCCTCTGACCCCGGAGTAGGCAAGGGTCATGAAGGCATCCGAAGCGACATTTAGACCAACATGTTTCATGAAGGTAAAGGCCCTGGTGCCAGCCGCTGCCGCTGCCGCTGCGGTCTCGAACGCGACCTTTTCGTTTATAGAGAATTCGAAGTACATCCCTGCGTCCTTAGCGATCTCCTGCAGTGTGTTCCCTATTTCGGAAGAAGGGGTCCCTGGATAGGTGGCAGCTACCTTGACTCCCGCTTCTACAGCAGCCCTGACTATCGCTTCGTTGCCCAGGACCAAAATTTTCTTACCTGGTTCGTTCAGAAGTAGTTCGTTCAATGGTCTCACCTCGATGTTGGGAGGGTCCAGGTCTTCAACCCTGGGTCTTACTGACTTCCCTGGCGGCTGCCCTGGCTGTGGTCATCTTCTCCATCTCAAGGAGCTCATCGTACTTCAGATGAAGGTCCTTTTCCAGCTCCTTGATAAGGTCTTCCGGCAAGTGCTTGAACCTTCCCTGCTTGAAGAGGTAGTCCTTGAGGGGTGTGGTCGGAGGTTTCATGGTCACCTTGTAGACACCGTTCTCCCACTCGAAGAGGTTGAACGCCCTGCAGCTAACGGCCTCCTTGGTTATCTTCACAGTGAGGCCTGGTTCCATCTTCCAACCTGTCGGACAGGGGGCCCAGATCTGGATGAACTTGGTCCCCTTGATGGAAAGGGCTTTCTTTACTTTCCTGATGAGGTCCTCGGGATATCCTACCGTTGCAGTTGCGACGTAGGGGATCCTGTGGGCTATCATGATCCCGACCATGTCCTTCTTTGGGGATTTCTCCCAGTCCTCGGTCTCCCCGACCGGTGTGGTCGTTGTCCAAGCGCCTATTGGCGTAGAGCCGGAGCGCTGGATCCCCGTGTTCATGTAGGCCTCGTTGTCGTACATGATGTAGAGTATGTCGTCGTTCCTGTCCGCAGCGCCTGATAGGGCCTGGATGCCTATGTCGGCGGTGCCCCCGTCCCCTGCGAACCCTATGACATTGATGTCCTTCTTGCCAAGAGCGTCCAGGGCGGCCCTGATGCCACCCGCCGATGCTCCGGTGGTCTCGAAGGGCGTGTAGAGCTCCGGGACCTGAAGACAGGTATTGGGCCATACACCGGGCATGACGGCCCAGCAGCAGGCCGGGATGGAGAGCATGGTCCTCCTTCCCGAGGCCTTGAGGACATATCTCATGGCCATCGTTGCGCCACATCCAAGGCATCCCATATGCCCTGGGGACATTATCTCATCTTCCGGGATAGTAAGCTTCGCCATCATAGCACCCCCTTAGAGCTCCGCCTCCGGAGTGGAGCCGTCGAGCAATCCCCACCAGTGAACCTCTCCCTCCTTTCCGTAGCCTTCCTTGGCGACCTTCTCGAGGTCGTTGAAGAGAGCCCTTATATGTTTCTTCCTAACGTCCCGTCCACCTACGCCTATTATGTAGTTCTTGGTAGGCGGTCTGTTCTTGTAGTTGTACATCTGGGAGTTGACCTCGTTGAAGAGAGGTCCTCCGTAGCCGAAGGTGAATGTCCTGTCCAGTATGCCTATTGCCCTTGCCCTGGACGCAAGATATCTTACCTCATCAACAGGGAACGGTCTGAACACACGTAGTCTTGCGATACCGACCTTCTTACCTTCCTTCCTCATCTCATCCACGACGTCCTTTGCCGTTGACATCATGGTCCCTGCACCGAAGAGTATGAGCTCGGCATCCTCGCACTTGTACATGTCCATCATGCCGCCGTAGGACCTGCCGGTGAGCTCGAACCAATCCTTATCGACCTTCTTGATGAGGGCCCTGGCATTGTCCATGCCCCTTGCCATGTGGGCCCTGAACTCCATGTACTGAGGTGGCATTATGAAGGAGCCGAATCCGGTGGGCTTGTCCACATCGAGCTTGAACGGCGGATCGAATGGAGGAAGGAACTGGTCGACCGCCTCCTGGTCGGGAAGGTCCACCGGTTCAGAGGTATGGGAGAGGAAGAAGGCATCCTGGTTCACCATTGCCGGTAGGAGGACGTCCTTGTTCTCCGAGACCTTGAACGCTGTTATGACCGTGTCGAAGATCTCCTGGTTGTTCTCGCACCAGTACTGTATGAGACCGGTGTCCCTCTGTGCCATGGCATCCTGGTGGTCTGCATAAACGGACCATGGTGGTGCCATGGCCCTGTTCACATTGACAAGGACGACGGGGGTCCTTGCTCCCGCGGCCCACATGAGGACCTCGTGCATTAAGGCGAGCCCGTGGGAAGATGTCGCGGTGAAGGCCCTTGCTCCGGTGTTGGATGCTGCAACGCACGCGGCCATGGCTGAGTGTTCGGATTCGACCTTCATGTATTGCGTGTGGAGCCTTTTGGCCGCTATGAGCTCAGCTATCTCCTCGACAATGGTCGTCTGAGGGGTGATGGGATAGGCTGCTATGACCTGCGCCCTCGCATACATCGCCCCGTAGGCGGTCGCCTTGTTCCCCGTGAGAAGTTCCTTTACCATCATCTCACCTCATTTGTTCTCCGGCACCATCTGGATGCACTTGACCGGGCATTCCGCCGCGCATATCCCGCAGCCCTTGCAGTGGTCGTAATCATAAACAGGTCCCTCGTCGCTTATGGCTATGGAGACGTCCGGGCAGAACTTCCAGCAGGTCCAGCATTTTATGCATTTGGAGTTGTCGCAAACCGGTTTGAAGGCCCTCCATCCACCGGTCTTGACCACCTTCGAGTTCACCGTGTTTATAGGCGTCGGTGGTATCTCGTTAAGGGTCTGAGGCATCTTCATTCACCCCCGTACTTGCTGGTCGCTTCGTAGGCCTCCCTTGCCGCCTTGGCATTCCTCTCCGGGGACCTTGGCAGGGTCATAATTGCCGCTTCAACGGATTCGATGGAGACCACACCCGATGCCTTGGCGAAGGCGCCCACTATTGCAGTGTTGACTATAGGCTGCATGGAGGTCCCAAGCTTGTTGGAGATGGCTATCTTTGTGGCATTGACGGTCGCGAGCCTGGGGGGATCTATGGTCCTCCTTATCGCTTCCGGAGCGTCCTCGGTGTTGACCAATACCATACCGTTTGGCCTTAGGCCTTCCATAACGTTGACCGCTTGGAGCAGGGAGCGCTCAAGGACAACAACGTAATCGGGTTCGTATATCATGGACTTGTCCCTGATCCTTTTATCGTCGATCTTGGTGAAGGCAGTGACCGGGGCTCCCCTCCGCTCCACACCGAAATATGGGAAGGCCTGCACGTCCTTGCCCTCCCGGAACGCTGCATCTGCGAGCAACCTGGATGCCACGACGGCCCCTTGTCCGCCCCTTCCGTGAAATCGGACCTCTATCATTCTACTCCTCCTGTACTTCGGATGATGAAAAAAGCCCTTCATCCCCCCCGACATGGTCGCAACCGACGTCCCTTTCATTTGAAAATGGGATGTGTGTTCTCGGAGGGAGGGCATGAGTAAATGAGGAAGGATTAATTTAAAGTTGCGGTGTGAGCGATTTGAGGCCAGATGATGTCTTAGGACCTTCATACCGTGTCGATGTCATGTAATCAAGGATATATCCCCTGTTTTTCCAATTCCTCAAGAACCTGATAACTTCATATGTGCTTCAAGCTATTTATTAGGTCTATCTTCTGTCAGTAACGAGCAATGAATTTTAGATTTTAAGCAATCATCCGAAGGTAAAGTTCTTGGGGAGGTCCTTCTTCTTGGTACCCTCCGGGACCCATGAAAGGTCAAGGATGGTAAATGTTGGTTTCTTGGTATTGAATATAGGAACAACCCTCAATCCCATTATTGGATTGCCCACTGAAAGGTATCCCATCAATATCGTGCATACCCCTTCGAACTCAATATTTATGAATTTGATGGGTTTAGGTAGGGAGTTGAACGCCCCCGACCTTTCGCATATCATGAAAGAGTAGATCTTCCCGGTCCTCTTGGCAATATCGGTGATATCGACCTGTATCGCTTTTATCAGGCAGTCGGGGCAGTGTATCCTGAAGGGCATGAAAATGGACCCCTTGGAGGCACAGTCATCATTATCGCATCGTGATGCAATGATCTTCCCTTTGCTCAACGACTCGAAGAACACTGCCTCTCCTCCGTACATATGGACATGGGTGATATCCCTGGGATTCGTTACCCCTCGAAGCTTCCCGGTATCGTCCCAGATCGGAGAGTTGGGGGATGGATAGTGGAAGTTACCCTCGAACTTGTACCTGTTGTTGACGACCCTGACCTTTCCCCTGGTCTTCTCTTCATTGGCCATTCAAGCACACCTCCTTTCAAGGACATGGTCGGGATGCTGCAAGATGGTGCAGGTCACATGGGATCCTACACCCGCGTGGCTTATTGCCAGCCCTCTCTTGGCCCCCTTGACCTGGAGATCGGTCCAGTCCTTTGGTTTCTCCCTTCCGAACCTCTTCCACTTTTCCTCATCACCATGCATCTCGCCCCATCTGTTCCAAATATGCTGTCCTACTTCCACAACCTGCATGATACCCGTTGCACCTACTGCGTGCATGCATCCGAGCAATCCACCGGACAGGTTAGCGGGGAGTTTTCCGGGTTCGCCAGTGCGGGGATTTGTAAGATAGCAATCTCCGGATTCAACATAGGTCCTTCCCTCGCCATAAGGTCTTATCCCAATATCCTCGTAGGTCTGGATATCGCTTATGGTGAAGGCATCATGCAGTTCGACGAGGTCAAGGTCCTCCGTTGGATCGTGGATGCCAGTCATATTGTATGCATAGTAGGCTGCCATCCTTGCGGCAAGGAAACCGGTGAAGCCGGGATATCTCTCACCACCAGGGAATCGCTTGTCGATCTCCCGATATGTCTCCTTGGTCTCATTAGGTAGGAGAGGTATCTCCATATCCCTCCTGCAGGCGACCCTGAGCGTATGGCTCCCTGCAGTCACATCTATCTTGAGAGGTGTGTCGGTCAGCTTGTATGCGGTCTTCTCATCGCAGATTATCGCGCAAGCCGCCCCGACGCTCATCAGGCAGGCATCGAGCGCACGAAGAGGATATGCGACCACCGGGGACTTAAGGACGTCCTCGACGGTGATCCTCATCCCACCGTGGGCATGGGGGTTCATGACGGCATAGTTGTGGTTCTTGACAGCTATCTCCGCCATGGTCTTCCTGAAGGACTCCTCCTCCTTGCCATAGACCTGCCAGTATTTTTGAGCCATGACCGCATAGTAACCGGTGTAGATGTGCCCAAGTGGCGTTTCCCAATCTTTATCGGCGGCACAGGAGATATAATTGTTCCCCTCGTCGGTCGGGACCTCGTCCATCCTCTCCCAGCCCATTGCAAGGGTGCAATCGGAATATCCAGAAGCTACTGTCTTGTAGGCCTCCCATAAGGTAGAGCCACCGGTCGCCCCTCCTGTTTTGATACCGATGTTCCCAAGAGGGTCAAGGCCCAATCTATCATGGATGACTGCCTCTCCAAGCAGCTGGTCCCCGAAATGATCGGCGAAATGGCCGTAATAGCATGTATGGATGTATTCCTTCAGTTCCCTGGGTTTCATCCCGATGAACTGGGCGGCCTCAGTCAGGGCATCTATGCAAAGTTCTTCAGTTCTCTTATCAGGCATGGACCTATCGAACTTTGAACATCCACCGGTCACCATATAGACCGGTTTGGACATCTTGGGTATCTTGAGCTGCTTGTCGCTGAAAGTTATCATCTTGTCACCCCTAACTCATCGACATCATAGGTCGTTTTCTCATATAGCCGTTAATTTTTGGTTAACGACACTAAAGACGACCCGTACGGTGAACAAGGTCATCATAAAAAACCATTTCCATTCTGAAATGGTCCAAAGGTCCTTTGAGGTATCATTTCCCTATTATCATTCCGGTGGGGTCTATCTCCTTCAACCTTAGGAGCTCCTCTTCCGTGGGCTCTGGGGATGTCGGGACATGCTCCGGTATGATGAGCTTGAACCCTGTGTTCTCAATGACCTGCTGAACGGTGACCCCCGGATGAACGCTTATTAGCTTCATCCTGCACGTCTTCTCGTCAAAGCCCATCAGTGCCAGGTTAGTTATGACCTTGTATGGCCCAGTGCCAATAGGAAGACCCGCTCTCTCCCTGGCCCCAGGCCCGTCTATGTAGCCAGGTGTAGTTATGAAACTGACGCGGGGAGGCAGCTTCGCCTTGTCGTGCCTTGCAATGATTATGGTCCTCCATGCGAGCGACCCGAAATCGTTCGCCCCTCCAGACCCCGGCAACCTGGTGATAGGATTATCATGGTCCCCTATCACGGTCGAGTTCAGATTGCCATACATATCGACCTCGGCCCCACCAAGGAAAGCATAGTCTATCATCCCTCTCTGACCGGTCTCCATTATGCCCGCAAGACCGGTGGCTGCCAGTGCCTTGTGGACACATCTAGAGTCCCCGACCGATATAGGTAATGTGGGGACTATGGGTGCCATGCTCCCAGCTTCGAAGAAGATTATGAGGTTCGGCGCATGTGTCTTCTGGGCAAGGAGCCCTGCTATCATAGGTAACCCCGTCCCAACCCCTACTATCTTCCCGTCCTCCAGCTGGTGGGACGCAACGCATGCCATGAGCTCTATGGGTGTGTAAGTGGTCATCTGAGTTCCTCCAGGCGTCTGAGCTCGTGCAATTTCTTGATACCGACAAGGTCAAGGTATCCTTCGAAATCCTTTACCGAATAGACCCATTTATCTAGGTAGGCCTTCACTGCCTCATCGCTCGAGCCTGCCTTAAGATATTCCCGGATGTGTGGCTCATCGAAATAGTACTCGAAAGGCATGTTCCCAGGGTGGCTGCCGTAGGGCGCCTCTATGACGGCATCCACACAGAAGAAGGGTATGGTCGTTCTTTCAGGGTTCTCCCTGAAGAAGGACTCCGGGACGATCTTCTCTGCAGTGACTATGACCCGTTTTGAGGCCTTGGCAAGGTCATCGTCCTTTACAGAGGTCCCCCTGATTATGCAGTTTCCGAACTTGTCAGCATAATGTGCATGGATTATCGATACATCGGGCATGAGGGCTGGCAGGGCCGTCAGCTTCTGACCAGTGAAGGGACATTCGATGGTCCTAGCGGCGCTGTAATTGAACGTATCTGAACCCAGGAGGTTCCTTGATGGGAGGAACGGTAGTCCCATGGCAGCGGCCTTCAACCTCCATGAGAGTGCACCATTGGACCATTCGACGCATTTGACCCTTCCAGATTCAACGGCCCTCCTGCCGTTCTTGGACAATCCCCTGTTCTCGTAACCGAACGAGTAAGCGACGTCAACGGCATCAACGCAGTCCCCGGCCAACAGTATATCAAGGTCGTGAACGGCGGTATGCCCAGAGACCCTTAGATGCTTGACCTTGCGCCGTACCATCTCATAGATCATTGGCATCGAGATCCTGATGTGTCCGAACCCGCCAATGGCGAGGTAGCAGCCATCCTTAACGTACTTCTCAACGGCCGCAGCGGGGGTCGTCATCTTGTCCTTCAGCCCCCTCTCCTTGTGGTTCTTGTTCCACTCGCGGATGTCCTCGGCCGTGCATGAGCTTAGAAGCTCGCCCTTTCCAGATTCGAGCATATGAGAACCCGACACCTCATCGAACACGTAAATATAAATGATTCTTACCAGGACGGACCGTCAGTTGGTACCAAGAAAGTTCCATATATAATCAGTTGATTTCCCCAGGCAGGTGGCTTGACATGGATTTTGCACTGACAGAAGAACAGCGGATGCTCAGACAGGTGGTCAGGGAGTTCTCGGAGCGCGAGGTAAGACCCATTGCCGCTAAGATCGATAAGGAAGGGACCTTCGACATGGAGCTCGTCAGGAAGATGGGGTCTATGGGCCTGATGGGAATGACCGTCCCCAGGGAGTACGGTGGTTCAGGATTGGACCGAATAAGCTACAACCTGGTCCTTGAGGAGATAGGTAGGGTCTCCGCATCCGTAGGATTGACCGTCGAAGCCCACAATACGCTGGGTGTTGGTCATATCTATGAACTTGGTAACGAGATGCAGAGAAAGAAATACCTTCCTAGGCTCACGAGCGGGGAGGCCCTTGCCGCTTGGGCCCTGACCGAGCCTAACGCAGGGTCGGATGCCGGTTCGCTTCAGACGATGGCCGTGCCTGACGGTGACGGTTGGCTCTTGAACGGTTCCAAGCAGTTCATAACGAGCGGCCATGTCGCCGAGGTGTTCACCGTAATGGCAAAGACCGATCCGACCAAAGGGGTCAAAGGCATAAGCGCCTTCATTGTGGAAAAAGGCAATCCGGGCCTAAAGCTCGGAGTTGAGGAGGACAAGCTTGGAATGAGAGGTTCCATAACGTCCGAGATATTCCTTGAGGACTGCAGGGTCCCGGCAGAGAACATGGTAGGTGAGCCCGGGAAGGGGTTCACGGGAGCGATGTCAATCCTTGATAGGGGCAGGACAGCCATAGGAGCGCTCTCGGTCGGTCTCGCACAGGGAGCACTGGACGAATGCCTTTCCTACACCAAGCAGCGTGTCCAGTTCGGGAAGCCCATATCGAGCTTTCAGGCCATCCAATGGAAGCTTGCTGACATGGCGACCGAAATAGATGCCGCAAGGCTCCTTGTAATGAGAGCGGCATGGTTGGAAGAAATGGGTGAGCCATTCTCCAAAGAAGCGTCCATGGCGAAGCTCTTCGCCTCCGAGGTATGCGTCAAGGCCGCTGTGGATGCGGTCCAGATACATGGGGGCTATGGTTACACTAAGGAATATGCGGTGGAACGTTTCTTCAGGGATTCAAAGCTATATACCATAGGTGAGGGGACCTCCGAGGTGCAGAGAATGGTCATTGCGAAGAGGCTAGGGCTTTGATGGAACGAAACCGGAAGGTTATCAATCCGGAAATGTTGTTACAGGGTCCGGTGCCTATTTGATCAAGAGCCGTTTCGTTCACAAGGTCGCTATCATAGTCTTCGCCTTAGACCTTCTGCTTGTCCTATCACTCTTCCTGGCACCCATGACCCTTGAGAAGGGCACCGTAATAGGACTGGAGGGGAGGGCGAACGCTCTCGACTATACCAGCAAATGGTCCAAGCTCAATCCGTTCGCTTCTATAATCTACCTCTTTGGCGATTACAACTGCCATCAGATAGAGGAAAGATCGCTCATACTGAACGGGAACCAGCTTCCAGTATGCGCTCGCGACGTTGCCATCTTCACGGGAATAATGCTTGGTGCCGCCTTGTTGGTCAGGGCTTCAGTCGACGATGACCCATCACTAACTGTACTGGGTCAGTTGCCGAACAGATACAGGAAGGGGTTAGTGTTCAAAAAGCCCATGCTCTCGTTCATAGTCCTTCTCATCCTTCTTCTGATGCCTACTGCAGTGGACGGCGGGGTCCAGATGATGAGCGGATTGGGTCTGCTCCCCTTCGGTATCCATTATGAATCGACCAACCCTACAAGGATCTTGACCGGCTTTCCGACAGGTGTTGCCGCTGGTCTCCTCACCACAGCATTGTTAATGTCCCTGTTCAGCAGGAGGGACAGCGGGCAGAAGGCCCTTATGGGATATCTTTTCAACCAGACGAGGTCCGTGTTGAAAGAGGGTGGCAAAAACGAAGGGGGGGGTGGACCTGGAAGCAAATGAGAGGAGCTTAACGCTCGTATCATGGAGGGATGGGACGAAACGGACCATCCCATTCGATGATCAGGAGCAGCTCATATCCCTCATCAGGAGGGCGGGTCATCCGCCAGATGGGGTGTTGGTCATCGACGAAGATGGACCACTCCCTCTCGACGAGCGTCTTGACGGGACCTATGTGGGTAGGACCTTGAAGGTCATTAGAGTAGCATCAGGAGGTTAGGTCATGACCGGACCGGTAGCAATATATATCCTTGGGACAGCGGGTTGCGGAAAATCAAGCCTTGCGGCATCGTTCTCCGGTTATCTCTCTGAGAACGGTTACAACCACATGCTTGTCAACCTTGACCCTGGAGCGGACCTGATCCCTTACGAACCCGATATAGATGTAAGGGACTGGGTCACATTGGCCGATGTGATGGAGGAGTACGGTCTCGGACCCAACGGAGCCCAGATCGTGGCCTCCGACCTTGTTGCCCTCAACAGGGACAAGGTCCTGAAGGGCATAGACACTGATATCGATCAGTTCGTGCTCCTTGATACACCGGGACAAATGGAACTCTTCACCTTCAGGGAGTCGGCTAGGGAGATAGTGAAAGGGATACTACCAGCAAGGTCCTTCATGGTCTATCTCATAGACCCGTTCAATGCCAGGACCCCCTCTGGTCTGATAAGCCAGTTGATGCTGTCGAGCCTTGCGAGGCTCAGGTTCCAGATACCTTCCGTTGAGATCATATCCAAGTCGGACATGGTAGAACCCGCCCTAATGGAAAGATTGACAAGGTGGCTGGAATACCCGGATACACTTCATGATGACAGCATGGAAGAGGCTTCCAGGTCCTCGAACATGGCCACCGAGCTTTCGGTGAACATCTTCAGGGCCTTGGAAGGGCTCGGCCTCTTTTCAAGGGTATTCCCTGTCTCATCACAGACCAAAGAGGGTATGGAAGGGATCTATCGTGCCGTCCAATACGTCTATGCCGGGGGCGAGGACCTAGCGCAAGGAGAGCCCGGAACTGATGTAGAGGAAGAGGTCCCCTAGGTTGTTCCATGTCGGACCGATTGATACCTTTCCACCGAACCTGTCGAAGAAGCTACCAGAGTCATTATCTTCAAGATATCGAACGATGATATCATGGTCCACAGAGCATTTTCTGACGATCGCACCACCACCGTTCCAGTTCCCATCCACACCATCGGTGGTCAGAAAGGCCACGGTTTCCCCGCCCTCAAGAAGAGGAAGGACCGATAACGCCATCTCCGAGCATCGTCCACCCCTACCCTTACCTTTGACCTTAACTGTTGTCTCCCCGCCCATGACAAAGGCATCGGACCCTTTGGGCCCTGCCATGTTCCTTGCTTGGGCCAAGAGGTCAATTGCCACAGGTCTAGCTTCGCCAGTGAACCTGTCCTTGGAAATTTGGACATTGAGACCATTACCCTTCAGTACACTTGAAAGGGTCTCGACCGCAGTCCGATTGTTCGCTATCATGATGTTCTTTAGATTGATGTTCCCGGTCTCTAAGGACCGTTCCATGTTCCGTTCGGCAATAGCTAGGAGTTCCTCGATATCGGTCCTCTCCAGGACGTATTTGGTCAGGATGGTCCTAAGGTCATCGATTCCCACTTTCCAAGGATAGGAGAGACCTGACCCGACGAACCGGGGGTCATCGCTCATGACATCGGACAAGGCAAGCGTTATCCATCCCTTGCCCTTGAAACCACCCAAAAGCCTTCCTCCCTTCGTCAAGGATAGGGCCCTTCTGATGCTGTTCAGCTCATGGATATCGGCCCCTGACATCATAGCTTTCCTGATCGTCCCACTTTTAAGGCTGGGGTCTAGGCCAGTTACGGGGTAGAAAGTAAGCGATGAAGCTCCGCCAGATAGCAAGAAGATAACAGCATCATCCTTCCCGAGGCCGGATATCATATCCTTCAGTAAATTGACGTTCAGTTCCGTTCCCGGTCCCGGAAATGGGTGCTCTCCCTTTAGGTAGATGACTCCCGGTAACTTCCTTTCATCTGTGACGGATACGGAAGAGATGCAGAGGAGTGGCCCCGAAGCCTCTATCCCAACACCTTGAAGTCCTTGGATGGCACCTTCTATCATTGAGGGAGCGGCCTTACCCACTGCAATAACGGCGGTCCTTCCTATCGATGTATCCAGGTATCCAGAGCAATCCCATTTGGGATCGTCCAGACCCCTGAATGCCAGACCACCGCTTTCCTTTGATATCGCCTTGGAGACAAGCAAGACGGGGTCCAATGCCCGGAACATATCCTCCACCGGGGACCTGAGCGGCTCATCATCCCAACTTTTAAGGTGCATGAACGGTTCTCTCTACCTTCAAGGGCAGGGAAAAACTTCAAATTTTCGATGGCAAAGAGGTAAAAGGATGGACGAGCAGAAGGTAAGGGCCCTAAAAATCATTACCGAACGACTAACCTTCGAAAGAGGGCAGGTCCAGGGACCATTGAAGAGGGAGCATGCGTCCATAAGGGACGTATCTCCTTGCTCAGAATACACCCGATATACCATGGAAGGTACTTTGAAGGACCCTTTCTCCGACCTTGCTGTCCTTCTGGACATCCCCGCTCTCGGAACGCTATTCATGAACGGGCCTTTCATAGAACCAAGGTGGTCCCAGGCATTGGGGTACGGTCTAGCCATCATAGAGGAAGATACAAGGGTCCACCTTTACCGCTCAGGTAAGTTCGTTGTGAGACGGGCCAGGGACAGGGAACATGTTGAGGCCTGTTATAGACGTATCTGTGATATGGTAAGGCCAGCGATGGTCCTCCCTGGAACGGGGTTGTTGTTCTACGAGGCCGTTGCGCTCAGTAGGCACTTCATCGATGCTGGGTTCGAAGAGGAGATATTGACCGTGCTCAAATGGCCCGAGGTTGGTCTGAAAGCACAAAAGGACCTTGAACTTTTCATTGATGGACCTGAAGGGGCAAGAGAGCGACTAAGGGAACTGGTCCTCAATTCGATCAGGTCATTGCTCTCCGGTGGAACGGACAGCAAAGGAACTGATCAACCTATTCTCGAGAAGGCCCGGGGTGAAGTGGTATCATCAATGGGCTCATCGATGAAAGAATTGAAAGGCAATGGTCCCCTGATGTCCTCTACTGCCAGTATCCATCTTTCTGCTTTGAGATCGCTTGAAATGTTAAAAGTGGGGCTATTCTCAATGGGAGCGGACCCAGACCTTCCTAGGTCTCTATTGGACCTGGTGGACAGCGCTGGTGCTGGTCAAGGTTGCATGATCGTAGATAATCATCGTAATTTTGGTTCACACCCGATCGGGGATGCCGCTGGGGGTTTGATGGCCGCCTTCGCCCTCGTTCCTTAAAGATGGTCCTATTTGGTCAATGTTCATCGTTTGTTCCAAAACCTTAAAAACCCTTCCTATTCTATGGAGATAGCACCCCAATCATGTCCGTGCCTTCAGTACGGACCACCGGGTCATAGAGGACCTTCCATGAGCTACAGCAGGATGGACCGGCTTAACAAGGAGCTGGAAAGGGCCATTACGGAAGAGGATTTCGAGCTCGCATTGGAATCCATAGAGGATATGATTGAGCTCGGACCTGAAAACGCCCAGCTCTTTAACTCGAAGGGGGTCGTTCTCGCT
Organism: uncultured Thermoplasmatales archaeon; assembly: GCA_964563055.1. Taxonomy (GTDB): domain Archaea; phylum Thermoplasmatota; class Penumbrarchaeia; order Penumbrarchaeales; family Penumbrarchaeaceae; genus JALOTP01. The sequence goes on along the minus strand of CAZLVP010000011.1, from coordinate 17,304 downwards.
AAGATGAAACGCTACGATGAGGCGATAGGGGCGTTCGATACGGCATTGAGGCTCGACCAGGGGATATCGAAGGTCTGGTATTCCAAGGGGGTTGTACTAATGGATACGGGAGGCTTGAGACAAGCCCTCGCATGCTTCTACAAAGCCCTCGATCTAGAACCAAGCTACGAGAAGGCAAGGGAGAGGTTCACGAATTGCCTTGACGAGATGGCCATGAGGGCCCAGGTCGCTGTAGAGCCGATGATAGAAGGCCCATACATGCCGGGTCCTGACGGGGATAAGGTCATACATTCGCCTGGAGAGGACCACGAGGAAGGTCCCATTCATGAACAACATATTGTTACGGACAGAGAACCCGATGAGAGATCTCCTGAGGTAGTATCACCTAAGGCAAGAAAAAGACGGGGTACATATCTCGATGAAGAGATGTTCGGCGATGAGGAGGACCTTGAGGAGCACTGGGACGTTGAGGATGGGAGCGAAGGTGCCAAGGAGAGCGCGGAGGACGATGGTCCCAAAGAAAGGAAGGAGGTTGATGAGGAGGGTCCAGAGGAGGATGCTGACTGGGGGGAGGGAGGGGATTTCGAGGATTGGGGAGTAGAGGGGGAAGCCTCTTTCATCAAATGCCGATGCGGTGCCGAGATCAAGGTAGGAACAGATGAAAGGCCTTATAGGTTCGAATGTGAGACCTGTGGAAGGACCGGGATACTCAAGTGATTTCAGACGCCTTTGGAATACCAATGGGTCAGTAGTTCCATAGGGGTCGTAGCAAGGACCAGGAAAACCTCCATCTCCTGTTCGGGGTCAGGGACGACCGTGACACCCCAGATGATCCTGGCATCGTTCCTTATGCGCTTCTTGAGCACCTCTGCAGCGACGAGAGAGTCCTCGATACTAAGGTCATCGTTCCCAATTATACAGACCAAGGCCTTCCTCACGCTCGTCAGGTCCACATCGCATATGGGGTTCTCCAATGCATCCATTGCCGAGGTCGCTGCAGGGTTCCCACCTGGCCGCTCGCTTCCGTAGGTCATGACGAGCACGGTCCCACCCTTGGACGTTACTAGAAGATCGGCCTGATCGAGGTTGACGAGGCCGGGTCTGAAAGAGAAATGGGCCAGGTGCCTCACGAGGTTGGCAAGCTCGACATACACACCACCCCCGGAAACGAGCGGGCTAAGTCCAATGACACCGTTGAAGTGGACATTGAACCTCAAATAGTCCTTATTTAGCTCATCAAGCGAGTCGAACCTGAGGGGAACATCGTCCCTATGGAGCAGGCAGAGCGACAGGGCCTGTTTGACCATCACTCGTTCAGAGAGAGCGAAGGCAAGGATGTGTGATTCCCTGCAATAGATATCGCACAGAAAGAGGACAAGGTCCCCGGTAGTTATTGGTTCCTCAAGACGGTCCAGTAGCTCGGCGTCCTTGTTGGATAACAGGAGAGGATTGGTGGCCTGTTTAGGTCTGACCTCGAGCGGGTGGAGGGTCCTTTGAAGTGGGCCAAAAACATCCTGTCGGCCTCCGACATCGGGTACCGCATGGACCGGTTCGCTGACATCGTTCTCCTTTACCGAATAGCTTTCGGAATCGGTGGTCCTGAAATGGATGCGATAGCCTAGGCCATCTATGAGGCCGACGGTCCTTCTGACCATCATGTCCGACCTTTCGTCGAAGGATAACAGGAACAGCTGTCTCAAATCGTCCACCTACATCCATTGGTCGAGCGTTGTCCTCTTGACCCCTTCCTTTTCCTTGTTCTGGTCCTTTTCGGCCACAAGTGGTCCGGGTTTTGCCTCCTCGATATCCACCACCCTCTCGTCCTCATCGGACCCTTCATCATCCGCCCCGTTATCGCTGAAATCGGAGAGCAATGTCGATTGGGACGACCCTGTCAAAAGCTCCTTCTCGTCGACACCGAAGACCTCAGTGGCCCTTGCAAGGGTGGAAGCCAGCCTTGCGGCATAATAGTTGTGGTCCGGTCTCGATTCGAAAGGCTTACCATCGAGATAAGGCTCGACCTCCTGGGGTTTCTTCTTTGAATCGGTAACGATCCATGATACCTTCATGCCTGGGACGAGCTCGATCCCATAGCTCTTCATCTTCTCAAGGGCTTGGACGTTGGCAAGGGCTTTGGGGTTCTTGTAGGCCTGGGCGATCCTCTCGCTCTCGACCTCCTGGACAGACCTGGAGATGACGAGCTTGGCCGTCTCTGCAAGACCGCTCCTAACCTCCCTCACCTTCCTTTTCGCCAGCTCAACGGCCTCGTCCTTCCTGTCCTCAAGGAGGAGCTCGAAGAGTTCGGACAGGGCCTCGCTCTGAAGGTCGAAGGAGTCCGACCTCCTCATCTCGTAGCCCCTGACCACCATGTCCTCGAAGGGCCATGCGAGATTGCCCACATAGCGCTTTTTCTTCCCGTGGGAGAAGAACGAGGAGAAGACCTTTTCGAACTCTAGCACCCTGACGTCGTTGGAGAACCTGGAAGAAAGGCCCTTTCCGAACACCAAGGTCCCTTCAAGCTCCTGATGGGGGGAGAGGACAAATACGGAATCCGTATCGGAGTATATCACTTTGAGACCATCCTTTTGCAGGGCTGAGATGATCTCCATTATGCTTTTCCTTGCGAAGGCCGTTATCGATGCCCCTATGGACCTGTCAGTGAACCTGTAAAAATAAGAGGCGAACACCCCGTAGAAGGAGTTCATGAGGACCTTAATGGCCTCCTGCAATCCATTGTAATAGTCCCTCTCTTCGGGACCGATGGAGGCCTTCATGTTCTTCTTGGCCTGCAGCCTATCATCAAGGAGGCCCTGCAAGAGGTCGGGAACAAGACCTCTCTTAACGGATGCCTTCTTGAAATTTACGCCCTCGGTTGGCGATGGATTGGCCCCTTCCCGTTCGGCGGTCAGTGTCGTGAAACAGATATTGTTCTCTATCATCAACGAAGGGTACATCGATCTGAAGTCCAGGACCACCACCCATTTATAGAGGCCTGGTTCCAGGGAGTGGACATAGGCCCCTTCGATCTTGTCGGACTTGGCCTCGTGCCGTGTCAATGGTATACCTATATCCCGTCTATCGGCCGCCCTTATCAATAGGGAATCTATCATAACAGATGTGGTGCCAGATACGATCTCGAGCAGAGGAAGCTTGGCCACATAAGAAAGGTCCATGCCCTTCTTGAGGGCCATGGTCCGGTCCAGGACCCTCAATGCAAGAAGCGAGTCACGTTCACAGTAACGGATGACATCGTCCCTCCGTGTCTCCCATTCATCCTCTATCCTCGAGGTATCTATGTCATCCTTGCCCTCGTTGAAAAGGAGCCGTGAGACCGCCTCAAGCGTCTCCTTTTTGGGACGGAAGGCCTTTTTCGCTTCCCACCAGGCATCGACCACTACCCTCCCCCTTGCCCTCCATGAGCGGAACCCGGCGCTCTCTATCAGGGACCTGTCCCTGCCCATTGTAAGGCCTTCGATCGATAATGCCTTGCACCTCCTGAGGACCTGTGGGATATCGTACCCATCGATGTTGTAACCGGTGATGACGTCCGGGTCCTCTCTCATTATGACCTCTTCCAACCCCTGGATGATGCTGTCCTCGCGTTCGATCTGCTCTTGGGCGCCTTCCGGAGGAAGGATATGACCGCTCTTTAGGTCCATCTTGCTGTCCATCTGGAGCCAACCAATGGTATAACCTACCATGTACAGCTCCCCGGACCTGATGGAGTTCTCAATGTCGAACGATAGGACCTTGAGCCTGCATTTGAAAGGACCTATCGCCTTCAGAGATGAGGAGAGAAGGGTGATCTCCGTGGTATGGTCCCTGTCCACAACTGGCTCTCCCTCCACTTCCAAATAACTTCCCAGGTCAAGGTCGTAGAAGAACCTGTTGATAAAAGGGATGTCAGCAGCCAGAATGGTATAACCTCGGTCCTGCCATCTCTTCCTATAATTCGGGACCTCGTAAGGGAACATTATCTGGACCTTCAAGCATCTCCTCATCTTTCCATTGAACCAGAGAACCCGTTCGGACAACCCTGTTACCTTCGGGTCATTGGTAAGGGCTTCCATCACATCGCTTTTCGGTTCCACTATATGGAAATAGGGTGAGAAACCCCTATGAAGGACCGTAACGGAGCGGCCTTCATCTGTGCGGCCGTAGAGCTCTATGACCACACCCTGGTCCTCTTTCCTGTAATGGCCGCTGATCACCAGCATCCTGAACTTCAATAGGTTCCCCCTTGAGGTCAACCGCCCGTTTCAGGCGTTGGCATGTATCTTGATGACATCCCCGTCCTTCAGCTCATGGTCCGCACCTACCGTCCTTCGGGTCCTGCAATCCACGCCCCTTATGAAATGCGTTCCGAGGTCTGTATGGACCTTGAAGGCAAGGTCACGGGCAACTGAACCTCTCCTCATGAGGTGGGCATCAGGGAGCACCCTTCCGTCCTTGTCAGTGAACTTGTGCTCGTCCTCCACGGGATAGACCACTATCAGGTCCAGGAGCTTGTATGCAGCGCTCTCTAGGACCTTCTGAACGTTTGTGGAACCGAACCGGTCAAGGACCTCCTGTATCTTTTGAAGGGCCTTTCTCTGGGCGTCGTTCAGCTTCGATGGGTCCTTGACCTCGAACCGACCCTCCCCTGGCATGTAACTGATGAGACCGGCCTTGTCGGCCTTTCGCAAAGCCATCTCGGCCTCGGAACAGGTCGGAATGACCATAGCATCCTTCACGTGCGATATCAGCTCCTTGATCTGCCCATCATCGGCCTTGTCGGCCTTGTTCGCTGCGATTATCATCGGTTTTGAGGCCTTTCTTAGTTCAATGGAGAGGGAGAAAAGGTCCTCCTCCGACCATTTGGTCGGTTTGTCCGGTCTGTTAAGATGTGAAATGGCCATGGTGATGTGGTGGATATTGATGCCGAGACCTGTGAGCTTTTCTGCAAGGAGCTTATCAATTGTCGTATGGGTTGATTCAGAGCTCTTTGCGAGCCTTGTCCAGTCCTTGGAGATTATGCCCTTGAACCACTGGTCTATCTCATTTACAAGGAAAGCTGTATCGGACCTAGGGTCGTGCGTCCCTTTATCAACTGGGTTCCCCTCCACATCCGTGGAACCTGATACATCTATCACATGGACCAGGGCAGAGGCCTGCCTCAGGTCGTCAAGGAACTGGTTGCCCAACCCCTTTCCCTTATGAGCATCTGGTACCAGACCCGCGACATCAAGGAGCTCCACAGGAACGAACCTTGTTGTCCCTCTTATGTAGGAGTTCTTCGGATTGCTTGCAACGCCCAGGGTAGGTCCGGGGTCAGCTGCTCTGAGATAGGCCATACCCCTGTTTGCCTTTATGGTAGTGAAAGGATAGTTGGCTATCTCCGCACCGGAGAGACTGCAGGCCTCGAAGAAGGTCGATTTTCCTACATTGGGTTTACCTACAATGCCTATTTCCAAGGAAAGCCCCCAGCCTTTAGGCTGATTGGTCGACCGACTAAAAGCTTTTTCCTGATGCGATGAGCCTGAAGCTCCTGCTGTCTAGGAAGCATATGGAGAACAACTCGTCGTTCGAGTACCAGATAGGGGATTCGGTCGTGATGGTGGTCCTAAATGTCAGACCATCTGGACCAGGACCGGTCCTCTCGGTAGGTCCTATGGTGATGGGAACGAACTGCAGGGCAGAGGTCATATGGAGCTTGGCCCCCTCGGAGATGGGTTCCTTCCAGAACCTGGAAGGCTTGATATCCATCGTGATCGTGCTCCCCTGGACCACACCTGGGTCGTTCGAATGGAGGCAGCTGCCCCTTGGAACTGCCTCCGGTTCAACACCTTTGAGCGCTAGGCCGACCCTTGTTCCGGTCGGGGCAGAATCGAAGTCCCTGTCCTGGACCTGAATGGACCTTACCTGCGTCCTGCCAGTCCCAGGGGCTATGGATAGTTCCTGGTGTTTCCTTACGGACCCAGAGGTTACGAAACCAAGGACCACACAGCCGACCCCTTTTACATTGAAGGACTGGTCCACGACGACCCTTGTCGGTCCCTCGGCCACCCCCGGTGCGATATCGGTCAATCTCTCCCTGAGGACCGCAGGGTTGGGATCGAACCCCTTGTAGTGTTCCAACACCGTTCCCTTGAGCATCGCTGATATCCTCTGAAGGTCAAGCTGAGGGTCTATGTACAATGATCCGTTCCTCTTGCCAAGGAGGTCCAGAGCTATGACCACCTCACCAAGGTCTTTGTCGACCTTGTCAATCTTCAGATAGACCCTATCGGAAAGATAGAGTGAGAACGGAAGGGACCATATCTTTTCCGGATATTTGGAGGGATGAACGATGTTGACGACACGATCGTCCTTCTTTATGGCCGAGACACCGAACGATGTGTCAGAGGTCTCCTTGCCTACGGACCTGGCCCAATCAGTTGGTCCCAGCAGGCAGACGGTAATGCTGTCCATGGGTTCCCCGAATACCAACCCTTTAAAAAAACTTCCCCAAAATGGTCTTTCCCTACCAACAGACCTGTTAAAATAGATTATATATCATCGAAAGAACAATGTGGGAGAAAGGTAACGGCCAGTTTTAGGAGATCGATGGAAATTGTCCATAAAGACCACGGTAATAGGAACGTTCTTAATAGTCCTAGGGATCGCCTTTGTCATTCTGGCCGCATTTCATGACCAGGTAAGTGTCCATATTCTGTTGATATTCCCGGTGGTTGTGATGAGAGGGCCATTTGGGATCATCTCGGTCCTCTGCATTTTCGTAGGTTCCGTCATCGTAATCATTGGTCGGTCAAGTAACAGCGCACGAAATAGGAGAGCGCTAGGTCGTTCAGACCGTTCAAAAGCTCAACGAAGCAGAATGGAAGGTGCCAAAGGTACCTTAAGGGGGGGTGGGGTTTTATTCCTAGGGCCCATTCCTCTCATTTTATGGGGTAAGGGGTCGAAAAACGGTCTACCTTCTTGGTGGGCCTTTTTTCTAATAGGGATGATAATATTCTTTATTATTATATTTATTAACATATTAATTGTAATAGTAGGCTTATCATAACATCCAAGATGACGATCATAGGCCAGGAGGGTTGATGGGCTATCCAATTGTATTTATACTAGGAAAAGCCGGTAGGAAAAATTTTATAAGCCCTTTGGGGGTTGTTGGATAGTGGTTTCAGGCGTTTTCACCCATTAGGTAGAGGTTCTAAGGAGGTAAAGCATGAAAAGGTTCCTTATCATCGGGGCAATGCTAGTAATGGTAGCGGCATCTCTCTTTCAGCCGGCCCAGGCCGGTATGAAGGACATCAGTACTGACAAGTTCAGCAAGGGGACAGTGGAGAACCTAATAAATGTGACAAGTTCGGAGGTCATCATCGGTGATGAACTTTTCAATGATGATACCCAACTGTTGATCCATAACAATGCAACGTATTCTTACGTTAGCATGGACCTCATGGGTGGCCCCGATGCGGATGGCAATTATTCCGAAGACGTTACAGTGGACCTGGGCTCCAACCAAAGGACAGACTACAGGTTCACTGGACCGGGGATCGGCGCGTGGGGCAATCAGTCCTACGGTTTCGATATGAACATGAACCCCTCGAAAACCCCTGCCTTGTATCCCTCCCCCGAGGGTCATACGGCCCTGGTCAAATTGCCAAGCAAGGCAAAGGTAAGTTCAGTTGATTTCAACATCAACCACCCTGCAGAGTCCGTTGTCATGGAGAGGCTGTTCAGAGCGAACAACCTCGACCATTTCGGCTACAGCCTACTTTACTATTACATGGACGAAGAACCAGACTGGGACTATTATTACTATCAATTCCAACATGAATATTATCCGATGAAGTATGTGAGCCATTCGAGCTCGGGAATAAGGGACCAGCCGTGGACATGGGACAATTACGGCCCTATCTTCATAAATGATTATACTTCATGGTGGGGATACAGATACGGTTACGGTTACACGGACACCAGGTATTACATGCAGTGGGACCTGGACCATCCGGACTTCATGGTCCCGGACGGCGCGACAATAGTGAGCTATTCCCTTAACTATCCTGTCAAACAGACCTATGGCAGCGCATGGAACGGATACGATTGGACGAGCAATACAGAATACTATTATTCCGGAGAGAAGGACTATGGGGTCTTTGCTCTAACGGATGCGCCTTTGAGCACTTTTAACTACAACGATAAGACCCTCGGTGAATACAGGAACGCCTACAACTACTACTATAGCAATTCATATTCAAAAAGCGGTTTGGATGGCATCTACGAGAGCGTTTTTGAGGATGCGATGCCCACGAACAGGACCGACCCGATAGATTCATACACCATGCAGGAGAGCTTCTCCGATTCGAGCCAGGTCACGGACTATAATGTGATGTTCGACCTATCACCGGTGGTAGAGGAATGGAGGGATGGCAGTCTGGACAACAACGGGATATTCCTGACCATGCACAAGACCCCGTATTCCACCGCACCGCATCTGAGGAATGAGGGGACCGACTACTATGTGACCTATAACAGTGATTACGACTCAGGCAGTGCATTTTCCAAGAACCACTGTGACTTCTACAGGTTCGGCGTCTTCACCTCTCCATTTACGACATCCGGTTCCTGGACGTCTTTGAGGCCTAAACTGCTCATAGAATACACCGTTGATTCTGAAAATCCCTGGGTGGATGTGGCCGATGATGGCGTAATTGATTTCTCTTACATAGGGAAATATGAAGGTATCACCCCCCTCTCAGGCTATCAGAGCACCTTCAACAACTATCTTTCCACACACCTTCCGGATGAGGTCGACGAGTACGGGAACGAGTGGACCTATGTCCCAATTAAGATAGGGGCCGACGCCGCAGGAAGGATATTCATACAGAACATCAGCATAAAATATGACTATACTGCAAAGGTCTTCTACAACCCGACAAGCACCAATCTCCTGAACGAGTTGAACACCATTGTTCCCATGCGTGAGGATGGTCTTACAATGGTACCAATAAACATCTCAGCCTCCTCCAAGGGAAAGCTGACACTAAGCAATCTTCAGCTAACCGGGACAAAACCCAACTACAGGCCCAAAGTGGCTTTGATCGAGGACATAGATGTAGATGAGGGTATTGACAACCAGATGTTCCTCGCCCTCTCTGACCTCTTCTACGACGAGGACCAACCAGCGGAGACCTTGATCTACAAGGTCCAGAAGAACGATAAGCCCAACAACGTTGACATCAAGATCCACAGGTCGGAGGCAAGGGATGGAAAGGTCTATCTCTGGATAGATACATCCAAGGACCCGAACTGGCATGGTACTGTCCATACCCAGATATCCGCAACGGACATGTACGGCAAGGACACATGGACCAATGTCTTCGGGATAAATATCCTTCCAGTGAACGACCCCCCGCTCCAATCTCAGGAGCTGCCACCTATAACAGCTGAAGAGGGACTTGATACATTATTGATCGAATACACAGCTCCGACCGGAAGGGATATCGCTCAGGGAAAACGTTCTTTCTATTTCAGGAGCGATGGAAAACCCTATTTCTCCGATATCGAGGGTCAGAAGATATACCTTGATTTCGAACTATTGGGTGCGGATATGGAACCTCAGTATCTCGAAAGAACGACCGAGGATGGGTTCAGGATCTATCGCGGGAACAACAATGAGGTCTCCCTGTTCGTTCTACCACCGGAATATACCGAGGACCCGGATAATTTCGTATTGGTGATCGGATCAAGCCCAGACTATTCTTCCGAAGATGGAGCATACTATCTAAAGGTCTATACCTCGGACGATAAGGACAACAGGAGGTCCCAGTCAAATTACACTATGCCTATAATGATAGGTTCTGTCAATGACCCGCCAACGTTCAGTGCGATACCCGATATCAACCTTGATGAGGATACGGTTTATACCGGGTCCATAAAGTTCATCGAGACCTATGTCCATGATGTGGACAATACCACAGAGGACCTGGTAATAGAGCTCGTATCTACCAATCCGTCAGTAAAGATCGGTCTAACGGATGCAGGTTACCTCCATGTAGAACCTGAAATGGACTTCAGCGGAGTATCACAGGTGATCGTAAAGGCAAGTGACGGCATAAGTATGGTATCCACTTCCTTCAATGTCAGGGTCCGGTCAATAAACGACATTCCGGTAGTGATAGCGTCCAATATCTACAATGGTAAGACAATTGACGGAATGTACTACCTTAGAGGAACCGGAAACGATAAGGAAAAGACCCTACGATGGATCGAGGTGGCAATAATCAAGGAAGGGGACATCCTCTACGAAGATGAATGGATGGAGGCAGAAGGTGCTTATGTATGGCAATTCCTCCTTGATATCAGGGAGTACTCCGATGGTGACCATTATATCATGATAAGGGCCTATGATGGAAGGGATTATTCCGATGTCCTTTCCTTCTCGGTCATGATGGATTCCCCAGAGACCAAACAGTTATCGCCACCACCAACGGTGACGATAACGACCCAGGTCAGCGGAAAGCAATCCGAGAAACTTACCATGGAAGGCACGGCGACGGATGATTCCAATTACGTCGAATATGCAGAGTACAGGGTCGATGGTGGGACTTGGAAGAAGGCCGCATTGGCCGGGACAGGATGGACCGCCATGATAGATACCAGGACCTTAACGAACGAGATACATAACTTCACGGTAAGGGCCTTTGATGGTAAATCATATTCGAAGGAAGCCTTTGTAAGGTTCGAGGTCTTCAATGAGGACTCTGACCTGGATGGGATCCCCAACAGCGTCGAGAAACTTTACGGAATGGACCCGTTCAACAAGCTGGACGGACGTATGGACTACGACCTTGACGGATTCCTAAATGTCGATGAGATAAACCAAGGATATGACCCGTTCGATGGAAAGAGCCATCCAAAGATCGATAGCGACGACCCGATCCTTGAGATATGGGCAATAATATTCATTGCAGTGGCCGTGATCATGACCATCCTCATAATCGGGTTGTTCCTATTGAACATCCAGATGGAAAAGAACATCCATGCTTGGAGGGAGGACGCACATTCAAAGAGGGCTCTGAAGAGACCCAAGACCCTCCTGCAGAAGATCGTTGAGCTGGCCCCGACGTACATCCATGCAGCTCCGACAGGTCCGGCACTCCCAACTGGCCAGGCCGTAGAGCAAAGGGAGAGCCTCCCACCAGCTCCAGAAGGAAAGAACAACTAAAAGGTCCCGAAAGGACAATGACCCTGCTCCACAGGGAGCAGGGTTTTTTTTATTTGATAGGTATTGACCAGATTATGTCAGGTCTTCAGGGGGTCTGAGAATTGGTGTCCTCTATAGTAAAAGGATCGGACCTGAGGACAGGTCCTTTTATAAATGCCGATATCCTCTCTGGACCTTCCTGTATTGAAGATAGATGCCAAAGCTCTAAGTGCATCCTTGAAGGATCGTTGAGCTTGGAAGAACACCTCTCTCGACTTGAAGGGGCCCTTGAGGTTGATAGTAGGATAGGGTTGGTTTTGAACGATAGGAACAGGCCCACACCAACCTCAATGGTCCTTGAACATATCCAGTCCAACCATCCATCGATCGTTGAAAAGGTCAAAAAGGTCCACATAGCCACTGGTACCCATAAGCCCCCGACAGAAGATGATCTTATGACCATCCTGGGAACACTTTACCCGTTCCTAAGGGACAGGGTCCATATCCATGTTTCAAAGGATGAGGCAGCTCACGATCATGTATGTACAACTAAGTTAGGTACTGAAGTAAAGATAGATAAAGCCCTTGATGACCAGGACCAACTGTTGTTCATCAATTCGGTCGAACCCCATTATTTTGCGGGATATACAGGTGGACGAAAGAGCATCCTGCCTGGAATGGCCTCCTATAGTACTGTCGAAAGGAACCATTCACATGCATTGAGCCCCGGGTCTATGACCCTTGGCCTCGAAGGTAACCCCGTACATGCGGATATGGAGGAGGCTGTAGGCCGCTATCTTAAAGATAGGTCCCATCTATCGGTCCAGGTGGTCCAGGGCATAGGGAAGGTCCTGACCTCGGTCCATGCAGGGGATATATTCAGCTCTTTCAGGGAAGGAGTAAAGGCGGCGAACAAAGAGTTCTGCATTCCTGTTCAAGGCCTTTACGATATTGTCGTATCCATTGCCCGACCCCCTATGGACAGGACGCTTTATCAGGCTCAGAAGGCGATAGAGAACGGTAAGCTAGCCCTGCGGGACGGGGGTGTCATCATACTTGTTGCGGGGTGTACTGAAGGAATTGGACAGTCCACGTTCTGGGACCTGATAACATCGAGCTCAGATAGGGAAGCGATTTTGGAGAAGATCTCTAAAGGATATGTCCTGGGATATCATAAGGCCGCCAAGTTGGTACAGCTTTCGATGAGGGCACATATACATACAGTTAGTTGCATTGACAGAAAAGAACTGTCCAAGGGTTTCATTACAGGGTTCGATGATATCGGTGCGGCCATGGGATCGGCCAGGGCTATCATAGGCAGTGACCCAAGGGTCCTGGTGATCCCTGACGGGACCATGACGGTCCCGTTGGTAGGATGACAATAGTTACCGGGAGATATTTACATGGACAATGAAGGAGAAAGGTTGGAAAAGGCTAGAAAGCCTGGAAAGCTAGCGAGCCAACTACATGCTGTATACAAGGGAAAGATCGAGGTATCCCTCAAGGTCCCAGTTCGTAGCTTTTCCGATTTCGCTCTTTGGTACACTCCGGGCGTTGCGACCCCGTGCAGGGAGATAGCCGCGGACGCTTCGAAGGTCTGGGACCACACCAACAGAGGAAATACCATTGCCATCGTCTCGGATGGTACCAGGGTGCTTGGTCTTGGTAATATCGGTCCACAGGCAGCGCTCCCTGTGATGGAAGGTAAGGCGCTCCTTTTCAAGTACCTGGGAGGGGTCGATGCGTTCCCGCTCTGTCTGGGAACGAAGGACCCCGAAGAGATCATTAGGATAGTTAGGTCCCTTGAGCCCTGTCTCGGTGGTATCAATCTCGAGGATATTGCAACCCCCCAATGCTTCTATATACTCGACCGGTTGAGAAAAGAGATGGAGATACCGGTATGGCATGATGACCAACAAGGGACAGCGACCGTAGAGGTAGCTGGTTTCATCAATGCCGCCAAGCTCGTAGGAAAGAAGCTCGACCAGATGCAGGTGACGATGATAGGGGCGGGAGCTGCAAATATCCGGATAGCCTCCATCCTGACCAAGGTAGGCGTCAGGCCAAATAACATAATAATGTGCGATTCAAAGGGCGTCCTTAACCAAGATAGGGATGATATCGCTGAGCTAAAAGGCTCGAACCCTGAGAAGTACAGGGCATGTATAGAATATTCCGGGGCCTCAAAGGAATGCACCCTTAGTTCCTGTTCGAGGGGTTCCGATGCCATCCTTTGCGCATCACGGCCAATCCCCGGGACCGTGACAAAGGAGATGATTCGGGAAATGGCGGACCATGCGATAGTGTTCGCCGCCGCCAATCCCGAACCTGAGATATGGCCTTGGGACGCCAAGGAGGCAGGGGCCTATGTCGTTGCTACGGGAAGGTCGGATTTCCCGAACCAGATCAACAACTCGCTGGGCTTCCCTGGGATCTTCAGGGGAGCACTGGACGTCAGGGCAAAGACAATAACCGATGATATGTGCATTGCGGCCGCTATGGAACTGGCCAAGGTGGCCGAGGACAAGGGATTGACCCCGGATTACATCATACCGAACATGGAGGAATGGGAGGTCTTCCCAAGGGAGGCCGCAGCCGTTGGAGAAGAGGCCGTGAAAAGGTCGATAGCTAGGATCGCAAAGTCCCGTTCGGAGCTCCTTGAGATGGCCTATTCTCGGATAGAGAGAGCAAGGAACGAGACGAGGTTGAAGATGGACCATAGCATAATCCCCAAGGCTCCCGATGGTACTTCTTTATGAAGCGGCCTATTCTTCCCAATCACGTCTCTTCTCTTTCCTGGACAGTACGAACATGACAATGATGAAGAGTACCAGGAATAAAATAAGGGCCCCTACTCCGATATAAGCCCATGGTACGTCCTTGACGACCCTTGGCAGCTCCGGTTCGACAACCTTCACAGGTCCTGCCGCCTTACCGAGGCCTAGAGGGTTCTCGGCCCTGACGGAATAATAATAGGTCCTTCCGGGGACAACATCATAGTCCGTCCAGGACCTGGATGACGAATCGACCTTCATCACATTCCTCATCGTGGTCGGGTCCTCACCTCTGTATATATGGTAGATCCAGATGGCCCCGCCTCCATCATCGGCCGGTGGAAGCCATCTGACGATTATCGTCGCCCCTTCCCAGGTCGCATTGAGGACCGCTGGGCTTCCTGGGATTGTCATGGGTGTTCCGTAGGTCGAGGTGGGTGGAGAGCGTCCCATGGAATTGACGGCGATTATCGACACCTCATAATCCAACCCGTTGACAAGATCATCTATGATGAAGGTCCTTGTGACCATGGCTTCCCTAATGGTCACAAGAACGGACCCTTTAAGGCCGAATTGGACATCATAGACTATGTCCGGGTCGCCTCCATCGTCTCCCGGTCTTTCCCAGCTGACATTGAGCTGACGGTCGCCTATCTGGCATCTCAATGTCTCAGGGGCCGATGGCGCTCTCATCGGTATGCCTGAGATCGTAGATGAAAAAGGTCCGGACCCTTTGATGTTCTGTGCCCTGACCTTGAGGAAATAGGTCTTCCCGTTCCTCAACCCAGTGAAGTTCATGAAAAGCTTCGATGTGTTAGAATGCAAATAAAGAGAATCGTTCCTCTCTCCAAAAAAGACCTCATAGAGCAATAGGGGGTCCCCACCGTTATCCAACGGAATGTCCCAGCTTAGGTTAAGTGTCCCATCCCCCGGAACGAGCTTCAGGTCAAACGGCGTTCCTGGCAGGTTGTAAGGTGTGATCGACACATTGGAGCTCCAGGGTCCAAAGTAACGGGTATTAAAGGCTCTGATCGAGAAATTATAGGTGGTCCCCGGTTCGACGTCCCAGATCGTATGTTCCCTTGCTTCCGTCCCCTTCATGGTCCTGAGACCTACCCCACCTACTACTGAGTATCTGATCTCGTAGGTCAGGTTCACATAACCTCCGGAGGAGTTCGGAGCGTCCCATTTCAGATCAACATGGTCCCCACCTTCCACAGCTGTGAGGTTCCAGGGTTCGGACGGGGAGCCAAGTGGACTAGTGATAACAGGTCCTGCGGATGGTCCTTCTCCCATCTCATTGACGGCAACGACCATTAGATCGTAGTCCCTTCCGTTCTCAAGGGAACGGACCTCGCTCGAGGTCTGGACAAGGTCCCATTTCAAGAGGACCGGATCAATGTCCGATATACCGCCGTAGACCCTGTAGGTCAGGTTCCAGGCCCCTCCATCGTCCAACGGGGGGGACCAGGTAAGGGACGCTCCACCGCTAAAGGGGGTTACCCTAAGGTCACGAGGTGGTCCAGGTCTCTTTCTGGGAACCCCTCCGAACGGGGAGGACCTGGGCCCTTCCCCGGCCAGATTGGAAGCCGATAAAGTGATGTTGTAGGTCCTTCCATTCAGAAGACCGCTGGCATTATAGTACAACCTGTCAAGTTCGGAAACGACCAGGACGTATGGGCCGGTCCCGTTCGAGAGGTAAACATCATAGGTAAGAAAAACAGCTCCACCCCTGTCCATGGGTTGAGAGAACGAGAAGTTCAGGAACGCGTTCCCAGCTCTGACATGATATGGTATGGGTGGACCTGGTATCGTCATGGGAACAGCTGATGTATCCGCACCGACCCCCTCACCCACCTTGTTCCTGGCCTTGACGGAATAATGGTACCTGATACCATTGGTCAGATTTGTATCATGGAAGGTAAGGTTCGAATCGGTCTCGAAGACAAGTTTTTTAGAACCCGGGTTCGTACCTCGATAGACCCGATAACCCAGGATGGGTTCCCCTCCATCGCTCGAAGGTCTCTCCCAGGAGAGGTTTATGGTCCTGTTGCCCCACTCTGCGATCAGGCCTTGAGGAGGGCCAGGGAGGTACGAATCCAGTTTGAACGAGGTTATGAACAGGTCATAGCCTACAGAGAAGGTCGTATCATAAGCCCCTTCGGTGACCGGGAAATCATGGGCAGGATAGTTGGAATAGGTCTCGCCCGCAAGATATAGCTTGTTCGGGGTCGAGAACAGGACCGATGTCCCTGTATCTTCATCCCTCCCACCAAGGAAGGTCGAATAATCTATGCCTGAGCAATCGGACCTGAAGACCGTGATGAAGGCATCCTGCTCGTTCCTCGTCCTGTCGAAAGCGTCGGTGCTCAATGGGAAGAAGGTGGAATCGGTGTAACCGCAGACGACCGGCCTCCCATCAGAAAGGAGATCTAGGCCCAACCCACCCTCGTAATAATCGAAATTGGGCTGACCCCCATAGTTCTCGTCCGCTCCAAGGAAGGAGGCGAAATCGACCCTTGAACCGTTCCAGGAGAGCCTGGCAATGAAAGCGTCCTCCTCGCCGGTGAAAGAGGTATCGTAAGCTCCCGGGGTCACTGGGAAGTGGCCTCCACCGTTGACGGTCCTCCCTGTCATATAGATGTTGCCCGAACCATCGAGCTCGATATCCCGTATCCATGTCCCGTTTCCAAAGAAGGTAGAGAAATCCAACCTTCCTAAATTCGGGTCGAGCTTTGTGACGAATCCCATATAGAAACCGTAATCTTCCTGGAAGGAACCAGCTGTTGTTGGATAGTCCTCCGATAGCATATGCCCGGCTATGACGGGTCTGTTGCCCATATCGAGCTCCAGAGCGTAGGGGAGCTCTCCCCATGAGCTCCCACCAAGATAGGTGCAGTTGAGTACCGATGAACCGTCGGCCTTGAGCTTCATGATGAAGATATCGGTATCACCCTTAATGGAGGTCTGATAAGCTCCTGTGGTCACAGGAAGGTCATTGGACGATGATATCCCGACAACCATCGGTTCCCCTGAGGAAGTGCAGGCAATGCCCTTGGAATTGTCCATCCCATTGCCTCCAACATACGTTGAGAACCGCATGGTCCCAAGCTGTGGGTCAAGGGATGAGATGAATGCATCGCTCCCACCTCCATTATAGGTACGGTCAAAGGCCGATGTAGAGGTCGGGAAGTTCGATGAGTTCGTCAGACCGGAAACAATGACGTTCCCACTACCATCGACACAGATGTCGGACGGATCATCATAGAGACCGCCTCCAAGATATGTGGCGAACAGCATGCTGGAGAGGTCCTCGTTCATCCTGCAGATATAGATATC
>CAZLVP010000010.1:0-104711 GCA_964563055.1 uncultured Thermoplasmatales archaeon | reverse complement strand
GATGCCTATGGCGGCGCAGCCGATGGAGGCCCAGCCACAAGCAAGCTATCAAGGACCCGGGGGCCAGTAGGTAACCGGTCCTTTGCATAATGATCTTGGGAACGTATTAGGAAATGAAAGTGGGGTGTATAAGATGAATTTGACAGGGAAATCAGGAAGCAAGTTATCGGCCGTAGCCTTAGTGATCGTCCTGACGCTGGTCGGTCTCATAGGCGTGATCAAAATTACGCCAGGGTCAGAAGGAGCGGAATCCGTAATAAGGGACTCAAAAGGCTATTACTACATGGACAGCAAGAACCCGGACCCGAAGGTACAATACCAATGGATCGATGTGGTCACAACTGGAACGGACCTCTATACATCGAGCTCCGGGTCCTACGGCTACATTCCATTGACCTTTGAATTCCCGTTCTATGGGGTCAAGTACACCAATCTCTACGTATCCTCAACGGGGTACCTTTGTTTCAATAGCTGGACATACACGACCTCATATTCGGCCGGAATGCCCTATTCAAACGCACCCAATCCATTGATCGCTGTATACTGGAGCTATTGTTATGGGAAGGCCTATTACCTCTACGGAGGTGGAACGGGTGGGACCCCCAACTGGATAGCTATCGAATGGAACACCCTCTATTATGGTCATAATGTGGAAGTGATCCTCTATGAGACCGGTGTAATCA
The DNA here is from genome assembly GCA_964563055.1 of uncultured Thermoplasmatales archaeon. Classification (GTDB taxonomy): domain Archaea; phylum Thermoplasmatota; class Penumbrarchaeia; order Penumbrarchaeales; family Penumbrarchaeaceae; genus JALOTP01. The sequence continues at coordinate 104,028 of CAZLVP010000010.1, read as the reverse complement.
AAATGCAGTACAAGACCTTCGGGACTAGCTACAACAACGGTTTGAACACCCAGGTAGGTATAGAGGACAATACAGGGTCGGTAGGACTGTTGTACAGCTCTTACAACCAACAGAACATAGACACCGGAATGGCAATTGAGTTCTCCTTCTCCAAGCTCTCTTTCAGCGATCTCAAGTTCGAGGGTGATGGCAACTTTACGAACCCAACGGCATTTGCGGAGCATAGGTACTACAGGATGGAGTTCAACGTTACTTCTGAAATAGGTTCAGCAGACCTCTATCTGACCCGTGTCTACTTCGGCCCTATGGCACTGGGGATATATGCAGAGCATTCGATCATAGGGGGTCTCATGGCCTGGCAATTGGGAGGGGGAGGTTCCTCCATTGCGCTCGACCTTGTAAGGTCCGACCTAGAGACAATTGGATGGAACCTGACAAGCAATCATATGGTACTCTATGTCATGTTCAATTTCAGTGCCATTCTGAACGGGAATACTGATATCTCCTTATGGGGAAAAGGACGAGCAGCTCTGACCAAAATGGTCACTTACAAGGACATGATCTACGTTGACAGCGGTGTAAAGACCGTAGGTGAGTTCGCTGCCTACAGCGAATCTGGAAGGCTTTTAGCCAATGAGGATTTTACAATGGAGAACGAGAATGTGACCTTCACCGGGCTTACCCTTGTTTACAACAGGTCTAAGCTCGATGACCCGGCCAACTATACATACCCGCTCAACAGTACGTTCCACTGGACGATCATTGATGATACATTGAAGGTTTACGACCAGTTCAACAGTTCAGGTAAACCCCTTGAGATAAAAGGGCTGATGCCAAAGGCCGCGTTGAGGCGGGTCTTCAAGCTCTTCATAGGCGGAAGCATTCCCGCAGCCAAGGTATGGGGAAGTCTACCGGAGATCGCCCTAAAGGTGGACGATTCAAAACCTGCCGCACCACAGACCTTCACCATCAGGGCCGATTCCTTCAAGGACACACAAAGAACGGTCGACAATGACAATACCCTGTTCGTCTCCTGGTCATCGGTCAAGGACACAGGGTCCGGCGTCGTTCATTATAGGATATCCGATACCTTCGACCCAACCAATCAGTCCCTGCCCAAGATACCTCCTAAAGAGACCGAGTTCATATGGAACAGGACGAATGAAGGGATCTATTCCATTTATCTGTGGGCCGAGGATTATGTTGGTCATGTCGGCGAGCCGGCAGTTGCCACTATAAAGATCGACAGGAAAGACCCAATATTCTCCGAGTTCTATCCTATGCAGAACGAACTCCTATGGGTCAGGAACACCAATCCCGAGGTCAAGATCATGGCCTACGACGGAGAGGTTCAGACCGAGGGGACATCGGGAATACGAAGGGAATCCATTGAGTATTCCCTATCCACAAAGGGACCGGAGCTGTTCGAGGAGTGGATCTCCGCAGACCAGTTCGATGATGCTACCAAGGACCAATACAAAGTGGAGGTCAAGGTCACGCCCAGGTTCGTCGAGGGAACCCAGAACCTGATCCGTTTCAGGACCATGGACCGTGCAGGGAACGGTTACACAGTGAGCGAGAACTACCCCCTTTTCATCGATGTCACAGAACCGAGGTACGAGGACTTCTTCCCGACCCCGCTCGTCTGGCATGACCAGAACGTCATCAACGGTAAGGATGTCTCCATCTACATATACGATGACACATCGGGGGTCAAGACACCGGATATCTATTACAGGATATCGAACAAGCTCTATAGTGACGGCTCCTATGAATGGGTCACCGGGATCAACCAGACCGGTGGTTGGGAACAGCTCTCGACCAAGAACTGGGAGAGGCAGGATGGGAACAAGAAGATATGGGTGCATTTCCCCTACAAGGATTTCGCGGAGGGGGACAAGAACTTCATACAGTTCCTCACCAAGGATGTGGCCGGGAACGGGCGATACACTGAGTGGATGCCGGACAAGGGTCCATGGACGGTCTCACCTTTATATCAGATACTTGTCAATACCAAGCCCGTTGCGATCATATCCAAACCCAAGATGGACCAGGTGTTCCTCATTACCGAGCTCATCACCTTCGAGGCCATAGATTCCTACGATATCGATGTGGACAAGGGTAACCTGAAGTTCGAATGGAGGGAAGGGACCCGTGTCCTCGGGTACAATATGGTCCAGGCGGACGAGAGGTTCAATACGGCCGGGATACATACAATAACGCTCTTTGTGGGCGACAGCGTTCATAAACCAGCAGCCACCTTAGAGAACGATACAAGGGCCGTTGCGACCGTAAGGATCAACATCGTCGAAGAGAAAGTACCTGAACCAGGCATTGAGTCGGACGGTGATGGGATAGATGATTGGTGGGAGTTAAAGTACTTCCTGGACCCTGATGACCCGAAGGATGCTGGCCTAGACAACGACCTTGATGGCTTCAACAATCTGAGAGAATACCTAGGGAATGACAACCTACCACCCACAAGGGGATTGAAGGATGGCAATGACCCCTGGGACCCCTCTGACCATCCCGATATCCAGGGTCCTCCGCCGGGCGATCAGATCATATTAGAGGGACCCTTCGAGGTATGGGTGTTCATGGTCCTTATAGTCGTTGCGATAGTACTTGCGGCGGTCGTTATCCTCATCGGTTACCTCCGAATGAACAAGAAGGAAGAGGTAGAGAAGAGGGAAGAGGCAGAGGAGGAGGCCATGCTGGCAACACCGCAATTGGAGATACCCTCCATGCCCATGATACCCATGGTCGATACCTCGGTTCCCACACTTCCTGCCGCAGATGCAGCAGCGCAGCCAGAGGCGCTACCACCGGCCCCTGAGCAGATAACGACACCTGCCTCAGAACCGGTCCCCATGATGGCACAACCGGGACCTGGCCCCGAGTTCCAACCTCCGGTACAATAGTAGGATCCATCAGGTAGAGCGGGTACGACCTACCAGGTCGTACCCTTTCTTGTTCATTGGTATAATTTAATAAGGGGAAAAACATTACAAAACCCCACCAGGAGACAGAAGGCGGATGGGATTCCTTGAGACGATCTTGGGTGGCCTCAAAGGTCTGTTCGGCAGGAAGCACCTGGCCATAGGTATATACGGCCCGCCCAATGCTGGGAAGACCACTCTCGCCAATAGGATAACAAGGGATTGGACCGGAAAACCGATGGGGAAGACATCGGAGATCCCCCATGAGACAAGAAGGGCGAAGCAGAGGAAGGAGGTCGTAATCAGATCAGGCCGCTCCAGGATAAGCTTCGATATTGTTGACACTCCGGGGATAGCAACAAAGATAGATTTCCACAATTTCGTCTCCGAGTACGGATTAGGGGAGGCGGAGGCAAGGCAGAGGGCCAAAGAAGCGACGGAAGGTGTCATAGAGGCAATAAAGTGGCTCGACAGCGTGCAGGGGGTCCTATTGGTGATGGACTCGGCGGAGGACCCTTTCAATCAGGTGAACCTTACCCTCATAGGCAACCTTGAAGCGCGAAAGCTGCCTACTATCATAGTCGCCAATAAAATGGACCTAAAAGGGTCATCACCGGCGACCATAAAGGAAGCGTTCCCGCAGCATCCAACCATACCCATATCGGCTTTGACAGGTCTGAACATGGACAATCTCTACAACGCCATGGTCAAGTATTTCAAATGAAGGTGAGGTCGAGTGAAGAAGAGGGTCATAAAAGAGGACCGCGAGGAGAAGGGCGGTATCTCCATCGATCTCATCTCGACCGAAAGGTTGGAGGAGATGGGCAAGGACAAGATCAGGTTCATACTGGACCATGTGAAGAACGGAAAGGTCCTTGTCCTTGAGAAGGGACTCACATCCTCCGAGGAGCTTGATCTCATAAAGGTCACCATGGCCGAGATAGACCATGATTCCTTCATAGGGGTAGAGACACCCGGTTTCACCGGCAATGTATCTCGGAGGACCTTCTTCCAGAGGCTCCTTGGGAGGGCACCGCCGCCCAGGATGATGGTCGTGGGTCCGGCTCACCTCCTTAAGACGATCAAGAAGGACGGGAGGACCATAGAAGCTTTGATCCTCACAAGGGAAGAGGCGGCGGCCCAGGCAGAAAGGTCAGCCGATAATGAAAGCCCCGATGCGGTCCATGAAGGGGATGGAGAGGGGGGAAGTGAGGTGGAAGGACCCGACACAGAGAATGGCGATGTTGAGGGCCCACAGGGATCCGATGCTACGACTACCCCTGAGGCGGAAAGGACAGGACAGGTCCGCAACGAGGAATGAGCAAGGCCCGGGGCAGTTTTATCTACAAGTGGACCGTTCAACAAAGGGTCGGAGGACCGAAAATTGACCCACCAGTGCCTCAACTGCGGGAAGACCATACTAAAAGGGTCGGACGAGATCCTCAAAGGATGTGAGCAGTGCGGAGGCAAGAAGTTCATCTTTGTGAGCTCACCCCTTCCGCAGGAAAGGAGGATGGACCTGCTCAAACAGGCCGAGACCGTGAGGGCCGACCTTGTGAGAAAGGCCGATCCTGAGCTTCTGAGGGTCCTAAGGGAGCGTGGAGTGACAGAGGTCGAAGGATCGACCCTGGAGCTCGAACCATCTCCAACAGGCGATTGGCTAAGGGTAAGACCTAGGTCAGGACCCCCCCAACCTGCCAAAGCCCCCACAACCCCTGTTCCAAAGGCCATCAAGGAGAAGGAGGGGCCGATCGAACCAGGTCCAAAGAAACCTTCGGCAAAGGAGATAATCTTCGAGTTCGACAGGGACCACTTGGGCAAAGTGCTACCCTCTCCGGAACCTGCCGCTCCGGTTGGGCCAGCCCGGAAAAAGCGCGGTAAGAAAGCCTCCAAACCAAAGAAAAGGGTTTTAAAGGGAGCTCGGAAGAAGCTCGATAGGAAGAAGGTGAGAATAGGACCTCCGCCTATTGGTACGGTCAATGTCATAGAGCAGGGTGTTTACGAGATCGATATAGACCGTCTCCTGAGGGATGATCCGATAATAATCGAGGACGATGGCACCTATCTGATACACCTGCCATCGCTGATAAAGGAAGGGGGCCAGACCAGGAAAAAGCACGGTAACTAGGCCCTCAGGGAGAGGCCTTGGCATATTCAGTTATCTTCCTGGCGACGGTAGGTGTCATTCCCTCTAGCTTGAGAAGTTCGAACGGACTCACCGCTCTAAGCTTTTCAATGGAACCGTAACCCGCCGAAAGAAGCGTCCTTGCTCTGGTCTCATCAACGCCTGGTATGGACCTGAGGCGGTCCATGGCCTCCATCTCAGGGTCTATCTTCTCGAAGGTGGTCCTCTCCGGGCCGGACGGTGATGATGTTGGAGCGGGCCCCATCGTGGTTGGCAGCTCGCTCGCTATGCTTTGTGTCGTTGGCCTCTCGGAGACCATCCCGAGCCTTTTTCCGAGCACCGATGGGAACTGTTCGAGCAATGTAGAGTTGTCCTTGAACCATCTGTCCCTTTCATCGAGCTCCTTTCCCAGCCTGTCAACGTCAGATTCAAGCTCCTGGGTCAGAACGAAGAGCTTCTTGAACCTGCCCCGCTCCAGCTCGAGCTGTCTGTTCGCTTCTTCAAGTCTGCTCCTCAGATCCGAGACCTCCTTTCCGGAGGAGGACCGCTCCAGTTCGAGCTTCCTTTGCTCCTGGTCCTTGGAATCCGCCAGTTCCCTCAAGGTCTCTATGACCCTGTCCTTGTCCCTCTGCCGTTCCTCCAGGTCACTGACACGTCCAAGGGCGGCCTTTAGCTCCCTTTCCTGGGTCTCGTATGCATCCCAGAGCTTCATCAACCTTTCCTTGGCCTGTCTAAGCTCGCTATCGCCCATATCAGACACTCCGTACGCGACATGGTCCCTATGAACGGGGATAGACAGAGAAGGTATTTAAAATATTAGAGGGCCAGACCAAAAAAGGGGAGAATTCGGGTATTTCACCAGTAAAGAATATATCCACTTATGGCCCTGTTATGGTCGGGTCAGCGGGGTGTAGTTTTGGTCAAGGAACAGGGTCCGACTGTCAGCGGTATCGTCCTCCTCATGGTCCTTGTCCTCATCAGCGGTCCTCAGGTCCTAACGGTCCATTCCGTGAAGATCGAAGGACCGACCGGACCGTTTTTCATGGATATGAGGGGTGAACGGGGCCTCTCCCAGTTATATTGGCCAATGGTCGGCCGGGATATTTTCCATACCGGGGCAGGTGCTCCAGCCCCAAAGGGATTGACGGACCCGGCCCTGCAATGGAGCGACCAATCAAACTCAACGGCGATCGGTTCGGTTGCTGCTGACCTCCGTTCGAACATTCTGTTCTCCGAGACCCAGGAACGGTCAGTGATAGCGGTCTTCGATTCGAATCTGACCACCCTTGTTGCAAGGGACGGGGACTCTGGTAGGACCATGTGGTCCCTCGATGTTAGGACCTTGTACGGACGGCTCACGAACACTCTTCTGGTCGCACCAGCCCTTATGGACACCAACAATGACGGGAAGGTGGAGGTCCTGGCATCCATCAACAACGGCAACGATTACCAACTGGCCCTCTTCGAACCATCGGTCGTCCTTGGACCCTCAGGATATTCCTGGTCCCCCGACGCTCAGGTTACGGACCTGCTATGGATATCGCCCAACGGCACCGCCGGGACCCTGAGGTACTCCTCGCCCTGCATCCATGACCTCAATTCGGACAATGTGGAGGATGTGGTGCTGGGAACTGGGAACAGGCTTTCCGCCCACAACGGAGCGAACGGGAGCTTGCTCTGGTCACAGGACATAGGCCCTGTCGGTGAGGTCCTGTCCACACCTGCGATCTATCCAGGCACTGGTCCGACCAACCGGATAGTCGTGAACTCGTTATCATCGTCCAGACAGACGCTGAGGACCACTGTCATCAATTTCCAGGGGGCACACTTAAAGAACGTTACCGCGGCATTGGGGTCGCCCATACCCCACACCTTCACAGGACCTGTACCGACCCCTATCATCGGAGATCTGACAGGGGATGGTACAAGGGAGATAATAGTCAGCTATCCGTCCCTCCCCGGGGCCGGACGATTGGTCTGTTATACATTTACGCTTGACCAGTTCTCTGTCATTGGGCCCATGCCCGGTTCCCTTGAATCGTACCCGGCCATCTCGGACATAGATAATGACGGCAATATTGAGGTACTTATCCATACAAGGGTGTTCACTACCCCTCCATCCCTCAGGATGGCCGCTTACAGGGTCTTCCAGAACGGCACTTCCCGGACCCTCTGGGTCAAGGATGCTCCAGGGGCCGGGACCAATCCGCTCCACTCCCCTCCATTGATATGCGACCTTGACAAGGACGGCCTAAGGGACACGGTATTCGTGGGGAACGGTAGATTGCATGCGATCAGAGGGAATGGAGCATATCTTTGGAACTTGACACTGCAGACCCTCCCATTCACTGTGACCGGGGTCATTGGGGACATAGGCAATGACCAGTTCACGGACCTCTATATAAAGGGATACAAGGTGACCCAAGCTCTCATAGACCTTCAGCTCGATGGTTCGATCCAGCCCAACATCTATACGGACGACCCTGAACCAACGGAAGGTCGGACGATGAACCTGAACTGCCTTGTCAAGAACACAGGTCCATCCTCTGCAAGGAACGTTCTTGTCAGGTTCCTTGATAGGGCAGGGAGCGGCCCTGAGACGATAGCGGGTGAGGATGTTCTAGAGGATGTCGTTTCTACGGCCGAGGCCACAGTGAGGTGGACCCCATCCTCACCAGGTGCCCATACAATAACCGTCCAAATAGACCCGACCAATACCGTGCTCGAGACCGATGAGTCCAACAATAACGGGAGCACCATAATAATGGTCGAGCAGGCCTATCCTGACCTTTTCATCAGCGGTATCCACTTCCTCCGGGGGGATGGGAAGATTGCAGGCAACGTCCATCTAATAGAGAAGGACCCTTCCTGGGTCCTCGTCTCGGTCGGGAACAAGGGGGACAAGCGTGTGGACACCTTCACCCTTGAGGTCCTGATCGAAGGTGAAGCACCCCCAGGTGGGAGCAGGTTCACCACTGCCGGACCGGCCCCCCCAGGAAGTATCACGAACGTGACGGTCCAATGGACGCCAACGTCCATACCGGAAGGCCAGGCAAAAAGGACCTTCACCATAGAGGCAACGATAGACCCCTCTCCCGGGTCGGTCCAGGAATCCGATGAGACCAATAACTATGGTATGAACCAGACCACCGTTAAGAACGATACGCCCCTTGGTTCCTATACCCTCGATGGTACGGTATTGGACCCACAGGGGGTCGCTGAGGATGGTGCCAGGGTGGTGGCCACCCTGAACAGGACCCAGGAGAACCTAATGACCATTTCGGAGCAAAGCGGCGAGTTCTCTTTCGACCTGGCCTTCCTTGAATATAGGGATGCGGATTGGACCCATATACGGGCCAGCAAGGACAATGCATGGGGCGAGATCAGCAAAAAGGTCTATTCGGAGGACGGAGGGGGTAGAATTACCATCAGAGAGACGGACCAGCCTCTGATGTCACTATCATTGTCCCCACTTGACCCGACCGAAGCGGAGGTCCCACCGGGGGCCATCTCAAGGTTCAAGATCACAGCCCAGAACATGGGAAATCTACCGGGGAACGTCACCCTTACAAGGTCCCTTGAAGGGAACACATCGGTGAAGACCTCTGATATTACCTTATCACCCGTTACGTTCTTCCTTCAGGTCGGGGGGACAAGGGAAGTGACCCTTGAGATCAATGTACCTACAAAGGAGCCTCCCGGGTCCAACATGACCATAGGGATAACCGCTGTGATGACAGGGGACCAGTCCACGGAGGCCGTTCTCTACTACCTTCTCACCGTGAAAAAACAGGAATCCCTCCTTTTCGAGATGAGGTCCCCGACCGATAGGACCGTAGACCAGAACGTACAGCCTTCTGCAACGTTCGAGATATACCTTTTGAACGATGGGAACGTGAGGGTGGACTACAACGTGTCAGCTGACGAGTCCCTAGACCCTTACGCCTCCTATGAACGCCAGGTCGGTTACCTTGACCCGACGAGATCGGTCCTGGTCGAGGTGGTCCTGACAGTAACACCCTCCGTTAGCCAGATCGCTGGCGGGCTGGTCCTCAGGACCGCAGGGCAGGGGACCCTTTGGACATGGAGCGTCAGCGTCAGGGCCCTCCTCCCGGACCTTGTTGCTGTCTCTCCCATTGGGTTCGAACCTCCCGCCCCCGTGATAGGTGACAGGGTCAAGTTGATAGCCACTATCAGGAACACTGGGGAAGGGGCCGCCCCATCATTCGACTACGAGCTCAGGGACGGACCGGACCTGATAGGCACTGCCACGGTCCCAGGGCTCGATCCCGGAGAAGAGGCCTCGGTCTCTGATGTTATCTGGGAGCCCAAGGCGGTAGGGGAACATGAGCTCGTCCTAACGATCGACCCGGCCTTGGAGATGAACGAGGTCCAAAGGGGCAACAACAAGGTATCCAGGACTTTCAGCTTCCTTCCTGACCTCTCCATTATGACAGCGGACGTTTCCAAGACAGTGCTTACCGGAGGGGAACCTTTCACGGTCCTTGTGACCGTGGAGAACGAAGGGAACGCACCTCTTTCCGGCGGTTTCAGGGTGAATGCAAAGTTAGGTTCGAAGGACGGCAAGGAGATAGGTTCAGAGGTCTCGTCCCTGCTCCTTGAACCGGGAAAGGGAACGACCGGAACGGTGGAACTGAAGCTCAACGCTCCCAAGGAAACAGGAGAGTTCAATCTCTTCCTGGTGGTGGGTCCGGAGACATCATCGGACGGAGAGGGCGATCCATCCGATAATTCTTACGAGGTCACGGGATTGAAGGTCGGACCGAACGGTGAGAGCCCTGATAGGACGGTCCTCTTCGCTGCGATCGGCATTGGGGCCCTTGTCCTCCTGGCTTTGGTGGGAGGCGGGATATACCTCTGGAAGAGGGACGAAGGAGGCGAGAGCATAGATGAGGTACCAGAGGCCGCGCCAACGGTGCCTTCATCGGGCGTCAAGGTCGAACCCGATATCGTTGGAACTGGAGCCCCCCTTCCCGACGGAAGTGTGATGGAGGATGAGAAGGATGACGGTAGCTATCCTGTCATGACCATGGACCTGGAAGGGGAGGTCGCAGAAGGGACGATCGTGGCAGAGGTCCTTGACGAAGCCCCTCCGCCAACCACCGGGGTCGAGGTCAGGGATGGTGAGGAAGAGGTCCTCATCCCTGAGATATAGGCATTTCATCATTGAACAAGGCTTACATGGAAGGAAGGAATGGAAAAAGAATAAATCAGACCCTTCCATAGAAGGTCCATGATGGACCTTAAGATCCTGAAGCTGAACTACAATCCCCCGGACATCCTTGAGCTTGGTTTCGGGGCCATGTTCGAAAAGATGGAGGAGGTGACCATTATCACCTCTTTGATGCAGACCTTCGAGAAGTTCATCCTTGTCGTAGAGGTCAAGTGGAAGGATGGACCGGACATAGAACACGTTGAGAGATTGAGGATCGTTGAGAGGGCCGAAGAGATATCAAGGGACGGGAACACCTCCATCCTCATCGTTTCCGGGAAGTTCCCTGAGGTCTACAGAGAGGTGATACGGAAGTTCTTCGACACGTTCGATTGTTTCATAGAGTTCCCTGCCCGCTTCACGCTCGGTACCATGACAGGGTCCATAGTCGGTACGCATGAGGATATTAACAGGTTCCTGAAGTTCGCTGAGGGCTGGGGAGCTACCTATGAGGTAATATCAGTGAGGAAGTACCACCCCAGGCTCGAGGGGGTCCTGTCCCAGCTCACTCCCAAGCAGTACACCTGCCTGGAATCAGCGGTGAGGATGGGGTATTTCGACGTCCCCAGAAAGGTCAGCTCAAGGGACCTGGCCTCAAAACTTGACATTTCGCACTCTACCTTTCTCGAGCACATCAAGAAAGGACAGAGGCAGATCCTGAGCTCGTTGTTCAAAGGTTGAGGGCAACCACGTTTGATAGATAGGAACGGAACAAACAATAAATAGTGCTGGCCCCATCAAAAGAACGGATGATACTATGCTCCTAGACATAGAAAATCCCATTTTCCTGCTCGTTCCCCTGCTCGTTCTTATAGGTATCTGCCTCATGGTCTATGGGAAGGAGATCTTCAAGCATACGGCCTTCTTCATAGGGGCTTTGACGGGTGGGGTCCTTGCATACATGATCTTCGAGGGTCTGCTCGAGCCCTATGAGGTCCCACTCCTGGTAAAGGTCCTTATAACTTTCGTAATAGTCTTCCTTGGTGGGCTCGTCGGCCAAGGAGCGTCCGCGATGCTCATAGCCTTCCTGGTATCACTGGCGGTAATGGACCTGATATTGGCCTTCGTACCCGATGAGCTCAAATGGACCGCCTATGTCGCTGGTACGTTGATGTTCGTCCTCGTGATAATAATCGTCCAAAAGTTCCTCTTCTTCTTCACCTCGCTCACCGGGGGGCTCGTTGTGGCCGCAGCCCTCTATCCGCTCCTCTCCTCTTTGGGTCCACCCATCGCCGTTTCGGTCCAGATATCGCTGGCAGTTGTAATAGGGATTGGTGGGTACTTCATACAAAAGAAGCTTGATGCATACCTCAAGGGGCGGAACGAGGAGATCGTCTGGGTCCCGACACCCCCTAAACAAGCCACATCAAGATGATGTTTGGTCCGGCCTATGGACAGGTTCATTTCCTAGACCTTAGCCTGGCTATTTCGTTGGATACATTCCTTTCGAACCCCCTCCACCCAATGATGACCTGATGAACGGAGTACCTTGGGTCGTCGATGAGTACGGACAGGTCGTCAAGCTGATCGAACAGAGAGGCATCCACATCCAGCTTCTGGGAGATGAGAAGGAGCTTGATCCGAGCATTGTTGATCTCTTGTCTGACGAAGAACCTGAAGAAGAGCTCGGTCATATCTATCCGGATATTGCCCCTCTCAATATCATCAGATATCTTTAGCATCCTCTGGTTGTCCTCTGCTTTGCCCGGATAAAGGGCCTTCAAGGCCTTCATGACCTCGAAGAACCCACCCTCGAACTCGATATAGTTCTCTTCCGCGTTCCTTGATGGCCCGCACTGAACGAGCCTTAGCTCCCTTTCGATAACATCCAAACGCCTCTTCAGCTGCTCCAACTCAGAAGCAGGGTCCTTGCCATCGTCATCGCTCATCTAAGGGGGATTGCCGTCTTGCTAGTAATGATTTACGAAGGGTCTGAGCTATCCTAGCTTCACTCTATCTCGACCCTTTTTCCGTCCTTGAGCTTGTTCTTAAGGGGCAAGATGATGTCCAGGAGCCCCGATTCGTACCTGGCCTTAACGGAGTCCACCGCTACAGGATGAGCGAGCATCCAGCAACCGGCGATATCGCTCTCGCCCTTTCTTCCCTTGAGACAGAGGCCGTTCTCCATCACCTCAAGGACTATGTCCTCCTTCCTCACGCCAGGCAGTTCGACCTGGGCGTAATAGTTCTCCATATCGTGGTTCATGTACATGCAGGGCATCATCGTATTGCCCATCTGTTCGTCCATGCAGTCGTTCGTTCGTAACACCTCTTTATAAGGTTACGAACCGCTCCACCAAGATATAGATGACCCATGAACAGTACGGTATCGTCAAAGGACCCACTACACCTCTTGTAGAAAGTGTCCCACTGGTCTTTGTTCTATAGGTCTGTCAGACCTTCCTCGTTCTGTAGGTCCTTCCTCTTGGACCCCTTTTCCATGACCTTCTGATAGACCAGATCAAGGATGGAATCTGAGATCTGCTTCCTTCTCTGGGCCTCCTGTCTGAGATCGATCTCTTCGGGTGTAAGCCTCTTTATGGTCCTTCTCACTCTGAACTCCGTACCCAAGATATTTTCCCCCTTGAGGTCCAATGTGGTCTATGTGTTCGACCGGAAATGAAGGTATATCAAGAAGCGATGGGACATCCCATGGATGACCTATGGAATTAATCCTTTTTAATATATGAAAAATTCATAGATTTATTAAGAACGAAAAAAACCTACCTGATTAAAAAAGGTCGCTGATATGAGATCACTTAAGACCGTTATTGGGCTTTATCGATGATAATATATAGATTTTTTCGGGCGGTCCCATTTATTCTTATTAGGTGATAATCAAAATCATAAATGGGCCCGCCCGGATTCCAGCCCAATAATGATGTGAGATCACTTATGACCGTTATTGGGCTTCATCGATGATGATAGATCGATCTCTTCGGGCGGTCCCATTTATTGGAATTATATAATGAATAGAATCATAAATGGGCCCGCCCGGATTCGAACCGGAGTCTATGACTCCCAAAGCCACAAGGATGGACCAGGCTACCCCACGGGCCCGATGATAGGTTTCGTAGGACGAATACGATGATGACTATAAACCCTTCGAACCCAGCACCACATGGATGATCGTTCCTGAGCTACTTTCCCATTATCACACACCCTTTACATAATGGAGAGAATAGATCGCCGAGAGAAGGTGGTGATCGATGTCCACATATGGCATCTCCTCCCTCAATATGTCCTTGTTCGCACCGGTCAAGGCCATGATCCTCTGGAACTGGTCGGTCGCTTCCTTTATAGAACCCTTGTTGGCCCTGACCACCGCGTCCTTCAAGATCTCCCTGAGCTGTGTCGGTAGGTCCTCGTTGTCCATGATCGCATCTAAGAACCTCGAATATGCTTCTGATGCTCCCTTATGGTCACCCACCTTGTACATGAGGGATGCCCTTGTCACAAGGAGGTAATACCTCGATCTATCCGGGACGTCCGCCTCATCGATGGCCTTGATGGCCTTAAGACCTTCCTCTGGTCCCAATGCCTTCTCGATAAGGTATGGGAGCCAAAGGCTACAGCAGGCTCTCATGGAACCTATCAATGGGTCTTTGGAGGTATCATCTTTGCAGACCTTCCTTGCAGTGATCAAGGCCTTCCCGTGGTCACCGTCCGCAATATTGAGGAGCATCTTGATGAACTCAATCCTCTCTTTATTGGTCGGGTCCCTATCCCCACGTTTGGCCCGAACAAGGACAGGTCCGAACTCTCGGACCAGGTCCATCGATGGTATCTGGAGGGCCGCTTTGATCATGACATCCATGGCCTCCTGGTCCTCTCCCGAGCCGAGCTGGTGGAATACCTCCTCTGAGACGAAGAGCGGTACAGGGCCCAGGCCAGGTTCGTCCTCCAGACCAAAAGGATAGGGGGGGACGTCCATACCGATATCCTGATGGAACCCCATCCCTACCAATCTCTCATGGAACAACCTGGCAAGGTCCCTGTGGCATGAGACCTTGACATCCGGGTCAAGGGCCAGCACCGCCTGTTCCTTGATGAGGTCATGGACCATGTAGCCTCCAGGGGTACCAAAGACGAGATGCCCGTCCAAGAGGGATTGGACCGCTTCCGATCCCCGATCGACCAAGAACGAGAGCTCTGCCTCTCCCAACTGAAGCCTGCAAAGGGAAAGCAGGCCGAGGAGCCTTAACCTGTCAAGGGGCAACTTATCGAAGATCTCCTGCTTCAGGAAATGGTCGAAGTCCTCCATATCGATATCCCGCCCCTCTTTCTCAACAAGGACAAGGGCCAGTGGATGACCCCCGGTCCTTTCGATGACGGAGTCGACCTCCTTGGCATCGAACCCCCTTTCGATGAGGAACTTCCTTGAGGTCTCCCTGTCGAATCCCAAAAGCTCCATCTCTCCGACAAGACCTTTGAGCCTTACATCCCTGATGTCATAGAACGTCGCACGGGTCCTTGAGAGGACCATGACATGCAGCCCCTTCATGAAAGGCAACCTCTCCTTGAGGCAGCCCAGGAAGTTCGTTACCTCCTGAGGTGCCCTGTGGAGGTCATCGAAAATGAACAAGAGCGGTGGCTCCTGGGGCAATGTCTTCAAGAGGTCACAGATCTGATCCATGTCCAGATCGGTCCTTGTTTCCCTGAAAGAGGAGAGACAGTCATTGCCCGTACCGGCAAGGAATCCTGATAGTTCCCTGATGACATAGCTCAGAGTGGTCCATTCCTTCAGGTCTATGTAGAAGATGTCCATCTTGTTGCCAAATAGCTGGGTGACCTTCCACGATAGCGTCGTCTTTCCGACCCCGGCTATCCCGTAGATGATGAGGACGCGTTTCTTTGGCGAGCTTAGGAAGCGGGATATCTCCTCAGCTTCGACCTCCCTGTCCAGGAACATATCTGGCGGTGTCAGAGAGTGCGTATAGCTCGTCCTCTTCCTCCTCTCGGTCCCAACGTCCGTCCCAGCGGACCTATCCAGCTTCCTGGACAGCACGACATCTGATATGTTCTTTAACGAGACCTCGTTGCTCGATAGCAGGTTTCCGAGCGTATCCTTCCGCTTGGTGCCTCCATCAAGGACCTCGATCTTGAGGGTGAACAACGAATCTAGCAGGGTCCTTGCAGATAGGATACCATTATCGGTCAGGAGATAGACCTTCCTCCTCCTTGAAAGGTTGTCCACATGGGCCAGATATTCCTCTGCCTCACCCTTTGAGATCAGAGACCCCACGGCCCTGGGCACGGCCGATCTGATTATTCCCAGGTTACCCGCTATCCCCTCCTGGGTGAGGTCCACCGGGACCTGCAGCTCTCCTCTGAACTTGGTATAGTTCAGCAGCAGAAGGAGTATCTTGTCCCTTGCCGTCAGCTTGATGACCTTCTGGTCCAATGGCCTGCCCTCCTTATGTCCTTCGTCATCATATCCCTCACGGTCATGCAATAGGGGAGGTTTTAAGAAAAAAACCTTTCGCAAAAAAGGGTGCACAGGAGCAATTCTTAACCATAAGAAGACCATTTCCCTGCCCATGACCCCTAAGCTGACAGAGGACCTGTTAGGGTCCTGCGACGGTAGGCCTCCGTACGGTTGCAGGTTGTGCGACAGGGGGACGAAGCTCGTGCTCTATATCACCGGGGTATGCGCAAGAGATTGCTTCTACTGCCCACTATCGGAGGTAAAGAAGGGGAACGATGTGATCTTCGCCAATGAGAGGCCTGTGGATGGTACAGGATGGTTGAAGGAGGTTCTGGCCGAGGCAAGGGTCATGAAAGCCCTTGGGACCGGCATAACAGGAGGTGACCCTATGCTTGTTGCGGAGAGGACCGTTGAGGTCATTTCCGTACTGAAGCGGGAGTTCGGGAACAGGCATCATGTGCACCTCTACACATCCGGTCCGTTCGACCCAAGGGACCTTAGGAAGGTCCGTGATGCCGGGTTGAACGAGATCAGGTTCCACCCACCTTTCGATACATGGGATGGCTTCAGGTTCTTGGGAAGGGATGGGGAGGAGGGGGATGCCATGGACGCTTCGATATATCATGCCCTGATACTAGAAGCAAGGTCCCTCAGGTTGTCCGTAGGTCTTGAGGTCCCAGCATTGGTAGACCCTCTGAAGGGTGGGAACCAGCTCAGCGAAGGCCTTTACCATCTGGTCAGGTACGCGGTAAGGGAGGGGATGGATTTCGTCAACCTGAACGAGCTCGAGGCATCCCATACCAACATGGACGAGTTCCGGGACAGAGGATATGACCTCGTCGAAGATTCCATGGCGGTAAAGGGATCGTACCAGCTAGCTTACAGGACCTTTGATAAGGTAAGGGCCGAGTTCCCGGATGCAAGGACCGTCCTTCATGTCTGCTCTTCCGTTTATAAGGACTCGGTCCAGCTAAGGAACAGGCTGAAAAGGATGGCCGACAACGTCGTAAGGGAATTGGAGATCGTCACTGAGGACGGGACGTTGATCAGGGGCATCATAACCGCGAAGGACCCGCGAGCTCTCATGAGGAGGTTATCAGAGGAGTATGCTATCCCTACCACGCTGATGGAACCCATGAACGACAAGCTGCTCATTGCCCCATGGGTGCTCGAGGAGATATCATCTGACCTCGAAGAAGAGGGCTATATCTCGGAGATATATCCTACCTGGGACGGCCTTGAGGTGGAGAGGACACCTCTTCCCGGAAAGGTCCTTCCCAACTGATTTATCTATATCTTTTGCCTAGCACCCATTGAATGAAGGCGCTTAAGATCGGCGTGATAGGCCTCCAGGGGGACGTGGAGGAACATATGACCGCGCTCAGGCGGGCATTTGACCATTTCGGGGTGCTCGGTAATGCGGTGTGGGTCAGAAGGCCCTCGGACCTTGGTGGGGTAAAGGGCCTCTGTATCCCTGGTGGGGAATCCACAACGATATCGAAGTTATTGACCCAGTTCAAACTAAGGGAGAGGGTCATTTCCATGGCATCTGAGGGCATTCCCGTACTCGGGACCTGTGCTGGGTGTGTCCTGCTGGCCAAAGAGGGGGACGGGCAGGTAGAGAGGACAAGGACCGAACTTCTCGATCTCATGGACATGTCCGTGGACAGGAATGCGTTCGGCCCCCAGAGGGAATCCTTCGAATCCACTATCAACATCAAGGGATTGGGCGAGTACCCAGGGGTTTTCATCAGGGCCCCTCTGATCCGAAAGGTTTGGGGCGAGTGCAAGGTCATAGGGACCCTGGATGAGATGATGGTGCTGGCCCAGCAGGGCAATATGATGGCAGCCTCTTTCCATCCCGAGCTAACGAACGACCCTCGTTTCTACAGTTTGTTCCTTGATCTGTTCTGATCGTTAAGCGGCAGACCGTCCCCCGATGGGAAAACCACAAATAGGGAGCTTCCCAATAAGCCGCTCATGAGAGGTCTGTTCATAGGGAGGTTCCAACCCCTCCATAACGGCCACGTGTCCATAATAGAGAGCGCCCTGAAGGAGGTGGATGAGCTTATTGCAGGCATTGGGTCCGCAGAGGCGTCAAACACGACCAGGGACCCGTTCACTGCAGGGGAGAGGATGGAGATGGTGATGGCGGCCGGAAGGGAGCTCGGATGGGGGGCCAGGGTAATACCTGTCCCCCTCAGGGATGTCAACAGGTATTCCATCTGGGTCAGCCATGTGCTGTCGTTGGTACCCAACTTCGAGATCGTCTATTCCAACAATCCATTGACCAGACGGCTCTTCGAGGAGGAGGGTTTCGAGGTCAGGTCCACACCGCTCATCGATCGGGGAGCATTATCTGGGGCCAAGGTGAGGGAGCGCATGGCCAACGGCAGTGAATGGAAGGACCTGGTACCCTCCTCTGTGGCAAGCCTCATAACCGAGCTTGAGGGCGATACAAGGGTCGGTGAGCTATTTTTGATGGGAGACCAAGGATGAGGACGCCAACGTGGGAGATGCTCGTTAGGACGGCTACGGAGAGGAAGGTCCGCATCTCCACGGCGGAATCATGTACAGGTGGTCTAATAGCATCCTTGATAACGGACGTTGTTGGCGCATCCGAATGCTTCATTGGAGGGTTCATTGCCTATTCCAACGATATCAAGACAGAGGCCTTGGGTGTCCGCTCCGGGACGCTTGCGGCCCATGGGGCCGTTAGCAGGGAGACAGCCGAGGAAATGGTCAAGGGTTGTCTCATGTCCACGGATGCGGACCTGTCTTTGGCGGTCACAGGCATCGCCGGACCGGGGGGTGGTACGAAGGAGAGACCGGTAGGGGCCGTTTTCATCTCCGTCCTGAGAAAAGGGTCCGATCCCCATACCGAAGGCTTCCTCCTTCAGGTGAGGGATAGGGCCGATTTCAAGGGACAGGTCGCCGATAGGGCCCTCGGGATGCTTCTTGGAACGGTCATTTCCATCCCTCCCGCGAAGCCTTAATACCGGTATCGTCGATTAGGGAGCGGGGTAGCGAAGATGGAGCCCGTCTGTCCACTTGACCATAGGTACGGCAGGAAAGAGATGAAGGAGGCGATGAGCCATGCGGCCAGGGTGGCCAGGTGCCTAGAGGTCGAAGCGGCCTTGGCCCGGGCCCAGGCATCGATCGGGATGGTACCTGACAAAGCGGCCCGCGAGATAACGAAGAGGGCATCCCTTGAGTTCGTGGACCTGAAAAAGGTCGAAGAGGTCGAGGGCAGGACAAGGCATGACATCATGGCCATAGTCCAGGTCCTGTCCGAGGCATGCAAAGGGGACGCGGGCAAATATGTCCATCTCGGTGCCACTTCCTACGACATGGTGGATACCGCTCTTGCCCTCCAGTTGAGGGAGGGCCTGGACATACTTGACGGACGTATCTACGGGCTCATTTTGGCACTATCGTCCAAGGCCAAGGAGCATAGGGACCTGGTGATGGTGGGCAGGACCCATGGCCAGTGGGCGGTCCCTATAACCCTTGGGTTCAAGTTCGCGGTCTGGCTCGCGGAGCTGGACAGGCATCGCCAGAGGCTCTACCAGTGCAGGGAAAGGGTCCTTGTAGGGAAGATGTCCGGTGCTGTAGGGACCGGGGCGGCATTGGGGGATATGGCATTCACCGTGGAATCCAAGGCCATGGAAGAGCTCGGTCTTGGCGCCGAGGAGGCCGCCACGCAGATCGTCCAGAGGGACCGGATGCTGGAGCTGTTATCCCACATATGCAACCTTTCCGTGACCCTGGAGAAGATGGCGACCGAGATAAGGACCCTCCAGAGGCCCGAGATAGGGGAACTTGCCGAACCGTTCGACAGCAGGGAGCAGGTAGGCTCTTCCACGATGTCGCACAAACGCAACCCAATAATGTGCGAGAACATCACAGGCCTTGCCAGGACAGTTCGAGGCTTCCTAATCCCTGCCTTCGAGGGGGGTGTCCAGTGGAACGAGAGGGACCTCTCTAACTCCTCGGCGGAGAGGTTCATAGTCCCCCATATGATGGTCATAGCCGATGAGGCGGTCTTCAGGATGACCGAGGTCATAAAGGGGCTTAAGGTGGACAACGTAAGGATAGCAAAGAACCTGAAGGCAGCGGGAGACGTCATAATGGCCGAATCGGTGATCATGGCGCTCTGCGAAAAGGGAATGGGAAGGCAGGAGGCCCATGAACTGACACGTATCGCGGCGATGGAGCACTATTCCGGAGCGGATTACAAGAAGGCATTGCTCTCCTCTCCGAAATTGAGGAAGTTGCTCTCGAGCAAGGAGCTCGATAGGGCCTTGGACCCATCCATGTACAC
Source organism: uncultured Thermoplasmatales archaeon (assembly GCA_964563055.1). Classification (GTDB taxonomy): domain Archaea; phylum Thermoplasmatota; class Penumbrarchaeia; order Penumbrarchaeales; family Penumbrarchaeaceae; genus JALOTP01. The sequence continues at coordinate 83,979 of CAZLVP010000010.1, read as the reverse complement.
GGGGACAGCAGGGGAGCGGGTGGACAGGGTCCTGAAGAAGGTCCTATCACCAGAACGGTGAAGCGGCTCTGAGCTCAAGGACGGTCCATCCGAACTTGGCCGTTCCATAATTGGGGGCATCGATCGATGCTTGCTGGAAGACATTGTTGTTCAGGACGTTGCCGTTCGCTCCGGGCTCGAACCTGCAATGGGCCGATATGATGACGTCCGTTCCTTCGGCCGAGGGTCCGGGAGGGACGGCCCATGACGGTACCCGGTCATAGGTCAAGACCTCTATGGACCCCTGGGGACCACTTTTTAGGACCTTGCCCAGGTCCGGATAGGGGGACCATAGGGCCTGTAGGAAAGCGGTATGGAAGAACGAGGGGTCCGTTCCTTCTGATATCTTGAAGAGGATGGTCCTATCCAGCGGAGTTGTCCCGTTCTCTCCGTTCCAGACGATCACCGCACCAACCCAGAGGCCTGTACCGGATGTACGTGATAGAAGGTCAGTGAAAAGGATGTTCAGACCATTTTCGCTCTTAGGTCCCTGTGATCCCATGGAAGGTAGGTCCATGCCCAGCTCTTCTATTTCAGAGAGAGGCCCTGCTATGGCGAGATGGACAGAAGGCGCGACAAGTAGCTGCTCGCCGATCCCCTGCTTATTCGATTCGTAGGGAGATGAGGGTCGGGAGCTGGAAAAGGTGATAGGTGCCGAGGTCATCATAGCACTGTCCTGAAGGACCAGGGACCTCAGGGTCTCCGTGGGTATGGTCGGAGAGAGAGACCCTTCTTTGAAATAGAGGCCGTCCAGGATGCCTTCGACCTCGAACGAACCCGTGGCTGGTTCGACGGTTACCACGATCCCATCTGGGGTCGTTACCTTCAGGACCGCTTCCGGGGCCGAAGAGGAGATGGGCAGTATAGAGAGAAGGATGGTCCCTTCAGGCGATATCGCTCTGATGTCCATCCTGTCCTTTGCCTGGTAATGGTCCAGGGTCATCGAGAGGCCATCCGTGCCAAGGGTACCAAGCGACCCTGGCTTGAGCCCTTTACCCTTAAGGTAGACATGGTTGAGTATCGCCAGGTCACGTCCGAGTTCGCGCTTGTTGATCCAGGTCTGGAGGGCAGGGACCGTTGAGAGGGCGTTCACCTGGGCGGAGGTCCTTGTACCATGGGGGTCCAGGAACTTCTCCCTGTACGAGAGCGATCTAAGTAGCGAAGAGCCTATGGAGATCCCTTCCCTGATGTCCTGGAACGCATACCTCTCGAAGTATTCGCTTGCATTCGCTTTGGCGGTTATTGCCCATCTGGTGGATATGGGTGTGATCTCTTGTTTACCGCTATTGATGTTGGTCAGTTCTAACCCGCCGTCCCGGTTCGGCTCTTTCTGGAACCAGGAATGGACCCTGAGAGGGAACGAGATGGGCATTTCCTTCATAACAGGCATTTCCGGCAGGGAGCTTCCGACATAACCCCGGACCGTACCAGTTAGGTTCATCTTTGCGGTCACGACCAGGTCCCATTGTATCCTGTAATCATGGCTGGGAGGCTCGGGAGGAGGCAGTATCGCACCGCATCTGGTATTGGTCTGGCCCTGATATCCGTAATTGATGAGGTCGCTCTCATTGAGGCTTGGGTCAGCGTTGGTGAACCAAGCTTTGTAATCGTTGAGGCCTGCGACCCTAAGGTCCCTGCCAACGACCGAATACCCGCGTGTCGGTCCGATCTCGGCAACAAGGAGTGGGACGGTCTCGGTCCCTGGTGAGAACGGAACGGTACCTTCAGGCAGAGGGATCCCAGACAGGGTAGGATAGGAGGGATGGTGTTCGAGAGAATAGGTATCATAGGGGTCCTTTCTCTGCCTTGAGTTGAGCAGGTCCATCTCTTCAAGGGGGCCTTTATCGTCCAGCGGGTCCAGGCGTTCGCTGGAAGTTGTCCTTGCGTCCATGTGGAGGAAGCGCAGGAAGATATCGGCCGTATCGGAGTGTCCGGTCTGGAGGACCGAACCTGTCAGGGCCTCTATGCTTCGTGGTGCCCCGGTCGAGGCCGTCCTGTCCTTGTAGGAAGCGAAGGAATCCCTTTCGGCCTTGCCCCAGATCCGTGAGCCTGTCGGGTTCATCGTTATGCCAAGGGGTTGTTCCGAATAGAAATCGTCTAGGTCCCTTAAAAGGTCCGAAGGCGGGACCCCTGTCCATCTGGCTATAGAGAGGCCCATGGCGATATTGTATGCGAGCTCCACATCACCCTCGTTCAGTATGTTAAGGGCAGTATCGAAAGGTCTCGTCCCTACACCCATTCTCACGGTCCTCATCCTGACAAGTGAAGTGAGCATGTACTCCATGTCCCTGGCCATCCGGGAACCCCACCCGTCCATGTCGGTCATCAAGAGCGACATCAATGAACCGAGCGTCCTCTCCGGGTCCATGTTGAGGACCTCGAACCTTATGCTGCCCGGTTCGTTCTTTCCTCCGTTCTCGGGCTTGATATCCAGTTCGATGGCGATATCGGCCTTGATGACCGGGAGCGCAGGAAGAGGTCCTGCACTTCCTGAGAGCTCCGAGTTGGGATAGAGAAGGCCTTTTTTGGTGAGGATGGTCTCCGGGGGATAAGCGGATGTTATGGGGAGCAGGTCCTCTCTTATGTTCACCACCACGGACCTTGTCACTAACCTTTTGTTATCTGATAGTGCCATGTCCGATGCGATAAAGGACCGGATATCCTCATCTATCCGAACAGAAAGCTGGTCGGTTGGAAGGCTGTGGTCCGAACCTAGCCTTTCCAAGACCATTGACCTAAGAGCCGAGGAGATAATGGACAGGTCAGGCCCCGCCGGATCTTGTGTGGTTTCAGGGGCCATTAATAGGACCGAAACGCCCGCACCTATCAGGACCAGGACGATGCCCAGGACCAGGATGGCCTTCTCGGCCGTTGAGACCATCATTGAACCCCCCTTGACCAGATCTCTAGTGTTACGGTCATTGACCCCTGATATTGTGATAAGGTGTCGGAACGGAACTCGATCGTTTGGACCGAAGGGTCAACGTCCGAGGGCAACTGGATGAGCGATACCAGTTCCCATGGTGGACCCTGAACTGAGCTGGTATATGCCCTCAATCTATATGGGGTCCCTTCACCGACCAAGATCGTCAGCATCTCTCTGGCGAACTCCCTCACCTGGACCTCTGTTCCACTTGTCCCTTCCCCCTCAAGGAGCAGCACCAGGACCTGCTGGAAGGGTGCATGGCTAAGGTTGTGGTCCCCGAAGCGTATCTCATCCATTGTCAAGGTCATCAGAACGGCGAGCTCCCCGGTCCTATCCTCGGTCCCAGGCCCTTCTTCGGCAAAAAGCTCCGGTAGGACCACTGCTATGAAGACCCCTGAAGAGGCCAGAACGACCCCGATAATGACAGCAAGGGTCATGGAGATGTCTAACCGGTCCTCTTTTGCTTCGGCCTTCCGCAGGTCAACGATGACCGGAGGTCTATCCAACGATGACCACCTCCAGTCTTCCTGGTACGACCCTACCGTCCCCCATATTGACCGCAATGGGCTTTGAATAGGTCTTGGCCGAGGTGGTCCCGCCCGATCTGAAACCCTCCTCGTCCGGGAAATAGATATGATGTGGGTCCTGGCCATTGACCATGAGCGATGATCGACCAGTCCTTCCGTCAAGTTCGCTCCGTGACAGGAGGAGGTCAGGTTCGGAGATGAACAGGGTCAATGAGATGGGGCCTCCATAGGAACCATAGGTCCCTATGACCACCTCCATGATATCGATACTGGACCGCTTCAATCCCTCATTGCCATCGGAGACCTTCTCTCTTAGGACCGCAACGACGCAACCCCCTATAAGGACGAGAGAGGCCACGATGAGGACAAGAAGAGGCCTTCCGATACTTGATGGGGCCGGGGCTGGCATACCTCTAGGATATCGGACCACGTCATACCATTGAACGTTGGTAATAGTTGAATTTTTTGGTTCATTATGTGAAACTCAAACCCATTTTCGCACCAAAAGGTTTTTTTTCATGGGGACCCCTGGACCGAGCATGGGAGAAATCCGCTTCGATCGGAGCCTGCTCATGGTCGTTCTTATTGTGGCGATCGCATCGATACCTTCCGTCCAGCTCGCTGCCGACCACGGGACCAGAGGGGACAAGGGGGGCTATATGAGCGGAGAGTTGATCTACAATTCGACAAGGTCCCTCTCAGGGGGCTTGGGAGTCGGTGATGTCGATGATGACGATGAGATCGAGGTAGTTCTCTGCGATTTCGAAGGGAATCTCGTCATGATCGAGCCCTTGGAGGATGGGTCTTTCAGGGCCGGTAAGATCTGGCAGGAAGAAGGAGAGCCCGGAACGGACAAAGGCCTCTTTGACCTCGTTATAATGGATGCTCTGAGCTCAAGCGATGGTCCCGAGGTATTGGTGGGCGGTTATTCTGGGAAATTATATGCGGTCCACAAGAACGGGGAGGATTGGACCTCGACCGTTCTTGTCAGGTCCCCCTTAAGGATCTTCGACATAGAGCTTGGCGACATCGACCCAGCACCGGGAGAGGAGGTCCTTTATGGCTCTATGCAGAACGACCAGGTTAACCCGGACCGGTACCTGCGTTACATCAGGAGTACGACCGGCGACCAGTACGAACAGGTCGAGGTCCCTGTCCCTGAGGCGATTAAGGCAATAGAGGTGGCCGATGCAGACCCAGAGGTCGAAGGGGAAGAGGTCTGGATAACCACCTCTGCCTGGAACGATAAGGGTGGAACGGTCTCGACACTGGTCGAGCTCTGGAAGGATGGTTCTATTTGGAAGAGCAAGGTCCTGTTCACGGACCCCAACAATCTCCTTACGAACGTTGTGGTTGGAGAGCTTTGGTCAGGTCATGACGGGAACGAGATGATCATCACCTCCCTCTCCGGTTGGTGCTATCTCGCCTATATAGAAGGGGGCATTTTTGAGGTCAAACCTATCTTCCAAGCAAAGACCGAAACGGGTTCCAACTTCGGATTGGAGGGTTTGGCCATAGGCGATATCAATCCCAGACACCCCGGTGATGAGGCGCTGGTTACTGGTTATTATAACAGGGTGTATCAGATCGTAGAGGTCTCCGGCGAGGTCATTGCCGATATGGCGTGGGAGAAGGACAGCCCTGATATGAAGCTCGAGCTCTCAGGGGTCGAGATAGCCGATGTCACTCCTGTCCATCCTGGGAACGAGGGTCTTATAGCATCCCTGCAAGGCTGGATAGAGATGCTGAATTACGAACAGGATGGTCTCTCTATATCGTTACCCGAACAGCGGTTCGAGGTCGTCCAGGGTGGTGAGGTGAGGGTACCTGTCCGGATAGTTCCGAGCGGTCTCATCAAAGGCCCCTTGGTCCTTGATATTGGGACAGACCCTTCAGTAAATGTCATGTACCCCACCGGTCTGAACATCGATGACCATGACCCGGTGGACCTGACGGTCGTCATAGAGGCAAAGGGTCCCCTGAGCAAAAGGGACGTTGACCTTGAAGTGACCGCAAGGGTTGGGACCCACACGGGGTATGGCACCATTGGTCTCAGCCTTGAAGGAACAGGGAGCTCTCTGACACTGTTCACCGAACCGACCTCGGGGATAGTCTATACCTCTTCAGGGTCACATCTTCGTGTAAAGGTCGGGGTCCTGGGAGGTGAGGAGTATGATACGCTTGACCTCAAGGTCAGCGATTCAGAGGGTCTGCTGACGAGCGTTAACACCCCAATAGTCCCTGGGGAGGACGAGTTCATGACCATCCTGCCAATAAAAGGGGCTTCGTTGGGTATGCGAACCGTGACCGTTACGGCCAGCTATGCAGGGGTAGCGGTCTCCGAAACGGATTTTATGATCGAGGTTCGGAAGCTCTCGGACGATCTGGATGCTATGGTCTCAAGGATAGATGACCAACGGTATATCGCCAGAGTGTTCTACAATGGGTCCTTTCCGGTCAACCACGTTTCGGTGGAGTTCATGTTGGGCTCCGAAGCGGTCGGTTCATTCGATGATATCACATTGGAACCAAGGTCCAATATCTCCGTCGATATCTTACTGGATAAGGGAGAGACTGGTGTATTGACCATCTTTATGGACGACCTCGGGCAGGAGGAGATAGAGACCTTCAACCTTGGATCGATAGGTCGACCAGAAGATAAGGAAGAGAAGTTGAATTGGTTCGTGGTCGTTTTCATAGTAATGCTGGTCCTTATCGCTCTTGTCTTTGTTGGGGTCATCTTGATGTATACGAGAGGTACCAGCGATTCGGATGCCAGGATAGACAGGATAGGCGATTACAGGGGTGGCAGGGCACCAAAAACTGTCGCCCGAGGGAGACCTGTTGCTAAAGGGCCTTTGGGTAGGACACTTCCTGAGCAACAGACCCCTAGACGGGCCCCTCCTCCTCCGTTAAGGACGATGTCAAGGGGTCCAGGCAGAAGATAGTGCATTGGCCAGGTGCCACTGAAGGTATGGTGGTATCCTAAGAACATCTCCATGGAATCCGACAAAGATTAAATAAAAACAGTTCATAGAGGCGGACCGCACCTGAGCATCTGTCGGGGTGGCTCAGCCTGGTGGAGCGTCGGACTCATAGGGGCCCACGGGGCAAACATACTGCTCCCAGGATCCGGAGAAATCCGGAGGTCGCGGGTTCGAACCCCGCCCCCGACACCAATATCGAATTAATTTAAATTATATTTTGATCAATGTAATTATAATCGACGAGCGGGGTTCGAACCCCAACAATCATTCTCTAAGCAGCCTGGGTTATCTGGTATTGCGATAATGTGATATCAACGGTAGCAATACCAGATATGCAGAAAATCCATCTGGATTTTCCAAGCATCGAACCCCGCCCCCGACACCAATGTTGAAATGATCATTGGATAATTTTGACCAGAACAATTAGGATCGACGAGCGGGGTTCTAACCCCATCTATCTTTTAACTTACTCTTTGTTCTTGACCTCTTTCTTCTTGGCCCATAGATAATAGGCCCCAGCACCGATCGCTACCAGAGCGACCGGTATCAGGATGAGGACCAGACCAACTCCCCCTTCCTTGGGCTCTGAGACCGTTACCTGACCAGTGACCCACCCTATCATACCCAACTTATTTGTTGCCCTTAGCGTGATCTCGTAGGTCCCTGCCTTCTTGTAGATATGTTCGGACCTGACCCCTGTCGTGTTCTCTCCGTCCCCCCACTCCCAGTTATATCCTGATATACCCTCGCCGCTCATATCGTATGACCTTGAGCCATCCACCTTGACCTTGAGGCCACTTGTCCAGTTCTCGAACATAGCGACCGGTCCGGTGTTCTTGTAAAGGAACGGCCCCTCCTCCTGCTGAGCGAACATCACCACCGATAGCCTGGCATTGGGACCGTCATCCCCATCCTTCCCATAGGTCACTATCAATCTACCGTACTCATCGACATCACATGTGAAGAAATCCCCCAGGTCCCTATCAGAGTCTCCCCCGGTCCCGGTCGTCCTGATCGCTCCAGTATGTACGTCCGGTTCGATGGTAGTTATCAGGAAGGTCACGTTGTCCGAGAACGAATCCGTGGAGATAGCACCCTGAACGGACCAGACCGCATCTGTCTTCTCATCGGATGAACCGTTCGTGTCCGGGGTATCGTACCATGTCAGGGCGATCCTTCCTGGGTCACCTGCTACGATCCAGGGGAATACCCTCGTCCCTTCGGTGTCCGTGACCTGGAACACATCCCATGTGACGCCTTTGTCCTGGGACCGTGCAAGGTAGATGTGGACCTGGGTGGACCAGGTCAGATAGACCGTTCCCAGCATGTCAACGTCGGCGGCTATGAAGATATTATTTGCATCATCACCCGATGATATGACCTGATATCGGGAGAATGTGTCCGCACCATCGGTGGAGACATAGACCGCGATCCCCCCACCGTCCTTGTTCGGAAGATAGATGGTCCCATCGACCTGGTCCACGGCGAAGTGGTCCCTTGACTGGACGCTCCCTGTCACGGCCTGCCTTCTGTTGCCCATGGTCCAGAACATCCCTCTGCTCGACCATTGTGCCCTCTGAATAACAAGACCTAGAGGGATATCGTTGTAGACCATGTACAACGTCTCTGTCTGAGCACCAGGTGGAGTACCGACGGTCGGTCCCATGGCAAGCCACTGTCTGTCGCCCATCCTGGTCTTAGTTGCCAGTGGGTTCCTGATCCAGGTCTCTCCCCCATCCTTCGATGTATCGATGGTAGAGCTCCATAGATAGAGGTCGGTGTAGTAGATGGTCCCGTCCTTAGCGATGGCCGTATAGGAATCACCGGACCCACCGGCGTTCCTGCCGTATGGGTGAGGTTCCCATGTCTCCCCGTGGTCCTTAGAGATCCAAAGGTTACCGCTCTGCCCACCCATCCATCCAGTTGGCGAGTCTATGTACAACCATTCGGTCCCGTCGATCCCTGGACCGGCCGCTATATGGGGTTCGAACCCTCCGCCCTCGGACCCAGGGACCTGGCTTACGAAGAACTTGATATCCTTATGGACCGTAGAACCCAACGGGCCAGGGGCGACCTGTGCATCAACATCGTCCTGGACCTGAACGACCGTGGGTAAGGACATCAGAACGAGAAGCAAGAAGGGCAGCAGCTTTTTCAAGAGAGTTTCTCCCGGGTAGGGTCCAGAAGCGGAATCCGTTTACGCTCTTAAATAATTTGGCAGACCATACTCCCTCGTCAACTAAAAGGTCAAAGAGGAGCTTTTCAGGAACGCTCCAGATAATGGCCTAGAGCAATTAATGGGAGAAGGGGCAGGTCCGACCAGATGGATTAGCGCTCCTTTCTGTACAGCTCCAACCGGTCGACCATCTCATCCAGTGAATCCTTATCAAGCTCTCCGTCCAGGAACCGGTTCACAATGGCCAGGAACACCTCATCGGCTATCCTGTCACGGGTAAGCACTTCGTAGCCGAGACCTTCCTCCCCCCTTCTCTGCCAAATCAGTTTCCGCTCCTTGAGGCGGTTCAGGTTGTAGACGAAGGTACCGTTACCCAATCCTGACCTCTTCTTCAGCTCCGAGAAATGGACCCCTGGGGATGTTGCTATTATATCGAGCAGCCTCTGCTGCTCTTGGTTCAATTCGATACTTCCCTTCGAATAGGGGTAACATTTCCTTATGAACGGATAATAGCACCTCTTTCCACCATGTTTCTCCAGTGCTATCCTCCTCTTCTTCAGGAGGTAGTCAAGGTGGTACCTCAAGGTCCCATCGCTGGTCTTGAAGACCTCCTTGAGAAGGACGAAGGATGCTCCAGGATTGTCGCTGATATATTGCAGGAGCAGACCTCTGGTCTTATGGTCTTTGTATCCTTGGACGTTCATCCAACCACCTTTGGGAAGTTCATTCCTCCCTGATCCTCTCAAGGACCGATGTGTATCTGTTGAAATCCTCTTCTTCTATGTCACCTGCTTCCAACCTTTTCCTCAGTCTCGAACCGATCCGGTCGATATTGTGCCGCCCTGGACGGTCCCGTCCATCAGCGAGCAGGTCATCCAGATAGGGAGAAAGCTGCGGACCCAATCCGTCGCTCCAAAGAGATGGGGCTGTAACGGTCTCTCCCTCATCATCAACTGAACGGTCATTATTTAATCCTTTCTCGCTCCTGCTGCTGCCTATCATCCCCTTCCAATTCAAGAACGAGAAGGTAAGGACGATTATGAGGACCAGGACGGTCCCTAATAGAATAGCTATCACGAGCGTCTTAGGTTCTATCCTTTGGGCCCTTTCAGGTTCGGTAGATGATATGGTCACATCCACATCGGTCGGGTCGGGAAGATAGAGGAAGACCTTGTACGAACTGCCTGTGTCTATCAGGTAGAAGAGCGGTTCGGAACCGTTCGAAGTAAGGACCTCTTCGAGCGAACTTGCCATCTTGACCTTGATACCGTCCACCTCTATGACGACCGATCCGTCCTCCGAGACCTCCAAAACGTCCTTGGAGACCTCGAAAACGACCACCTTAGGGTCTGAATTGGGGCTCTCAATATGCAGTGAGACATCCCCGTCCTCCACCCCTTCGACCGTAATGCTGAAATCGCTTTCGTTCATGAGGACCTTTCCGTTACCGTTCCCATCGATGTAGATAGAGGCCCCCACATCCGTAATGTTCGAAGGGGTCCCTGCATCCTCCGAAAACACCCAGAAACCGCTACTGGTCGTATCAGAGAGGCCATCATTGTCCACTACTGTCAGGGTCGCCTTGTAGTATCCTATATGATCGAACTCCAGCGTGATCTGCACCTCAGAGTACAACTGCCCGTCTATGACCCAACTGAAGAAGGTGATGTTCCCATCTGGGTCTGCAGAGCCCTTACCGCTGAATGTCACCTTTGATCCGGAATAGGTTATGGCAATGTTCGCGATGGGGGCTTTCTTTTCTATAACGATCCCACCATCCTCTCCTGACACCTTTATTGTAAAGGTGTCCTTGACCGGCAGCCTAGCGCTTCGACCAGTAGTATCTTCGGTCTCGAAGAAATATGCATGGTTCCCCTTGGACAGTTTGGTCGCATAGCTGTACCTCACACCTGTCTCGATCTCCGAGCCGTTCCCTGCCACCATCTTGAACGGCGTACCATCGATGTTCACGACGATGCTTTCAGGTCCATCCCCATCCAGGTCCCTGTAAGTGCAGGAGAAGTTGAATTCGGTCGATATGTTCCCATTTCCTGGGGAGACCAGGGCATCGAGCAGCATCGGAGGATGCGGCTCAAGGACCGTCAGAGTATGATATTGACCCTTTCCCGGGTCCCTAAGGATACCGTGTTCGTTCTCTGCAATGAAATAATAGGTGTGGTTCCCCTTCGAGAGCCTTGTCTCGAAAAAGTATTGCGTCCCGGTCAGTGTGTTCCCGCCGACCATCGCCATTTCGTGGACATCATTGTCAATGAATACCTGGACGTAATCCGGGTCCATTCCCGATGTGTCCCTGAACGTCACGGTGAAGTTCAGGTCCGTATCGGTATAGGCGACCTTTGGAGTTACATCGGTGCCGTAGAGGGCGGAATGGCCATCGACCTCCAAACTCAATTCTCCCTCATAGGGATAGATGTTGTAGGCACCACCTGATATGGTCGCCTTGAAATAGTATCTATGCTCACCAGGGGTAAGGACCATCTTCTTCTTGCAGACCCGATAGGTATCGTTCGAATAGTTCCCATATCCTGTATTGACCTTGGGGCCGACCTCCATACTGTAGGGGACATCATCCATGATTATCTGGACGGATGTTGGGTCCAGCCCCTTCCAGTCGGTGTAGTTAATGCTGAACTCGAACTCCGTAAGGTCGTTCCCTTCCTTTGGTGAGATGGAAGGATTGTAGAGGTCCGGTATGTGATCGAAGACGTCGAAGGACAGTTCCCCGCTCGAGGGGTATCTGAGCGGGTAGAGCTGGCTGTCAATGAACTCGAAATGGTACTTATATGTCCCGGTATAGCCAGTTGTGTTGGAGTAATACCTTGGGCTCCACCAGCTGTAGAACCTCATGGTGTTGTTCTCCAACCAGTAATGGTCCCATAGACCATATCTTTCACCGTTCACAACAACATAATATTCTTGAGGCCAATCACCGGTCTTATCGATGTAATCGACAAAGAAATGGACCTCCCGGTCGAGCTCGATGACCCGGGGTCTCACATAGCCGTTGGTCAATGATGTGAGCCCTGGCGTTCCCTTGACCGTAATTTCCGGTCGACTGTAATTACCCACTGCGCTCAACCCTGTCGTATCTTCAGAATAGAAATATACATAGTGGTGGCCAGGATGTTGGAGCTTTGCTTTTAACGTGCACTGAACGCCATTCTTATAGTCACTGCCAATAATGTTCATGGTGCTATTGTAATAATCGAGGTTCTCCACCCTTACAAAAGCTGGAGGATCTCCATTGGGGTCCTTGTACCAAATACTAAATGTGAACTCAGTGGATCTATCACCGCTCGTCGGTGTCACCGAGGAGTTGTATAGGATGGGCGGATTATAATTACCACCTGCCGTCATGGTAAGGTATCCGGTCTCGGGGTACCTGACCTCCACGTATCTTTCGCTCCCATTTGAGTAATCCCAGTAATATGAATAGAAATAATAATCATGTTCCCCGGAATAGAGATTGATGGACCTGCTGAAATTGATTCCTGTCCTTATCTCTTCCTCCGTATAACTGTAATTCGACAATCTTAGGGACCTGTTCTCATAATCATCATCAATGACAATATACGGGCGCCGGTAATCGCCATCGATGTCTTTCATCCAGATGCTAAAGGTGAACGAAACGTTCCGCGCATCCCCGGTCTTGGGGTTCAAGCCTGGAGAATAAAGCTCGGGCGGGTGGTCTGGGACTGACAGATAGTTCACATTCGTCCTGCCGGTCAGCCTCGATGAATCGCTCGCAAGGAAATAATAGTCGTAGGTTCCTCTGTCTGGAACGGTCCAATTGCCACTTAGAAGGACTCCGTTCCGGTAATCGGTCCCGGTCCAGGTCATCTCTATCATAACCCAATACGGAAAAACAATGATCGCGCTTGAAATTGGGTCACCATCTGGGTCCTTGTACCATACTGAGAAGGATATGGTATCCCATTCTGATGGTTCGGTATCGGATACGGTCATGTTCGTCAGAACCGGTCTGTGATACCCAGGGTCTACTGTGAATGTCAGCGTTCCCGTTGAGGGATACCTAATGGTGCTATTGTAATAATAGTCGTTACACTGGTAATAGAAATAATGGGTCCCAGATTCAAAATCAAAGCTTCGGTAGGTGAAGTTGCCGCCGTTCCCTGACCATGTCCCATTGTCCAGCCGGTAATATGTCCCGTCGATGGTCACCGTGAGGTTATTGGGCCAATCCCCTTGCGCATGATAGTATGTAACATAGAATACGAACGTATCGTTCTTGGGATCCCCTGATGTGGGAGTGACGCCGCCGTTCGAGAGGACCGGATCGCTCCTGCCGGGAGGCTCGGGACCTGCAACAACGGGAACCATCGAGGCCGTGAACATCACGGTCATGAGCTGGGCTAATAACAATCCGCAAACCAGTATCGATCTACCATTGAACCTCATATCCAAATTCCTCCATGGGGGGCTTTTTTAGAGAAAGCCCTTACACACGAGGTCATAACGATAGGATATTAAAAGAGGTTTATGGCCGATCAGTACAAAGTGGACTGGGTCTATTCAGGTATTTATAATTTATGACCGGTTCACTTTACGACCAATCCGTCCCAGTCAAGATGGAAGAGTACCATTTTTAAGTCCTTATTGACCTGTTGTATTTTGGAGGGGTCCCAAGTATCAGGTTATAATCCTCTATCAGGCTCTTCCTGCGGAACTCAACATCAACTGAGCTCCCCGATGAGAACGTCCTGTAATACCTTGCTCCCGGGATGGGGAAGTTCCCTTCAGGGAAATGTTGGGAGAGCATCGGTTGCAGAGGCCCTGCCCCTACATATAGAACGTCCAGATCGTTATCAAGGACCTCATAGAGCCCGAGCCCTTTCTCCTCTTCGATGATTATGTCCCTTTCGAAATCCTTCATGAACTTTTGTCCGGTCATTCCCACACCTCTGACCTATATGGACAAAGAGCGGGTCAAAGGGTTTAATAAGCTAACATCAGAGGTCCCATGGATGTCCCATAGGGACCGACCAACTTTGAATCCGTTCGATACGATAAGAGTAAGGATGCTTTCTCACCATCAATGTCCGATAAGGTAGGACCTGGCCGAAAGTAGGAGGTCAAGGTCCAGTTCGAACGCCGATGCGGGTGAGGCCAGCTCCATTTCCGTGATGATAGACGGATGGAGCTCTCCCATATGACCTAACGGGATACCCCCGTTAACATAAAGTTCGGGAAAAGGGCCATCATATCCGGTCCTTCCCCCAAGGACCTCCTTGGGGAGCGTGATGCTCGCAGCCCTCCCACGGATATAGCATCCAAGGGGTGCAGGGGCTATATCGAAGGTTACCTGCAGGTCCTTCAATAGCCTCTGGACCTTGCCCTTGACCTCCGTGAACGAGGCCTTCGTATCTACCGATATGACCCCCAAGACCTTCCGGTCCAGGTTCCCTACCTGCACATCTGCGACCTCGAAAAGGTTCTGTGGCAGGTCCCTGTGCTTGTTGGACCTTAGGACCTGGAGGATGGAGGGGAGGGCTGAGACCCTCAAGATGGTATGTTCGACCGAGATCGGGTTCTGGACCTTAGGATGGCTGCGTTCCCCCTTACCCATCATCCGGAACTGGGCATCCTCATTGGAGAGCGACAGGGTCATTATCTCCAGATAGCCCATGCCGATAAGGGATTCCCTTACCATCGCTGACAAGGTCCGTAAAGGCCTCTCCCTCCCGGTGGTCTGCGTCCTGGAACCGACCCCCTCGAACCTTCCGAAACCGTAACCGATGGCCACATCCTCCATAATATCGGTCTGGTGAAGTATGTCACATCTCCATGGAGGCAAAAGGCATCGGAGCGAGGTCCCATTCGTCCTGATCCCTTCATATCCCATCCTTGACAAGGCCTCAGATGCCTCCTCATTGGAGATCTCCTTCCCTAGCCAGGTCCTGGTAGGACCCATCTCCAACGTCATCTCCCTCCATCGGAAGTCAGGCCATGTCCCTTCGGGGAGCCCGAACCTCTCCCATTCGATGCCAACGGGACGATCGACCTTGACCGAGCGGAGGGTACCGCCCCTTTCGAGAAGCTGGGAACATATGATGTTAACACACTGCGAAACGGCCCGGACATCGAGACCAGTACAATCCACGAATATTCTTTCGGTCCCCTCGGTGACCTTGGTGAGCTCACCGTTGATGATAGGAGGGAACGAAAGGACCTGATCGTTCTTGTCCATGATAACTGGATATCTTTCCATACCATCTAGTATCCACGCATAGTCCTTTCCCTTCTCATGTGACCTGAGGATCCTCTCCAGGTCCCAATCCCCTTGCTTCTGGAGTGGGACGAACTCGACCTCTTTGGGGTGGACAGCCTTGTAGCGGAAAGGTGGCACCAATGGAGAGGCATCATGGATGCCTATGGCGACCTTCCTCCTTTTCCTGCCTATGGTCAGATGGAGCTTCTCCTGCAGGTTCATGATGGAGATCAGGGCGTTCGAATCGAGCTTCAAATTCTCGACCAGAGCACAACCTATGACCGGTCTTATCCCGAGCAGACCTGGGTCCACATCAACGGTTATGTTCGATGGGCCCTCCACTTTCATCCTATCCATCAATGGTGCCCTAGCGATGCCGGAGAAACGCCTGTAAGCCCTTGCGATCCCCTCGACACAAAAGAGGTCAGGCCTGGAAGGGAAGAACTCTACGGCCATCTCTCGCCCTTCGACCTTCTCCACACTGGCCCCTATCATAGGGACCTCTTCCTTGAACGCCTCCGGATCGAAACCTGGTCCCGAGAGCGCCTTAAGATCGTCGATATCCATGGTGATTACAGGCAATGGCTCACCTGGGCATCGGAGAGGATACCGTTGTAATTAACCTTTTTAGGGGTGAATATTTATATCCGGCCCCGCTCTCGAAGGTCCGGTGTTGCTGATATGACGGACCTCATCACCAAGAAAATGGGAATCATGGAAACGATCCAGAAGTACCCCCAGACCCTGGGTGTCTTCATCGAACATGGTATGGGTTGCATCGGCTGTGCCATGGCACATTATGAGAACATAGAGGAAGGGGCGACGGCCCACGGTATGGACGTTGAGGCCTTGATGAAGGACCTGAACCTTGCGGCAAAGGATGGGAAAGAGAAATTGGCCGCCCGATGAGGACCTTAGGGCCGTTCCTTAAAAACATTAATATACCCCATCCGGTATGGGCGGTCGCCAAACGCTGGCAGAGGCCCTCCGGCCAATCGAAATAGGGCAACCATAAAGGACCCTGCTTCGGGGGACGAGCGTCGTTACGCCTTCTACCCCCCAACCTCGTAACGGCCGGACAGGCGAAGGAGCGTTCACCATGACGGCATAGACTGTCCTGGTAGCATCCGCTCCGCATAAAGACGTACCTGGAGGAATGAAATGGGCAAGACAAGCAAGCCAAGGAGAGGTTCGATAGCCCATAATCCTAGGAAGAGGGCCAAGAGGGAGACACCCATCCTCAAGCACTGGCCAGAAGGGGACAGCGAACCTAAATTGCAGGGCTTCGCGGGCTATAAGGCGGGGATGACGCACCTTTTCGTCATAGATGGGAGCGCCTTTTCCACGACGGCAGGTCAGGAGATAGTGGTCCCGGCCACCGTAGTGGAGGTACCTCCTCTGAAGGTAGTGGGTATCAGGCTTTACACCGAGGGCCCTTACGGCTTGACCGTTCTGAAGGAGATCTGGTCAGAGAAGCATGACAAGGAGCTCGACCGAAGGGTAACATTACCGGAAAAGATGGAAAAACCTGACCTGAAGGCCTTCAAGGCATTGGACCCGGACGAGGTCCATGTCATAGTCCATACCCAGCCCTATACCATGTCGGGTATCCCAAAGAAATCTCCCGAGATAATGGAGATACGTGTTGGTGGAGGGCCGGTGAATAAGAGGGTTGACTATGCATTGACGCTCCTTGGTAAGGAGGTCAATTTCAACGATTTCCAGGCCGAGGGGGCCATGGTCGATGTCATAGGCATAACCAAGGGGAAGGGGTTCCAGGGGCGGGTGAAGAGGTTCGGATTGAAACTTCTGACCCACAAGAACTCAAAGCACAGGAGGATGATAGGGACACAGGGACCCTGGCATCCGGCCTGGATCATGCCTCAGATCCCCAATTCCGGTCAGATGGGATATCATAAGAGGACAGAGTACAACAAACAGGTCCTGAAGTTCGGCAAGGACCCTGCCGAGATCAACCCCAAGGGCGGGTTCGTGAACTACGGACAGGTCAAGGGCAGTTATGTGCTCATACACGGTTCCATACCCGGGATAACAAAGAGGCTCATAAGGTTCAGGGACCCGGTAAGGAAACCGACGAAGGATTCCAATATCCATGAAGTGACATACGTCAGCACATCCTCAAAGCAGGGTAGGTGAGGTGGTAGGAGATGGTCGAGAAGAAGCAACCAGTAAGACGGTCGAAGAAGGCCGAGCAGACGTCCTCGAGCGTCAACGTTTACGGCACCGACGGGAGCGTGAAGGGACAGGTCGGGCTCCCGGTCATTTTCTCCACGCCTTACAGGCCCGATCTGATCCGGAGAGCGGTCCTGACCGCCCAGGCCAACAGAAGGCAGCGCTATGGCCCGTCCAAAGTGGCAGGGATGAGGCATGCGGTCTCAACATGGGGCAAGGGCAGAGGTGTCTCAAGGGTACAGAGGATGGTGGGATCGAAGACCGCGGCCGAATCTCCCAATAATGTCGGTGGCAGGAGGGCACATCCTCCCAGGGTCGAACATTATTTCACTCAGAAGATGAACAAGAAGGAGAGGTCGGCTGCAAAGGCATCCGCCCTAGCTGCGACCTCTGACCCCATAAAGGTCAAGGGACGGGGTCACAAGGTAAAGGAGGGAATTACCCTCCCGGTCGTCGTTGAGGACGATATAGAGGCATACTCGAGGACCGGAGAGATAGTGAACCTTATAAGGTCCCTTGGCCTCGAATCAGATATACAGAGGGCCAAGGAAGGGACCCATATCAAGGCCGGGAAAGGAAAGATGAGGGGGAGGAAGTACAAGACCCCTCGCTCGGTCCTTTTCGTTGTATCCCCCGGGTCCCCGCTCTTGGTCGGGGCAAGGAACATCCCAGGGGTTTCGACCGCTACGCCAAGGGGATTGAACACAGAGGCATTGGCGCCCGGGGGTGACCCGGGGCGGCTCCTGGTTCTATCGAAAAAAGCCCTTACATCTCTGGGAGGTGAGTAGGATGACCGGGATATCGCCATATGAGATCCTCCTTCATCCTCTTGTGACAGAGAAGGCACTAAACCTCATGGAGAGGAAGGTCGTCAAGGAGAAGACCAAGAAGAGGCCTGAGATCGTCATAGACAACAATTCGCTGATATTCATAGTCAGAGAGAGCGCGACCCGGGGCCAGGTGAAGAGGGCCTTCGAGGAGCTCTTCGAGGTCAAGGTCGAGAGCGTGAACGTGCTGAACACCAAGGCCGGGAAGCAGGCCATAATCAAGCTCGAGCAGGGCTTCAAGGCCGAGGACGTCGGCATGAGGATAGGTATATTCTAAAGGGGTGTGAACATGGGAAAGCGTATTGTCACACGAAGAAGGGGAAAGGGGACGAGCGTTTACAGGTCCCCTAGCCACAGACATCTGTCCCCCGCTGAGCTTCCTAAGCTCAGGTCAGGCAGGGGCAGGGTCCTGGACCTCATGCACGATCCGGGTCACTCGGCACCCATGGCAAGACTGCTCTGGGACGATGGCAGGGTGCGCTATATGCTGGCCCCAGAGGGCCTCAAGGTGGGTCAGGAGGTCCTTATGGGGACCGACGCACCTCTCTCCAATGGCAACATACTACCGTTGAGGGAGATACCTGAGGGGACACCGATCTACCATATCGAAGGCCTTCCGATGGACGGCGGAAAGTTCGTCAGGGCCGGAGGCGCTTCGGCCACTATAGTATCTCGAGCGAAGGATGTCACCGTCCAGCTCCCGTCAGGTTCCTTCAAGAACCTAAATGGGGAGTGCAGGGCGATAATCGGGATCGTGGCCGGTGGCGGAAGGACCGAGCAACCCTGGGGGAAGGCGGGAAGGAGAGTCAGGTCCCTTCGGAGCAAGGCTAGGATATACCCCAAGGTCTCCGGTGTTGCAATGAGCCCAGTGAACCACCCCCATGGTGGTGGGAGCCATCAGCATGTGGGCAAACCGAGCACGGTCGGAAGGAACACTCCCCCCGGGAGGAAGGTAGGGAGATTAAGCCCCCAGAGGAAGAAGAGGACCTGAGGTGATACTATGGCACGGGGAAAGACCACACCAAAGGCGGCAAGAAGGAAGTCAAGGAAGCTCAAGGGCCGCATACTTGCGAAGAAGAAGAAGGAGTTCCTCTACAGGGGAAAGACCATAGAGGAGATGCAGGGCCTGTCCCTAGAGGAGGTAATGGAGATCCTGCCAGCAAGGGCAAGGCGCTCCCTCCGCAGAGGCATGGTGATGAAGAACAAGAAGTTCTTCAAGCACGTGGCCGACGGAGACAAGGTCATAAGGACCCATTCAAGGGAGATCGTCATACTTCCCAGCATGGTGAACATGAAGATCTCCATCTATGACGGAAAGGCCTTCCAGGAGGTCATGGTCACCTCTGAGATGATAGGCCACCTTACAGGTGAGTTCGTCCAGACCAGGAAAGCGGTCAAGCACACCGGGGTCGGTGTCGGTGCGACCAGGTCATCCAAGTACATGCCGTTGAAGTGATCGGAGGTATTGAAATGAGATATTCGGTTGAATCGGACCCGGAATCCATGGCAAGGGCACAGGCCATAGAGCTCGATGTCTCCCCCAAGCACTCCATAGAGATCTGCAGGGAACTGAGGGGGATGGAGCTAAAGAAGGCCAAGTTGTACCTTGAAGAGGTCATCGATCTCAAGAGGGCTGTACCGTTCAAGAGGTTCAAAAGGTGCGTCAGTCATCAGAAGGGAAAAGGGTTCGGTCCCGGCAGGTACCCGCAGAAGGCGGCCAGGTCCATACTCAAACTGCTGAACGATTGCGAATCCAATGCCGAGTACAACGGTCTGAACACCGATGCCCTCTGGATCAGTCACCTCAGGGCCCATAGAGGCCGGATCTTCAAAGGGATGATGCCAAGGGCACACGGTAGGGCCACCGACTGGGACAAGTACACGGTGAACATAGAGATCATACTTGAAGAGAGGGAGGGAAAGAATGGCAAGTGAGAGGAAGTTCGTTGCCGAGAACATCAGGCGTGTCCTCCTAAAGGAATACTTCATGAAGGAGACCGAGACGGCCGGGTTCGGCGGTATCGATATCCAGCGAACCCCTATGGGGACCAGGGTGACACTGATAGTGGAGAGGCCCGGGATGGTCATAGGCAGGAAGGGGACCAAGATCAAGGACCTGACAAGGACAGTTTCCGAGGTCTATGGGTTCGATAACCCGCAGATCGAGGTCCAAGAATGTAAGGATGCCTCCCGGAACCCTCAGATCATGGCCCAGAAGCTCGCCCTGGCCCTGGAAAGGGGATGGCACTTCAGGAGGGCCGGGCACTCCACCCTTCGCAGGATAATAGATGCGAACGTCAAGGGTGCCCAGGTCAAGCTTGCCGGAAAGCTCTCCGGTCAGAGACACCGGACCGAGAAGTTCAAATGGGGCCATATTAAGTTCTGTGGCGAACCTGCCATCATCTCGATGGACCGGGGTTTCGCGGTCTGCAAGAAGAAGCTTGGTGTCATAGGTGTCTCGGTCGATATCATGAGACATGATGCCCACCTGCCTGATGAGATAACCTTCAAGGAGATGCCCGAGTTGGGAGATGTCGCCAAGATCGAGGGCGAGCTTCCTACTGACCTCACCGCTCAGATCGCAGAGGTCCAGCAAGCCGGTGAGATCCAGACGACCGAGGTCGCTACTGATGGTCAAGAAGGCCGGGGTCTGACGGACGACGATGCTAAGCACAGGTCCAAGAGAAAACAGAAGCGGGATGAGAGGAGGAAGACGACGGGGGACGCACCGGAGGCCGGTCAGGAACCATCGTCCGACATGCCTTTACCCGTTGACGGACCTGAAAGCGTGGATGGAGCGACCGCAGCCCCCGGGTCACCGACGCCCGAACCCAAAGGGGGTGAGTGAAAGTGGCATTGCTCAGGATGCCCGAGATAAGGGGGATGGCCTCGGACGATCGAACATCCAAATTGAAGGAGCTTCGGGACGAGCTCATGCGAGAGCGTGGGGTGGCCGCCATGGGCGGTGCACCTCCGAGCCCTGGAAGGATCAGGTCCCTCAGGACCAATATTGCTAGGATACTTACGGTAATGAGGGAGGAGGGAGAGGCCTAATGGCAGAGATCTGCAGCGTCTGTGGACTACCAAAGGAACTGTGCGTTTGTGAGGACATAGCCCGGGAGCAACAGGAGATCAAGATCACCACGGCCAAGAGACGGTATGGGAAGATGGTGACGATAATCGAGGGCATAGATCCCACAGACATAGACCTGGAAGAGCTTGCACGGTTCTTGAAGAACAGGTGCGCGGCAGGGGGAACGGTGAAGGACGGTATAATAGAGCTCCAGGGAGACCACAAGAAGAAGTCCATAGAGGCTCTCAAGGAGAAGGGGTACACGAACATAAACGAGTGAGATATGATGAGGAAAGGCCAGCTGGACCCTGGCAGGAACCTACTGATGATGGAGCTCATCGGGTCCCAAGTCCGGGTCGACGAACACCCTGATGCGACGATACGAGGTCTGGAAGGAACGGTAATGGACGAGACGAGGAACATGCTGCTGATAGCCAATGAAGGTAGGAGGTGCTGGGTCCCCAAGATGGACGGCCGGTTCTCCTTCCTTTTAGTTGGAAGAGGCAATGATGCATGGACCGAGGTCGATGGTTGTACCATGTTGTTCCGGCCTGAGGACAGGACCAGGAAATGCGAACGTATGATAACGGTCAATGGACGGGTGGAGCTGAGCGAGCAAGAATGAAGGAAGGACGATTACAAGGATGGATGAGGTGGTCGAGATGGTCGATGATAAGAAGGCAGAAGCGAGCCCGGAGAGCAAGGTAAGGAAACAACCTACTACCTCCGCGGCTAAGAAGATCACTAGGAAGACGGAGAGCGCGGCCGAGATAGAGACGGTCCAGATGAAGAAGGCGGTCCCTGTAAGGAAGCCTGAACCGGAACCTGAGGCCAAGAAAGGGGCTACCGTCATCAAGGTGAAGAAGCTCAAAAAGGTCGAGGCAAGGGATGTCGGTATAGATATCCCCCAACCGGTCAGGTCATGCAATGACAGGTTCTGCCCCTATCACGGAAAGCTCTCCGTCAGAGGCATCCAACTGGATGTCCAATTGGTATCCAGAAAGATGCAGAACACGGTGGTGGTGAGGCGTGAGAAGCTTCATTACATCCAGAAATACCAGCGGTTCGAGAAGAGGACCACTAGGATGTTCGCCCATCTACCCCCATGCGTCGATGCGGAGGTAGGGGACATGGTCAGGATCATGGAATGCAGACCTCTTTCCAAGGGCACCCATATGGTCGTACTCGGGAGGATCTGAGATGAAGGGATTGGCCGGAAGGCAGACCAGGGGCCTCCTCGTTGGCGCGAGGATCGATTGTATCGACAACACAGGGGCCAAGGTCGTACAGATAGTACAGGTCATGAGGTACCACGGCCGGAGGAAGAGGGTCCCATCGGCCGGAATAGGGGATATGATAATCGTCACGGTGAAGAAGGGGACCCCAGAACTGAGGAAACAGCTCTTCCCGGCCGTGATAGTCAGACAGAGAAGGCCCTTCAGGAGGCCTGATGGAACGATGGTATCGTTCGAGGACAATGCAGTGGTACTTGTCACCAAGACCGGTGAGACCAAGGGTTCAGATATCAAGGGACCGGTGGCAAGGGAGGCCGCGGAAAGGTATGCCAGGATTGCGGCCACAGCATCTGTCATAGTGTAGGGGTGTCATAGATGAGCACGATTTCGGCAAAACCGAGGAAACAGAGGAAGGCCCAGGCGAACATGCCCTTCCATAGACGCAACAAGAGCATGAAGACCCCGCTCGACAAGAAGAAGTACAGCGATGCTGGTGTCAGGAGGGTCACTATCAGGAAGGGCGATACGGTCCGTGTGCTGAGGGGATCCAGGGCCGGGCACGAGGGCAAGGTCGCAATTGTGAACCTGTCCAAAGGCAAGGTCTCTATTGAGAAGGCCCTGCTGAGAAAGGCGGACAACAAGGAGGTCTCTGTATGGTTCGACCCTTCCAATCTCGTGATAACCAACCTTGACCTCTCCGATGCGGTGAGGAAAGAGAAGTTCAAGAACTATGTCAAGGAGTGATGGAGGAGATCATATGGCAAAGAATTCCAAGCATATGAAGAGATACACGATGCCCAGGTCATGGTCCATTCCAAAAAAGACCCATACATGGGCGGTAAATCCGTCCCCGGGCCCCCACCAGAAGGAGGTGTCCATCCCGCTTATGATAGCTCTTCGGGACATCCTGAAGGTGGGAGAGACCTCCTCAGAGGTGAGAAAGGTCCTTTCCAGGAGGGATGTGATGGTGGACCGGAGATCGAGGATCGACCACAGGTTCCCCGTCGGTCTGATGGATGTCATCACCATACCCAAGCTGAAGGCCAGCTACAGGGTCCTTCTGAGCCCAAGGGGCAAGATGGTCCTCAAGAGCATTGGTGAACAGGAATCGACATGGAAGCTCGCCAGGATCATGGACAAATCCGTCCAGAAGGGAGGCCGTGTCCAACTTAACCTCCATGATGGGAGGAACATCCTCGTGGAAAAGGACGAGTTCAAGGCCGGAGATGTCATCAAGATATCTCTTCCCGACCAGAAGGTCATTGCCCGTTATCCCATGCAAGAGGAATCGCTGGCAATGCTCACTGGTGGGGCCCACGTGGGGTCCATCTGCAGGATCAAGAAGATCAACAAGACCAGGAACCCCATGTCAAATACGGTCGAGTTCCATGAGGGTTTCAGTACGCTCATAGATTACGTGTTCATGGTCGGTACGAAGACGTCCGAGATAGAGTCCATGGGGGTGGTTGAAGGATGAACGATCCCCCGATAGCCAATCCGATGAAGGTCCTCAGGGTCGAGAAGATTGTGATAAACATAGGGGTCGGGGAGGCCGGAGAGAAACTGAACAGGGCGCAGAAGGCCCTGGAGCTCCTTACGGGCAAGAAGACGACCCAGACCATCTCCCGCTCGACCAACAAGGACCTTGGGATACGGGACGGTATGCCCATAGGGTGCAAGGTCACGCTCAGGAAGCAGGAAGCGGTCGAATTCCTGGAAAAGGCCTTGGCCGTCAGGGATAACAGGGTCATGGCCTACTCCTTCGACCCGGAGGGGAACTTCTCTTTCGGGATCTCCGATTACACCGATTTCACCGGAATGAAATACAATCCGGAGATAGGTGTGTTCGGGATGGACGTCTGTGTAGTTCTTTCAAGGCCTGGACGGCGCGTAAGGGACAGGACCAGAGCGCCTGGACACATTAGGGGACAACATAAGATCACAAGGGAAGAGGCCTTGAAATGGATCGCTGAGACCTTTGATGTGGAGGTGTTGGAACAATGACCGAGAACAAACCGAAGAAGACCTTCGGGCGGAAGATTGGCTGCCATAGATGCGGAAGGAAGCGAGGCATCATTCGAAGGAACGGGATGCATATGTGCAGGCAGTGCTTCAGGGAGATAGCCCCCCAGATAGGCTATAAGAAATATTCCTAAAAAGGAGGCAAAGATATGATGAACGATCCACTATCGGACGCCCTTTCGGTCATGAAGAACGCAGAGAGGGCTGGGAAGAACGAATGCGTCGTCAAACCCGCCTCCAAGCTCATAGGGCGCGTATTGAAGGTCATCCAGGAGAACGGGTATATAAAGGAGTTCGAGTACAACGAAGATGGCAGGGCGGGCTCGTTCAAGGTCCACCTGAACGGTAACATCAATGACTGCGGGGTCATCAAACCCAGGTTCGCGGTCGGGAGGGAGGAGATGGAACGGTACGAATCGAGGTTCCTCCCCGCCCAGAATTTCGGTGTGCTCATCCTTACGACGACCCGGGGCGTGATTTCGAACGACAAAGCAAAAGACCTCCGCACTGGCGGCAGGCTTCTGGCATATGTATACTGAGGTGATGTGGGGATGGCAGCGACAGAGAAGATGGAAGAGAACATTTCCATCCCGGCAGGGACGAACGTGACCGTCCAGGGGTCCCGCCTTACCGTAAAGGGTAAGAAGGGAGAGCTCCAGAGGACCTTCGATCATCCAAGGATCGATGTCAAGCTCAAGGACGGTTCCATACGGATCGCCACCGAGTCAAAGAAAAAAGCGGACAAGGCACTCATAGGGACCTGGGGCTCGCATATGAGGAACATGATCAAGGGGGTCAATGATGGTTATCAGTACAAGATGAGGATCATTTTCTCCCATTTCCCCATAAAGACCTCCGTAAAGGGGAGCGAGATATTGATAGAGAACTTCATAGGTGAGCGGTTCCCAAGGAAGGCGACCATAGCCGAGGGCGTCACGGTCAAGATCTCAGGGGAGACGGTCACCCTAGAGGGGATAAACAAGGAGATGGTCGGACAGACGGCCGCGAACATCGAGAAGGCCACACAGATCCGTGACTACGACCCCAGGGTGTTCCAGGATGGGATATACCTTGTGAGCAGGGGTGATGAATGATGGCACAGAAGAGGACCGTCAAGAAGGCCGAAGAGGCGCCTGTACCCGAGAAGGAGGTAGTGGCCCCCGAGGCTCCGGTAGAGGCTACAAGGAAGCCCAAGGTCAAACCGCAGCTCACGAAGGAGACCAAAGAGCTCCTTGAAAAGAGGCGGATGAGGTACGAGAGACAACCGGCCTTCAGAAGGGGCGAATGGTTCAGGTACCTCAAGCTTGGGACCATGTGGAGGAGGCCCAGGGCCACCACGAACAAGATGAGGCTCAACAGGAAGTACAGGGCACCCAAGGTCAGGATCGGTTACGGCAAGCCATCCGCGGTCAGGGGACTGCACCCCTCGGGGTTCCGGGAGGTCCTGGTCCATCATATTGACCAGCTTGAGTCCATAAACCCCAAGCTAGAAGCCGCAAGGATTGGTTCAACCGTTGGGACCAGGAAGAGAAGGATGCTAGTCCAGGCAGCCGATTCCAAAGGGATAAGGGTGCTCAACAGGGGGCTTTTGTAATGGACCTGACGAACCAGAGAAGGATGGCCGCCGACCTGATGAAGTGCGGCCTTCACAGGGTATATTTGAACCCCAACAGCCTTGAGGACATATCCGAGGCCGTTACCAGGGGAGATGTCAAGAAACTGATCAAGGAAGGTGTCATAAGGGCACGTCAGAAGGATGGGATCTCCAATGGGAGGCTCAAGTACGCTGCTGGACAGAGGACAGCAGGAAAGAGAAAGGGCCACGGCTCCAGGAAAGGTGCCAAGTTCGCCAGGTACCCAAGGAAGAGGAGATGGATCAACACGATCCGCCCCGTAAGGAGGACCCTGGTGGAGTACAGGTCCAAGGGAATGATAACCCCCGAGACATTCAGGACCTATTATCTCCAGGCCTCGTCCGGGTCGTTCAGGTCCATGAACCACCTTAAGAACCATCTGATGATGGCCAAGGCGTTCGTGAAACTGCCTGAGGAAGGGGGGAAGTGATATGTCACAGGGACCAAGGTATCACATGCAGTTCCGCAGAAGGCGGGAAGGAAAGACAGATTACAGACAGAGGTTAACGCTCCTGAGGAGCGGAAAGGTCAGGGCGGTCGTGAGGAAGAGCCTTTCGGGGACGATCGTACAGATCGCGGAGTACACGGAGACCGGTGACCGGATTCTGACCCAGGCCTCCTATAGTGATCTAAAGAAATTAGGATGGGGGCATTCGCTGAAGGATACTTCCGCATCCTACCTCGTTGGCCTCCTGGCCGGGGTCAGGGCCAAGAAGTTGGACCTTCAAGAGGCCGTTCTTGACATAGGGCTTCAGGAGCCTAAGAAAGGTACAAGGGTCTTTGCGGCCCTCAAAGGTCTTCTCGATGCGGGATTGGAGGTACCCCACGGTGATGAGGTCATCCCGTCGGTAGAGAGGATCGAGGGGGGACACAAGGGAGCGGAAGGGTTCAAGGAATCGTTCGATAGATTGAGATCGACCATCATGGAGATGTGAGCATGATCGAGGATAAAAAGAAGCATCCAGAGACCAAGGATGATGAAGAGGCCAAGGAGCAGCCTGTGGTGGTGGAGGTGGACATCCCTGAGGTCCAGGAAGAGGTCACGGCCTCGGTGGTCGAGGAGGAGACTGTCCGGGGGAAGAAACCCGATGTCGTCAAAGGCCGGAGGCTTCCAAAGGAGAAGGAGGCGTTCAATGAGTCGATGTGGACCCCCAGGACGAACCTGGGCCATCTCGTAAAGTCAGGGAAGATAGGTTCCCTCCACGAGGTGCTATCGACCGGTATCCCTATCAGGGAACCCGAGATCGTTGACAAGTTCCTGAGGGACACTCTTACGGACGAGGTCCTCTATGTCAACATGGTCCAGAGGATGACCGACTCCGGGAGGAGGACGCGTTTCTCCATAACCGTTGTGGTAGGCAACAGCAATGGCTATGTCGGACTGGGAATGGCCAGGGGAAAGGAGGTCGGACCGACCATAAAGAAGGCCATAGACAATGCCAAGCTGAACATAATCGAGCTCATCAGGGGCTGCGGCTCCTGGGAATGCGGATGCATGAACCCTCACAGCATCCCGTTCAAGGTCACCGGGAAGTCCGGGTCCACGGAAGTGACCATCAGCCCGGCCCCGAGAGGTGTCGGTCTTGCCGTCAACGATGTGGCAAAGAAGATACTCAGGCTTGCTGGAATAAACGATATATGGGGGTTCTCAAGGGGTCAGACCAAGACGACCGTCAACAATGCCATGGCCGTCGTGGACGCACTCCATAAGCTGTCCATGATGAAGGTCTTGAAGGGCCGTTCGGAAGAGCTGAAGCATGTGCTCGGACCTCTATCGGTCCAGGGCCCACCAGTTACTATAGGGGGGGATGAGAGGTGACATACGCCGTCGTTAGGGTCAGAGGAACGCTCAATATAAAACCAGATATTAAGGATACTCTCAAGATGTTGAGGCTCACCAGGGTGAACCATTGTGTCATATTACCAAGAACGGATGTGTTCGATGGCATGCTCAAGAAGGCCAAGGACTACATAACCTGGGGCGAGGTGGAACCAGAAACGATGGAGGCCCTCTTGAGGAACAGGTCCTTCCTGGAGGGTGGGACCAAGTTGAGCGACGACTACGTGAAGAAGAACTCAACCTACAAGGGGATAAAGGAACTTGCAACTGCAATAGCCGAGGGTAAGGTAGACCACAGGGAACTGGACTGGGCCCAGCCCGTGTTCCGGCTCTCTCCCCCAAAGAAAGGTTATACTGGCATAAAGAGGCCGGTCTCGACAGGCGGCTCCCTGGGTTACAGGGGCAAGGATATCAACGAGATAATAATCAGGATGGTCTGAGGTGTTCCAATGACTGACAAGAGGAATTCGAAGTTCAGGGGAAAGAAGACCCATGGTCACGGGACCAAGGCCAGGAGGGGGGCGGGCAAGAGGGGCGGTCGGGGGATGGCCGGAGGTCACAAGCACAGGTTGTTCCATATTATGAAATACTACGGAAAGGACTATTTCGGACGGCACGGGTTCAAGAGACCGCAGTCCGTTGTGAAGGCCAATATCACCCTGAACCTGTCGGACATCCGCGAGAACCTGGCGGTGTTCCTCGAAGGCGGGTCTGCAAAGCGAAAAGGGGATGCTTACGACCTCGACCTTGACTCCCTGGGCGTGAACAAGCTCCTGGGCGGTGGCTCATTGGGAGAACTCAAGGTCCATGTCTTCGCCCAGTCGGCATCCCAGAAGGCGATCGAGAAGGTAGAGGCATCCGGTGGAAGCGTGACGATAAAAGAGAGCTAGGGAAGGGGTCGCACTGTCGTCTAATCAATGTTTTAATAGAAGAACGGCAAT
The DNA here is from genome assembly GCA_964563055.1 of uncultured Thermoplasmatales archaeon. Taxonomy (GTDB): domain Archaea; phylum Thermoplasmatota; class Penumbrarchaeia; order Penumbrarchaeales; family Penumbrarchaeaceae; genus JALOTP01. The sequence goes on along the minus strand of CAZLVP010000010.1, from coordinate 55,309 downwards.
CAAGGGGCGCCCCTCCAGACCATATAACACGGTGTGAAAGAAATGGCCGTCGAGAGAGACTACAGGAAGGCGATCTGGGTCGTTATGGCCTATGTCGTAACGATGCTTGTCCTCTACTTTTGGCAGTGGAAGGATAGGGACCTTGGTGAGTTCAGGGAGCTATCGCTGTTCATCATCATCGCCTTGAGCATAGCCATATGTTTCTTCCTCATAGGTATGATGGTGACATACAATGGTGAGGGGAGCAAGCTCTACGGCCTGAAGTCCATCGCGGACAAGTGGCCCGCCATAAAGAAGCCCGAGGGTCATGTGAGGTTCCGGACCAAGATGATATGGACCTTCGGCATCTTGATAGTCTATTACTTCCTGAGCAATGTATCGCTCTACGGTCTCACCGGAGAGAGCCTGGACATCTTCTCAGAGTTCAGGGCCATACTGGCAGGTGCGAGCGGTTCCCTCATGCACCTGGGCATAGGCCCCATAGTCACCGGATCCATCATCATGCAGCTCTTCACAGGCGCCAAGATCATACAGCTCGACCTCAAGAAGGCCGAGGACAAGGCTATCTATCAGGGAGTCCAGAAGGTGCTCGTCCTCATCATGATCTTCGTCGAGGCCATACCCCAGGTCTACGGATATCTGAAACCTTCGACCGGAGGTTGGATGGGCGACATAGGCCCTGGATGGGCAGGGATGGTCATCATCCTCCAGCTCGTCTTCGGGTCATATCTCGTGTTCCTGATGGACGAGATAGTATCGAAGTGGGGCATAGGCAGCGGCATTTCGATGTTCATAGCCGCCGGCGTTTCACAGGGTATATTCCAAGGAACACTATCATGGCTTCCACTGGGACAGAAGACGGCCGAAAGGTATGGTCTCGACAATGTCGTCGGGGCCGACCTTGCAGGATCTGTGCCAACGGGCACTCTACCTAAATCTTGGTTCATAATAACCCACTTAGGGAGCGGATTGAGGGATCTGACAGGGGGTGGTTTCGAGACCATCTTCCTTAGTCCCCCGAACCCGCTCGTTGCACTGCTCTCGACCATAGTGATCTTCTTTGTCGTGGCCTATGCCGAATCGACCCAGATAGAACTACCGCTCTCCCACGCAAAGGCCAGAGGGGCAAGGGGAAGGTATCCCATCCGGTTGATCTATGCATCTAATATCCCGGTCATATTGATGTCGGCCCTTCTTGCGAACATCAACATGTTCTCGTTGCTCCTTTGGAGCCACAAGAGGCTAAGCACCATTCCAATAATTGGACATAACTCGAGGCTCGGTTATTTCGACCCCGGTTCCACCTCCCCCACCAAGGGGTTGGCCTGGTACGTTTCAAGGGTCGACGGGCTCCAAGGCTGGCTCTTACCGCTCATCAATTTCGAGAGGTACAGAGGCTATGTCGGCGACCATTCTTGGTGGGACATACTTATCCATTTGGTCGTTTATGTCGGATTGATGGTGATAGGCTCTGTCCTCTTCGCCAAGTTCTGGATAGAGACCACCAACATGGGCCCCCAAGCGGTCGCGGAGCAGATCGAGAGCTCCGGGATGAGGATCCCTGGTTTCAGGAGGGACCCAAGGGTGCTCAAGAGGGTGCTCGAGAGGTACATCCCCACCGTCACCGTCATATCAGGGGCGTTCGTCGGTCTGCTAGCAGCTTTAGCTGACATGATTGGTACCGTGGGCGATACCTCGGGTACAGGTGTCCTGCTTACCGTGGGCATCATCATCAGGCTCTACGAGGAGATAGGCAAGGAGCAGATGATGGAGATGCACCCTGTCCTAAGGGGCTTCTTCGGCCGCGAATGAACAAAAAGGCCCCGTTCCAGACCTCCGCTCTTTCAGAACGTCTTATATATTCTCCTCCCTATCGGGTCAACGGGACAATAGGGGGCTTATCATCTGTCACGAAGGTCCGCCTTACCATACCTTCTTATCGTAACGATGGTCCTAAGCTGTTTGGTAATTGTCCCTGAGATTGGCAGGGCCCCTTCAATAGATCCATACGAGGTCCCACCGGGCAATCCTATATGGTTCCCCCTCGATGGATTCGATTCAGAGGGAGAGGTCCTTCATTACACCATAACCTTTAAAAAGTCCCAGAAGGAAGGGGATGTACAGAGGCCAATAGACTTCATCCTTATCGAGACCTCCATAGCGGACCAGAACCCGGACATGGAGATAGCTCTGCAGTTCAGCCTTCATAGTAAACAGAACATCTCCGAGAGGACAGTAGGAGAATTCAAGAACGATAGGGACAGTCAGGTCATGGCGCTGTTCTTCAATGACCTTCGGGATGATGATAAGAAGGACTGGGACAATGCTTCCGTCCTGATCCGGTTCGACTACTATATCACTGGTGAGGAAAGTGAGGCCAGATCACCTTTCCTAACGGTCCTTATAGTGGTTTTTGCCGTCATTGTTTTATTGGTCATGGTCGTCCTGATCGTGAGGAGGTTTAAGCGGGGCAAGAAGGATGCGGTCACTTTCTTCAACCCAGAGACCGGCCCATATTATGTCGTAAGGGCGCTCGTTGACTCCAGGGTCTTCTACCTGGACCAGAACCAGTACTCCCAGCTGTACTCCTCCGGTAGGTTGAACGAGTTCGAGTTCCTAGGGACATCACCAAGGGTCGGCGGCACGATCATTCCCCCCGAAGGTCAGGAAGCGGTCGTCCTGGAACCACAGGCCTTACCAGCGATACCGTTGCAGGAAGCATTCACATCAGACGATGTCCTATTGGCCAATATGACCGCCCAGCCTGTCACTGTCCCTGAGAACTGGAATGAAGCAGTCCAAGAAGTCGCTGGTCCGGCTCCCATGGGTTCCGGTGAGGCAAATGCAGTTATGCAGGAGGGTGTGATCTATGGGACGGAGGGCCCAGCTATGGACACAGTGGTCCAGGAGACAAAGGGCGAAGGAGAGGACGGCATCGATGGCACGGCACCATTGGTTATGACGCTAGTGGAAGGTACGACAACAGGTCCGTTGAGCGACCCCACCTCCTAATGTTAGGTCTGAGGTCAAGGTCTCGTTAGAGCCTGACCACGCTCGTACACCCTTAAAGTGGTCCCATCCATCCTATCGTTCAAAAGGTTTATTAGACATCCTTCCAGTCCAGTTACCATGAGCCATCCCCTATATACCTTGCTGGTTCCCGTTCTGGCAGCGTTCTTCCTTGCATCTACGATATCGATCGTCCTGATCGATGGTCTTCCTATGGCCAACGAACAAAGCATGATCACCGGTCCTGAAACATCCGGTATCGTAAAGGTCGGTGATTGGACCGTGACCACGCTTGAGACCATAACGGACGACACTGTGACCTTGAAAGGCAACCTCACGGTCAGAGGGACCCTTGTCCTGGACAACACGACATTGGCATTGAACACGACCGCACAGGACATCAAATGGGTGAAGATAGAAGGAGGGGGCAAGCTCCGCTTGAGGAACGGTTCCATCCTCCGTGGTCTCTCCCATGGAAGGTATAATTTTCAGGCCCTGGCCTCTTCCTCGGTCCAGATAAACGATTCACAGGTCATGGATTGCGGGACCGATTCCCAATCGGACCTTTTAAGGGGTCTGTACAGCCTCAGCAGTGACCTGTTATTGTACAACTCCATCCTAACAAGGGGCAACACTGGCATCCTTATCGATGGGGGGTCTGCGAAGATCATCGGCTCCTCCGTAATGGCCATGGACGAGAACGGTATCGAGGTCAAGAACGGCGGGGACCTGAACATGAGGGGGTCCAACATAACCTTCTGCAGTGGATCGGGATTGGAGCTGTCATCTTCATCGGCAAACCTGACTGGATCGACCCTCAGGGACTCGCAGAGGGCGGTCAATGCAGTATCCAGCACTCTTCTGATGGAGGGGAGCCGTTTCTCATCCAGGGGTATCCAAGCATTGGTATCATCGTCATCATGGTCGTTCCTCAACGACTGCTCAGGGTCCTCCCCAGGGAGCGACCAGATCGTTCTGGACCTTCCGGTTTCGGGACCCTCAAGGGCAGACCTTGTCAACACCACCATTTCCCAGTACAGTGTGCTCGATCCTAATGGAAGGATAACGGAAGCCCATAGGAAGGACGTAGTGGTGCTCACAAATGACGGAAAGAGGGCGGACCAGGCAGAGGTTGAGATAAAGGACAGGTACATGAGGTTGGAATACCACGGGATAACACCCTCTTCGGGTGAGCTTCTGGACATCAAGGTCGTATCCCATATCACCAATAGCTCCGGAAGGTATCCTATGGACCTTCACCAGCTCTGGGTGAGATTGGAAGGTGCGCGCCGGACCATGGATTTCGATTCATTGTCAGGCCACGTATTCCAAATTACCGTTCTGCTCTCCGAACCTGAGGTATCGATCGACCAACCCTTGAACGGGTCCCATATACCATCAAATGATATCATCGTTAACGGGAGGGTGATAGATGTCCGACCGGTCTCGACGCTTTCTTACATACTCGATGAGGGGGATGAGGTCATTATACAACCGCTGAGCACCTTTTCGATACCGCTGAATGTTCAGGACGGACCGCATGACCTCCTTGTGATATCTATGAACGATGACGGTCGGTTCGGAACGGCAAGGGTAATGTTCATCACGGATACGAGAGCCCCGATCATCGAGCTATTGAACCCGATCAATAACTCTGTTGTCAACACCACTTCAGTGCTCTTCGCAGGGTCCTGCGAACCTGAGGTCAGGCTCATGTTGGACGGGGAGCTCGTCCCCCATCCACAGAAGACGTTCAGACATTATGTCCGGCTCAGGGAGGGATTGAACAGCATAACCTTGGAGGCCCATGACCTGGCGGGAAATGGTCTGACCATGGTTGTCCATATCACCAGCGATACCACCCCACCGTTCATAGCTGTCATGAGCCCCCCTGAGGGGTATAGGACAAATGACCCTTCCATCACGATAAAAGGAACGACCAGTCTTGACACGGTGGGATTGACGGTGAACGGTTACCAGGCACAGTTATCGGAGGGTATGTTCCAGGCCACGGTCACTGGTCTGTCCGAGGGAGAGAACACCATCCTGCTGAGCGCCGTTGACAGGGTCGGTTGGAGGTCGGACAAGGAGCTAAGGGTCAGTATCGATACGACACCTCCGGTGCTGGTCCTAAGGTCGTTCCCGGCCGTGACGAACAAGAGGGACATCGAGCTGAACGGTGCTGTGGACGAAGAGGCCACAGTAACGGTGAACGGGATAGAGGTCGCATTGGAAGAAGGGGCGTTCAGCGCCATCGTTGAGCTCTATCAGGGTCCTAACAGGGTCCTCATCAGGGCGACCGATGGCGTCGGGAATGTCGTCGAAAGGACCGTGCAGGTCCTGCTCGACCTTGAGGCCCCTGTCATAGAAAGGGTCCAACCACCATCAGGGTCCTCCCTCAGGAGCAAGGTCCTGAAGATAACCGGCCAGGCCTTCGATGAGAATGGTGTATCTAGCGTATCCGGGAGGCGGTCCGGTGGTCCTTTCCAGGTGGTCGATGGTCTTGAGAGCTGGAGCTGGGTGGTCGAGCTGGCTTCCGGGGCGAACCTGCTGGAGGTCCGTGCGGAGGATAGGGCAGGTAATGTGCGGACATTGGCCCTTCAGTACACCCTCGAGCTCTCGGGGACCACGGACAGGACCCCTCCGGTCGTCACTATCGTGGACCCAAAGATGAACGCCTCACTTCAGAGCGGGACCTTCTGGGTCAAAGGGACCGCAACTGATAATATCGGGGTCGATTCGGTCCAATTGCGTGTCGGGGACGGGGAATGGAGGACGGTCGAGGGCAAGTTCAGATGGTCGCTCAATGTCTCACTGGAACCAGGGTACCGGATAATCGAGGTGAGAGCCTTTGACGCTTCAGGCAACCAAGGGACCGATACGGTCAAGGTCCTTGTCACATCCCCGGGCGGAGGAGGGACCACTGAAAAAGAGAAAGGTCCCCAGGCCTGGATGTACTTCATTCTCGTGGTCCTCCTATCATTGTTCTTGTTAATGGCGGTATATCTCGTCATCAGGCGGAAGGCACTAAAGGAGGAGATCGAGGAGGAAAATGACATCGAGAAGGATAGACCAGGTAAGGCCAGACGGTCTCCCCCAAGTGGTCCCCCGGGTAGGGGCCAGAGACCCAAGGGAGGACCTGGTCCAAGAAGGTCCCATCCCTCAGGAAGGATGCAGCATAAAGGGGACGGCCCATCCAAGGTCAGGGGACCGCCCCTTGGCAGGCCATGATGTCCTTAATCTTACCGTCCCCGCTCAATTATATTAAGGGGGCCCCCTTTCCGGCCAAGGACCACCAAGCAGGGTGTTGATGATGATGCAGAACTACATAAGCATAGAACAGGCAAAGGAGCCCGGAAGGGAAGGCAGTGTCGTGGACCTACGGGGATGGGTCTATAGGACAAGGGGCTCCAACAAACTTATCTTCATAGTCCTCAGGGATTCGACCGGAATAATCCAGTGCGTTGGCTCAAAGGACGACCTTGGGGAAGAGATGTTCAAACAGGCCAAGGAACTGTTCATAGAGTCTTCCGTGACCTTGAGCGGTTCGGTCCATAAGGATGAGAGGGCCCCAGGGGGATTCGAGCTCCACCTCAAGCGGCTTGGGACCGTCAAGGCCGCAGAACCGTTCCCCATCACAAAGGACCAGTCCGAGGAGTTCCTCAGGGAGAAAAGGCACCTCTGGCTCAGATCGCGAAGGATGAACGCCATATTGAAAATTCGGTCCACCGTGACAGGTGCCATCCATGAGTTCTTCAGGGGGCGTGGATACTATGAATTCACACCACCTATTTTCACCCCGAACGCGTGCGAGGGGGGATCGACCCTCTTCGAGGTCAAATACTACGATGATGTGATCTACCTTACCCAATCCTGGCAGCTCTATGCGGAGGCCGCTGTGTTCTCGCTGGAGAGGATATATGATGTCTCCCCGACCTTCAGGGCGGAGAAGAGCAAGACCTCCAGACATCTTTCGGAGTTCTGGATGGCCGAGATGGAAGCAGCATGGATGGGATACATGGAGGCTGCCAAGGTCGCCATCGATGAGGTCAGGTTCATAACTGAGAGGGTACTTGAAAGGAACAGGGCCGATCTGGAAATACTGGAAGCGGACCCATCAAGGCTCGAAAGGGCCCTGTCAAGGGAATGGCCATTGATCACATACACCGAAGCATTGGGTATCCTTGAGGGAAAGGCAGGGTTGGAGGTGGAATGGGGCAAGGACCTAAGGACGATAGAGGAAGAGAGGTTGATGGAGCATTTTGACACACCGGTCGTGATAGTCCAGTACCCCAAGGAGGTCATGGCCTTCTACAAGCCTGTGGAACCGGATGCCAAAGCTCCCGGACCTGTCGCTAAATGCTTCGATATGCTGGCCCCCGAAGGGTACGGGGAGATAGTCGGAGGGTCCGAAAGGGACACCGATATTGATTCCCTCAAAGCAGCCCTGGAGAAGCAGGGCGAAAAGGTCGAGAACTACGATTGGTACCTGGACCTTCGCAGGTACGGCTCCGTCCCCCATTCTGGGTACGGTCTTGGGGTCGAGAGGTTGATCTCCTGGCTCTGTAAATTGGATAACATCAAGGATGCCATACCCTTCCCCAGGACAATGACCCGGACGTTCCCTTGATGGACCCGCTATCCAACGAAAACGGGCTTTCCAGCACTATGGTAATTAATATATCCGTCCATGCCCTATAAGCTGAACAGGGACATTCAGCATCCGAGGTGCATCATCATGGCAGCACGGACCATCCTACTTTCATTGCTCGCTTTCGGCCTCCTCATGGCAGGGTCTGTAATAGTGATCTCGGCCGCTGTGGATGGTGATGGTCCCCGACCGATAGGTCCACCGTCCCGGACGATCGTCCAGGAGATAGAATCAAACAACGGATGGACAAGTTCCAATAAGATACCTACTGCTTACGGGAACTATGAGCTCCATGGGAACGTATCGAGCGGGTCGGACAACGATTACTTCAATTTCGACCTCAATGGTGGAGGGTCGATGGTCGACAGGATTGGTATAACCGTGGATTACCTTGATGACACTGTGGGTGCAGAGGATGGACTTATTGTCTGGATGATGGGATTCTACCCCAACAATGCACTCGCCCATTCGAACGATGACGAAGTGACCCTTCATTTAGAGTTCTACGATCAGGACCAGAACTGGGGCAGCGAGTGGTGGGACGAATCGTTCATCTATGCCTCGTACACCGGGGTTTACGGGGTCAGAGTGTTCGGTTACAACTTCACGACCGGGACGACCGGGATCACTGGGAGGCTGGAATATGAGCTTAATATTACCATAGCCTCAATGCCGGCTGCGGACGCTGAGAACGACATCGGGTCAGCTAAGACCCTAAACTCAGGTTCGAATCCTACGTCCAAACTGGACTTGGATTCGGACACGTTCGATTGGTACAAGGTGACCAACCCAGATACACTACATCCCTTGCAGTTGAGCTTCAATCTCGCAATAAATAATCCAAACCCTAACGTGGTTACAGGATCGATAGACTATGGGGTCGAAGTCACTCTCTTCGTGCTTTACAATTCCAGAGCGACCCCCCTTGATTATACACGGGAATCGGTGAGGATCTCTGCATTCTCGACGTTCATCACGGCAGGCCTCAAAGCGGCTCCGTACAGCTACGCGCTCTATAAGAACTGCACCGAGGTCTATATCGGACTGATGATACAGGTGTACGGACTGGATGGGAGGAACCCGAACCTGGCCAATAAGTATTACACTCAGGACTTCTACATGGAGGGCTATACAGATTATTCCCTCAGTAATCTGATAGTGAAGGCAAATATCCCCAACAACAGACCTACAATTACTAACGGCGGTGTCTCCCCGCAGAAAGGTAGGACCCAGGACCCGTTCACGTTCTCTGTGACCTATTACGATATGAATAACGAGACCCCCCGCCAGGTATGGGTATGGCTCGACGGCAAGCCATTCAGGACATTGTCCCCTGCCCCAGGGAGCGGGACCGATATGAGAATGGGGGTCAGATACCAGGCCGAGGTCTCCGGCTCTCTCATCGGTAAGGACAAGGTCCACACCTTCAATTTCTCCGCCCAGGACTCCAGGGGTGACTGGGCCTTCCAGTATCCAAGCGGCCTTTCGGTGTTCAACGGGCCTGTGGTCGATGATAATCAGCCACCCACCTCCTGGGGGGACCTGAAAACGTTCGATCTCCTTGAGGACCGAGAACCGTTATGGCTCGACCTTGATAAGCTCTTCTCGGACAAGGACCCGCAAGATGTCCTGACCTTCACGATACTAGATCAGACAGGGAAATGGTCCACCACTAGGACAGATGGCAATCTGACGGCAAGGATAATGGATAATTCGACGGTCCCTCCATCTTCGTGGAAGTTGAAGGTGACGTTCAAGGATAACATTAACGGAAAGGTCAAGGTCAGACTGAACGCGACCGACAACGCCTACATACCCAAGTTCGTTGAGATGGACCTGGTGTTCAATCTCGCACCGGTCAACGATCCGCCTGTGATAACCAGGATAAATTCCGTACCCACGGAGGAATTGGTCCCCATCAGAAAGTCCCAGGGGGACCGTGTTGAGGTGAGGGTGCAGGCAACGGACCCGGACATAAACGATGTGCTCACTTTCGAATGGGACATAGGGACCGTTCTCAAGGAGGCAAAGAAAGGAAAGAACTATGATATCGACCCTACGAACGGCGACCTCTGGTTCGTGACCACGGATGGTGACGTTCCATCCTTGACGACCACATTAAAGGTCACGGACGGCAAAGGTGGAAAGGACGAGGTCGCTGTCGAGGTCCTTCTGGATAACGTCAACGACCCTCCAAAGATCTCAGTTCCAGCCTTTAGATCCACTATAGAGGGCGAAGTGCTGACAATCGTTCCGACCTATAGCGATCCGGACCTTAGGAGCGGCGACGAGCTATTGATATTCTTCTACGACGCAGGAGCGCTGACCACGACAGCTCCACCCAACTCCATCGAGTTCTCTGACTCGACAGGCCGCCTCGTCATCAAGGCCATATCCGAAAGGATGAACGGTGAATGGGAAGTGAACATATCGGTTGTCGACAGGGCGGGACTCTCGGCGTTCGGTATATGTAAAGTGAGGATAGACAATATCAACGACGTGCCCCAACTGGGGACGATCAACTTCATCCAGCAGGAGAACAATCTGACCGTCACGTTCTATACGGACGATCCTAAGGACGAGGACCTATTTGATGTTCACACGTTCATCTGGGAGTTCGGGGACGGCTCGGTCCCCCTAAGCGGTGTCGATCTAAAGAGGGTCGAACATACCTTCCCGGATGCAGGGGCTTTCAAGGTGACCTTGACGGTGCATGACGGTACCATCAGTTCAAAGGAGGCATCGGTCGTGATAACCGTTCAGGCACCCCCACCCGATCCGGACCAGGACGACGATATGATGGAGGATTGGTGGGAGATACGTTTCGGCCTCTCAATATCCGACCCATCCGATGCCTTGGAGGACCCTGACGGTGATGGTCTGACGAACCTGGAGGAGTTCGACTATTACAAATCGAAGGGGGACCTGTTGAACCCTAAGAACCCTGACACGGACGGCGATGGGTACAAAGATGGGGACGAGCTCGACTACGGGTCGGACCCGTTGGACAAAGAGGATCACCCTGTGGATAGCGACCTTCCATTAGGCACAGTACTGTTGGTCCTCATCGTCCTGATGGTCGTCCTCTCTTTGCTCATGTTCATCATCTTTGCTGTTCTGAGGCTGAGGAACAGGCAGAAGGCGGTTGCGGTCCCAGCTATAGACCCCGTGCAGATGGAATACCTTCGTCAGATCGGGATGCAGGAAAGCTACCAACAGCTTCCACCACCGGAGCTCCAAGCATTGCCCCCCGCAGCTCCCCAATATTCGGAAGGACAATATGCGGAAGGATATCCTGGGATAGGCCAGAGCGTTCAAGCTGGCACTATGCCCCCCCTCACCCTCGATAACGGTCCAGTTCAGCCGGTCCAACCGGAGGGTCCATCCTACCAGACCGGACAACAATACTACCCTTACGAGAACACACTGACCTCCCAACCCTCAGAGGGTAGCTTGGAACCACCAACCCCCGGACCGATCGTAGGTCCATCTGACCAGGGAACATCTATGGTCGGCGATCCGACCGCCCCGCCGGCCGTGGCCGAGGGTGATGATATGAACGGGGAGCTCCCTGAGATCCCGGCCCCGCCGGAGATATGATGCGACCCTGGTCACTTTTCTGGGGTATGGATGGGTTCATGTGCCGATTACCATTAAATATCCGGATGGATAGATTAACCAAAGGACGCGGGAATGGGCCGAGCCCGGGGTGTAGGACCTCGAACACCTGGCCTCCCCCAAAGGTTTAATAAAGGGATGGCATTGCCTTTCCATCTTAGTTCCCGCCCATCCCTTTGTCGGAGGAAGAAAGATGGTATCAGCGACCGGCATTCTAGAGAAAATGGACAAGAAGAAGCTCTTGGTGGTCATAGGTGGGATGATAATCATCCTGCTCCTTGGCTCATTGGCCATCGGTGCAATGACAGGTGGAGGTGTGTCCGATGAGAAGCTTGAGGACTCCGGATTATGGGTCAATGCACCGGCCACTCCAGGAGGCGTCAAGAAATCCGATTCCGACGTCAGACAGATAGGGGATTCCCTTGTACCCTGGCCCGATAAGCTCTCCGACATAGAGGAGAACTACATCTACGGGACGCAGTACAACCTCCCTGATTCGGACACTGACGGTATGGAGGATGGTTGGGAGGCCCTTTACAGCAGGCCGAACCCCATCACCGAACGGCTTACGATAGACCCTAATGTTGCCGACTGGAGCGAGAACCCGGACGGGGACGGGTTCGACCTCAACACAAACGGGATCATCGATAGGGAAGAGACCCTATTCAACCTCAGGGAGTACTGTGGCGGGGCCAGGTTCAACTTCACTACCATGACCTTCGAGGAGAACGAGCCCTTGTTCGGGGGGCTCGATCCGAAGGTCGATTGGCAGGAGATCGGCATGAGGGGTGGTTTCCATCTATACGATGACCCCCAGGACAATGCTGTGGGCCAGGTAGACACCGACCTGTTCGATGACTATGAACGTTACAATCCGTACTATCCCGAGGTCTATAAACCGGTCACCACCAATCCTTCCCTCTGGGACACCGACGGGGACAGCATGGACGATGGCTGGGAGGTCCATTATAGGAGGGTCTTCCAGACACAGTTCTTCGATGCCAAAGGGACACTGGTCAAGGAAGGGACCATAGATGACCTGCAGGAAGCGTTCCCGACCGGTCAGAAAAGGACCCTGGCGGTCACTTCGGTGATATCGGTCGATTGGACAGATGCGCTTATAGACCCGTTGAACCCGGCGGACGCCGACTATGACATGGACATCCGTGTCGGGATAACGATGGGGGACCTCGGAAAGAGGACGGAATACATCTTCTATCCGGACGACCTGACCAATAGTCAGGAGTACGAGTTCTATACGTCACCTCTCCTTTGGGACACTGACGGTGATTCCCATTTCAATGCTCTGACCAGGGAGTTCCAGCTGTTGCACGATAAGATTGAGGTCAGCGTCACATATTCCAGATCGGCCGTTGACTGGAACAATGATGGCGTCCTTGACTACAAGACCTGTCCTTTCCTCTCCGACACGGACGGTGACGGAATGGAGGACGGATGGGAGCTGCAGAGCGGTCTGGACCCCCTCAACTCGACCGATAGGTTCAAGGACAACGATAACGACGGACTGCCCAACTATCTGGAGAACGCCTTCCCCAACAAGGAGAACCTCTGGTTCAGGACCGACCCCATGAACCCTGACACCGACGGAGACCTTGTTCCGGACGGCTGGGAAGCATACAACGCCAGGATCATATCCAGGCAGCCTGCGCTCAACACCAACGATGACCTGATAGACAGGATCCCCGATTCCCTGAGGACGGTTTTCACAGTGACACCCATGGTCCCGGACGCGGAAGAGGACAATGATGGGAACTGGAACATCACCGAGGATGGTGCAGAGGTATATATCCGGGTCCCAGATGGGATGACCAACCTTGAGGAGTACCAGGGGACCAAGCAGTACCCCGTATCGACCAACCCCAACGAACCGGACACGGACGGTGACGGGATAATGGACGGCGAGGAGCTGAAGAACGGCTTCTTCGGCTCGCTCATTGGCGGGACGTACTTCACCGATCCCGAGGTCGCATACGTCTATTACACGAACGCGACCCTGGCCGATTCGGACAATGACGCTGGCGGAAGTCTAGTTCTTCTCCAGGTCGGGAACAGGTCCAGGAAGATAGATGACTGGGAAGAGACACGGGGCAGGACCAAGTACATCCTCGAGAACAACGGTCTTGACGATGACGGTGACGGTTTCATAGATGAGGAAGAGGGGGAGTATCTCTTCTTCGAACCCACGAACGCCACCAACCCGGACACCGATCTGGATGGTTGGTTGGACGTTGACGAGCTCTTCGGAATAGATACCTCTATACTCTGGGAGAGGTCCAAGATGGGCATCATCAAGACCAACCCCAACAAGAGGGACACGGACAACGACCAGATGAGCGATTATGACGAGCTCATAAGGATACCCAATTTCAGGGAATGGATCACCGACCCCAACGATCCCGATACCGACAATGATGGGATGGAGGACGGATTGGAGAACGAGGTGGACTTCTTCCCGCTCACGGATTGGGACCGGAGGGACAATTACGATGCCAACGGTGACGGGGACTTCTCCGATACAGAGCTAGGTGACATCTACTCGACCAAGGATAGGGTCAATCCCACCAAGTACGATACTGACGGGGACAAGCTCCCCGACGGTTGGGAGTACAGGTGGGGGAAGGTCGTTAAGGGCGACGACACCAAGGCGATGATACTGGAGTATGACAGGGCCCATAATACCAATTATTGGAACCAGCTGCAAAAGAACGGGTTCTTCTGGATAATCAATCCGCTCGTATCTGCCGATGTGTTCGAGGACCCGGACCATGATGGTCTGAACAACTATCAGGAGTACGAGAACGGAACCAATCCCCTGAAATGGGACACCGACAGTGATGGTATGCCCGACGGTTGGGAGCTCAAGGATGCGATCAGAGGAAGCCCCATCTACAATCCGGAGACCAAGAAATACGTCTATATCCTCAATCCCCTCGATGGGACGGATTGGGCCCTTGATGCGGACCATGATGGTTTCACTTACTCCATATGGACGCCCTTGAACCCTCAGAAATCGGATTTCGAACTGGTGAAATACTACTTCCCGTTCGTCAACCTGTACGAGTACCAGATGGGACTTGATGCGAACAAGGACGGGATCAACGAACTCACAACAGTCCCTGCACCAAGGGTCCCTGAGTTCGGCGTTATGGGCGGATATGACTCCGATGGCGACCATATGCCCGACGGCTGGGAGGTGTGGGTCACGGACTTCATCTCCAATGTGTCCGATATATCACAGTACGAGGACGCAGACGGCTTGCCAAGGGGATGGGAAGAGCTGTTCAACGGCTCCATGTGGGAGAGACCTGAGTGCTACATTTACGAGGACATAGGGAACAACTCCTGGGACCCATGGAAGAACTCAGAAGGGATGAAATCCCTTGGTAGGCGGGTGTTCTCACCGGCCGGCTTCAAGGACAATGCGGACTACTACAAGGGGAGACTGTATGCCGACCGGAAGGACACGAACTTGAACGGCCTGACCGATGATGCGGAGGACTACGACTCGGACGGCTCGAACAACAACAATCTGGTGGAATACAGATACCATACGGACCCGACCGACAGGGATTCCTACCCCGGAGCCGCCGGCGGAAAGATCCCCGCCCCCAAGCAGGGTCCCGGAAGATCGGCCATCATCGATGGTCCTGTTGAGGAGATAGAGCCCATGCTCTTGACCGTACCAATGGACACACCTGAGGTAATGGTAGAGATTGAGACCGTCAAAGAGGTCCTCTCAAGGGTGGGCATATTCCTATCGGCAGAACCAAGGGCCACACTGGTCCTGAACGAGAACAAGGTCTGAACTGTACGATGTATCGACAAGGGAGAGGTCCAACTGGACCTCTCCCCTCTTTCTAAAATTTTATAATCGAAGCGTTGCATCTCCTCTTAGATGTTGACCGAGCTCCTGAACCTTTTATTCTGGTCGGCGGTCCTTGTCCTTTCGAGCTACCTACTGGACAGGATGTGGTCATATTCTCTTGCAAGGTGGCTTTATATCCTCTTCGCAGCTCCCGGGATAATCGTCCATGAGCTCAGCCATCTGTTCGCATGCTGGCTGACAGGTGCCAGGGTCACTAGGGTGGTCCTGATATCCAAGGAGGGCGGCTCGGTCACCCACGGCAGACCGAAATGGGGGATGCTCGGCCAGACCTTGGTCTCTATGGCCCCATTCTTCGGGATCCCGCTGGTCCTTGTTCTGGTGGGCCTCATCTTCGACCTGGTCCCTTTCCTCAACTGTGACATGACCTGGGGCCATAGGACCTCCTGGGATGTCGGGAGCATGCTCCTGGGAACCTTCGGTTCAGCGTTCGACCTGATATGGAAGAACCTGGTCAGGAACGGGTCCATCTGGTTCGTTCTTTACCTTTACCTTGCCGCTTCCATGACCATTGCCCTTGCCCCGTCCAAACAGGACCTGAAGAACAGCTGGTTAGGCTTAGCACTTGTAATGTTATCTGTTGTGGTCTGGGCCTTGTTGAACGACCATATCCTATCAGAGATGGGTTGGAGCGCCCCAGTGACGCATTTTCTCTTCGACCTGTTGGGGTGGATAGTTGCCTTAGGCCTTGTGATGTCGCTCCTGGGACTATTGCTCGGGCTTCCATTACTCGTCCTGAAGCTCGTTCTTGACAGGAAAGGGCTCTCATAGTTCGGAGAACGAGATGACACCATTTACCAGCTCTAGGACCCTGCGGGGGGCATCTGAGGACCGTACCCTTCTCTGATTACCAGTGTCCCGTTCCCTTATGGTCACGGTCCCATCTTCAAGAGTGATGTGGTCGATCGTAAGGCCGTAGGGGGTCCCCACCTCATCCATCCTGGCATATCGTCTGCCAATGGACCCGGAAGGATCATAATGGACGGCCAGTCCCAAAGACCTCAACTCAGAGGAGAGCCTCAATGCAAGTTCGGGGAGCCCGTCCTTGGGCAGGAGCGGGAACACTCCACACTTGATGGGTGCTACCGATGGTAGGAACCTCATCACTCTGTAAGGCCCGGCATCCTCCGGTCCCTCAACATCGTTATCCTTCATGGGAGAGGAGGCCGTCTCATCGTACGAATGTTCAAGGACCGCGACCATCAAACGGTCTATCCCAAAGGACGGCTCCACAACATGGGGAACGTAACGTTCCCCTTGGACCGTTTCCTTGATGGTATCGAAGGAGACCGCAGATGCCGGAACATCAGCTGAGCTCCCATCCTTGAGGACCAGATGTATGGTCCCGGTCGAATGCATCCTCCTGAGCTCATCGGGCTCGGTCCCCGAGAGCATATCCTCGACCTCCTTGGCCCTGTTCTTGAAAAGCGGGCCCAGGACCTTTTTATCGGTTCGGACCTTGATGACATCCTTCGTCAAAGGGGCGGAGAACCTCCTCAGGGCGGTAAGGTCGCATCCCGAACCTTTTGCATGCTGGGACAGGTCATAGGCGGACCTGTCGGCTATCCCGACCATCTCGACCCATCCGGAGGATGTGAGGACCTCCAGGTCCCAGCAATCCCTTGCGTAATGGGCCATCTCTCCCTTTCCATGTTGGCGGAACCTAACGGCGGCCCCGGGTATGCCTATGGACACCACAAAGCGGTGGGTAACGCCCATGAAATGGGCAAGGACCTCCGAGCAGATGATGCCGTCATCAACGGCCTTGCCTAGGGGTAATTCTTTGGTCCTACCAGGGTCCGAAGCTACTACGAGAGGGACGAACCGGTCCCTATGAGCAGAGAACGGTGGGAACGAGCTCTCAAGGGGGTCGAAGAAGAACTCCCCCTCTGCCATATGGAACTCCCTCTGTCTTAGAAGGCCCTGCCGTGGCGATATTTCGTTCCTGAAGCCCTTACCTATCTGGGCAACACCGAAAGGGACCCTTTCCCGATTCGTCCTGTAGAGCATGGAGAAGTCCATGAATATCGATTGTGCTGTCTCGGGACGGAGATAGGCCGGTCTATCGGTCCCGGGCCCTATGTGGGTCTTGAACATGAGGTTGAACTCCTCCACAGGACCTAGGGTCCCTCCGCAGGATGGGCACCTCACATCCTTTTCGGCAAGGAGACCGCCCATGGCCTCAGCGGAAAGGCCCTCCGCAGCGGTCCCTGAGGCGGAGAGCAGATGGTCGGCCCTGAACGGAGCTGAACAGGAAACGCATCTTGTCATCAGGTCCGAGAACTTCTCTAGGTGCCCTGAGAACTTGAATACCATCTCCGGCGATATCGAGGGGCAGTCCACCTGCATGAAGCCCTCCTCAACGAGGAAGGTCCTCTTCCAAAGGGATTCGATATTGTCCTTCAGGACGGAACCAAGGGGTCCAAGGTCGAAAAAACCAGCGACCCCACCGTAGATCTCGAAGGAGGGCCAGACGAACCCCCTCCTCTTCAGAAGGGCATAGAGCCCTTGCTGTTTCCCCCTGTCCCATCCTGCGATCGAAGCTCCTTCCATTCACCGCCCCCATGAAAATAGCTTATTTTTCGGCTATGGCCGTGATTATCCCTTCCTTCTTCGACATGAGGTTCCTCTTCCTCTTGTCGTGGGAGCATCCCTCGCATCCGATGATGTCCTTGTCCTTGCATTTGGCGCACACCTTGTTGACCTCGTCCAAAAGATGGTTGACGCTGGTCTTCTGTGCTCTAAGGGTATCCATGTTCTGTGTCTGCATCGATGCACCAGGCCACGGAAGGCCGTATGTGATAGATAATCTTTAGGAACGAACGGTCAGATCACATTTGAAGTATCTCTGTCGGTCCCGTCGGTGACCAAGAGGTCGATATCTATACCAAGGCGTTCCTCCAGTTCCAGATGGAGCGCCATCATCCTATCAGCGGCCGCATGGGCACCCTTCTCCCTGAGCTTATTTAGTGACCTCTCCAATGGATGCCTGCCCCTGCTGCCAACAAGGTTATCGCTATGGCATACGAGCTTTTCCTCAAGGGTGCGGGGCATGAAATCCTCAGCAGGGAGTCCCAGGGCATTCGCCTCAGGCTTGGGGACACCGGCCCCGATATGGTTGTGAACGATATCGACCAGCCTGGGGTCTAGGGAGAGCTTTCTGGCAATGATGGTCCCATGGACCACATGTCTGATGGAATGGGTCCTCGAACGACCGATGTCATGGAGCAGCAATCCCGCCTCTGTCAAGGGCAGGTCCAAGTTCAAAGCATCGAACCTTCCGGCCTTCCTGGAGGCCTTGACCATGTCCATGCCCATTCTGTGGACAGCCCGACAGTGATCTATCACCGCCCTGGAACAGCCGACCTCAATGAGCAATCCTATGCACTCCTTCTGGTCCGGGACCTTGGGCCATTCCTTCGCGAACGGCCCCTCGGAGGCGATCGGTCGGGCGTTCCCTGCCTCGCGGACCACCTTGCCCCTTGCCGTAGGAACGACCTCCATCGAACCGCCCCTGTCCTTATGATCAAGCTCCCTTCCTTCGAATAGTCGGTCCAGGAAAAGGGCAAGGGCAGATACCTCTGAATGTGGTTGGTTCGTGACCCCCACATTGAAATGTGCAAGGTCATAGACCTCTGCAGGGACCTTTTCGGAGCCAACGACCACTAGAAGCTTCTCGTCCTTAGGTATCTCCGTAATAACGTCCTGAAGAGGTCTTCCGTACATGGTCAGGTGGACTATGGTCCCATCCCATCTTTCCATTAGCTTCCTGGCCTTGACCCCAGTATGGACCTCGAAAGCGCCCCCGAAGGAGTTCGAGATCCTCTGGACCGTCCGAAAAAGGACCGGGTCCTCTGAGTCGATATGGACAGCCCTGGCCAGAAATGCCCTGGCGACCAGCGTTACATGGGTTGTGACCCTTTTATCCCTCAGCGGCCTATGGCCGAGCCGTAGGACCTCAACGTGCGGAACCACCTTAGTATCCGACATCGGACCACCATGGGATCATTGGTCCTGCTTGATACGTTCTATCCTGTGGCCCTTGTAGGCTAGCCTGCCCGACCTCTTGACCAGGCTCTTCAACATGGTCGGTGTGAGGTCCAGTTCCTTTAGGAAATCTCCGGAGAAGGTCCCCTCCTCTTCGACCATATGATAGACCTTCTCTTCGAGGTCTATGTATTTCTTCTCCTCCATGGCCGCAATGTACAGCACGTCTGAGATCTCGGTTATGGAACAGGAGGTGTTTATGTGAATGGAGACATAATAGGTATGGTAGATCTTCTCCTTGTTGAGCTGGGCATCTATCTGCCATGAGCTCTCCACCAGATGCATCTTCTCGAAGAAGTCAAGGGCCTCCACACCCTCGTCACCGTACCTATCCTCGACCGAGCGTTTCGATACCCAGCCGTTGGCGGCCTCCTGGAAAACGGATTTCTTTATTGGGGAGTCCATTGCCCTAAGAAGTGACACCATGTCGGTGGGGTCATTGATAACCTTTATGCGTTTCATATACCAGGACCTATAAAAGATGTGGATATAATAAGGTTCTCACTTGGACGGGCCTGTCATCATGATGATGCTCCCATATTTTATTGCATAGAACAAAACCCTCCAATCACTTCCGAATAAGGGCCACAAAGACCCCTTAAAGGCCAATATTTAAATATAAAATCCATCATGGGTCACCGAAAAGGCCGCACATTTCCCACAGGGACCGGTTCGGACCGGTATTGGCTAAGGTTCACGATCATCGCTTGCTTGCCCCACACGGGGCCCATGGGACCCAAGGGGTCCTCTGAGTGTAGGTTGGAAAGAAGTGGGTCATCGGTCCCTTCAGGGGAAAGGCGCACCTTTTCCGAACCCGGTGGAACGGGAAAAAATGGAATAGAAAAAGAAGGTGAGACGAATGAACTTGGATCCAGCTACAACGAAATACCTGATAGAAGCAAAGCTCTCGGCCGACGGCATAGTTGAGAAGCCCGACGTCGTTGGTGCCATCTTCGGACAGACAGAAGGGTTATTGGGCGATGAGCTCGACCTCCGTGACCTCCAGAAGACCGGGAGGATGGGGAGGATCGAGGTGGACATCTCCTCCAAGAAGGGAAAGTCTGAGGGTACGGTCCTCATTCCCTCCAGCCTTGATCAGGTGGAGACGGCCATCCTTGCGGCCTCGCTAGAGACAATAGACAGGATAGGTCCGTGCAGGGCGAAAGTGACCATAGAGAAGATAGAGGATGTCCGGATCACCAAGAAGCAGAAGATAATCGACAGAGCCAAGGAACTGCTCACGAACATGCTGAGCCAGAGCAAGGTATCCGGCCTGGACCTCTCCGATTCTGTAAGGCAGGCAGTACAGGTGGACGAGGTGGCCCTCTATGGCGAGGACAAATGTCCGGCCGGTCCGAACATAGAGACATCCGATGCGATAATCCTTGTCGAGGGCAGATCGGACGTCATCAACCTACTGAAATACGGCATAAAGAACGTAATCGCGGTGGGCGGGACGAACATATCACCCACCATCCAGAAGGTGACCGGCGAGAAGGTCGTCACCGCCTTCGTGGACGGCGACCGCGGCGGGGACCTGATACTCAAGGAGCTCTTCCAGATCGCCGAGGTCGATTTCGTGGCAAAGGCCCCGAAATCCCTCGAGGTAGAGGAACTGACCCAGAAGCAGATCATAAAGGCCCTTAGGAACAAGGTGCCCGTTGAGCAGTACATGGAGATGAACGATATAGGGGCCGAGTTCAAGGACAGGCCAGATAGCAGTCCAAACGAGAAGAGGAACGGTGAGGGTAAGAACTGGCAGGAGAGAAGGCATGAGAGGCGGGAGATGCTCAGGGAGAAGTTCGAGAAGAACAGACCGCCCAGGTCACCCAGGGGCCCTGAGGCCTCTGATAGGACAGAGGACCCAAAGGCGGTCGTTCAGGAGCAGCCCTCACAAACGAACGCCGATGGTGAGGTCCCACGAGAGGACATCACCGCGGAAGAGGTACCGATGCCTCCAAGGACCGTTCCCGTTGCCATGAGCACGGAAGTGTCCAGGTACAGGGACATCCTGAAGACGCTCTCCGGGACCCTCAGGGCCATGCTAATAAACCCCTCCGGTGAGGTGGTCCAGGAGATAGCCGTCAGACAGCTGGCCGATACGCTCAGGACACCACCATCGCCAATACATGCGGTGGTCTTCGACGGAATAATATCACAGAGGCTATTGGATATTGCTGGGGAGCAGAGCATAAGGTTCTTGGTCGGTTCTAAGAAAGGTAACCTGACCAACGAACCTGAGGGAGTAACGGTGCTCTCGAAGATGGACCTTGAGAACTGATGTTGATGAAAAAGGACCTCGAAAAGGAAGGATGAAGATGGCAAAGGCCAGGAAGCTGGCGGTAAGGTCGCCGGTCCCCGAGATAGAGAGATCCGATGGTGTGGCGGTCGATATGCTTCATCTAGAGGATGTTCCTGATACCTCGGTCATCCCTTTCCCACCCGACCCTTTGCAGAGGGTGATAGGTCAGGATGAGGCCATAGATCTGGCCCTCATAGCCGCAAGACAGAGGAGGCATCTCCTGCTTGTGGGACCTCCCGGTACGGGCAAGTCGATGATAGCCCAAGCGCTTGCATACCATCTGCCACCACCCCAGACCCAGGTCTATGTTGTTTCGAATCCTGAGTACCCAGAGAGACCCTTCGTGCAGGTCAGGACCAGGGCCGAGGTAGAGGAGGACCTGCTGAGGGAATCGAAGGCCAGGGAGGTTCACATCTCCCCAGTGGAGGCACCCGTTGATGTTGCCGAAAAGCTCGGTTATCGGTGTGCCCGCTGTGGGACCTACTCCCCCGAGGACCAGACCATCTGCCCCAACTGCGGTGGTCCAAAGGCACCGGCCTCCAATAGGGTTGCCAGGGTGGACATGTCGAATATGCTCCAAGGAATAGAGGACATACTCAAGGTCACTTTGAACCAGATAGGGGCCCAGAGGCCCAGGGTCCAGACCACGAGGCTTGTGGATGGCAAGGAAGAGGTCGTCGTTTACGAACCTGCAGGGTCTAAGATAAGGGTCCTGGACCAGAAGGCCCTTGAGGCAAGGAGGGATAAGGAGAGGTCGTCCCCTAAGAAGATCCTCTTGCCCTTGAAAAGGAACAATTTCGTCATGGCCACAGGAGCATCGGAAACGGAGCTTCTTGGCGATGTGAGACATGACCCGTACGGCGGGCACAAGGGCCTTGGGACCCCACCCTACGAAAGGGTGGTCCCGGGGGCCATACACGAGGCCCATGAGGGGGTGCTTTTCATAGACGAGCTCCCTCACCTCGGCCACCTGCAGAGGTTCATACTGACGGCCATGCAGGAGAGGCAGTTCCCGATATCCGGGAGGAACCCGCAAAGCGCGGGAGCTAGCGTCAAGGTGGACAATGTGCCCTGCGACCTTGTCTTCGTCGGGGCTTGCAATATCCAGGACCTGCACCATATAATCTCCCCGCTCAGGTCCAGGATAACGGGGAGCGGTTATGAGGTCCTTGTTTCGACGGCCATGCCAGACGACGCACGCGGGAGGTCCGATTTCATCAGGTTCATCTCCCAGGAGGTCAGGCTGGACGGAAGGATACCGCATGTTGACCATTCCGGAATGAAGGCCCTCCTTAGGTTCGCAAGGAACAGGGCCATGGTGATCGATAAAAGGAAGAAGGCCCTCACGCTGAGATTGAGGGGTATGGGCGGTGTCATTAGGGCCGCTGGCGACATCGCCGTAGCTGAGGGCGCCGACCTCATAGGCGCAAGACATGTGGAGCAGGCCATAAAGAGGGGTCGCTCTGCCGAGGAACAGGTCAATGAGAGGTTCGGTCATTACTACGGAGGCCTGGCCGGGGAAATGTCGGAATCCCAGGAGAGGCAGTACTCACCTTACAACTACTGGAACGAGAACCCTGATGATATCAAGGGTTACGAGTGACGGACATCATAAAGAAGGTGGTCCCATGACGGGAGATGAGAAGGTTGAAAAGGTGAACGACTGCGAGCGACCGAATGCTCCGATGGCAGGTGATGATGGTGACAGGAAGGACTGCGGACCGACCATTGTCGTACAACCTGCGGAAGGACCTGTAGAAAGCGATATGGGTACCCTACCCGATGATGGGTCGCTAAAAGTCATTGATAGCATAGACCCTCCGGAGACCGATATACCTAAAGCCCAGACAGTGGAAGCGCCAGCTGTCGTCCTTCCTCCGATCTACGATTATGATTCTGATGTGGTCATTCCCCCACTGGAGCTCGGCCTTCCCAAGAGGACGGATGTCATAGAGCAGCTCATACAGAAGCACAGGTCGATGGTGGAGACATTTTCCAAGGAGAAGGAGGACCTGGGGGTCGTCGGCCAACTTCCGGAGGAGGAGAGCGATGAGGAAAAGGCCCGAAGGGATGAGGTCAATAAAGCTGTCCAGACCCTCAAGGCCGAGCGTGGTTCGCTCCGCGAGCGGAACAAGACCATCAGCAAGGAGCTCTTCGAGCTACTGGACAAGCAGGAGATATTGAAGGACCGGTCCAAGGAGATATCAGGCCTTCAGAGGTACGTCTCCGACCTGGAATGGAAGATAGAGACCGAGGACATCAAGATAGAACAGGAGAGGAAGCACCTTGACGAGATCAAGGCGACCATGAGGAAGCTTAGGGAGATAACCGACGGGTTCACCCCTGATGAGATAATTCAGAGGACCACCGATATCCAGGTGGAGATCGACCAGAACCTCCTCCGAATGGAAGAGGCACACAGGGCGATGCTCGAGAGGGTGGAAGAGTCGAACCTACACCATGGTAAGTACATAGATGCCCAGAAGAAGGCAAGGGAGCTGGAGGCCAAGAAACAGTGGCTTACGCGCAGGGTGGAGCTACACACAGAGATGGGCAAGTTCTGGGAAGGTCAGCTCGATAACACAAGGAAGCTTGATTCCGAGGAGATGACAAGGCCCGTGGGCCTGCTCAGGGACCATCTCCTTTCCAGGATGGGCGAGAGGCCCACTGAGAAGGGACAGGAAGGGGACCAGAAACCCTCCGAGAAACAGACCCCCGGTCCAACAGATACTGCGGTCAGCGGTCAGAGGGAAGAGCATGGTCCCAAGGGCAGGGGTCCAAGGGGTAGGCCTCGCAAGAAGGTCGGTCCAACCGAGGCTGAGGCAGTTGGTCCGAAAACTCCGGATGTTACCGCACCGACACAGCCATCCGCTCCACCTGATGATGTTGCTACCAATGACAATGTGGTCGATGCGGTCCCTGCAGGGCAGGAAGCACCTCCCGCTGGGGGCCAGAACGGAGGTGGGGCCTGATGCAGAACTTCGAGATAGCCCAGAAGATCAGGGAGGTCCGTGAGAGGATCGCCGAGCTGAGGGAGGAGGAGGATATCCTCAATCTCAAGGTCCAGAACAAGATCAGGGATGTCGAGGCCACAAGGGAGCGGAGGGACCAGCTCAACCTCCAGGTAAAAGAGCTCTCATCGAAGCCCAGGGAGATCCTGGAGAAGCGAAAGGAGGCCTGGGACAGCATTTCCGGTACCAACGAGGAGAGGAGACGGGTCTTCAGGGAGATGCAGCCCTACCTCCACAGGATAGGCGAGCTTAGGAAGATAAGGGACGCATTCAACGCCGCAAGCCGTGGGACGATGGAGAGATTGCTGGCGAACCTCGCGTCCACCAGGCAGGACCTTCTCAGCTCGGACCTATCCCTCAAGAACGAGCTCTATATGTTCGACCTGCTCTTCGAGCTAAGGGACAGGGTCCTTGTCAAGGTCGAAGCGGACAAGGTCCACAAGGAGATCGTTAGGGTCAAGGAGGAGGACCTTGCCAAGTACAACCAGTTCCTGGCCGATATAGAGGGCCGGATCGGTGACATGAAGAACCTGTCCCATGAGGGCCTGATGACCGCTAAGGGGATCTGGTCAAAGAGGGATGAAGTAAGGGAACTGTCCCAGAAGGAGCACAGGGCCTTCCTAGACGGGCAGAAGGAGATCTCCCTCCTGCGAAAGAAATGGTATGACAAACGGAAGGAGATCCAGGGTCTCTATAGGGAGATAGACCAATGGAACGCCGAGTTCAAGAAGTCCCCGACGGAGCGCAGGCAGTCCGATATGTCTCGGAAGCAGGCGGAGGCCGTCGAGAAGTTCAAGCGTGGTGAGAAGCTGTCCCTGGAGGAGCTTTCACTGGTGGTCGAATCGGGACAGATGAAATGATGCCTAGGGGGGGTGACCCTCCGATTTAATTAAGGTCCTGTTGGATTACCCTCTATGAGGGTCCTGTCCCTAACGGAAACGACACTGGAAAGTAGCATCGATGAGATAGTTGCGGCATTTGAGAGACATGATCCAGTTATCCTACCTACCGAGACGATCTATGGACTGGCCTGCCCTTATGATGATAGTGAATGCATCGCAAGGATATTCAGCGTCAAGGGCAGGCCTCGGACAATGACCCTACCGATCACCGTCCCCATGAGGGAGCTGATCGGGACGATAGGTGTCTATCCCAAGGAGCATGGTGGTATCATAGAGAGGCTCATGCCCGGTCCGCTGACGATCGTTATCAGGGCTAGGTCGGACCTCCCAGATGGATTGGCCCGGGACGGTACCATTGCGGTAAGGGTCCCCGACCATCCTCTTTATGGACCACTATGTGCAAGGGTAGGTCCATTGGTCATGACCAGTGCGAATATCCATGGGGTGGACCCTGTAAGGAACGCTGAAGAGGCCAGATCCCATTTCGGGGATTCAGTGGAATTGATGCTTGAGGAAAATATTAGGCCAGATCCCGAACCATCGACCATAATCGACCTGACCGGGGAAAAGGTGGTCGTCCTAAGGGAGGGAAGGGTTAAGACCAAAGAGATTATGGAGGGTCCCGATGGAGGAAGCTGAGCTCAGGAAATGGGTTGCGGCCGGCGAGATTGCCTCCAAGGCCAGGGACCTGGGGGCTGCGATGGTGGAGGAAAATATCACCTACCTTGAGGTGGCTGAGGCCGTAGAGGACCACATCCTTGAAAAAGGGGCGTCCATAGGGTTCCCGGTCAATATTGCGGTCAATGATATAGCCGCACACTACACTCCTAGACCTAACGAGAGGACGAAGTTCCGTTACGGCGACCTGGTCAAGATAGATGTCGGCGTACATCTGGATGGCTGTATCGGTGATACGGCCAGAACGGTCGAGGTGGGTTCCGATACTTACAAACAGCTCTCGCTTGCCTCCAAGAGGGCCCTTGAATCGGCCCTGGAGATAATCAGGGGCGGAATATCGCTCTCCTCCATAGGATCGATCGTCGAGAGGACCATGAACTCCATGGGGTTCAAACCCATAGTCAATCTGACCGGCCATTCCATAGAGAGGTATAACCTGCATGCCGGAATATCGGTTCCCAACTATGACGATAGGGGGAACGAGTTCCTCCCATCCGGGACGATATTGGCCATCGAACCGTTCTCCACGACAGGAGTGGGCGAGGTCGTCTCCTATAAGAGGTCCAATATCTTCCGGTTCGTAAGGCCCAGGTCAAAATTGAAGGATGAGCTTGAGAAGGTCTCCCAGATAGTCCAGGAAGGTTCGCCCAAGCTCCCGTTCTCCGAGAGATGGCTTGAGAAGAGACATCCCTCCTGCGAATCGGCCCTGAAAGGACTGGTCAGGTCCGGGGCTGTCTATGCCTATCCCATCCTCCGGGAGACCTCAGGGGGCATGGTCGCCCAGTGGGAACATACGGTCCATGTCACTGACAAGGGTTGCAGGATACTCACAGCATGAGGTGATAGATATGGGTGCGACTGGGAGCGGAGCTTCACCGAGGAAAGGATTGACCTATGCCGGGTCAGGGGTGGACGTTTCTGGAGAGGGTAGGGCGATAAGGTCCCTTATAGACGCCTTGACCTTCAAAAGGAAGGGGACCGGTCGACCGGTGGACCTGGGAGCACATTTCACGGGGATCATAGATTTCGGGGACCGGTACCTATCGCTCTGCACCGACGGTGTCGGATCGAAGATGCTCATAGCCGAGGAGATGGGGAAGTGGGACACTGTCGGAATAGATTGTATGGCCATGAACGTGAACGATATGATCTGCATAGGTGCAGAACCACTTGCTTTCGTGGACTATCTCGCATCCAGCGAACCTTCGGAAGAGGTCCTTTCGGAGATAGGTAAAGGGCTCAACGAAGGGGCCAGAAGAGCGAACATCTCCATTATAGGAGGTGAGACCGCTTCGCTTCCGGACATGGTCAAGGGCTTCGACCTTGCAGGGACCTGTCTGGGACATGTGAAGAAGGACGAGGTCATAACAGGTGGGTCCATTCGAGAGGGCGATGTCATTATAGGCCTCCGGTCCAGCGGGGTCCATTCCAACGGTTATTCCCTCGCAAGGAGGATAATGAGGGCAAACCGCATCAGGTACGATACCGCTCTGAAGGACCTGGTCTCTGGTAGCATTTGGAAAAAGCTCGACGGAGATGCGGACCATAAGGGACAGGTGGAAGATTGGGCCAGGAAGGAACCGGGCTTGACCATTGGAATGGCTCTCCTTGAACCTACAAGGATCTATGTCAAGGAGGTCCTATCCATGCTTGGCAAAGTGGATAGGGGTAGCGTCCATGGGCTTGCCCATATAACCGGTGGCGGCCTGAGGAACCTTGTCAGGCTCAAAAAAGAGGTCTGCTTCGTTATAGACAGACCGATAGAACCCCCTCCAGTGTTCCGTTTGTTACAACTACTGGGCGGTGTGGACGAGGTGGAGATGTACAGCACCTTCAACATGGGAATGGGCTTCTGTGCGGTGGTGGATAGGAAGGTATCGAAAGAGGTCAGAGCGTCCTTGAAAGGTGCCGGTGCGATAGAGGTAGGTCACGTTTTAAAAGGGAACGGTGTGCTATTGGGGGGTGCAGGACTTCATTTTAAGGGTTATATCTGATCAACGTACTGGAACCGAACGAACTAAATGCCCGGCCATTCTATTAGCGAGCCTAACACCTTTTGCTCGAACCCTCTCTTCCGGTCTTGACCGCTTGACGATGAACATTGGTCACATCTCCATTTAAGGTTTGCGAAACAACAGCTATCCTATCATTGTGTTGGACCTCAGAACACCATCTCAGGTCGCTCAAAGGGGTCTCAGTTCTTAAAAAAGGCCGAACCATTAAAAACCATTATATATGAAATCGAACATGCCGTGTCGGTCTTGACCGCATCGGGTAGTGGGAATGGTAATTTCTGGGTCCGTAGCTCAGCTAGGTAGGACGTTAGGCAGCTCTTTAGCGGCCTTCTTCCCTAGATAGAGCGTCCGGCTTTTAACCGGGTGGCCGGGGGTTCGAATCCCCCCGGACCCGCCAATCGTCCTCACTGGCCCTTGATGCGACCCAGGATAGCACACCCAAGGAGGCCGCAACATGCCGCGCTTCAACGTAATGGAGAACTACCTTGTACCCAGGCATAGTATCTTGACCCCCAAGGAACAGGAAAGGCTCCTTACTGATTTCAATACACGACCTTCACAGCTGCCACAGATACCGCTCATAGACCCCTGCGCAAAGGCCATAGGTGCCAAAGCAGGGGATATCATCAAGATCGAAAGGGAGAGCCCGACCGCTGGGACGAGCATATACTACAGGTTGGTTGTGGCGGAGTGGTCCACGGTCGATGAATGAAGGGAAGGAGGGATTGATCTGAAAGAAGTAGTGGAAGCATTCTTCAAGAGCAGGAACGTGATTAACCACCAGGTGGCGTCGTTCAACGATTTCCTTCCGACCCACGATAACCCTAAATCCAGGATGCAGAGGATCATAGACTCCATAAGGATAGGGGAGGTCGATAACGAACGCGGCCTCATACGGCTCGATGTCGACAAGCTGGACGAGGAGAGCGTTGACATCAAACTGGGCCGGATCACCGTCGGTACCCCTATCGTCAAGGAGGCGAACGGGGCCACGCACGACCTTACCCCCATGGAGGCCAGGTTGAGGGACCTGACATATTCCGCCCCAATATTCCTTGAGTTCACCATCATAGAGAACGGTATTGACAGGGAGCCCGAGAAGGTCAAGATCGGTGACCTACCCATAATGGTCAAGTCCAAGAGGTGCAACCTTCACCGAGAGATGGTAGGTCAGGACCGGACCCTGACGGACGAGCAGTACTATAGGAAGCTGCAGGAGCTAGGGGAGGACCCGCTTGACCCTGGTGGTTACTTCATCATCAATGGAACGGAGAGGTCCCTGATATCGCTCGAGGACCTGTCCCCTAACAGGGTGCTTGTCGAATGGGAGGAGAAGTACGGGACCCCCGGGGCTGTGGCCAAGGTCTTCTCGCAGAAGGAAGGGTTCAGGGCCCTTACATCTGTCGAGCTCAAGAAGGATAACATCCTCATGGTGTCGGTCCCCGCCGCGCCCACACAGATCCCGCTAATAGTCCTTATGAAAGCGCTCGGTATGGATGCCGATGAGGACATCCACAAGGCGATAGTGTCCGATCCTAAGATGGACAATATTGTCTATGCGAACCTAGAGGAATGCGGTCTGGCCCATAGCGTCGCCACTATAGAGGACGCTTTGAACTACCTTGAGAAGAAGTTCGCGACCGGCCAAGCAAAGGAGTTCAGGGAGAAGAAGGTCGAATCCATAATAGACAAGTCCCTGCTGCCCCATCTTGGCGACCACAGGGACCAACGCATCAAGAAGGCCATATACCTTGGCAGGATAGCTCGGTCCGTTCTTGAGCTAAAGCTCGGTTCCAGGGACCCGGATGACAAGGACCACTATGCCAATAAGAGGATCTCCCTTGCGGGAGACCTTATGGAGGACCTCTTCAGGGTGGCCTTCACCTCCCTTATGAAGGACCTGAAGTACCAGCTCGAGAGGACCATAACAAGGAAGCGCAAGCTCCGTGTGTCCTCGGCCATAAGGCCGGATGTCCTTACCCAGAGGATGATACATGCTCTGGCGACCGGTAATTGGGTCGGAGGAAGGGACGGCGTATCCCAGCTACTTGACAGGACCTGCAACATGGCCACGATATCTCACCTGAGGAGGATCACATCCCCTCTCACCAGGTCCCAGCCCCATTTCGAGGCGAGGGACCTTCATCCGACCCAGTGGGGCAGGTTGTGCCCCAACGAGACACCCGAGGGTCAGAACTGCGGACTGGTCAAGAACCTGGCCCTGATAGTGGACATCTCCGAGGGCTATGATGAGAGGAAGCTCGAGTCCACCCTCTTCGATATGGGCGTGAGGCGGATAGAGAAGGAGCTTACGGATGAATCGAAGGTCTACTTGAACGGTAACCTAGTGGGCATACACCACGACCCGAAAGGGCTGGTCGAGTCCATACGGAAGAGAAGGCGCCAAGGGTTCCTGGCCATGCCCCAGGAGAAGTCCTCTGAGATAAATGTCAGGTACAACCAGCAGGTCAACTCGGTCATTGTCAACTGTGATGATGGCAGAGTAAGGAGGCCTCTCTTCGTCCTGGAGAAGGGAGCGACCAAGCTCACGGAGAGAATGAGGCAATCCCTTGCCGAGTCCAAGATAACTTGGGAGGACCTGGTCCAGCAGGGCGTCATCGAATGGATAGACGCCGAGGAGGAAGAGGACCTGTTCATAGCCATAGACGAATCGCATATAACCAACGAACAGACGCACCTGGAGATAGACCCGATGGTGATACTTGGGTCCTGTTCAGGATTGGTCTGTTATCCGTCCCACAATTCCTCACCAAGGATCACGATGGGTGCGGGAATGGCGAAGCAGTCATTGGGGCTCGGGGCCTCCAACTACAGAATAAGGTGCGATACCAGGGGTCATCTGCTCCATTATCCCGAGAGGCCTATGGTCCAGACAAAGACGATGGACTTCGTCAACTTCAACCAGAGACCGGGCGGTCAGAACTTCGTGGTCGCCGTCATGTCCTACCAGGGTTACAATATGGAGGATGCCCTAATATTCAACCGGGCGTCCATCGATAGAGGACTTGGAAGGTCCACGTTCATCAGGACCTACCCTGTCGAGGAGAGAAGGTATCCCGGCGGGCAGGAGGACAGGATAGAGACCCCGAGCCCTGATGTGATGGGCGCCAGGGCGGAGGAGGCCTACAACTCCCTGGACGAGGACGGCATCATATCCCCTGAGTTCCAGGTATTGGGCAAGGATGTCCTGATAGGGAGAACCTCCCCTCCTAGGTTCCTAGAGGAACACACTGACTTCCTTACACCTCACAGGAGACGGGAGACGTCCCTTACGGTAAGGCCCAGGGAAGAAGGTTATGTCGATACGGTCATGATAACCGAGTCCGAGAACGGACTGAGGTTGGTCAAGGTCACCGTGAGGAGCGAGAAGGTCCCGGAGGTTGGGGACAAGTTCGCATCCAGGCATGGTCAGAAGGGCGTCATCGGCTATATCGCCGGTCCTGACGAGATGCCCTTCACATCCGAAGGCATCGTTCCGGACCTGGTCACGAACCCGCACGCCATTCCGTCCAGGATGACCGTGGCCCACGTCCTAGAGATGATCGGGGGCAAGGTCGGTTCCATGGAGGGTAGGACCATAGATGGGACGGCCTTCTCTGGCGAACCAGAGGAACGGCTCCGCCATGAACTGGAGCAGCTCGGGTTCAAACCCACGGGAAAGGAGGTCATGTACGACCCCTTCACAGGAAAGAGGTTCAAGGTCGACCTCTTCACCGGGGTCATCTATTATCAGAAGCTCCACCACATGGTGTCCGGCAAGATGCATGTAAGGTCAAGGGGCCCGGTACAGATCCTTACGAGGCAGCCTACAGAGGGGCGTTCGAGGCAGGGCGGTCTGAGGTTCGGTGAGATGGAGAGGGACTGCCTGATAGCCCACGGAGTATCGATGGTGATCAAGGACCGGTTGCTCGATGAATCGGATGGTACCATAGAGTATGTCTGTGGCAACCCGAAATGCGGGAACGTGGCAATGCTCGATAAACGGAACGCTCTTAGGTGCCCTGTCTGCGGTGAGACGGGGAACATACATCCTGTTCAGACGAGCTACGCCTTCAAGCTGCTTATGGATGAACTGAAATCGATGTGCGTCGCAATGAGGTTGCAGTTGGAGGACCTCAGGTAGGGGGTGAAAAAGATGGTCAGTTACCAATACATTCCAAAGAAGATAAGCCAGATCCAGTTCGCACTCCTCTCCCCTGACGAGGTAAGGAAGATGTCGGCCACAAAGATCATTACGGCCGATACCTACGACGATGATGGGTTCCCTATCGAGATGGGATTAATGGACCCAAGGCTCGGTGTGATTGAACCGGGTCTCAAGTGCAAGACATGCGGCAGGAAGGTCGACGAGTGCCCTGGGCACTTCGGCCATATAGACCTAGCAATGCCGGTGATACACGAGGGCTATACAAAGCTCATAAAGGAGCTCCTCCAGTCCATCTGCAGGGCATGCGGCAGGGTTAAGCTTCCCAAGGAGAGGATGGAACTCTACCTCGGCAAGATCCGAGAGCTTGGGGACATATCCCTCCATCCTTTCCAGTTCCAGACCATGACCGACCAGATAAGGGACGAGGCAATGGACGCCATGCAATGCCCTCACCCCGACTGCGGTGAGAAATGCAAGGCGATATCCCTTGACAAGCCGACGACCTTCAGGGAGGAAGGGCACAAGCTCACCCCCAAGGAGATAAGGGAGAGGCTCGAAAGGGTCCCCGGGGAGCAGTTGCCTCTTCTTGGCATAAATCCCGAGGTGGCCAGGCCCGAATGGATGATCCTGACGTGCCTCCCAGTGCCTCCTGTGACCGTCAGACCTTCTATCACACTTGAGTCCGGTGACAGGTCGGAGGACGATCTCACCCATAAGCTGGTAGATGTCCTAAGGATAAACCAGAGGTTGCAGGAGAACAGGGATTCCGGCGCGCCGCAGCTCATAGTCGAGGACCTCTGGGAGCTCCTGCAATACCATATAACTACATATTTCGACAACCAGACATCCGGTATTCCCCCGGCCAGGCATAGGTCCGGAAGGCCTTTGAAGACCCTCGCCCAGAGGCTCAAAGGCAAGGAGGGCCGGTTCAGGTCCAACCTCTCTGGTAAGAGGGTGAACTTCTCAGCCCGTACAGTCATCTCCCCCGACCCCTACATATCGATCAATGAGGTGGGTGTCCCCAAGGAAATTGCCATGGAACTGACCGTGCCCATAAGGGTCAACGAGTTCAATTTCGATCAGGCCAAGGAGTTCGTGCTGAGGGGGCCAGAGGTCCATCCGGGGGCAAACTACATCATCAGACCGGACGGTCAGAGATTGAGGCTCACTGACAAGAACAAGGAATCCCTCGTCGAGAAGGTGATGGTGGGTTTCGTCGTCGAGAGGCATCTCATGGATGGGGACATCGTGCTCTTCAACAGGCAGCCATCCCTCCACAGGATGTCCATGATGGCCCACGAGGTAAGGGTCATGGAAGGTAAGACCTTCCGCCTGAACCTGCCAGATTGTCCGCCTTACAACGCGGATTTCGATGGCGACGAGATGAACCTCCACTGCCTGCAAGGGGAGGAGGCCAGGGCAGAGGCGATGATAATAATGAGGGTGCAGGAGCACATACTCTCGCCCAGGTTCGGAGGTCCGGTCATTGGTGCTCTCCATGACCATATCTCCGGCAACTTCAAGCTGACCTACAAGAACCCGATGTTCACCAAGGACGATGCCTACCACATCCTATCAAGGACCACCTACAAAGGCCCACTGCCCGAACCCGATATGGTCGATGAGGCTGGGGTGGAGCATTGGGGAGGGAGGACGATATTCTCGCTCATCCTTCCCCCGGGCCTTCACATGGAATACCCCTCGGCGATCTACACAGGAGAAGAAGGTTCCAGCAGAGAGGACACTTACGTTGTCATCGAGCCCGATGATTCCGGCAGGTCCATCATGCGCTCAGGGGCGGTCGACGAGAAGTCCATTGGCGCGTTCAAGGGGAAGCTTCTGGAGAAGATAGTAAGGGACTTCGGGACCGATATCGGGAGGCAGTTCCTCGATGATGCCACCCGCCTTGCGATAGCGACCATAACCCTCATAGGGTTCTCCACAGGTATCGATGAGGAGGATATCCCGGAGGAGGCTAAGCTCAGGATACAGGAGACACTTGACGATGCTGAGAGGAAGGTGGACGATTACGTCCAGAAGTTCAACTCCGGTTATCTTGACCCGCTCCCGGGCAGGGACCTCAAGGAGACGCTGGAGGTCGAGGCAATGAAGACGCTCGGCCGGGCGAGGGACCAGGCAGGTCAGATAGCGTCAAGGTACCTTGGTCTGGGCAACTCTGCAGTCATCATGGCCCGTTCCGGTGCAAGGGGATCGATGCTCAACCTGTCCCAGATGTCAGGGTCCATAGGCCAGCAAGCAGTCAGGGGGGAGAGGATCCAGAGGGGTTACCAAGGAAGGACCCTACCCCATTTCAAGGTCAACGACCTTGGTGCAGCGGCCAAAGGGTTCGTCAAATCATGCTACAAGAAAGGGCTGACCCCGACCGAGTACTTCTTCCACTCCATGGGAGGAAGGGAGGGTCTGGTGGACACTGCGGTCAGGACGAGCAGGTCCGGTTACATGCAGAGACGTCTCATCAATGCGCTCGAAGACCTTAAGGTGCTCCCGGACCTCACCGTCAGGAACACGAGCGATGTGATAGTCCAGTTCCTCTATGGGGAGGACGGTATAGACCCCTCGAGGTCTGTCCGTTCGGAGCCGTTCGATTATGACGACATCATCAACACCGCCATGAGGGAGGTGGATTGAATGGTGGAAAAAGAGGTCACCATCAAGGATAGCAAGGAACTGTTCCATTTCCTTAGGTCCAGAGAGCTCCCTGAAGAAGCGATACTGAAGCTCATTGGTCCCGAATCGGAATACACCATCGAAGAGGTCCTTGCCATGGGCCCGGCCATGCTCGAAAGGATATCTGGAGTGTCAGGAAAGAGATGGAAGAGGGCCTTTGCCTGGGTACACTTCGAGGGGGAGGTCGGACGACCAAGGTCCGAAACTACCCGAGCTGTCAAGCCCCAGAAGAAAGGACCAGCTTCCCAAGAGGAGGAAGATGGGTCCCAGACCGAGGAGGCTGCCGATAAGTCAGTGGCCAATGCTGACAGGGAGATGGGTCTCATATGGACCGCACCCGACCTTGCATCCGTTGAGGATGCCCTGTCGGTCCTGAAGAAGAGGAAATCCATCCTTTGGCCTTGCAGGTTCTTCGTGAACAAGGACCGGTTCGACCTGCCCATCACCGGTTACATCTACATCAAATCCGGTGCGGTCGCATATCAGGCGAAGATACTTGAGATCGAGACGGACAAGGAACCCATGAAGGCCCCGACCATAAAGGGGACGATACCCGAATCGCTTTCAAAGGCGGTACCTGAAGGGACCGCCCTCGCATATATGAAGGTGGCCGAGGTAGAGAAGCTGGGGAACGATCTTCCACTTGGAGCGTTCACGACGGTCACCAACACCCCGGTGAAGAGCGCTAGACAGTACACCCTGATATGGGTCGAACCCTTCGATGAGCTCCAGAAGAAGTCCGAAGGGTCCCAGATGACCTCAGAACCAACGGTCCAGGAAAAGAAGAAGGCCCCTGTCGAGGAGGAGATAGAGGTAAAACAGTTCAAACCCACGGCAGATGAGATCATAGGTGAGGTCCTCTCGGAGCTGAAGGGAGATCTACCAGGGGATTTCAGGGACTTCCTTGCCGATAGGGCATATAGGGAGTCCTGGGACAGACCGCATGCGGTGGAAATGCTTACCTGGGTACTGAGGGTCCATTCGATAATGGGGAAGATATGCGAAAAGGACGGGTCCATAAGGGTCCCTCCAAAACCAGTTTTCGAACTCGTCACAAGGATGAGGACCAAGGGCGTCAAGGAGAAATACCTTAAGAAGATATGCGAACTCTGCTGCACACAGTTCAAGAGGAACCTGGTGGACCCGCACGAGTCCGTCGGGATAGTCGCGGCCCAGTCCATAGGCGAACCCGGTACACAGATGACGATGAGGACCTTCCACTATGCCGGTGTTGCGGAGATAAATGTCACCCTTGGTCTGCCCAGGTTGATAGAGATAGTCGATGCAAGGAAATTACCATCCACACCCATGATGGAGATCCACCTTCGAAAGGACATGGACCTTTCCATGCCAGCGATCAAGTCGCTCGTCAATAACATCCAGCTCACTTCCCTCACCGATGTGGCTGATGTTGAGGTGGAGCCTTCAAGGATGCAAATGACAGTCTCCTTCCGTGAGAAGGAGATGCTCAAAAGGGACATCTCACAAGAGGATATCCGTAAGAAGGTCAAAGAGTCCCAGAAGAAGATGAGGGAGAGCCAGTTGAGCGATGATGGTGTTGGCCCCATAGTCATCAGTTTTGCGGGCGCAAAGAAGGTCAATTACAAAACCCTTCTGAACCTCTCCGACAACTTGAGAAAGGCCAAGGTGAAGGGGATGGAAGAGGTCAAGAGGGTCATCATCCGCCACGAGGGGGATGAGTATGTCCTCTACACCGAGGGTTCGTCCCTCAAGAGGGTCCTGGAGCTACCTGAGGTCGATGTGGCCAGGACCACGACCAACAACATAATGGAGATATGCGATGTCCTTGGTGTCGAAGCAGCAAGGAGGTCCATATTCGAAGAGGCCCGCAAGACCCTTTCTGAGCAAGGTCTGACGGTCGATGCAAGGCACCTCATGCTTGTGGCCGATGTCATGACGGTCGGTGGAACGGTTAGGGCTATCGGGAGGCATGGTGTCTCCGGAGAGAAGTCCTCGGTCCTTGCCAGGGCCGCTTTCGAGATAACATCGAACCATCTGCTCACTGCGGGCATAACCGGTGAGCTGGAACCGCTGGCCGGAGTAGCTGAGAACATCATCATAGGACAACCTATCACGTTGGGCACTGGGGCCGTAGAGCTCATCTACAGACCAGTCGTCCTAAAGAAGGAGGAATGATCCGATGGACATAAAGAGGGCGCTCAAGAACGCCAATGAGACCGGGACCCTGACCATTGGTTTCAGGGAGACCATGAAAGAGCTCAAGAAAGGGAAGGTCAAACTGATAATCGTGGCCAACAACTGCCCCGAGGAGGATGTGAAAGCGCTGAAGGGCTTTAAGGTCCCGCTCTATAGGTTCATGGAAAGCAATTCTGACCTGGGGGCATCGACCGGAAAACCCTTCTCGATCTCGACCTTGGGCGTCGTGAACGCAGGCAAGTCGGACATATTATCTATCAAAGGAGAAGCCTAAGGGTCGTCCGGAAGAGGGACTGGACATGTCCCAAGCCGCCCCTTGGACATTTCCCTTTTTTCAACCATGCTTTAAAAACCTTTTTATATAGAATCGACGGTAGGGGGCTTGTTATTCCCAGCTAGTGTCCTATGAACTAGAACGGACGGGGGTAGGAAAATGAAGTCAATAATCAAGGGTGTCCTCGAGCGCGAGGAGCTTAGGAGCAAGGGGATGTCCCCTCAGCCAGCGGCCCCGGCCGCCCAGGCGCGACCCGCCGCCTCGAACGGTGGTTTCGTCCAGAGATTGACAAAGGAGACCAGGGTCCAAGCCACTGAGAAGGTCTCGGTGGACGGACCATCGGGCGCCAATCCCGAGGATGAGGAACTGAGGAGGGTTCTCGCAAGCCTCAGGACCAATATCAAGATCGTCGGTTGCGGTGGCGCTGGTAGCAACACCGTCAACAGGGTCGTTGAGGAAGGCGTCGTAGGCGCTGATATCTACGCCCTCAATACTGACGCCCAGCATCTTCTGACCATCCATTCCCCTCATAAGATCCTCATTGGCCGCAGGGCCACAAGGGGTCTTGGTGCGGGTTCCGTCCCTCAGATAGGTACTGAGGCCGCAAGGGAGGCAGAGGATGAGATAAGGGCCGCCCTTGTCAATTCCGATATTGTCTTCGTGACCTGTGGCCTTGGTGGTGGTACCGGGACCGGTTCTGCCCCCGAGGTAGCAAGGATCGCAAGGGAGCTCGGTGCACTGACGATAGCTATAGTCACCCAGCCCTTCAATGCGGAAGGCGTTGTCAGGATGCAGAACGCGGAGTACGGTCTGGACAAGCTCCAGGAACATACCGATACCGTGATAGTCATCCCCAACGACAAGCTCCTGGAGATCGTTCCGAGATTGCCCCTGAACGCTGCCTTCAAGGTGGCCGATGAGATCCTGATGAGGTCCATAAAGGGGATCACCGAGATAATCACAAAGGTCGGTCTGGTCAACCTTGACTTCGCTGACCTCAAGACCATCATGAAGGGTGGCGGGGTCGCCATGATCGGTATAGGCGAGTCCGATGACGACGACAGGGCAATGAAGGCAGTGAACGCCGCCCTTGACTCCCCGCTCCTTGAGGTCGAGATCCAGGACGCGACGGGCGCTCTGGTCAACGTTTCCGGTGGAGAGAACATGACCGTGTCCGAGGCGGAACTGGTCGCTTCCGAGATCCACAAGAGGGTCAACCCGATGGCAAGGATCATATGGGGTGCTCAGATAGACCCGGAGCTCAGGGATACGATAAGGGTCATGCTCGTGATCACCGGTGTCAAATCCAAACAGATCTTCGGAAAATCGATAAGGAAGACCGGCGAGTCCCGGTTCGGTATCGACTTCATCCGGTAGAAGGGTGTTCCAGATGGATATCCTAAGGAGCACATGGTCCAAAAGCTATGAATGGACCAGGCATACCCAGATGGTACTGGAGGCCAAGTTAAAGCACGTAGGCCGGGGCCAGTACGGTAGGGTATTGAAGATGTCCAGAAAGCCCACCAGCGAGGAATATTCCAAGACGATCATAGTCACCGGGATAGGGATCGCCCTTATCGGGGGTCTAGGTTTCATCATCTATCTGATCTGGGAATACCTCCCGGATATGATAGACTGGTTCGGGGTCTAAGAGACCCGATATGTATGTTGATGGAGGACGATCGATATGTCCACTGAAGAGCAGACGGCCCCAGTTGCTAGCGGTTCGGAGTTCCCCCGGACCATCTTTGCCATTAAGACAGCCCTGGGCCACGAGAAGACGGTTGCTGAGAACCTTGGCAACAAGGCTAAGAGGAAGGGGGCGCAGATAAGCTCCATAATCGCTCCAAACAAGCTCCGCGGGTATGTGCTCATCGAGGGAGTGAAGAACGAAAAGGCCATAGAGGAGCTCATTAAGGGAATGCAGTACGTCCACGGCATGGTCGGTGGTGAGAAGGACATCTCGCTGAAGGAGATTGAACACTACCTTGCACCGAAGCCCATAGTCGCGGATATCACCGAAGGTGATATCGTTGAGATCATAAGCGGGCCGTTCAAGGGAGAGAAGGCCCGTGTCAGACAGATAGATGCTGCCAAGGAGGAGATCACGGTGGAGCTGTTCGAGGCCATGGTCTCCATACCTGTGACCATCAAGGGCGATGTGGTCAGGGTCATAGAGAGGGATGAGAACCGGTGAACGTCACCTGCATTCCTTTCCTGAAAAGAGAGCGCTCTTGACCTCTTCCTTCCTGCATTCCGCAAGGATGGGCGTCATTATATTCGGTCTTTCAGACCCTCTACCTCTCAGATATCCGATCAACCATAGGTAGGCTATAGCGCCCATTATGATGTTCCCAAGAGCGATCCCCAGATAGACACCTCTCAGACCGATTAGATAGGAACCGATCAGTGCAAATGGTATCTGAAGGACCAATAGTCTGACCAGGTTTATGATGGTCGACGGGAGAGGTTTTCCCATGCCCGTGAACGTCGAACCGACGAAGAGGGCCGTTCCCAGCATGAAGAAGCCAATATCTGCGACCAACAGGTAATCAATATAGGAACTTATCACCTCCGGTCGGGCCGAGAATATCCTTGCTGTTAGGGGTGAGGTTATTGCCAGGACCAGAAAGGCCGCAAGCCCGTATATGACCATGATCTTGAAGGAGAACCTGGCTGCCTCCCTGACCCGGTCCGCCCTCCCCGCACCTATGTTCTGCCCTGCAAAGGTGATCATGGACGTCCCAACGGCTATCAGGGGCATTATCGCCAGGGCCTCTAACCTGGTAGCGGCCCCGAATCCGGCCACCTGATAGGCCCCATAGGCAGCGACCATGACCGTGATTATTGCGGTATTTACCGGTGCCAGCAGATTGATGAATGCCGCTGGTAGTCCGATGTAGAGCACGCTCTTCCATGAACGGATGACCTCCTTAGGTCGAGGCTTCCCAAAGGCAAGGACCTTCTTTCGATGCCTCAGGACATAAACTGCCGCTATCAGGGTCAAGGCTTGGGCTATGACCGTGGCAAGGGCGGCGCCCATGAGCTCCAGACGGGGGAACGGACCAAGTCCGAAGATGAGCAATGGGTCGAGCACGGCGTTCACCAGGACGGCGAAGAGCATTATCCACATCGGTGTCCTCATGTCCCCAGTGGCTCTGATAATGAAGTTCCCGAGCATGGGTACTATCACGAACGGAAGGCCAATGTACCATACCCACATGTAATCGGCTATGCTCCCTCTAAGATGCTCCGGGGCGCCAAGCAGTTCGAAGACCGGACCTATGGATGCTATCCCAACGATCGCTAGGACCAGGGACATCAGTATGCCAAGCAACAACGTGTCGGCCGTCAGACGCCTGACCGTACCTTTCTTCCCTTCGCCTAATAACCTTGATATTACCGAAGTGGCCCCTACGCCCAGACCAAGTGCTATGGATGAGACCAGATAGACCACGGGGAAGGTGAAGCTCATAGCTGCAAGTTCATCGGGTCCGAGCCATCCAACGTACATGGTGTCAATTATGTTGAAGGCGAGCATGCTCACAAGTGCGAGCATCATTGGAACGGCCAGTGATATCAGCGTCTTTTTAACGTCCCCCTGGACCAGAACTGGTCCCTTTGCTCCCATATCAATGTCCATACTGTTGGGTTATTACTATATGGTCCCTTACTGGTGAAGGTCCTTGATCTTTTCCTTTGAGGTCGCTTAACCCAGTACCACATCCAGTATCATCATTACAAGGAAACCGGCCATGAGGGCCATCGTTGAGAGGTCGGTGTTCCCTTCCCTCTGCGATTCCGGGATGACCTCCTCCGCAACTACGAATATCATTGCCCCCGCTGCAAAGGCCAGGGCATAGGGTAGGAGAGGTCTCATCAGGATGACCAGTACAGCTCCCGCGACACCAGCTATAGGTTCGACCATGCCGGAGAGCTGCCCGAACATGAAGGCCTTCCCTCTGGAGAGTCCCTCCCTCCTCAGGGGGACGGAGACCGAGAACCCTTCAGGGAAGTTCTGGATCCCTATGCCCAGTGCAAGGGCCACAGCACCACCCAGGCTGGCCCCTCCCAGGTCGGAAGTGAGAGCGCCGAAGGCGACACCGACGGCAAGGCCCTCGGGAATGTTGTGAAGTGTGATGGCCAGGACGAGCAATGTCGACCTGTGCCAGCTTGTCTTCACCCCCTCAGGGCTCGTGGTCTTAAGGCTAGGATGAAGATGTGGAAGGACCTTGTCCATTCCCCAGAGGAAGGCACCTCCGAGGCCGAACCCGATAGCTGCCGGAACGATGGCAGGGAGAGGGCCATCCGCGGCCATCTCTATAGCTGGCATCAGTAGGGACCAAAAGCTTGCCGCTATCATCACTCCACCAGCGAACCCCAGCATGGCGTCAAGGAGCTTCCTGGAGGGGTGTTTGAAGAAGATCACAGCGGAGGCTCCGAGGGCGGTGAGGCCCCAGGTGAAGAGGGTTGCCACAAGGGCTTGGAGGACCGGGCTCAGGTCCTTGAAGGCGGCTATGGGGTCCATAAGCGGTCCGGATGGTATATGGCATTTGGGTTTATGTTACTTTTCGGAGGGGGATGTTCCATCATGTCTAAAAAAGTACAGAGCCTTCGCTGAACAAGGGGCGGATGAAAAAATCTCTATCTTGTTAAGGGGGGATTGGCATTGATATAAGAAATGGTTATTTGGTCTTAGAAATAACATCGAAATGGCATCAAAGATGTGAAAGAAATCTTAGTTAGGAACGCTCTTGAGAAGATTAATGGCGAGGGAGATCATTTTTTTTACTATTCGATCAAAACATGTTACCCTTTTTCTTTTTTCCTTTCGAATTTGGGGGGGTGACAAATATCTTTGGTATGCATAAAATAAATAAAATTTTCCAATCCACGAACAACAAAATCAACATTCCGGGTACGAATTGTCTGCTTGACCTTTCAGATTAGATACCCCTCCTCTCGCATTTTCTTTATATGGTACCTTTTCTCTATCCTCTTCGGTGATCGAATATGGAAGGCCGCTGCATGAAGTGCAAGAAAGCTGTCGAGATAAAGAACGGGACCGAGATAGTGAACAAGAGGGGCATGAGGGCCATGAAAGGTGAATGCCCCACCTGCGGGACCAAGGTCTTCAGGATACTTGGTAAGGCTTGAACTTTGTTTTGCTTGACAATTCCTTAATTTTTTACATCAACGTATCTGCCAACCTCCTGCTGGAGCATGGACCTGCTGTCAGCGATGATGGATATTCTCCATTCAAACCTCTCCCGATACCGGAAAGGCTTTAATCGTTCCCAAATCTTTCCCCGCCCCAAAGAGGCTCCCCTTTGAAGGAAAACTTGACCGCTCCCATCAGAACAGGTATTGACCTGGGTTCGACCACGGCCAAGATGGTCATGCTAGATGAGGCAATGGGAACGCTCTTCAGCGATTACAAACGTCATGGGGCCAGGGTCGTCGAGGTCATCACCACTATGCTGAAGGATGCTCTTCAAGTTCTAGGCGACAGGAACATTGTCATAACCGTAACAGGGTCCGCCGGGATGGGTATCTCCGAAAGGTACCACATTCCGTTCGTCCAGGAAGTGATAGCCTCCGTCGAGACCGTCCGTGAGCTCCATCCCGACGTCAGGACCATGCTAGATGTCGGCGGGGAGGATTCCAAGATGGTCTTCCTCGATGACAGACTTCGCGCCGACATGAGGATGAACGGGAACTGTGCGGGAGGGACCGGGGCCTTCATAGACCAGATGGCAACCCTATTAGGAGTGGACATGGCTGGCATGGAAGCCCTTGCCTCCAAGGCCCAGAGGAGGCATCCCATAGCTTCCAGGTGCGGGGTCTTCGCCAAGACCGATGTCCAATCCCTTCTCGCAAGAAAGGTCCCCAAGGAGGAGGTCGCCGCATCGGTCTATCACGCAGTTGCTGTCCAAACCATTTCCACCCTCTCAAGGGGCTTCGATCCCAGACCTAGGGTCTTATTCTGCGGCGGCCCCTTCGCTTTCCTCCCCGGTCTCAGGGAGGCATACAGAGAGGTGCTAGGGATAACTAAGGAACAATGCTGCGTACCGATATCACCTCATCTGGTCCCCGCCACCGGTGCGGCCCTCCTTGCAGGAAAGGAGGGAGAGGCCGTCCCCCTATCGGAACTGGTCCGAAGGCTCTCCGAGAGCGATGGTGAGGCAATGACCCCCACAGGACATCTTGAGCCACTGTTCTCGTCCGATGCCGAACTGACCTCCTGGGAGGGGGTCAGGATGGTCCCGGCCAAGAAGGTCCCCTCGCTCAAGGAGGCCGGGGAGGGTGGTTGCTTCCTGGGCATAGATTCGGGTTCCACCACTTCCAAGGTCATTCTTCTAGATAGCGCTGGGAAGATGGTGTTCTCCTATTATTCCGGGAACGGTGGGGACCCCATAGGCGCCGTCAGGAAGGGTCTGTTGTTATTGAAGGAGAGGGCGGCCTCGTCCGGGGTCCAATTGAAGATAGCAAGGACCTCCGTCACAGGTTACGGCGAGGACCTTCTAAGGGCCGCATTCGGCGTTGACCAAGGAATGGTCGAGACACTTGCACACTTCAGGGGGGCAAGCGAGTTCCTGCCGGAGGTCTCCTTCGTCCTTGACATAGGCGGACAGGACATGAAGGCGATGAAGGTCCGGGAAGGTGTCATAGAGGACATAGAGCTGAACGAGGCATGTTCCTCGGGCTGTGGTTCCTTCCTTGAGACATTCTCGAACGGTCTTGGTCTCTCTGTGGAACAGTTCGCAAGTGCCGCATGCCGGTCAAGGGCCCCTAGCGATCTCGGAACAAGGTGCACCGTGTTCATGAACTCCAAGGTCAAGCAGGCCCAGAGGGAAGGCGCCACCGTTGAGGACATCTCAGCGGGACTTGCTTACTCGGTGGCCAAGAATTGTCTCTACAAGGTCCTGAAGGTCAAGGACATCGACACACTTGGGGAAAATATAGTCGTTCAGGGCGGCACCTTCAGGAACCCGGCCGTCCATAGGGCTTTCGAGGTCCTTCTGGGCAGGAAGGTCATTTGTTCCGATATCCCGGAGATGATGGGGGCCTATGGTGCCGCCCTCTATGCACGGGACCATTCATTGAAAGACCCGGACCGGACATCTACCTTCATAGGTCTGGACAATCTTGAGCTATCAGAGCCCAAGGAGGTCAAGGAGGTCCAGTGCCGGGGCTGCAATAACAACTGCATGGTCTCCAAGATCGATTTTGGGGGCGGAAGGACCTTCTATTCCGGGAACCGCTGCGAAAGGTACTTCCACAATATAGGCTCCAAAGGGGTCCAGGGGGAGAACCTTGTCGAGCAGAAGTTGTCGCTCCTGTTCGACA
This sequence comes from uncultured Thermoplasmatales archaeon, assembly GCA_964563055.1. GTDB lineage: Archaea > Thermoplasmatota > Penumbrarchaeia > Penumbrarchaeales > Penumbrarchaeaceae > JALOTP01. The sequence continues at coordinate 10,514 of CAZLVP010000010.1, read as the reverse complement.
GGAAGTTCGTTCCCGATATGAAGCCGATCCTCCGGATAGGGGTCCCAAGGGTCCTCAACATGTACGATGACCTTCCTTTCTGGAGCGAGCTCCTGGTAGGGTGCGGTATGGAGGTCGTTCTATCGCCCCCATCCACTCAGGATATGAATGAGCTCGGTTCAAGGAACGTCATGTCCGAGAACATCTGCTTCCCTGCAAAGCTTGTGGCCGGTCATGTGAAGACCCTAGCGAAGATGGGGGTGGACAGGACCTTCATGCCCATGGTGGTGTTCGAGGAGGAGCCCCATTCGGACGCTGTGAACAGTTTCATCTGCCCCGTCATCACGGGTTATCCAGATGTCATCAGGTCATCTGTTGATCCGGAGAGGACCCTGGGGATGCCTTTCGATTCACCATCGGTCTCCTTCAAGAAGACCGGGCTGCTGAAGAAGGCCTGCTGGAAGTGGCTCAAGGGGCTCGGTGTCAAGAATGAGGTCTTCGAGAGGGCCTTCAAAGAGGCGCTCTCGGCCCAGAACATCTACGGTCTGGAGCTCAGGCAGAGGTCGGAAGGGATCGTAGAGAGGGCCAGTGAGAGAGGCAATGTTGTGATACTTCTGGCAGGTAGGCCTTACCACTCAGACCCGTTGGTGAGCAGGGGCATAGCGGACATCGCAAAGAGCCTGGGGGTGAGCGTCATCACCGAAGATTCCATCCCCCCGCTGGATGATGGCTTGAAGAACCTGCATGTGCTGACCCAATGGTCGTATCCCAACAGGGTCTACAACGCCGCAAGGTGGGCCGCCTCCAAAGATAACGTCGAGTTCGTACAGCTAAATTCCTTCGGCTGCGGCCCGGATGCCCTGGTCTGCGATGAGGCCAGGTCCATTCTCCATTCTGAGGGAAAGCACCATACTCTCGTCAGGATAGATGAGGTATCAAGTCCTGGTTCCATAAGGCTAAGGCTCAGATCGATGCTCGAGTCCCTTGAGATGAGAGGAATGGACCGCAGGATGAAACCTGTTCCCAGAATTACAACGACCCCATATACCACCGCGGACAAAGGGAGGAAGGTCCTCATCCCGTTCCTGTCACGGTTCTACTCTCCTGTGATAGATGCGGGTTTCGGTTCGGCCGGGTTCGATGTCATATCCTTGCCCGAGTCGGACAGAAGGTCAGTTGAGCTCGGGCTCAAGCACTGCAACAACGAGATATGCTACCCTGCGACGATCGTTATAGGGGACCTCCTCAAAGCCTTGGAGAGCGGGGAGTATGACCTTGATAAAGTGGCCATAGGTATAAGCCAGACCGGCGGACAATGCAGGGCGACATCCTACCTATCCCTTCTGAAAAAAGCGATGGTCTCCTCCGGGTATAAGGACATTCCCGTCGTTGCGGTGAACATAGGCGGCCAGGCCATCAATTACCAGCCAGGTATGAAGTTCAACACGACCAAGATCATAATCAAGGGGCTGTACGGGCTGCTCTTTGCCGATTCCATAAGCCAGATGTACCACGGGACCGCCCCCCGCGAGGAGGACAAGGGTGCTGCATATGAACTGTCCGAGAGGTACATCAAGGAGGGAGCCTCCATGATCGTGGAGAACAGGGAAAGCTCTCTCCATCAGCTCCTTAAAAAGGCCGTTTTGGATTTCAACGGATTGATGACACATGACCGACCTGTCCCGGAGGTGGGATTCGTCGGTGAGATATACGCCAAGTTCAATCCGTTCGGCAACTACCATGTGGTGGATTGGATGATAAAGGAGGGGATAGAGGTCGTGGTACCGCCCATCTTCGATTTCTTCGCCCAGGACTATCTCAACCACAGGTTCCACGTGAGGGCGAACACAAAGAGCCCGAGCCTCAGGTGGCTTGCGACCTACCCTGAGGAATGGGCCATCAGGTATACGCTATCGAAGTACGAGTCCATAAGGAAGCCTTACAGATACTATAGGAAGGCCCATGACCTGGTGAGGATATCGAAGCTTGCCGAGGGTTCTGTCACCCTCATAGACCAGTTCGGTGAAGGGTGGCTCATCCCAGCCGAGATAGGGGCGTTCTCAGAAGAAGGCATCAGGAACGTGATATGCGTCCAGCCCTTCGGATGCATATCGAACCATATTATCGGGAAGGGAGTGGAGAAATCGTTGAAGAGCAGGTTCCCTGACCTCAACGTACTTTACTTGGACATGGACGCCGGGTCGTCGGAGGTCAACCTCTACAACAGGCTCAACTTCATGGTCAGGGCCGCAAGGGAGGACCTAGCAGGGATGTGATCTGTCCCCATATTATCTTTCAATTCGAAATAAAAAGCCTTCTGACATCCTCTGTTCTAAGGATAAGGACCTCTGTCTGTTTTCGTATGGACGAATCATTCGACCAGATGCCACAACCGAGATGTAATGCAAGGGCAAAATAATCGACGTCGTCCGGATCGGGGCTTAGACCCCTTGCTTTGACCATTTTTAATTGATAATCTTCTATCGGAACGACATTACAGAGCGACCTAAGTTCATTGATAGTGAGATCGAAAACGGAACCATTCACTTTAGCTTTTTCGATCACTTCGTTCTTATGTTCATCGATCTCTTCGAACAAGTGTTCAGGGACGAAGAGCTCTATCTCTGGATGGGTGAAAACGAACCCCCTGGTAAAAGAATCCCTCTTGAAGAATGAAAAGAGAATATTGGCATCAACTACTATCCTCATACGATCAGTCCTCAGGAGGAGTGTCTTTTCCTCAATCCTCTGTTCACCTTCTTCCCTAGCTTAAGGCAATCCTCCTCTGTCAGTTCGCTTCCTGAGAAGAGCTTATCAAGCATCTTAAGGGCAGAAAGTCTCCTGTACTCCTCCCTGAGAGCCCTCTCTGCTATCGAGTCCCAGTTCACTTTAGGGAAACGTTTCTTGAACTCATCGGGGACAGTGACCTTGATAACATGCATGTTGCTACCTGGGATATCATAATCATAGAAAGATTTAATCGTTATGGTCCTTGGTCCTGTAAGAAGACCTATTGATCGGACCGTGAGGTCTCATAATGATCGTTAGTATCCTGACCTCAAGCCTTCGTTACCTTTCCATACCTGGTCGAATAATCCTTGAACATATCCCCAGAACCCGCACCGCACCCTATGACGCTCTTTATCGCTATCTCCGCTTTCACATTCACCCTGAAGACATCCTTTGCCGGGACGTGGTAGATCATACCGGTGGTCGGGTTGGGGCCTGTAGGAGCAAAGACCGTAAGATACCCCACCTCAGGATGTGAGTCCGTTATCAGTCCGGTCTGCATTATATCATTATTGAACGGGCTGAAGAGGACGACCTTTGAGAACGGGACCTCCTTCTCCCCCGAGAACTGCAGCACTACGTCCTTCGTGATGCCGTATCCCGGGATCCTCTTGAGGAACCTGTTCTCTATCTGTCTGTGGAAGAACCTACCCACCCTAGTCATTACGAGCAGTCCTATCAGGAAGCATATGACAAGGATCAATATGATGCTTAAGAGGTCTGCAAGGGTGATATTGAGACCGATGCTTGAGCTCAGCACGGACGAGAGCGGTCTTATCAAACCAACTATGAGATCGAAAACGATATCGAACACGATATAGAGTATGACCAGTGGCGCGACCACTATCACGCCGCCTATGAGGATGTTCCTCAGAAGCTTCTTCAGGTACTTCAGCACGATTGTCCCTCCGGGTGCGGCCATGGTTAGGCCATGCTGCCCGGAGGGGAGGGGTGGTATAAATCCATGATGAGGGTCGTCCCTTCAGGTGCAAAGATCATGATGTACCGAATAGGCATAGGACCCTATCGATATTTTCAAAGGCCTTTTTGACCATATATCCCTCATCCTTTGAGGTCCGCCTCTTCATTGACCGTTCAAAGAGCACTTTCACCTTCTTAAAAAGGCCATCGAAGGCTCCCTTGACATCCAGGTCGTCGTCCATCCGCTCATTGAACCCTGCTTCCAGGGATGATATCAGCTCGCCTGTATCCTCACACTCCCCGGTCCCATGCGAGCTTGAGATGACCGATACCATCTTTTTTATCATATCTAGCTTCTTGGATGTATCGCTCAATTGAGCCCAGGTCATGTTCCGCCTCTTCCTGTACGGTCCGTACATCAGGTAGAAACGGAGATGTTCGGCCGAGTACCCTTTAGCGAACACATCCTCTGGGTAGAGTATGTTCCCCTTGGATTTGGACATCTTCTTCCCGTCCAGAAGGAGATGACCTCCATGGAGCCAATACCTTGCAAGCTCCCACCCGTAGGCCCCTTCCATTACCGCTATGTTGTAGTCATGGTGCCTCCAGAGGTTGTCCCAGCCCCCGCACCATATATCAATTGAGGTCCCCAGTGCCTCCATGCACATGGCGGGGTCCTGTACGTTCCAGGAGGGTCTACCGCTACCAAGCTCCTCGTCCCAGCAGACCCTCTCCTCATCCGAGCAGCCATGCCAGATGATGAAATCCCCCAGGTTCCACTGCACACCTGGATAGGTATCCTTGTGGAACCTTCTCTTTTTCTTGGGCCATCTTTCCATATCGAGCCCGTAGAGCCTTCCGAATCCAGGGAACGTGAGAGGGTCGTAGTAGATGTTCCGACCAAACCTGTAAGCATGACCGTTATGGAGCAGGGCCTTGATGATCTCAACAGACCCAGGGACCGATCTGGACGATCTTGGCATCCTGTCAGGCCTCTCCATACCGAGCATATCCCATTCAGAGAGGAGCATCCTCTCGTTTCGCTCAGTGAGCTCCTTTACGGAAATACTTTCCTTCTCGGCCATGGCCACTGCCTTATCCTCTACGTCCGTCAGGTTCATTGCCCTTCTGACCACATAGCCCCTGTACTTGAGGTATCTGACCAATAGGTCCTGGAATATGAACGTCCGGTAGTTGCCGATGTGCGGTCTCGCATAGATGGACGGACCGCACGTGAAGACATTGACAATGCCCTCTACGGTCGGAACGAACCTCTCGGACCTTTTTCCCATGGAGTTGAAGAGGACCAGACCGCTGTCCTGATCGGTCATATATGGGTCAAATCATCTCGTATCTATTAAGAAGTACCCCTCAAGGTTCAACCCACCCACTGGTCCATTCGACCTTCCATGTACATAGGGAAGGGGACAACAATAAAATATGGATGTCCCCATGAAAGGGGCTGATGGCCGACGACGCATCGGTGCCGGACCTATCGGTCGAAATAGCAGGGATCAAGCTATCGAACCCACTGCTCCTGGCCTCTGGGATAGCGGATGAGACCGGGGCATCCATGGCCCGGGCGGTCAGAGAAGGGGCCGGGTGTGTCGTCACCAAGTCCTTGAGCATACAGCCCCGGATAGGTCATCCCAATCCTTGCATCGTTCAGGTAGAAGGCGGGCTGATAAATGCCATGGGCCTTCCGAACCCAGGCATAGAGGGATTCCACGAGGAGATCGAGCATTATAGAAAAAGGACCAGGGGGAAGGCCCCCATAATTGCCTCCGTCTTCGGTTCCTCCATTGAGGAGTACGCCGAAGCATCAAGGCTTGTGTCCGGGTTCGGAGTGGACGGTATAGAGCTCAACGGCTCATGCCCAAATGCAAAAGGCCTCGGGCTGCAGTTCGGTCAGGACCCTCCTGTCATCATCGAGCTCGTTAAGGCAGTTAAGGCCAGGACATCGCTTCCTGTCCTGTTCAAGCTCACACCAAATACCCATGACATCGTCTCCCTTGCAAGGGCCGCCCAGGAGGGAGGGGCTGACGGTATAGTGGCCATTAACACCATTCAGGCCATGAAGATAGATATTAACACTGGACGCCCGATCCTTACCAACACCACCGGGGGCCTGTCGGGACCTGCCTTGAGACCGGTCGGGGTCAGATGCGTTTTCGACATCGCAAAGGCCCCTGACATCAGGGTCCCCATAATTGGTGTGGGCGGTATCTCGACATGGGAGGATGTCGTAGAATACATGATGGCCGGGGCCTCCGCGGTCCAAATAGGTACCTCGGTCAGCTGGGGTAACCTCAGGGTCTTCGGTGAGATCAAAAAGGGTTTGAACGCATTCCTTACAGGGACCGGCAGACAGAGCATCAAGGAAATTACGGGACTTGCCGGGGGATGGTGAAGTGAGGCGAACATCTTCGATGGAGGTTTTACCGGTATCGGAGGTCGTTCCCGAGGCCAGGAACTTGGCCACGATCAAGGTCGAGCCCAAGGATATTGCACGTTTCAAAGCATTGAGGCCGGGGCAGTTCGTGATGGTCTGGGTCCCGGGCATTGATGAGGTCCCCATGTCCGTTTCGTTCCTGGGAGGTTCCCCATTTTCCCTGGGCATCACCGTTCAGGATATCGGTGAGGCGACCCATGCCCTCTGCGGGCTAAAAAAAGGGGCACTCCTCGGCATAAGAGGTCCCTACGGAAAGGGGTTCAGGTTCCCCAGGTCCGCCGGGGAATGGACGATCATTGGCGTCTCTGGAGGGGTAGGTGCCGCATCGACGATACTTGCCATGGAGGAAGCATCTAGAAGGGGTTTCCATACCCTGAACCTTGTAGGGGCCAGGGACAGGGACACGCTCCTCTATAGGGGCCGGTGGGAACGCATTGGTGATGTCAGGTACATAACCGATGATGGCAGCTCCGGTAGGACAGGTTTCGTCACGGAACTGCTGAAAGAGGTCATTCTACCCCTTGGCAATGACGCAAGGCAAAGGACCATGGTCCTGACCTGCGGTCCAGAGCCGATGCTCATTGGCGTAAGGGACCTGCTGAAAGGGTCCGGAATAGGATGCCAGTTCTCTCTGGAGCGTTTCATGAAATGCGGTATAGGACTATGTGACTCATGTTCGGTATCGGGGCATCGGGTCTGCCAGGACGGCCCGGTCTTCAAGCTCTCCGAGGTCCAGCGGATGGAAGAGCTGGGGAACTATCACAGGGACAGGTCCGGTAGGAAGGTATCGCTCAAGGAGTGTGTGAGATGATGACATCCGTTCTGCTCAGGTCAGTTCAGGTCCTGCTCATCGCCCTCTTGTTGTCCCCTCTCCTTTTGGATGTGGCCGTTTCGGGGCAGACCAGCGGAGCTGTGCAGGTAGGCGAGCCTCTTCATATCTACTTCAGGAAGGACGTCCCACAGCAGATGCTCTATCTCCACTTCCATCCGCCCACCGGGAACGTGCCCCTCACAGAGACCTCGAGCAGGTTCACCATAGACAGGAAAGGGTCTTTGAACGCAACGGTAATTGTGTTCTTCCCTAGGGACGCCAGCTCCAACTTTATGCAGTTCGAGCCCAATGCAAGTGTCGATCCGGTATTCCAGCTCATGCTCTTTGCGGCCACACCCCAAAATGCCTCGAACAACATGGCAAGGCTCCAATTGACCATAGAGCTGGACTATCAGAGGGACAATGTCTATGACAAGAGGATAACGACGACCATAACCTTCGAGGCCAACTCGAGCTTCGTTAAGGTTCGGGGCAAGCTGCCCGTCGATGCGTACGAACTGAGCAGGTTCGATGGAAAGCGCGGCGGCAAGATCAAACTCACGCTGGCAAGAGCGGACGATCTCGACACTATAGTGGTCCTTCACTGCGGCTCCTCAGAACAACCGTCCTTCTTCCAGCTCCCTTGCTCCAAGTACGTATATGTCCCATCCAATGATAAGGGCGATGGGGTCCCACCGATGATCGTCCTGGCAATAGGTGTGGCAATGGTCATTGTTTTCTTCGTCGGCCTTAAGCTCCTTAACAGCAAGAAGGGGAAAGGAGTCGAGACCATTGAGGCCCCAGCCCGGCGGAGGAACAAAAAGCGATGGTCAAAAAAGGGGAAGGGGCAATGAACGTCACCCTGGACCTATCCAATGGCGTCTCCGGTGATATGGTCCTGGGAGCCCTTTTACAGATGGCCGAAGCCAGGTATCCCGAGAAGGACCTGATAGGGCCCCTATGCAAGGCCGGATCGGTCATGGGCCGGACGGAGGTTGAAGCATTGACGGTCCTCAGGGCCGGAGGACCTGCCATAGAGGTCCGGACCTCATGGGGACCTATCGGGAAAGGTCCTGTGACCGGTAAGGGGATGATGTCCCATCTCGATGATGGGCTCATCGCCGTTTCCGCCAATGACCGCATCTCAAGGAAGGCACGCTCGATGCTGCAAAGGCTGCTCGAGGCCGAAATGGCCGTCCATAATATTAGGGACTCCTCACAGCTGCACCTCCATGAGACCGGTACACCGGACACGATCGTTGACATAATCGGTTCATGCATCCTGATCGACCTTTTGGAACTTGATGGGGACTGGATAAGGGCGACCCCGGTATCATTGGGTTCTGGGACGGTCAGTACGGACCATGGGACGTTCTATGTCCCCGTACCTGCCGTTCGACATCTCCTTAGGGGGGTTCCTGCCCGGGCAGGACCGGTGAAAGGGGAACTGGCGACCCCCACCGGTATGACGGTAATCCTTTCGATGGTGGAGGAATGGGTGGACCCTATCGGTCCGGACGAGAATGGGACCAAGGTCGTCGGGAGGGGAGCAGGTTCAAGGACCTATCCAGACCTTCCGAACGTGCTAAGCATAATGGAGGGACCAACATGAACAAGGAGTTCGACCTGTCATTGGACGGTTCCAAGGTCAGGGTGGGGATCGATGATAGGGGATTGTCCATAAATGGAAAGGAGGTCAAGGGCAGGTCGGCCAGTCTGGACAAGAGAAGAAGGATGCCTTTCTGGGCGTTCACGGTCATCATTGCCCTGATACTAACCTTAGGTACATTCTTTGCTGTTGCCCTCCATTCTCTCCTTTACTCTCCCATAGTCGCCATAGGAGCGCTTTCCTTTTGTCTTTTCGTATTCCTTGCCACGGGCAGGAGCAGGGAGGTCCTGCTCCTGGAGACAGAGGGCCGAACCCTCGAGCTCTCAGGGGACCCTAGCGATCTCAAGCGTCTCCATTTCGAACTTGCCAAGCTTGTCCTTGGTAGGTCCAGGGATAAGGAGGAAGAGGAGAATATTAAGACCATCCCCCGTTCGCCTGGAGGGGCCAGAAGGGCTGGTTCGTCCAATGCCGAAACGGTATTGGACCCCACCGAGGCACAGAAGTTCAAGGAAGAGCTCAAAGGAGGTCTGGTCCGACGTGACAGAATAGTCGCCCGGACCTGTCCTCATTGCGAGGGCAACGACCTTTACATAGAGGGCGGCATGTACGGCGGGGCAATATACCACTGTAAGGACTGCGATTATGTCGGTCCGTTCATCATAGAGCGTGAGTTGACCGTGAAATGAGTAAGAGCACGGAAGTTTATGTGGGCCATCATTTCCAAAGTTAGGGTTTAGTTAATTTGGATATCGTTCCGGCTGAATGCTCACGCTAAAGAATAAAAAACGGCCGGGAGTAACCCCGGCAAGCTTTCGGTACGAGTTCGTCATCGATCAATAATCGCCGCGGGGGCCCCTTCCTCCCTCGGGCCTGGGCCTGGCCTCGTTGACGCGGAGCTTCCTTCCAAGGTGATCCTTGTCATTGAGGGCCTCTATGGCCAGCTTAGCCTCATCATCGTTCGACATCTCCACGAACCCGAACCCCTTGGACCTGTGGGTGAACCTATCGAACACGATCTTCACGCTTTCCACGGCCCCGTATTCCTCGAACGCCTTCCTGATATCATCCTCAGAGGCGTCATAGGACAGATTTCCGACATATATGTTCATCTCGACCTACTCCTTTTTCAGACCCCGCAACGGATGTTGCGGTGACGGAACGACCGGTCCGGGGCTTGCGCCACCTTCCGAACGGACCATCATCGGTTGATTTGTTCATAATATTTAAATGTGGTCCAGATATTCTTACCGAACAGCAGATGGAAGGACCGGTTCAGGTCTTTGGGGACCTTTCCAAGGGTCTATTTGAGTCATGACCGTTTTAAGGACGTTTTAGGGGCCATATTTTAAGATAATAGAGTACCATCTACCTTCCGGAGGAAACCAGATGGAAAGAAAGGGAGTCCCGGCTATCATAATGATGTTTCTTGTCATGCTAGCCCCTTTATTGACCGTAACGGTCCATGGTGTGAGCGGTTCAGACCAGGGTCCTGTTGTCCAAGAAGATGGGGTGGAGGGAACGATATTCATAGAGGACCAGGCCCGATCAGTAGGTCCCCAGATCGCCGGACCGAAGGATATTCAACCCTTTGATGGAACGTGGCCCCAAATGAGACCCTCCATTGAAGGGGTCTCTCTCACGGAGGGGCTAGAGGGGTCTAAGATGGGACCTCTCGGGGGGATAGTGTCAGAAGAACCTTCCCTATCAACAACATCTGGTGTAAGCTCGACCTTTACAAGGGCATCGGACCTGGAGAAAGAGAAGGGTTACTTTGATTACGCCAATGGGTCACTTATCGATATACCGTTCGAGGTCCTTACCGGGACCCTTAGCTACGACCCCTCAGGAGGGTCTAACGACCTCAGGGACTGGTATAAGCTAAGGCTCGTCGATGTGGAGCCCATACCAAACTCACCTAACGGCCTCCATTGGATCAAGCTCCATCTCCTTTC
>CAZLVP010000009.1:71085-104725 GCA_964563055.1 uncultured Thermoplasmatales archaeon | reverse complement strand
CCCCTCGCGCCAGATCTCTATACCAATGCAATGGCTATTGCCAACAGGTTGTTGGCCGAATGGAATATGAAGGATGGGACTATCGATCCGCTCCTCTTTCTCAGATATCCCATCCACAATCCCATGAAGAATATTGGGATGAATGTGACAAAGCTGAAGTGGAACATGGCAAAGAGCCATGCTGTGACTATTATGGCGGGGTTGGTCCCGGCCCTTTTCTCAAGCAGGGAGAAGAGATATCCCCTGAACATCACCTCCTCCACCAGAGGGGCTATGATAGCTATACCAAGCACCAAATAGCTCACATCGATTGGCCCCTTAGGTTCGCTGAACAGCTCAGAGCTGCCAGGAAGCCCGGCCTCAGATGCTGCTGTCAACACAAAATAGGAGACGCCCATAACAACGGGCAAGGAGACCAGCGCCATCACGATGCTTGACCGGAACCTGCCCACTCCGGAAGAAAAAGGGACATTGATATCTGGCCGGAGGAGCTTCAGCGATGCGAGCATTGCCACCCCCGACCAGGTTATTATGAACAGAAGGTAGAGGGGTAAGAATCCAGTCGGTGATGACCAGGGGCCGACCGCTCTGCCTGTCGGTATGCTCTCCCCGAGAACGAATACAAGTGCCACGAAGCTGAACCCGGTCAGGAACTGGGCCAGAAGGAACGCTCCGCACATCTCGAGCGTGCCCATCACTGCACCCTTGGACATCATACGCTCCTTGTAGCTTTTTCCGCCCACATATGAAACGACTATCAGGCACAGAACGGGTGAGAGCAGGTTCAGTAGAGACGATGTGACAATATCCAGTCGCTCCCTTCTCGTCCATATGAGGAGGAAACCGTCAAGCCTCAGTATGGCCGCTATGGACAGCAGGAGGAGCGCCAGGCCTGAGGTTATCTGGTCCATCCGTTGTCCAATACACCTCAGGATAATATGGTTGCGCACCTAATTCCCGTGTCGGAAAGTTATAAAGGGTGCCCCCTGATACGCAGCCGATAACATGACCAGGAAGATACGGGCACCACCCGTCATTGACTACGACCTGAGCACCATGGGATCGGTAGAGGACCTCGTTGAGCAGATGGGGAAAGCTGGAGGCTTCACTGCGGCCAAGGTGTATGAAGCTGCCTCTATAATGAAAGACATGCTCTCGGACGATTCCTGTTTCAACTTCCTCTCCTTCCCGGCCTGTATCATCTCCACAGGGACAAGGGGTATCATCAAGGAGATGGTCAAAAGGAAATGGTTCGACTGCATCATAACAACAACGGGGATGCTGGACCATGACCTTGCAAGGACCTGGAAGAGCTACCATAGGGGGTCTTTTGAGATGGACGATGTGGAACTGCACCATTTGAACATTCACAGGCTAGGGAACGTCCTCATCCCCATGGAATCCTACGGCATCATCCTGGAGAAGAAGTTGCAGGCAATGATGAAGGACATATGGAAGACCGGAAGGACCGAGTTCTCCACAAGGGAGATCGTGAAGGAGGTCGGCCTAAGGCTCGACGACGAATCCTCCATAACGTACTGGGCGGCAAAGAACGATATCCCCATCTACCTACCAGGACCTTTCGATGGGGCCTTCGGCAGCCAGCTCTGGATGTGGAAACAGACCCACCCGGAGTTCAAGCTCGACCTCTTCAAGGACGAGCAGGAGCTTGCCAGCATTGTGTTCGATGCGAAGAGGACCGGGGCCCTCATGGTGGGGGGCGGCATCTCCAAGCACCATGTCATATGGTGGAACCAGTACAGGGACGGCCTCGATTATGCCGTTTTCATCACAACGGCGGTCGAATGGGACGGCTCTCTTTCGGGAGCAAGGACAAGAGAGGCAATATCGTGGGGCAAGCTCAAGGAAAAGGCGCCCCATGTTACGTTAGAGGGTGACGCAACGGTCCTCCTTCCCTTATTGGCCTCCTACCTGGACAAGAGATTGGATTGATCGTATGATGCTCCATGTTGGGATCGATTCGACAGATTCGGCGACAAGGGGGATGTGCACAACCTATCTTGGAGCGTACCTCCTGGAGCTGTTGGAAAGGGAGCATGGTCTCAAGACCGACCGGTTCCCTGAACTTATAAGATTGAACCCCAACGTTCCCTGGAAGACGAGGGGGAACGGTGCTGTTTGCCTTAGGTTCGATTGCGACAAGGACCAGATAGATAACGTGTTCAGGACCTGTGAGGAGGCCGTTGAGCGCTACTCGGTCCTTGAGGACCCTCAGACCAATCCGGGCCTTGCCATCGTCCAGGGAGATGTTCCTGATCCCATACGGGACCTCTACCAAAAGGCGCTCCACAGGATCTTGAAAGTTGACGACGCATTGGAGGCCGTAGAAGGCACCGCATCGAAGGTCAGGGGTTGGAAGAACACCATGGGGCTCATAGGGGCCTTGTCCGCAATAGGTGCGGACCTTGCTGGGAACTGCACCTACGAGGCCATCATGTACAGGTCAATAGAAAGCAAGGCACGGGTCAGGGATGTGGAGCGCTCATCGATAGTGGAGGCCTCCAAGGGATCTCCCGATACCTTCTTCAATGTGGACGAGAGGGGAAGGGTCGTTTGCATACCCCGTTCACCTTGCCCGGTGATACTGGGCATCCGGTCCATGACCCCTTCAGAGGCATTGAAGGTCGCATCCGCCATTAAGGTCCGTGAGGTGGAAAGATGGGTCCTCTGGAGGACGAACCAGCACACGGATGCCCATATAGAGCCGGTCGCATCGCTCGAGGCTGCCGTCCCCTATTCATCTGTCAGAGCGGACGCTCAGGTCGCTACGATACCGACCTATACGGAAGGGGGGCACCTGATGTTCCAAGTTCGGGACGCTCAAGGAAGAGAAATGCCCTGCTTCGCCTATGAGCCCACCAAGACCTTCAGGAAGGCCCTATCGGGGCTCATACCGGGGGATGGGGTCAGGGTCTGGGCATCCGTAAGGCCTCCGGAAGGGAGCCATCCCGCTTCGCTCAACCTCGAGAAGCTCGAGGTCCTCTCGCTCACCAAAAGAACGCTCTCACAGAACCCGCGTTGCCCTCTATGCGGAGGTAGGACGGCCTCTATGGGCAAGGGGCAGGGTTTGCGATGCAGGTCCTGCGGCAACAGGGACCCGACCCTCCTCCCTACGAAGAGGGACATTGAGAGAAAGATAGGTCTTGGCCCCATACAACCCCCTATGTGTGCTTGGAGACATCTCTTCGAACCCATCTCTCTACCAGAGGCGGACCCTAAGCCATATACAGGCCCCTTTTGGGGGACCGGACATCCTTGAACGGATAAAGGTCTGGCCATTCAAGGGCTATAAAAAGAGCATAGAGAGCAAGGGGTTAAGAAGAGAGGATTGAATGCGTGATGAACAAAAATTGCTCCTCGCTCTCTATTTTTTAGATTTTTTCTATGTCACAATGCGTACACTGCGACATATTGAATATAACTTACCGCTTATTTTAAAATTGCTATGGGACCATGCCATTATAAATTATCAAATTTATAACAATAAACCCCAGAATAATACTAAATTACCTGGATTGACCTTTTTTTCCGCCTGATATCAAAATGACCGGGGATCTCAGTTTTCCTTCCTAACCGGGGGTTTCAATAGGAACGCCAATACGGCCGCGAAAAGGCAAGCTATCCCTGCCGGTATGAACGCCCACATCCAATATTCCATATCCCCCATAATACCGCCCAGCAGCGGCCCGATGATACCACCGAATCCGTATGACAGGAACACCCAGCCATAGTTGAGGCCGACGCTCTTGTTCCCGAAGAAATCCGCTGTGGCCGAGGGGAAGAGGGCGAAGTTACCACCGAAGTTGAACCCTATGATGGCAGCGCTCAGGTAGAGGAGGTACTCATTGCCACCAACGAAGAAGAAGGCGATCATCATGATGCCCTGGAGGGTGAACATGGCTATGAAAGCGGTCTTCCTGCCTATCTTATCCGACAGCGCACCCCAAATTATCCTTCCGAAGCCATTTGCCAGTGAATAAAAGAGAGCGAAGGCGGTCCCGGCGATTATCACTGCATCGGCCGAGGGTATGCCGTTCTCCATCAGGGCGAACTTGCCGAATAGCTGGATGACGCCTATGACCATCAGACCCGAACCCGCACCTACCATGAACATCAGGAACAGCATCCAGTACTGGGGCGTCCTCCTCATCTGGGAGGGTGTGAACTCCACACTGCCCGTGGCCTTCTTCGATTGCTCGGGCGGGTTCCAGCCCTTTGGCTTCCAGCCCTCAGGGGGGTTCCTCATTATGAGACCGGCCCCGACGACGGTTATCAGGAAGATGAGGCCGTAGAGTCGGAACACCTCGGATACCTCCATGGACCCGTAGAGCCCGGGCCAATCGCCGCTGAGCTCCAGGGGACCGAAGATGAACCCCGTGCAAAGCTTGACCCAAAGCAGTGCGCCGAAACCGAACCCTGCCACTGCCAGACCGGATATCAATCCCTTCTTGTCGGGGAACCATTTCACCCCGGTCGCTATAGGTACCACATAACCCAGACCTATACCGGCCCCGCCCAATATCCCTATGGTGAATATGAGACCGATGAGGCTCGAGCCCATGAAGGATGCGATGATGTAGCCTGAACCGAGGATGACACCACCGGCAATGGCCATGTTCCTGGGACCGAACTTAGCGCTCAACCTGCCCCCGATTATCGTGAATATGGCGAAGGTCAACAGACCCACGGCGAATATTAGCTGGGTCTGTGAGATGGAGAACCCGTACTCGCCTGTCTTGACCTGCTGCAATACCTCGTAATCGTACTCGACGGACCCACCGTTCTCCCACCTGTCGCCGTTCACGATCAGATGCCAGTTGCCTGCCTTTGTGACCTTCGGGTTGAAATAAAGATGGTCGCCAGCGGGCTTGGGCGTATAGGGGCCTGCCTTGATGGGCTTGCCTTCCTTGTAAACGATGCCGATGAACTGGACGACCTTATCGTCCTTCACTGGTTTGTCGGATGTGTCCCTCAGTTCCAGGGAGACCGAGATATTCTTCAGAGCATCGACCGGTTCACCGTTCCTTGTGAAGTAGAGGGTAAGGTTGGTCACCTTTCCCACCTGGAGGTCTCCGTCAAGGACGAGGGTGATACCATTGTCCTCGGTGATCCCCTGGAAATCGTCGTCCGGCAGCGGGGCGGAGAGGGGAGGTGTGAAAACGCTCCATGCGTAGATGGCACCCAGTGATAGCTGTATCACTATGGCGGCCACCACGATGATCCACCTGTTCATAACCTTGGCATCGGACCCTTTGTTCTCACCGGACATGATCCCAGACCCCGCAGGCGGTGCCAGATAACGAACGCTACCAGGCATCGCGATTCCCCGGTATCACGGGCATAAATATAATTATTGTCATAAGGGACGGGGTGGAGCTTTATGAACGTCGATACGTCGGAAGGGGGGTGGTCTGGGAGACCGAGATGAGGCACACTACCCTTCCGGGGTAAACCTTTTATGCCCCTTGGGG
Organism: uncultured Thermoplasmatales archaeon; assembly: GCA_964563055.1. Taxonomy (GTDB): domain Archaea; phylum Thermoplasmatota; class Penumbrarchaeia; order Penumbrarchaeales; family Penumbrarchaeaceae; genus JALOTP01. Next base: position 99,233 of record CAZLVP010000009.1, on the reverse strand, counting down.
CCATATAACTGTCCATGATATTCGGGTTCGTGATGATAGAATGCAGGACCGGAAAGGAGGCAGCGGTCTTCGAGGCCCTCAAAGGATTGAAGTGGGTCGATGAGGTCCATCCCCTTTTCGGGGAGTACGATTTCCTCCTCAGGGTCAAGGCCAAGGACCCGGACGACCTTGCCCATTTCATCATTGACCAGGTCAGGAAGCTCGATGGGGTCGAGAACACCAGGACATATCTGGAGGCATCATTCGGCCCAGATAACTTAAAGAAGGGTTGAGGGACCTTCACCGGTCATTGCGGAGACTATGGCCCCTGCCAACACGATCGTCATGAGCGCTATCATCATTAGGTCGTTCATGCCAAGCTTTCTTGTCCTGCCCTTCCATAACCTTTTACCTTCATAGCCCCTGAGCTCAAGAGAGACGCCCAACCTATGGGCCGACACCATGCTCGATACGAAAAGTGGTCTGATGCTCCTTCCCAGGTCATGCCACTTCGAAAGATATCCCCCTCCCGAACCGACCCTCCTCATCATGAAACAGTCCCTGATGCTCGAAGCGTCCTCCATCAAGCGCGGAAGGGTCCTCAGGACGATATTAACTGAAAAGACGATGGGATAAGGGACCTTGAGCGATAGGAGGGCATCCATGAAATCCCTCTCCCCTACCGTGGCCGTGAAGATGAGGGAGCTGAACATAAGGACACCGACCCTTGAGATGACCCTTGCCCCGACCATGATCCCCTGGTAGGTGAATAGACCGATATCGGCCCCGAGCAGATGTATCTCCAGCAGGGGCCTTCCAGGGACCAGCAGTGCTTGAAGGAGGCAGATGATGGCAAGCATTGCCATAAGGCCCCTTGTCCCTCTTCCGTATCTGCTGAGGCGGTCCCTCAACGGCAGTGCGGCTATCAGGACACCGACAAGGAGGAGGAGCAGGAATAGCAGGTCCTTGACGATGAAGACCGTGGTCCCCAATACAAGGACCGCAAGGAAGGATACCCTGGGATCGATCGCCCTACCCTTGCTCAAGGACGGGACCCCCTCAAACCATCGCCCAACCTCCCCAAGTCCGAGGTCAACTCCAGGCCTGCCCTCCGAGAGATGACACAGGCGGAGGGGACCGGCCACCCCAGGGCGTGCATGACGGATGGGTCGCATAGGACCTCGTCCGGTGGTCCCTTGGCAGCGACCCGTCCTTTCGAGAGGACAACTACCTCCCCGCACCATGCGGCCGTCCCAGGGTCGTTCGTTATGATGATATGGGCCCCGGTCGTAGGTCTGTCAAGCAGCTCCATGGCCTTCCTACGCATAGGACCATCAAGGGCCTTGAACGGCTCGTCAAGGACCAATATCTCGGCCCCAGAACCGATAGATAGGACGATACCCAGCCGCTGTTTCTCCCCCTCGCTAAGGAGCGCGGGGTCCCTATCCGAGATATGTTCGATCCCCAGTTCGGCAAGCAGCGCTTGGCCTGATGGGATACCTCTGACCTCGGACGCGACCGTGGTGGAGAAGAACATGTTACCGGGCCTCTGGAAGAGGTAGAAGCACTCCCCGTCCATCTCCATGTTCCCCGAATCGGGTCCGAGGAGCCGGGCTATGACCTTCCCGAGTGTCGATTTCCCCGTTCCGTTCCTGCCCATGAGCGCAATGGAGGACGAACCGCTCAGGTCCAGGTCCACCCCTCTCAGGACGTCCTTGGTCCCGGGGTATCTGAAACGGACCCCCTCAAGCACCAGCTTTCCGATGGTGCGGTTCCTATGTCCTTTCGGTAAGGGGACCCTCAGGTCAATGCCTGAAAAGGCCTCCCAGAGAAGATGTGGGGTCCCGATGAGATCATCTGGTACCGAACGCAGCAGCCCCATTTCAACGCCTGTTGAAACGACATCAAGGAGCGGGGGAAGGCCCACACCAGCCTTGGTGATACATCTGCGGTCCGTAAGGACCTGCTCCGGAGGGCCGTCCGATATTATCGAGCCGCCAGAGAGGACCAGCACCCTGTCGGAACCGAAGAGCTGCTCAAGGTCCTGCTCGACCTGGACGATGGTCATACGAGGTAGTAAGGACCTCAGTTCGACCAGTACACGCTTGAGCCTCTCCTTTCCCGCGGGGTCGAGCTGGGAGGAGGGTTCGTCAAGGAGCAGGAGCTCAGGTCCGTTCACTACCTGGGAAGCTATGGCGACAAGCTGTTTTTCCCCGCCGGAGAGGTCACGGGTCCTCCTGTCAAGGGTATTTTCTATCCCGAGGGAGAACGCGACATCGGTGCATCTCCTGACGGCCTCATCCCTAGCCATACCTTTTGTACCAAGGGAGAAGGCCATCTCGTCCAGGACGTTCTCGGAGACGAACATCTCCTCCGGTGCCTGGAAAACGACTCCGATCCTGCCTGATGCGCCCCTCCAGATATCGGGCGATCTCAATCCGCAGACCGAAACACGCCCCAAGACATCGGCATGGAGCCTGCCAGGCACCAGACCGCAAAGGACGTTCAGTAGCGTGGACTTTCCAGAACCGCTCCTGCCGACCAGACCCACATGCTCTCCATGTAAGACCTCAAGATCGATGCCCTTCAGGACAGGGGATGAACCCTTGTAGGACACGGTCAGCGACCTAGTCCTCACTGCTGGCCTCATGGGTCCCTGGTCCTCCTCCTCCGGAGGAAGTATATTGAGAAGAACGGGACAAGGGCGACCGCGATCAAGGGTGGGAACGGGGCCTCTTCCGGGACCGGTGTTCCATCCTCAAGATCCTCGATGGGTGGTCTCCAACGGACCTCTATCGACCTTGATACGCTGTAGGGGGAGACGTCCGGATCGTTCGGGTCAGGATGGTCGAAGTAAAGCAACATATCGACAGATACGATGACAACTACAGGCCCTTCTGTCACATTCACCCTGACAACAGCGGAGTGGCCCCCGTCCGTCGGCTTTAGGGACACTACAGTTCGGAAGACCTCTGCTCCTGAGACCGAACTGATGACCTCGGCCTTAGGATAGATCAGGGAATAGCCCTCATCGTGGGTGACAATTATAAGCAGCTGAAAGCTCGATGAACCGTTAAGGGTCGTTGGGGCCTGAAGGACCAACTTGGGAAGCTCCATACGGTAACCTCCCTTAGGTGCGGTCCCTGTATGACATGTTAGGCATTCGGGGTCAGTGTCCTGGGCGCCAATTACCGCGGCCAGGAAGATACAGGACGTCAATCCAAGTATGATCATAGGATAGGGTCTCATTCGAAGACCACCTCGCTCACCCATTTGACGCAATGCTGTGCATTGTAGGTGCCGACCGCATCCTGGGAGATGACCAATCTCACAGGACCCGTACCACCGGCAGAGCGGGGGGCAAGGTCCTTACCGTCCTTCTTGACGGCTAGCAGGATATCGTGTTCCATGACCTGGTCCCTGGTCAGCAATTTGGAGTAAGTGTCCGCCGCCCTTACGGTGACCTTTGTATATGCTACGATCCCTGCATATCGGGCAAGGTCCCTCACAGGCAACCCTGCATAGGCATGGGGTCTACCATCCTCCCCCGTCCCCAAAAGGGCCATTTCCACAGTGATGTTGCACAGGCCACGGAGCTCCTCCATCCCTATCTTGATGCCGTCGCTCCCAGGGGACCTCACAAGGACGAACCAATCATTCTCAGGGGGCTTGACCCTGCGCTCTAGACCGAACAGAAGGATACCTGCACCGATAAGGAGAGCACTGAAGGCAAGGACCAATGCTGCGCCCCACACTCCCTTCATTGACGGACCTCCATGGAGACGACATTCTTGAGACAGTACTGTCCGTTGTACTCGCCAGCGAGTTCCTGGGGGACTATCAGCCTGAGCGGGCCTTCCCCTTCTGGGACCTGCGAACCGTCCCTGAGGTATGCTACCATGGTAATGCTGCCTTCAGCGACCCATTCCCTGGGCAGCGACATGGAGAGACCGTCCATTGCGGTGAAGGTGACGGAAGTGTAGCTGCTCCCTCCTGTCGTCATATCGATGAGGTCGCTCACGAGCGTGCCCCTGAAAAGCGATGTTGAGACGCCATTGGATGACCTCACTTCATAGCTGCCCTCATTGAACGGTAGGGCCGAGATCCCTTCCATATCGAGGACCTCTATCACCACACCCTCCTTCATCAATGAGAGAGATGACCCAGGTCCCTCGGAGGCTGCACCGAACGTAGCGAAGGCGGTAATCGCGTACATATCCTCATGGCGGAAGGAGCCGTGCTCTCCCTTACCCCCGCCGACATCGTGGAGACCATGGTCCGAGAAGATCAGGAGCAATGTTGGCGTTGAAGAGCTCCTCAGCCGCTCTATCACCACCCCGACGGAGGAGGCCATCCTGGACAGGGCAATGGCAGCACCTTCAGATGCAGTTCCACCCTCATGGACCTCGTCGTCCACGGAATGGAAGTGGGCCAGGACGATGTCTGTCCCGTTGTCCAAATGCTTCAGGAGCGCGGACAGGACCTCGTCGTCGGTAGAACCGTCCCCGTTCATGTCAGCGTTGAGCTCCGTCCTCGGTGAGAGGATGGACCTGTCGCCCTCCAGCCAGACCGTGGAGCGGCCTGCGGCCTCGCCCATCTCAAGGAACGTCGGTCTCAATGGCTCCCGGTCCTGCTGCGAGAGGATCCCGTTATGGAGCATGTCATATCCCGTGAGGGCCATGGCCGTCCCCGTGGGAGTCCTCGGGGGAAATGCCGTCAGGGCAGGGGATGCATTGCCCTGAGAGACCACCTCCCTCAGGGGTCCAGGCATCTGACCAAGGATGTCCCAACCCAGTCCGTCGAGCTCCAGCACGACCACCCTTTGAACGGAGGTCCTGGTCAGGGGTGGCTCCTTGAGCGAGTGCGAGATGTTCAAGGAGGTGAGGACCGTCGTGGCGACGGACATCAAGGTCCCGGCCTGACCGTTGGCTACGGATGCAATGCCTATCAAGGCCGTCCCGTCGTCCAGACGGGGGCTGCCATCTTCCCAATGAATGGTAGTTCCGCGTTGGACCTTCCGCACCTCGCCCCGCGCGGTATATGCCCAGAAGGATGCCCCAGCCTCCTCGATGCCCGTTCCATCAAGGAGCTCGCCCAGTGGGCGCGATGTCCTGTCGAGCCCGAGCTGAAGGGTCCTACCCGGAGCTAGGAACGGCACTACCCCTTCGCCGCCATCGATTTTAGGGCCATCGTTCAATGCCAATAGCAGGACCGCGCCGAGAAGGAGGGCGAAGATGGCCACGATCGTTACCACCATCCCGCGTCTCATGGATGTCCTCCGCGACCCGTCAGGTCCGGGACCTCGGGGAACTCCCCGGGCGGGAGTACACCTGGTCTCCACTCGTCACCGGCAACAAGAGGTCCGCCCGGCAGTCCGGCCGGTGCGGGTCTACCGGACCTTTCAAGGACCAACTCCACAAGTGCCCTTAGCTGGTCCGGTTCCATCACGTCCAGGACCGGAAGCCGTGGGTGCACCCCACGCTTGGAGGCCGCAAGGCCCGAGATAGCGATCAGGCTGTCGTCCCTCGATCCTCTGACCTTACGGGTCTCCTCAAGGTCCTCCATAGCGCGCAGACAGCAAATCTGGAGCTGCGGGACGCTGTCGTCCTCGAGCCCTTCGCAGACCACGAACTGCACATCCGGACGGAGCAGCCGCTCGATCTCCTTTAGACCCCTGCGCCTCTCCTCATGCCTCTCGAACAGTACCGTCTCTCCCAATGAGAGGGATATCACGAAGTCCGCACCGGCCCTGGAATGCCTCCAGGTGTCCTTCCCCTCGACGTCCAGGGATAACTTGGACCGGACCATGGACTTTATGGTGCCCACGGAATGACCCTTGGACCTAAGGCCTGCGACCAACGCCTCGACGACAGTGGTCTTGCCGGATTTCTTCAGACCGACCACGTTAACGATCTTAGGTCCCATCTAAAGGGACACCTCCACAGAGATGACATAATACAACCACATCTCGCGGGTCCAATCGTCAGGGTCCCCTGGCGATATGTCGGAGAGCACCAGAGCGAAGAGACCGTTCCATAGCGAGAGCTCCTCCCCCTCCAGGTCCCAAGCGATGAATGCCGTCCTGTTGCTTCCGGACAGTTCTGTCGAGTTCATGCTCGTCGTGGTCCCATCTGCCAGGGTGAAGGTCACGTTCCCCATGAATGACGGACCGAAGGCCTGGTCGAGGAGGTCGAGGAGCGATACCCCGGTGAAGGTCACATTGGACATGGCCTCCGTCGAATTGATGGCGGTTGCGTTCCATCCTGTCCTGACATAGGGAAGACCTAGGAGGTCCGAAAGGGTCAGGTTCGCATAGGTGCTACCGTTCCTTAAAATTAGGGCTATCGGAGCTGTGGTGATCTCCTTCACGCTCCCGACCCAGTACTTGCTCGAAAGGCCCGGGGCTATGAGACGGACCGGGCCCCTATCGTCGAACCCGAGCATCTCACCCTCTTTCATATAGGCCAGGAAGGGTCTCTCGCCAGCGGTCATACCGGCATACGGGACTAGGTCTATCGACTGAACGTAACCTGTTGAATTGACCTCACCCTCGGAATATTCGTAGCCGGAGACTACGATGGAGCCGACAACCCTTCCCAGGTCCAGCTCCGCAAGGTCCACTCCGGTAAAGTTGGTAATGACACCCTTTGAGCTTACAGCCACAGTCAAGGTCGGCAGGGCCATGATGTACGAGAGGTTCAGCATCGTGCCGTCAAGCTGAAGGGACCATTCCTTGACCTCGATCTCCGTGAGATTGCCCACCCAGCCCTTGCTTGAAAGGGCGGAGCTTACGATGCGAAGGGGGCCTTTCGAACCAGTGATGTACTCCCCGTTCTCCGTCAGGGCGACCATGGTCGCGTTGTCCTCCTCTGTCTCTCTCAGATAGAGCTCCATGGCGTCCGCTGTGTAACTGAAACCATCACCCGCAACGAACCTGAACGAACCGGGAACGACAGGGCACCCCGATGCTTCGACAAGGTCGAACAGCTCGATCCCTGCATAGGTACCATTGGTCATGGTGCCCGTGCTCTTCACAAGTGTCGCATCTATCTCACGGACGAGATCCCACATCATTGAGAGCTCTTGGGTCGTATAGGTCCTGCTCCCGCCGTTCCATGATATTGTCAATGAGCCAGATAGCAGATCCCCCCAGGGTAGCGGGGGTGCAGGTGTTTTGGAGGCCTCTACCGTTATCCTGCTCACCTGCTTCACCCAGCTCTGGGTGAACCAGTTATGTCCATCGTCCTCCGTATAGTCCGAATCGGGGGCAATGAGCCTGTAGGGGCCTTCGGTCCTCGATAGTGGTTCATCGTTCATGCCGAATGCTAGGAAGAATGGCATGTCGCTCTCGGGATTGTCCAAGACATCTGTCACATCGAACCTGACGTCGTAACCGTCGGACGCCCCCACGACAACCTCGGTAGCGTTCCTGAGGACCCCAATGCTCTCCAGGACCTCCCAGAGGGGGAAGCCTATCCAGGTATTGGTGTCGATGCCGTTCGACACCGTGAAGTTATGATACTGAACAAGGGAGAATATCTCCTCGAACGAAAGCTTCTCCTCTGACCTGAGGCCGGGGCCCGTAAAGAGGATCTCCAATGGCTCTGTCTCTATCAGGGTCACGTCCTTGACCACATCGCCCTTGCCGGGCTCCGGTCCAAGGAACATGAGCGGGGTCGCGAGGTCACTGTCAGCGAGCCAATCATCACCCTCCGCGAAGACCAGATAGGAGGCGTTACCACCAGTGGTCTCCTCGAGCAGTATCGTGTGGACCTTGCCTTCATAGGTCGTGTCCCCGACGACCCTGAACAGATCGGCGTCGGAACGGACGGACATGATGTCAAGGACATCCAGGAAGCGAATGCCGATGAAGGAACGCTCTTTTCCCTCGAAGGTGATGTTAACGACCTTCAGTAGGTCCCTGGCCTCCGTCATCCCAAGGATGGTGAGCTGGGTCAGGGACGGGACGCCCGTGATGTTGACCAGATGCTCCGGCGGGCTCCCGGGCGGGAGGATGTCGTCCGGTAGGTCCACTGGGCGTACCTCTATGGATGCGTTCCTTTGGGTGGTCTGTCCATCCACCCGGACCGTCGCGTACACCTTGTACGTCCCCGCAGCCGTATACGGGTGGAGCACCGAAATGCCGTTCCCGACCTGCCCATCGCCAAAGTCCCATGTGACAACAGGGATGCTATCGTTCCCCCTCACAGTGATGGTGAAACGGAACGGTGTCCCGACAAAGCCCAGGGTCTCGGCATCCAGTGTTACTGTCAGATCGGATGGAACATCGTCATCATCATCGCTGTCATCATCGTCAGCAAGTGTCAGAAGGATTATCCCCGCCGTTGCACCAAGGACTATCATCAGGCCGACCGCAATGGCGATGAACCTCATACCCCCGCTCGGTCCCTGTTCCCTGCTTGCGAGCTCGGGAGTGGGGCCATCTGCTCCATCTTCGGTCCCTTTCAACTCATCAGCGGGAGCTTCCTGCCCCATTTCCGTAGCTCCGGTCCCTTCCGGCCCGACCTCCGGGGCATCCGCATTGACCTTCTTGTCATCCTCTGCAGTTCCCGATGTCATTGTTCCGTCATCTAGCATGTCCTTCACTCTCCCTGTCTTCCCTGTCCCGGAGGATGAACCTCCTTCCCAGGGTGCTTTCGTAGGACCTGATCAGTCTATGAGCTAGAAGCCCCCCTATCGCCCCGCTCCCAAGGGATATCAATGCAGAGGCAAGGACCACGATGCCAGCCATCTGGAGCTCGAGGCCGACGACCATGACCGTTCCGACGAGGGAGGCTGCGGCGTTCGAGAGCACACAACCGGGCATCGAGGCCGCAAAGCGGCCCATCAGCAGGAATGCAAGGTCCACCGTCAGACCAGTTGCGATGTAAAGCGGCAGGTTGAACGCGCCGTGCCTTCCGAACACCAGAAGGAAGACGACCAATGCCTGTACGATACCGATAAAGGTCCCTGCGAACCGGTAACCTGTGATTGCCCTGCCAGCGACAAGCCACATCATATAGGCCCCAGCCACCAACGGGGAAACGGGTAGGAACGTTCCCGCAGTTGCCAATGCCGCAAGCGGATAGGCCAGTTGTTTGACGGCAAGCCCGGCGGCCGCAAAGAACGAGAGATATGCCAAGATCATAGGGCCCGGGAGCATATCCGCGAGCAAACCTTTTGGCGCCCTGCCCCGCTTCCTGGCCCTTTCACCCATTGAGCTCAAGGCAACACCGTTATGCTCGCTCGGATATAACGGTCGGTTACTTATATCTAGCTGGAGGTGCAGGTTGTATGAGCTCCACTGTCAAGGTAATTGTGGGCAGGGACGGGGTCAATCTCCTTGGTGAGGGGAGGGCCCGCCTCCTTGAGCTCCTCGAGGAGAAACGCTCCCTCCGCAAGGCGGCAAGCGATATGGGGATGTCCTACCGCTATGCATGGGGCGCCATAAAACACCTGGAAGAGGTGTTCGGTCTCCCATTGGTGGTCTCGAAGAAGGGGGGCAGTTCGGGAGGGGGCACGGTCCTGACCACAGAAGGTAAGGAACTGCTCGAAGAGTACAGAAGGGTCCGTTCCACTGCGCTCTCAGCTACCGATGGCGAACTGATGCGAGTGACCGTCATCCTTGCCGCAAGGGATGACAGGGGAAGATTTGCCTGCATTGACGGAAGATTGCCTGGGGGTCGGGCGTCCGTTTCGGAACCGCCCGAGAAGGTCCTATCGCGGCTCATCGCCGGGACGGACCCTCCATGCCACCTCCTGGGAGGACCATCGGTCCGGATGGGTAAGGAGGGGGGATTGTTCCTGGTATACAGAGCATCGGTGACCGGTTCGCTTGTGAACGGGCTTTCCCTCAAAGAACTGGGGGTCGAGGAGAGGGTCCTTCTGGAATGATCATCAGGAGAGCTTTATCTCCACCTTCTTTGGGGCACTGTCCCTGTACCTTTCCGCTCCCCGATATGATGATACCATTGCGACGACAACCCTTGCGATGGCGCTCCTTGAGAAAGCATTGAGGGGTAACGCCTTGCCATCTACGGTGAGCTCAAGCTCGACCCCGCTGAACGGGTCGTTAATGGGCATGCTGTCTTCATGGGACATCCTGTTTCCCTCCCTCCTTCTCGAACTGGGGGGCATGATAATAGCCCTTGCCCAGGAGCATCTTCAAGGGTTCGGTCCTCTTGTAAAGACCGACAGGGACCATGATGGCGCACCTGGGGCAGGAGCGGACGAGCTTGCCGAACGCGTTGTTGGGCTCCTTGCAGCCAGGGCAGAGCTCCCTCCATTCGACATCGAAGGTCGAGAAGAGCTGGTGTCCCTTCCTGCACCTCCATGGCTGGAGCCCGACGAAGGCCTTGGTGTCGGCCCTCTTCTCGCCCAGGCCCGGATGGCCGAGGTACTGCCCCTGGACTATGAACTCCTCCACCTTGATAGGCAGGACCTCCACATCCTCACCGCAGACGGGGCAGGAGATGCCCAGTACAGGGTGGAACGGCCCCTCGACGAGCTCGCTCTTCCTGCGGAGGTCGCTCTGGTGTCTCTCCTTCCTCTCCTGTTCCCTAGCGATGTCGGCCCCGCAGCGGGGGCATCTCTCAAGACCTTGGGCCTTGAGGAAGACGGAGCAGACAGGGCAGTATAGGGGCGAGTTCATCTAAGGGTGAATGACTTGCAGGCTATAAAGAATTATGAGAATGGGGCTGCTGAGATTTGAACTCAGGTCAACTGCACCCCAAGCAGCTAGGATGGACCATGCTACCCTACAGCCCCGTAAGGTTCGATTGGGGATTATAGGGTGAATATGATGGACACTATAAACCCTTCGAACACAGAAGGCCCTCTTCTGGACCTAATAGTGATGTCGATCTTCGAGGTGAAAAGGCCATTGAGGAATGGGCCTGACCTTGCAGGTCTAATAACGATAGGACCTGACGAAAAAGAAGTGGGATCCCGAACACAGTTAGGAGGCAATCGATCTCACGTGAAGGGTATGATCTCATCCACGAGCTCGACATGGCCCAGGAACATCCGCCTGCAGCAGTACCTGTTCATCCCCATGTTGTCAAGGACAACCTTGGGCTGCTCCCCTGATGCGACCTTCCTTGCATACTCCTCGTAGAGATGGCCTATTACCTTGCCGCAGGTGAAGCATCTGACAGGTATCATCATGGGAACTACCGCCTATGGGAACGGGGCCCTCTATAAGGATTTCATTTATAAAGCTTTTCAGGGTGTCAGCTGATAGCCCTTTCTACTCCCCCCATAATCCATCATGCACAACCTTTTACTATCAGGGCCTGTTCCCATCATGTCGATGTTCCGGGTCGTGACGATCATGAAGATGAGCTTTGCTGGGGGTACGGATGCGGTCGGAAGCCTAGGAATGCTCCTCGATAACGAGGAGGGAAGATATCTCTTCGATTACGGACTGACCCCCGCCAAACCACCCCGGTATCCCATCAAGGTCCCTGCCACGGACGCCCTGTTCATAACCCACTCACATCTCGACCATGTCGGCATGGCCCCTTGGCTCTGCGGCGAGTACGGGACATCTGTCTGGGGCACTGAGCTTACATTGGAGATCTCCACCCTGCTCCTTGAGGATTGCATAAAGGTGGCAAAGCTCGAGAACTATCCGATACCCTACGACATGAGCGATGTGAGGCGATTCGTGGAGGAGAGCACCATCATCAGGCATGGCGAGAAGGCGCACCTGGGCGATCTGATCGTAAGACCGATCCACGCAGGTCATATCCCGGGCTCATCCATGTACAGGATAGAGACGCCGAACAAGGACATCGTCTTCACCGGGGACATCAATACGATCGACACACAGCTCCAGACCAAGGCCCACCCCCCTAAATGCCAGACGCTCATCATGGAATCCACCTATGCAGGGAGGCCACACCCTCCGAGGAAAAAGGTCGAGGAGGAGTTCATTTCCAAGGTGGAGGATGTCCTGGACAGGGGGGGGACCGCGATCGTACCGGCCTTCGCGGTGGGAAGGACACAGGAGGTCATCCAGGTCCTATCCCAGCTGGACGAGGAGATGTGGCTCGACGGTATGGGCAGACGCGTTTCCCAGATATACCTCAAGCACCCAGAATGCATCAGGGACCCCAGAGGACTGAAGAAAGCGATAGGCGATATGAACTTCGTCAAGACACCCCTCCAGAGGGAGAAGGCCCTGGATGCCCCTATCGTGGTCACTACCTCGGGAATGCTCGATGGCGGCCCTGTCATGAACTACCTTAAGAAGAGGAAGAACGATAAAAAGAGCGCAATACTGCTCACGGGCTACCAGGTCGAGGATACCAATGGCCGGATGCTCATGGACACTGGGAGCATAGAGCTCGAGGGTGAGCTTCACCAGGTCCTGTGTGAGGTGTGCCAGTTCGATTTCTCGGCCCATGCGGGCCATGACGAGCTTGTTAGGTTCGCGGAAGGGTCGGGTGCCGAAGTGGTCATCCTGGTCCACGGCGACCAGAGGAGCGAACTTGAAAAGGACATCTCAAGGTTCGCCAAGGTACTGCTACCGACCGATAGCGATATTTACGAACAATGAGAACGGCCATACCGCGGTTGCTGACCGGCCCCATATGTGCATTGTCCCCTGCAAAATGTTTAAATAAAGAGGTTCGGGTAGGCCAGCTATAGGCCTTTATCAAGGGGTACCTAGTATGATAAACGTCCGGACCTCTGTCCTATTCACAGCTTTGCTAATGGTCTTGCTCTTCTCAGGAACGGTCCCGCTCATGGACGCGATCGCTCCCGAACCCGGCCGGGGCCCATCCCATATCTTCCTGCCGGCAAGGGGAGAGGTCACCCCCGAGGATACCTGGCCTATGTACATGGGGAACCTCAACCACACCGGTTCATCCGCATCCAGGATCACCAAGGCGAACAATACTCTACCGCTCTGGACCGTGGACATCCCCTCGCTAATGACCACGAACTCGCCCGTTCTCTATGAGGGCGTGCTCTACATACCCTCTGGGGACGGGACCGTCCATGGATACGATATGCTCACCGGGGAGAAGGTCTGGGAGGTCAAGGCCCTCAATAATTTCATCAGGTCCTCCGTCACCATCGACAACGGCATCCTCTATTTCGGGGCAAGGGGGGGTCATTTGTTCGGTTACAGGATCTCAGACAAGGCGAAGGTCCTGGACATGACCCTTAACGCATCGGACTTCCAGAGCCCGCCCTTGATAGCTGAAGGCAGGTTGTTCATCGGTTCCATAGCCGATGACCTCAAAGGGCACTGGTTCTATGCGGTGGACATTGCTGGAAAGAACGTTGCATGGTCCTTCCAAATGAACCCCGGAACAGAGAACATCTACGGTTTCAGGGAGACACCAGCATACTATGACAACAAGGTCTATACTAGCGACGGGGCAGGTAACTTCTTCTGTCTTGACGCACAAGGGTTCATGAACGGGAACGACGGTACCTATACGATCGAGGCCAATACGAGCATGGATGATGCGGACATCCTGTGGATGTTCAGCAATCCCTATTCGATAATTGGCGACCCCATGCTTGCCGAGGGGCATGTCTTCTTCGGTACTGAGAACGGCAGGGTCTATTGTCTTGACGCCGGTACGGGTGCCCCTGTTTGGGACAAGGTCATAGGCAAGGGGCAGCGTTCCATCCAAACCTCTCCCGCTTACAAGGATGGTACAGTTTACATCACCTGCAGGAACTCCCAGGGGCCGTTCGAGGGGGGTTCCGCCGTGGCCCTCAACTCCATGACAGGTAACACTATCTGGAGGTTCAATATCACCCAACCTGTCACGGAATCCTCCCCGGTCCTGGCAGACTCCACACTTATCTTCGCGGCCAGGGATTCCAAGATCTACTGCCTCTCCACATCGCCCGAGAACATGGCGGACGAGGAACGCCCCTATTGGTACTTCAACACAGGCTCGCCCATAACATCGACAGCGGCGGTGGGCGGCGGTATGGTTTTCATCGCCAGAGAGGATACGGCTGGTTCTATGGGTAAGGTATATGGGTTCGGGTCACCCGACCCGTCCATCAAGGCCGCCTATATCTCGGACCCAACCCCCTACCTTGGGGAGAGATTGGTCATTACCACCGATCTCGAGAACAATGCAACGGTCCCTGCGGTCGTATCGGTCGAGTTCAAAGCGACCAACCTTAACAATTCCAACCAGAAGGTGCTCGGGCTCTTCACTGGCATCCGGATAGAACCGTTCGGAAATACCCTTGTCAGATGCAACTGGACCGCATCTATGGGGTTCGATTACATCGTAACGATGATCAAGGACAGCTCCCCAAAGGACCGCGATCCCTTCAACAATTTCAGGACCGTTGATGTGATGATGCTCGAGGTCCTTCCCGGTTACTGGACCTCTTCAGGAAGCGGTCCCGACAGGTCCGGAGGTGCTCTCGAAGGGCTTGAGAGCAACAGGACCTATTGGACCCTTGACCTCGGTGGGGCTTGGACAGGGCCCCCTGAGCCTATGTGGTACGGTTCTTTCTCGGGCAACGGGACAATGATAGCGACCGGGCCGACCCTCTACCTGACCGGGCCCGATGGTGAGCTCCTTGCTTACAATACCACAGTGGGCCCTGCTGGAGGACCGGGCCTCTTTTGGACCTATGACGGCCCATCAGTCGACATGCTGGGCAGGCCGATGGCCCTGGTCGAGAGGTACCAGACGTTGAACGGACCCAACAGGGTCTTCTCCGTCGGGAGCGATAATGCGATCTGGGCCTTCGACTGGGCCGGGTTCTGGGACGGTAGGAACGACGGCCCCTACCTTTCCGAGGCCGGGACCGGTGCCCTGGATGCGGACATAGTTTGGAGGACCGCACTCTCCGGGCCTCTATCCCAACCACCTATCATCACCGCAGGGACCTTGATAGTAATGACAGGGGACGGTATGCTGCGGGCCCTGGACGATGACACGGGTGCTGTGACATGGACCCTGGGACCGTTCGATAAGGCCGCCCCAATGTGCGCTGGCCTAAATTCCCTTTTCGTGGTTGATGGGACACTGCTCATAACTATCGATCCATCGACCTCCAATGTCAGGACCATCACCGATCTTGCAAAGCTCATAGGGACGGACCCAGTCCGCTCCATTTCCGTCCAGCAGGACAGGCTGCTGCTATCGAAGCAGGGTGTCCTGTCCTTGCTCGATGCAACTCCGGACGATAACGGCGATGGGGTCGTTGACAGTAAGGACAAGGATGAGGGCGCCAAGGACAATACCACGAACGGCGATATCATTTGGACCACCGACCTCATCCTGCCCCTGGTCTCACCCCCAGCGGTCTCCATGGCTACTGGCAGGATAGCGACCGCCACATCTGAATCCATCGTTTTCATCCATCCCAACAACGGGACGGTGTCCAACAGGATAGCGCTCCTCGAACCGTGCAGTGGCAGGATCGTCTCTGGTGGTGATTCGTTCTATATGGTGACCGGTACGGCCACTCCTACGGTACGGGCCTTCTCCCCCAACGACCTAGGCAATCCCGTCCCAACCTGGACCCTTGCCTTGGATGGTACACCAAGGGGTGAGCTGGTCCTTTCCGGCGGGAACATGTACATCTCCATGGAACAGGGAGACCTGATCTCGATCGGGGCGTCCAACGGCCGCCCCTCAGCGGTCATCTCCTCTCCCGACCCCGACCTGCTGGTCTTCCCGGGCGAGACCATATATCTGAACGGTTCCCTTTCGACCGACCCTGATGGGGACGCCCTCATCTATTCCTGGTTTGTTAAAGGGAGCTTCCAACCCCTTGTCGAAGGGACCTCACCGACCGCAAGCATCTCCCTTGGTACACTCGGGAAGGTCACCCTGGTCCTCAGGGTCTATGACACTATGAGGGCCTACGGTGAGGCACAGGTGAACGTGACCGTCCTCAAACGGGTCACCTACCCTGATTTCACGGATTATTTCTATGATGTAAACGTCCATATGTCCTACGGGATCGCGGAAGTATCTGGATGGGGGCTGGTCGATATATCGGTCCCCGACGGTCCAGATCCTCCCCAAGGCACGATATTCCTCTGTCGGCTCGAGTTCCAGCCCTGGCCCAGCTATGCTGCCTACAGGTTCGAGTGGGCCAATGTCACCATCGGTTACTCCGACAAGGAGTTCCCTGTGAGGATGGAGACATCAAGGGTCAGGCTCTACAGGCTTGCAGATGGCGCAACCAAATGGGAAATGGCTCCGTATTCCGGCGTGAACACCTCTTCCTTGAAGGTCCATGGCAATTTCTCCGACCTCAGAACGGGTCTCTACGCCATTGGCATCCTTGACAATTCGATCCCGCAGTTGAAACATGCCGAGACCAATGAGTACAGGAGCAGGCTCGATGATCCGGCCGGCTGGATGGTCCGTATCGAGTACAGGGACCTGGACAACGAGCCACCAGTGTTCATCAAGTTGGTGATGGACAACTCCACGACATACGACCTGACGAGCGGTGAGGTGTCCCCCGTCGTGAACAGGTTCACCTTCTTCAAAGTGCAGGGGATAGCATTGACCCCGGGAAGGCACCTATACTACTTCGAGGCATCTGACGGCAACTTCATAAACACCACTAAAGTGTTCGTCCTGAACGTTCAGAACTCGCCCCCGGTCCCGGTCATCAACGGACCATCGGCGACCGTCCTGACAGGGGAGCCTGTCATCTTCGATGCTACCCCGTCCAGCGACCCGGACGGTGATACGCTGACCTATTCCTGGGACTTCAACGACAAGGACGGAGTGCAGAAGGAAGCGGTCGATAAGAAGGTTGACCACATCTACTACGAGGAGGCCATATATGTCGTCACGCTCACTGTCTCCGACGGCACGGACTCGCGCTCCACGACCCTGACCATATCGGTCGTAAAACCGATAAAGGACAATGGGGAGACAGAGATACCCGAGTTCGTCCTCTACATGCTCATAGCCCTCTTGATAGTGCTTGTCATAGCGGCCCTGGTCTTCGGTGTCCTTTATAGAAAGAAGGGAGAGAAGGACAGTACCGTGGATGAGGGCTTCGGCAAGGATTGGAACTGCCCCGAATGCGGGAACGGTGTACCGGGAGGGGCAAGGGACTGCTCGGAGTGCGGTTACGAGTACGATCCCATGGACTTCGAGGAGTGATATAGGACTATTGATCGTATAAACGCGAAATTACAGGCCAATATAAGCCCTCCCATTTTTCGTAGCAGTACTTTTGGCTGTGAATAGATCGATCCGAACATCACTTTGGGATTGCCTCTGAGAGCTCTTCAAGGACCGTGCGGAATCTCGGTAGGTCCCCAATTATCATGCCTCTTAGGTCCCGGTTCCACAGATCTTCCATTGATAGGACCTTTTCCAGAAGAGCTCGCTGTTCATATTCGATGCCATATAGCTCAAGCTTCTTGTTGATCATTTCCAATTCCGGGATCGCCCCTCTCTTGCTTAGAAACCAGAGATCATAGATGTCCCTGGGTTTATCCCTTGTCATTATGCATCTGAACTTCTCAGCCGCTATCTCCTTGGAGGTCAGGACCGGAAACTGGAAAGCAGGGATGTCCGAATAGGCCGGAACATACATTTTTGTCGATATTTCTAAAGGCCTCTCCCGTTTGCTGAGGTTGATCGATACCGTGGTAACGCTTGACCTGCTACCGTCATAGAGCGGACCTCTTAATCTCAATCTGATATTCGTTTCGTTCCTGTGATCGTCCAGCTCGGGGGTCATGGAACCTACACCTAAGAGCATCAGGTTCCTGTTGATCCTTGTAAGGATGTAGGATGCATCCTTCCTTCTTCCTATTAGGTCAAGGTCCAGGTCTTCCGAGAACCTGTTGAGATTGTAGAACTTGTATAGAGCTGTCCCACCTTTGAAAACAAGTTGTTTTTTAATATCCGAAAGTGAGTAAAGGACCAGATCCAGGAAATAATCCTTTTCACAGTTCTTCAATGAGAGCTTTTTTACCTCTGCTACTCTCCTTAGGTCATCAATAAAGATCATCCGATCACTTCCATGTTCACCTGGACCCTCCAATCTCTATCCAATGGGCCTTTTGCAGGTCTAGCATAGTCCAATGGGATGAATGCGCCCCCTACATGACCTTTTAAAGACCTATATGTGCTCGAACCGATGTCCTGAAGAAGCCATCCCAACCTTTTACATGCTGACCTGTTGTCGGCGATCAACGCATATTTTACCAGCTTCATTAAGGAAAGATCCTTCCGGTTCAAGTACAGGAGGTCTCTGAGCTCCGTCAGGGATATCTTTTTCAATAGTATGCTGTCGAGCATCGTCTTTTCCTTGTCAGCAATGAACACATCGAACCCGGACATCCTTACCTTGGAATAACCGAACATGTACTCTGCTGGGACCTTGTAAAAAATGATCTTGGACCCGAGGTGCTCGATCTCCGATGCGTATCTGTTGGCTGAGGTCACTACCGAAATATCCTGTGGGAGCTGGGTGGTCATATCATGGAATCGGAGGGCGCTCCAGAGGGAGACGTAGCTGGGAAATATCAATCTAGATGCAATTATCATTGGGTCATCATGCATGGTATATCGGTCCCGCTGGATATGATGGACCAGACCCTTACGGGCCAATCTGTGGACCAAGAGCCTGCAGTATGGCATGTCCTTGTCCAGGATGATGCAGAGGTCATCAAGGGTGAACACCGGATAGGTCTCGAGCCTCTTCAGGAGAGCGTATGTCTCTGTTCTCATCAGGTAGGGCATGTTATCCTTATGATTAATATCTTTCTATCGATTATTATCAATATTGATAATCAACATTTAATAATTCGTGAAACCGATATTTCGATGTCCCTGATAGAAACTCGGTTGTTCGACCATCCTTATCACACCCCTCAATTTGCTCGGGAGCGAGCATGATGTACGCTCCATTTTTTTTATGCAGTAAAAAGGGGTGGTTAGGTAAGAAAAGGAGCATCACCTCCTGTTTACCTTAACATGCGACAACCATTAAATATACGGACCCCAATCGGCCTCACCCCCAAGGTGAAGTGGAATGGGCAACATACGACCCAAGTTCATAAAGAGGACCGCCATCGAGATGCTCAAGAGGTATCCCGATAACTTCAATGACGATTTCGACCACAATAAGCTGGTCGTTTCCAAGGTCGCCGACGTCTACTCCACAAAGCTACGGAACAGGGTCGCTGGTTACATAACCCGCTACAGAAGGGTCCTGCTTACCAAGATATGACCTTTCGGAACCGTACTTTCGGTCACCCCCCGTCTTCTCTTTTAAAAACCCCTAGGCCCTCCTCTATCTTGTATGAGGCGTGGCCTGCTCATGGCCTACCGCATGCATCCCTAACCGAAGGGCGGGGTTTTGCTATCCCCTTTTCTCCGCCCTGTTCTTTTCTTTCAGGCTATAATCCTTGCGATTTCTTTTTCAAGGTAGACCACCTTCCATCGGCATGGCCCCGTCCGAACGAAGGAAGCCCGGCTACAGGGTCCCAAGCGCGGATAAGGTGAGGGAGGTCATAGCCGAGGTCATGAAGGAGGCCATGACAGTGAGGTCGCAGACACGCTTCCACATTCTTGTGACAGAGAGGCTCCGTCTCCTGAGCGAGGAGAAGGTCAAACTGTCCGAAAAGAGGCTCAGGAGGATCGCGGCGGGGATGGAAGGTCTCGAGCTGATAATCCACTGCAGGGAAGGGGACCGAAGGCCCCATCGGACCAACTGCCCCGTCTGCGGCTCCCGTATGGAGGACATCAAGAACTCGACCCTCTATGGCTGGACAGTGTCCACCGGGAGGGTCTGCCCGATCTGCCATTACTGGGCCGGGGCAAGGGAGAGGGTCCCGATCAGATATGTGTTCACCATGGACAGGGAGAGATACCTTAAGGACAGGACGGAGGGACCATGAGGGAGGCCGCATTCCTCGATGCCCTTGGACATGGGGACCTCAATAGGGCCCAAGAACTGCTCCATGCACTTGAAAAGGAACTGCCCAGGCCCAGGTTCCTCTTCATGGAATCCCATCTTCTAAGGAAGCAGGGGGACCTCAACGAGGCAATGAAGAGGCTAGACATGGCCCTTGTCCTCCATCTATCGGACCCGGAGCTCTGGGCCGCCAAGGCAAGCGTGCTCGAGGCCATGGGGAGGTTGGACATGGCCAGAAGGGCCGCCGACAGGGCCTGCAGGCTCTCTCCCGACAATTTCGACCATCAGATACTTTGCGCCAACATCATGTACTCCCTTAAGGATTATAGGGCGGCGATGGAGCAGATCGATAGGGCATTGGAACTTGATCCCCGGTCCGCTCCTGCCCTGGTCCTTAAAGGCATCCTCATTTCCCTGCTCCAACAGGACCACCTTTCGGCCCTGACATTTTTCGATTCGGCGGTCGAGATCGACCCCGGTAACGGCAGGGCATGGTGCAACAGGGGGATAACCTTAAGACAGATAGGGGACAGGGACGGTTCCATCTTCTCCCTGCAGAAGGCTTTGATCATAGACAAAGATGACCAAGTGGCCAGGGATTCCCTCATTTCCATGGGGGCCGAGCGTTACATTCCCAAAGAGACCAAGGCCGCCCCCGAGATGGTCGGTCCATCCCCAGCGACCACTGATGAGGGGACCGAAGGTGAGAAAGGCACCCTGCCACCTGAGGAATGGGGGGAGGAGGATGCTTTCGAATCGGTCGATGATGGGCAGGATACATCTAGCGAAGATCGGGGGACGATGAAGGAGAGGCCCCTCAAAAAGGTACTGAAAAGGACCAAAGCAGCAACGGACCAAAAAGATGGTTCGGAAAAGGTCAACTGCCCCCGATGCGGAACATCGTTCCTACCTAGGTCCGATAGGAAAGGACGCTTCGAATGTCCTTCATGCGGATTGAGGGGACGTCTCGAGCTTGATTAGGTCAACATCAGGCCTGTACTCCTGACCAAGGAGCCGTGCTATCTCGACCATGACCTTATCTGTGATGGTCCTGAGGACCTGAAGGTCGTCCGTCCGACCCATGAACTCCCTGAACGACAGAGGCTTTCCGACCTTTATAGTGACGATCCTCTTGAAAGAGGGCTTGTGCTTGCCCTTTGGCATGAGCAGATGGGTACCCCAAACGCCCACAGGGACGACAGGGACACCCGACCATAGAGCAAGCTTGGCGACCCCGACCTTACCCTTCTGGAGATGGAACCCCTGGCCTCGTGTCCCTTCGGGGTAGATTATGATATTATGACCCTTCCGAAGGTATTCCAGGCCCTTCTTGAGGGCACTGTCCCCGGTCCCCTTCCCCCTATCGACCGGTATGGCCTTGAAGCGCATAGCGAGCAGCCTGAAATAGATCTTGCCTTCGAACCAATGCTTCCTATCAGCGAAGAAATGGGTCTTTCTCCTCGTCCCTAGCACTATGGGTGGCATCACCACGAACTCGTCAAGGTGGCTGTTGTGGTTCACCGCGAAGATGTAAGGTGTATCATGACGAAGGTTCTCCCTTCCTATCTCACGCTTGATAAGGATGGTCCTGAGGATGGGTAGCAGAAAGACCCTTTCTGGAAGGAGGTAGGTCCCTATGCTCATACTGGACCTCCAAATATCGATTGTGTAGAAATATTTGTCGGAGAAAGGGCCTCACATCAACTAGTATTAGGTCCTTATGTACCTTTCATGCTCATTTTATATAGAAGAATGCATCTTTCCTGTTGGGGTATAGCAGTGTCCCTTAAAGGGACCTGAGCAGGAGGTAAAAACCATGAGCGCCATAGCCAAGGTCATAGGTGTAGTGCTGATCGTCCTGGGATTGGTCCTGGGAGGGTTCGGTGGGTTCATAAAGTTCGTCGAGGTCCCCAAGGCCCTTGACGAGGCCGCGTTCCCCGAGGATTTCGACGACCACTTCGTGTACGGCGGATACATAAACAAGCTTAACATGACCACCGGGAGGACGGACAGGGCCAACTTCACCGTTGACAGGCACATAAAGACGCTGGAAAGGCTTGACAACGGACAGCTGAGGATGGACGAGAACATAAGGGCATTGTTGAACGGGACGACCGATGTGTTCCTCCCCGACCTTGCCAAGCACAACACCTTCAATGTCGACGATAAGGACCTCGCCCTCTATTACGTCGACAACCACGAGGGCTATGAGATGACCTACACGGACAAGGACGACGTGAACTGGGTCTTCTCCATCCCCGTGGACAAGGACAAGGATTACAAGATATGGTCCATGAACATCCTGAACTGGTCCGAGGCGAAGTATATGGGCAAAGAGACGAAAGGGGGCGTCGAATGCTATGTCTTCTATGGTGAGGAGATAGATTACGAGGTCCCGCTCTCGGCCGCACAGAAGGCCGCATTGGGCTCATTGGGGCCCGCATCCAAGATGAAGCTCACCCTTTGGGAGAAGGCATGGGTACACCCCCTGACCGGGACGATAGTGGATTATTCCAAGGAGATCAAGCAATACCTCTACCTGCCCGACCTTCCGGCGGTCCCCGAGATAAAGTACCCCTCGGACTTCAATTCGACAACGGGTTTCACCGGCGGTGTTACCATTTTCGACCCGGTGACAGCCACCTTCAACACCTTCGATGACATCCTTGCGGTCAGGTCCTTGGAGGTCGTAGAGGCGAACGGCTACCTGCTCACTACAAATGAGTCCGTGGAGGTCACGACCTCCACCGGTGCGCCCCTGCCTATGCTGAACTCTGCCTTCCAGGTGATCTTCAATGCCTCGACCGGGGCCCATGCTGGACCTGGCAGGACAGGACAGTACCTGTTCCCGCTCACGGGAGCCCTGCCACAGAACCACTCCATCTGGGACGACGGGTTCGGCATGGAGCTCAATGCGGTCTACGAGGGTGTGGACAATACGAGCTTCCTACCCCTTATCGCGAACATCTACCATATCCAGGTCGTGAACGGGACCTACCTTGCAGGAGGCACGGCGGACCTGGACATGTACTATTACGTGGAACCGCAGACCGGGATCGTGCTGGATGCATCAAAGCATATGAGGAACTGGAGGCCTCAGAACGCCAGAAGGCTTCCACTTGATACGGCCATGATAAACAAGACCATGACCCTCAACACGACCATCGTGAGCGTGGACCCGATGACACAGCAGCCAATGACAATGACCATCTATGTCAAGCAGGTCATAAACTGCTCAGGCTATACCGATGCGACATTTGCGGTGGCAAAGATACAGGAGACCGTATCGAAGTACCTGCCCAACGGCACACTCATGGCCCCGCCTGTCGTATCGAAGTTCGGGGTGGATGCCGTGACGATGGCATACACTGATGCCCCAGGATGGTCCGACACCACCAGAACAGGTGTCTTCACATTCCCAGTTGGCCTACTGAACGAGACCGGTGGTTTGCCCGCATCTTTCATACTTTACAACTCGGACCTCATGATATCGGCCCCGGCAATGCTTGGAAAGCAGTACACAGTGTCCGGCCTCAACGTTGCCGAGTATGTCATGAAGCTCTCTAACATCCCCCTTACATGGCCTCAGGTCTCTGCGGCCCTGGGCAAGGCGGTCGAGATACCTGGAGGGAGCGCTTACTACGGCTGCACCTTCGTCTATACTGTGGATATCTTCACCGGGACGCTCCTCAACATCACCAGGACGATGTCGATAAACCTGGTCCCGCCGACGTATGGTTGGATCTACAAGAACCTTGACTCGACCTCGAGCGTAAAGGGGGCCATAGGCGGAAAGAACGTGACCATCACCCAGCATGTCCTGGGCACAGGGCTCGTGCTGCCGGTCGAGGACCTCGCCCTCATCAACATCACCACAACTGCCACCTACGACAACGGGACCCCGTTCCTGCCCCCGTCCTATGCTGAGTTCCCCATCAACATCACATCGCACGAGGTCCTGAACGCAACCCTGCAGGGCACGGGCACATACTGGCTCTTCCCCAAAGAGCCCACCACCCAGATGGCCTATCCTATGGTACTGACCCTTGCCGGGAACAAGCTCTTCGGAGTTGCGGCCCCGGCCCAAACGACCTCCGACAATGTGACCTACGTATGGACCAACCACACGGTCATGCCGGGCGCTCTGGTGAACCCAGCCCTATCGGCGTTCATCCTCAACACGACGATGACCTACACATGGCTTGTCGATATCCAGACCGGTGCGGTCCTTGATGCCAAGGTCCAGCTCGATTTCGAGCTCCCGGCCGCAATGGGTGGGGGTTACAGCAACAACACCTTCCATGCGACCGAAGGGACCAGAACTCTCTGGGCGCAGGCAAATTGGTTGATGGGCTGGGCACTCATGGGGACCCATGTCCCTGTGCTCTCGACGGATATCGAGCTCTATCAGCTCGAGCAGCAGACCGCGGTCGGGAAGGCCCTCTACACCACCCAGCTTCTCCTTATAGCAGATGGGACAAAGCCTGCGCTCGACCTCGATATGGCCTTCAATGCCACGACCAAGGAGATGATGAAGGCAAAGGCCACTGCCACCAAGGGAATGCTTGCGCAACTACCCCAATTGATGAAAGCCCACGCGATGAAGGCCCTCCTAGCATCCAAGGGCAACCTGGTGGCCTATGTCTATTACAAACAGGTCGATGAGGATGTTCCCGCCTATACTGACATAGACGGTTCAGTGAAGTACTGGGGAGATTTCTCAAAAGAAAAGGACGATGAGCTAAAGCTCATGGGAGAGACGGTCCCATCCATACTCTTCGCTCTCTTCGTGGTGCTGGTCGTCATTGGCGCAATAATACTCGTAATGACCGGAAAACCTCCCGAGAAGGAGGAAGAGGAAGGGTCCGAGGAAGAAGAGGGCGAAGGCGAGGAATGATCGCTCCGATCAAGGGAACAGTTCGAGCAACCCCTCCCTGTCGAGCACTCCATCTGGGGTGATGTACCCCTTGATGTACCTGTGAGGGGTCATATCGAACGCTGGATTGAACGCGGGGGACCCCCCTGGTGCGATAGGGGTCGCATCCATCTCAGTTACCTCGTTGGCAGAACGCTCCTCTATGACGATATCGGTCCCGGTCGCTGTTTCGGCGTCAAGTGTCGAAAGGGGCAAAGCCACATAGAACGGAACGTTGTTCTCCCTGGCTAGAACGGCCTTCTCATAGGTACCTATCTTATTGGCAATATCACCGTTCCTTGCGACCCTGTCGGCCCCGACGATGACAACGTCCACAAGCCCCTGCCTCAAGAGGTGCCCTGAGGATGAGTCCACGATGATGGAATGACGTATCCGCTCCTGTGCAAGCTCCCATGCTGTAAGCCTCGACCCCTGGAGAAGAGGCCTTGTCTCGCTGACCCAGACGAAGGGGTCCCCGCCTTGCCTAGACTTCATCCTGATTGGGGCAAGGGCCGTCCCCCAATCAACTGTTGCCAGGGCCCCAGCGTTGCAATGGGTCATGATCCTCCCATTGTCCGGTATCAGCCTTGCACCATGCTCCCCGATCCTTTTGCACGCTTCCATGGTCCTACCCATGATCTCAACCGCTTTCGACATCGCGCCCTCTGGTCCGGAGCGATGAAAGGCCTCCTCGACCTCCCGGACGGCGTTCCTGGGATCGACGGCAGTAGGCCTTGCCGAGAGAATGGCGTCCTTCAAACCCTGCGCTCCTTCCCCTCGTTCAAGTCCGAAGGCAAAGGAGAGCGCCGCGAAGACACCTATTGCAGGGGCCCCCCTCACCGCGAGCGTCCTGATGGCCCCCAACTGTTCCTCAAGGGTCATCGACCTAACGATGACAATATTCCCTGGGAGCATCCTCTGGTCTATGTGCTCTATCCCCTCTTCGACCGGCCAGAGGCACGGTCGGTCCACCATCTTGCCGTCAAGGGAGAAACGCATCGGCCTACCTCGGCCTGACATAGGGTTGGAAGACCGGAGGTTGCGCCCTGCCCATGTTCTGCTGCATCAGCGGAGGAGCATATCCCCTCTTCACTACGGTAGGGGAGGTCCTTCTAAGGAATATGACCACGAAGAGGACCAAGAGGACAAGGAACATAGCTACAGGGACCCCGATATATACCAGCGTTGGGAGTTCTTTTGTACCATCATCCTTGCCGCTCCCCGAAACGTACAATCTGACCCTCAACTGGTCACTGGTCCCCTTAGGGTCCTTAGCTAAGACGGTGATGTTGTAGGACCCTTCCTTGGTCCCGGAAGGTATGGTGAACCTGGCCGAGAAGACGTTGTCCGATGCTTCGGCATCCGGTGAAGCCCCGTCATCGAGGAGGGGAATATCCGCAAGACCCAGCTCCGTGAAGTTCAACATCATGGAGAGCACATCGCCGTCCGGGTCGGAGACATTGACGGTGATGACGACCTCGGCGCCCGGTGCGAACTCATTGGCCGTCCTGCCGGACGATGTGCGGACGGAATAAGTGGCTATCTCAGGGGCGGAGTTGGCCTTGTTGACCCTCAATGTGAAAGAGCCTTTGCCCTCCAGGCCAACCTTGTCAACGGCCGTGACATCTATCTTGCCCTTAAGGCCTGGAGAGGCAGTGGTGGGGACGGTGAACTCCAGTGTCCAGGTATCGTCCCCGGCAGCAAGGTCACCCCCCTTTCCATCGTTCCGGAGCGGGGCCTCGGACAGGCCCTTGATGGGTGTAAGGTCCGCATATACCCGCTCTATGTCCTCATTGTCGTCCACAACGAGAACAATGAGCCGAACCTTCGCCTTCCCATCGTTCTCTACCTCCTCTGGATCGACCTCCGCGCTCTTTACCACGGGTGGGACCGGCGGGAGGACGACCTCGAGCCATGCGGTCCCGATGGTCCTATGGCCGACCGAATCGATGGCCGCGAAACCTATCTGGTACATCCCGAGCTCTACCGCAGCACCGACAGTGATATCGGAGGTGAAGTTCCCGTCAAGGGGAAAGATGTCACCCCCGGTCCCATCATCGCTCAGAGGAAATGCCATATCCCCACCGAGCTGGGAGAGGTCCACTTCGACGCTGACAAGGTCGTTCTCCTTGTCGGTGACGACAGCCCAGGCCTTTACCGATGTCGTGGCATCGTTAGGCGCTTCGGAGGGGGTGAAACCAATGGATGCCATCCTGGGTGCCTCGGTGAAGCTGGCCGCATCCTCTACGACCAATGTCAGATTGCTGTAGGCCTTCCCTCCTTTGGTGTCCTTGACTGTGATCCTTATGATGTGCTCACCGCGCTGGATCGTCTTGGTGATGCTGTACGAGTAGGTGCCGTCCTTTTCGACCAGATCACCGTTCGAACCGTCATCGTACATACGCTGGGTGGACGGTCCGCCTATGGGGGTGAGGTCGACCTGGACGGTCTGGATGTTGCCGTCCTCATCGGTGACCTTCGCAATTACAAGAGGTTGGACCGTACCATCGTCTGGTATCAGGGCCGGGTCTATCTGTGAAGAGGTGATGACCGGCGGATGGTTGAGGAACCCGAACGCCTCTATCTTGAGCTTGACGGACTCACCAATGGAGTCGGTATGTCTTGGTTGTGATTCCGATATGAGGGTACCAGAGGCATTGATATAGAATGCCGTATCCTGACCCGCATATGACCTGTCGGGTGCTCTGACGGTCCATTCCACGACCATGAACGTATTGGGTCCGGATATTCGGGTAAGCGATATCGTGGGACCGCTGCCCTGCACTGAGTATTCATCGGGGGTGTCCAGGACGGCCTGCGGCCTTGTGACCTCTTCACCGTTCATGTTGGGTGGCGCCCTATAGGTGACGTTGGCACTTATGGTGAAGTCGGTCCCTGCCTCCACGGTCCTGGGGGCCTTGATGTCGGCAAGGTCCCAAGGGGCGCCGGTAAGGCCGGTCCTATGGCTCTTGAACGATCCTTCCTCGAATACCGTTATGTTCCAGAGCTTGTCCAGGTTCTCCCTGGTGATGGCCTTCCTTCCGCCACCGCCAAGGAAACCCGTCCCAAATACGAGCGGGTCGTAGACATAGAAAACAGAACCGCTGTTATCGTATCCCACCACGAGCCTCCATACCTTCTCGAGGGCAGCAAGGTCGCCTGGCCCGATTGGCGGTGTGGGCAAGGTCGGGTTCTGGGGATCTGGCGGACTGGGAGTTCCCAGTTCGGGTGGCATGTCCAGATATGTCATCAAAGCAATGGGGTGCTCTTCATAGATGGCCGTCATCAGGTCGGTCCACCTCAAGGCGAACCTGGGGTTGGGCGCGCTCCTGTCGTTCGTCCAATCGTTGAT
>CAZLVP010000009.1:38848-70985 GCA_964563055.1 uncultured Thermoplasmatales archaeon | reverse complement strand
GATCGTCATCAGGATGGAGAGCACGAAGAGGAGAACGGCAAGGATAGCCATGGTCTTCGACCCAGCATTCCAATGACGGTAGTGCATCGGTTCACCTCAAAGCTTCGGCCCTGGGACATCTGGCTCCAGGTCAAGGCTCGAACGGTCATCCATGGGATAGATAATAATCTTTATGGGTAGTAAGGTGCCCCGGTCCCGAGAGAAAGGGTTTAAAGTCCGTCTGGGTTCTGGGACGCTCGATAACATGGACCATCCCACCAGGAAAGAAAGGGACCCGATGGGGGAACGTGACGTACCCATAGATGCCTATTATGGCATCCAGACCCTACGGGCCAAGGAGAACTTCCCGGTCTCCCACCTCACCAACCATCCGTACCTCATTGACGCTTACGCTGCCATCAAGGAGGCCGCAGCGCTTTCCAACATGGAGGTCGGTTGGCTGGACCCGATGATCGGTAAGGCCATAGTCAGGGCGGCATCCGAGGTCAGGGGAGGCTCTTTCAGGGACCAGTTCATAGTGGACAGGTTCCAGGCCGGGGCCGGGACGTCTACCAACATGAACGTGAACGAGGTTCTTGCGAACAGGGCCCTTGAGATACTTGGCCATGATAAGGGTAGGTACGACATCATATCCCCCAATGACCATGTGAACATGGCCCAGTCCACCAATGACACCTTTCCCACGGCCATGCAGATATCCGTCTTCAAGATGACAACACAGCTCGTAGCCGCGGTCAAGGAGCTAGCATCCGCCTTCGAGGACAAGGGCGAAGAGTTCATAGAGGTCATAAAACCCGGAAGGACCCATCTGCAAGATGCGGTACCGGTCCCATTGGGCGAAGAGCTGGCTGCCTACGGAGCAGCCCTAAAAAGGGTCGCTATCGAGATGGAGAGACGGAACCAGATGCTCCTTGACCTCCCTCTGGGCGGCACGGCGACAGGGACCGGAATTAACACCCACCCTGAGTTCAGGGACAGGGCCGTCCGCCATCTCTCAAGGTTGACAGGCCTGTCGCTCAGTTCGAACCCTAGCCCGTTCGAGGCAATGCAGTCCACGACCAGGACGGTGGCGGTCAGCTCGGCCTACAAGGAGCTTGCCGTGGAGCTGACCAGGATAGCCAACGACCTGAGGCTGCTCTCATCGGGGCCGACGGGCGGCCTTTCGGAGATCTCCCTGCCGAACGTCCAGCCCGGATCGTCCATAATGCCGGGCAAGGTGAACCCGGTCATGCCGGAATGCCTGAACCAGATATGCTTCGTGGTCATTGGGAACGATGTCGCCATCTGCTCCGCTGCGGGGGCGGGGCAGTTGGAACTCAACGTCATGATGCCTATAATGGGGAACCTCATCCTCCGCTCGGCTGAATACCTGGTCAACTTCCTTCCGGTCTTCACCGAGCGATGTGTGAAAGGCATAGAGGTCAACGAGGAAGAGCTGCGGAGGAGGCTCCTTGCCAATCCTGCCCTTGCCACACTTCTCAATAGGAGGCTGGGATATCTGATAGCGGCCGAGATCGCTAGGGAGTCGGCCAGGACTGGGAGGTCTGTAAGGGACATCGTTGTCGAGAAAGGGCTCCTCACGGGGATGGAGGCGGATTCGCTCCTCGATCCCAAGGGTTGGGTGTCGCAGAGGAAGAACGCATGACCTTGACCTCTTTCCTTTCAAAGTCCGGGAAAGAATAACAGTAACAGCGCCCCAAAGGTCCCGGAAGCTATCGGTACGATCACGTTGTCGTCAAGGATAACGGACCGGGGCAGGGCCAGGCTCTCCGCGACAGCACCTATAAATGGTAGTAGCAGCCCCAATGCCGGACCTAGGAGCGGGACCAAGATGATAGCAGGGACCAGGAAGAAGGCAACGGTCCCGACCCAGGTCTTGTTCCCGTTCCATGGCAGAGGCCGCTTCCCGATAAGGGTCCCAGCAAGATATGCACTGGGGTCCCCGAAGGTCAGGACGACCATGGCCCCCAAGGCCGCATCCCTTGGGAAGAGCGACCAGGCCACCAGACAGCCCAGGAAGAACGTTATCGGTCCCTGACCCAGTACAAGGTCGCTCCTTTTGTCGTACCTGTCAAGCATCCATTTGAGCGGCCTCAGGGGCCACCTCTCCTGTACGAAGCTCAGGGCGAGACCCAGGAGGAGGACAAGGTAGAGGGGCCACCTGAGGTCCCTTTCCCCGAGGAAAAGGACGATGAACAGGGTCCCCAGGGCCAGGTGGAACACTTTCCTCCTTATCCGGAGCCCGGTCCTCCCTCCGGTCGCGGTAGTATCCCTGGACCTGCCGTCCATGCTTCCAGTGAAAGGTGGTCTATGAGATAAAAATTTGCGAAAAAGAGGTGAAAGGGTTAGAGAAAGAACGAATCAGAGGGGATGGGATGCACTCTGTATCCTTCTAACCCTTTCCGGGCAAACACGACCCGGAGGAACGATGCGCTTCGTCCCAAAGAACGGGTCGGGAACGTAGTAGTGGACTGTCGAATATATATGCTTTTTCACCGGAAGCGCCCGTTGTCCCCACCTTTGTTTCCTCTGGAGGGGGGAACATTAGGTGCCCTCTGGTCCCTGGTCGGCCCGCACCAGCGGCCGTTCTGCTGACGGCCCTGGGGCACTTTCTTTCTTTGGTCCACATCCCTTCGGCGCAGCTCCAGTAAGGTATCCGTTCCCCTGGAGAGGGTAGTGAGGATGCCTCCGGCCAGCATTATACCCATGAGGACCTCCATCGGGACTATGCGGTATCCTATGCCAATGTCCGCCCCTTTCACCCCCCAAATAGCACCAACAAGGAACTGGATGGGTGTGATAATGAGCAGTAGGAGCATACGGTCAGCCCTCCCCATCACCCCGGAATAGTTGCGTCCGCAGCCTAGTGCCTGGGCCTGTGTTCCCATATAGGACGAGAGTAGGACGAAGATGACCGTGGTCAGACCGAAGATCACATTGCAGTATGAGGATATGGCGATCCCCACCAGAATGGATATGTCAGAGAACCTGTCGAAGGTATGGTCAAGGAAATCGCCTACTGCGGTGGTCCTCCCTGTCTTCCTGGCAATTGTGCCATCAAGGGAGTCCGCTATGGAGTTCAGCCCTACCATCGCCAATGCCCCTAACAGCAGCCATGGGTAGCGTCCGTCCGGTACCCAGAGCCCCGATGCCCAGTAGAGGATGCCTGCCGCTATGGCGAAGACCAGGGAGAGCAGGGTGAAAAGGTCTGGCGGGAATGCGCTGAGCAGATCGGCCAGCGGGGAGACCAACTTCTCCAACTCCTTCCTGAGAAGATCTAGTACCACCCGGATGCCACCTCCATCCAGTCAACGACCGGTGGTCTGAATGGGAGCATGGTGATAAAACTTTTTTCCTCCCTAGCCCGTACCATCTCCTTGACCCATCGGGCCTGTCCCTCCGCTCCCATCCTGGTGGTATCGATCTCAAGGACCACAGGACGACCCTCGGGCAGGGTGGTCCAATCCAAGCCAGACAGTGCCTCCCGCTCCCGTTCCATGCATCTGAAAAGCAGATAGGAGACGGCCTCCGCCTCGGCGTTCTCAGAGGCTTTCCCCTCCGAATAGCCACGCTCAAGCAACCTGCTCCGGAGAACGTTGGGGTCGGTCCTGAAGAGAAGGACCAATGATGCGGGGACAAGGTAGCTAAGATGGCCCTCTACGATAATATCCTCAGACACACCCTTCCCCCAGCTTTCGAGAACGGTCTGGAGGACATCAATGTCCACTATCAGCTCCCCTGTTGCGGGATCGGTCCCTTCGTTCGCCCCCAGGTCCTTGATGAGCTCGGTTAGGGCCATGACGTTCATACCGTCCGCCCTAAGGCGATCGGAGGTCGTCGTCTTGCCAGTGCCCGGGGTCCCGCACAAAGCCGTGATCATCATGGGTCTATGGCCGACCATGTAATAAATCGATGCGTCCCGACCCCCAAGGCCTATTTGATTGCACAAGTGTCCCAAAAGATAAATATGCTAATGGAAAAATCTCCCTCTCGAAGATACCAGGTGCGTTTTTCCAGGCCGTTCTGGGAAAGGATTATAATGGCACCAGAAGCTATCATGACATAGGGCAGAGGACAACAGGATGAGCGAGAAAGGTCTTAGAACGGGTCCCATAGTGCTCCTATCACTCTTGATGCTCCTCCCCTCCCTGTTCCTTATCGACCCCCAGAACGCAGATGGGGACCCTTCACGCGGTCCCGGACTGGACATAACCGTGGAAGAGATAACATCCCATTCGGACCATGGTGCTGTGACCCTCATAGACCAGGTGGTCGTTGCCAAGGTCGTCAATTCCGGTACCCTGAACTACACGCTCCCTGTGAACGCCACCCTCCAGGTCACGTACATGCTTAACGGGACCATCGAGACACCTTTCTTCAATGCGACCGTTCCACTTGGCCTTGTCCTCCAGGTTCCAGGGAGTGAGAACAACGTGACCTTCCCCTCATGGAAACCCACCAGTGTCGGGACGTACTGGATCAAGGTATCGGTCGATCCCCTGGACAACCATCTCCAGAACAATTCCATCAGGATATCCGTGACAGCCATGGCCGGGACCCCTGCCGGAGTGAAGGTCGGGGTGGACGTATCTTCGAAGCTCCTTAACATCGGGGAGTCAACAAAGGATACCATCAACCCTTACATCTTCTCGGTGATGAACACTGGACCACTCGTAGATTCGTTCATGATAGACATCTCATCCCAATGGGTCGAAAAGGGTTGGAAGAACAAGACCATGGACCTCAAACCGGGGGATGTCCAGTACTTCAGCGTCCATGTAAAGGTACCAACGACCGCGAGCCCGTTCGATTTCGATGTCCTGGTCTTCAACGCCACATCGACCAAGAACGATACCATAAGTGATTGGATATCCGTCAATACGTCCATACCTAAGAAGGCAGGTGTATCGATCTCCGTGATATACGGAGACCCTCAGAGGGCCTATCCTGGCGGTCCTTGGGTGAGCTTCGTCTTCAGAGTGACCAATACAGGCGACTTCGCTGACACATATCATATCACCCCCAGCTCCAGGCCGGTCGGATGGAATGTAAGGATGGACCAGAGGTATGAAATACTCCCGAACATCCCAGGCCTATATGCCGCACAGAAGGGTGAGCGCAACTATATGGATGTCCGGGCCGAGATAAGCATCCCTCCCCTCGTGTTCGAGACCATGGAGGAGGATTCCATGCTTTGGGGGGACACGGGGGCCTTGATCATCACTGCAACTAGCCCGTTCTCAGGAGCATCGGGCTCGGGTGAGGGCACCGTCTATGTCGGTCTCGTCCACACTGTCCAGCTCAAGGTCTCACCCCCTAACGCGACCATCCCGTTCATCAAGGACTCTGGGCAGACCATCAATTTCAACGTGGAAGTGCGGTCCGTCAACAATATCAAGGGAGGGATGGGGATAGATATGGATGTCAACCTGACCCTCCCCGATGGTGCGACCGGTGTGATGTTCTACCCGGTCTGGTCCCTATCCGCCAACAAGACCGAATCGCTGCGATGGGTGGCGTCGGTCCCCACTGGCATCCTCCAGCTCAAAGGAGGTCAATGGAGCCAGGGGCAGCTCCTTGTGGTCAATGCACCTATCTTTCCCATACAGGGAACGGCCTTCATCAAGCTGGAAGCGGTCCCCATGATCAATGCCAGCTTGGACGGTCTGGCCATACCTCAGAGCGTGACAGTCAACGTTACGGTGGGACCGTACCTCGATTTCACGCTTGAACCGCCAAAGACAGAGTTCTTCGATAACAAGAGCCTCAATGACAATGACGACCGGGACGAGAACGGTATAGAGGATTGGAGGGAGGGGGCCCCGGGTGACGTCCTCCTGCTCCCGTTCAACATAACCAATCTGGGCAACGGATGGGACAGATACAATGTACAGGTCGCGCTCACAGTGAGAGAGGGGGGAGCGACCTCGGCCGGTCAATGGGGCCTCACCTTCACACCGCTCACAAGGATGGTCCTCCCGTACTGGTTCGATCCGCTCTCTCCCTCCACCAGCGTCCTGGCATGGGTCAAGCTCATCGTGCCCGCGGGCGCCCCCATAGGAGAATCCTTGAACGTCTCCATGAGGGCCGTCTCCGTCTCTGACCTCCAGTACAACCCCGGGTCACCCATTGAGAGAAGGGCCTTCACGACCGTCCATGTCAAGCAAGGGTTCGTCCTGGACCTGGAGCCCGAGGTATCGAGCGCTGTGGCCGAGCCCGGCGAGACCGTGACATACTGGCTGAACATCACGAACAACGGGAACGGTCTTGACGAGGTCGCGCTCATCCTGTTGGGGAACATCCCACCGGACTGGACATTAGAGCTCGGTTCCTCGAGCCTCTACCTGCTTCCGCTCCAGAGGAGCGGGGTCGCTCTCAGGGTGGCACCGGGGGAGCGTTCGCCCAGGGACATGGTGCTCTCCCTCAGGGTCAGGGCGTTCTCGAAGATATCGAAGCTTGCCTTCGATGAGGTATGGGCCAATACGACCGTTTCCTACAAGGGAGGGGCGGCCATAGACCTTGTCAGCGAGATCGACATAATCTGGAAGTACCCCGGTGAGACCGCCACCTTTGCCATTGACGTGATGAACACAGGCAATGGGAACGATTCCTTTGACCTGGATGTCTCGGAGGGGGCCCCGGGTTGGTCATCAAAGATAAGCTTCGCTGGAAGCTCCTCGGAGGTCACGACCTTGTGGATACCCATGGGCGGTGTCCTGAGGGTCGAGGTCCTCATCACCCTTCCGTCCCTCAGGGACATATTCTCATACGAGGACCTATTGACACAGAACCTCCTTGCCGGAAGCGTTGTGAGCTCTTTCCTCACAGCCAGGCCCCAAGGGTTCCCTGAGACGAACTCCTCGCTAGAGCTCGCTATAGGTGTTCTTAAGGAGCATAGGGCCTCGATCACCCTCATCTCAGGGTCGGTCAGCAAGGATGTCCTTCCGGGGGAGACCGCCCAGTTCCAGTTCAACATCCAGAACACCGGGAACGCCGAGGACCCGATACGGGCCCGTGCGTTCAGTAAGAACGGCTCGTCGCGCCACATCGCCTGGACCCAGATGGACAGCGCACCCTACCGGTTGGCCCCCTTCGGCGACAGGACGGTCAATCTCACGATAACGCCCCGTAAGGAGGATGGTCCGGCCTTCCACGAGGTCATCGATACATCGGTCGAGGCCCTTGCCGGCGATAACGTTACCTACTGGCGGACCAGCGTCTCGGTCAGGGTCGTTATGGCGGTCCTCTCATCTCAGGACCTCTTCCTTGACCTTGGCACCGAAGGTGACCTTGTCATAAGGTTGTGCAACCTTCCAGACCCAGGTGAGGACGTGGTCCCCGACTGGCCCATGAACAAGGCCTACAGGATCACGACCGCGTTCACAAGCATAGATTCTGTAGGATGGACCGTGAACAGGCCCAATGCATTGGTCAATCTCACCAGGGCCTACGAGACCATAGAGGTCAGGGTGCCTATCACCGCTCCGGCCGACCTCGTGACCGGAACGCCTTTCGCAAGGGTCGAATCTAGCATCTATGGCGGTCCGTCCAAAGAAGAGCTGCTGATGGTCTTTGCAAGGGCGGTCTATTTCGATGCCTATTTAGACCTTGACCGGACCACCTTCCGCAACCTCTACGAGGGGGGAAAGGGCAAGGCCATGATCAATGTGGTCGTGGTCGGCACCAGGGGACAGGACCCTGTCCCGCTAGAGCTCAGGGTCGGGGATAGCGTTTACCGAGGGGCCATCCCAAGGGCCGACCCACAGCAGTATGTAGGGTCCACACAGGAGTTCCTTGTGGAGTTCGATTTCGACCTTCCATCGCTCGATTGGCACCAGAAGTCGAGGGAGATGCGTCTGGTCATAGTCCTGGACCCGAAAGATGATGTCAACGAGAACACCATTGAGGGAAAGGGCATCTCCGAGGGGAACAATGTGATGACCAAGGAGTTCATGATCAAGAATTCCACCCCCCCGACCCTAGTCCTGTGGTTCTCGGGGATAGTGCTCGTACTGCTGCTCGTGGCCGGAATAACCGGGTACTTCTTCATAGAGCGGAGGAACAGCTGGTTCCTGGTGGCCCTCTCGAGCGGATTGATAGGTGCCTTCTCCCTGCTATTCTTCCTCCCCCTCGAACGGACCGAATGGGGGGCTGGTGCGGCCAATGAGGTGGGCCTCATCGTTATAGCCCTAGACCTGTTCCTCCTGGTCCCGGCCATGGCCTACCTGTTCACCAAGGTAGGGGATGCCCACATCCTGTACCGGTTGAACGAAGGCAAAGAGAAGAGGATAGAAGGGGGTCTCGAAGAGGTCAGAGGTCTGGCCGTTCCCTATCTGATCTCATTCGCTGGTGGGCTGGTGATGGGGGTCGTCCCCGTCTTCTTCTGGGCCATCTATTCGGAACTGGACGAGGGCGCATCCGGCATATTCGACGTTCTGTTCGGGACCGGGGGCTCGGTCCCGGCCCTCATCATAATGATAGGAGTACCTCTTCTTTGCCTCGCATTGCAGTCCGTCCTAATGTACTTCAAGCTCAGGGCGTTCAGAGGTATAGGACGGACCTGGGACCAGCTGGAACGACTTAGGGCCGAGCTCGGGGAGGGAATGCAATGAAGGAGTCGCCCGAGAACGTCCAGGAGATGCTCCACAGGGCCGAGATCGCCCTCATCCAGGGGAATTTCATCAAGGCCATGGGGCTCTCAAGGACCGCAAGCTCCATGATGGACCGGACCCAGGAACTTCACAGGAAGTTCGTCAAGACGCTCAAGCAGTTCATCGAACGGGTCAATTACATGGGGGATTGGGGCTATGACGTGTCCGAGGCCCAGGAGATGTTGAGGAAGGCCAGGGACAGGGCCGCAAGGAGCGATTACGACAGTGCGATAACAACCATCTCCCATGTCGAAGAGGCCCTTAAGAGGGCCACCTACCTCCCCTTCCCGCTGCTCAATAAGGTCATAGACCTCCACACCTCTATGACCTTCAAGGACGGCAAGATAAATTACTTCGTCAGGGTGGAGAACCCCTCTGACGAGCCTCTAGGGGAGCTCATCATCAGGCCGTTCATCAAAGAGGGCGATTTCAAGGAGAACGTTGAGAAGAACTTCGGCAACGTGGGTGCCCACTGGTGGGCCGAATGGACATTCGTGCTCACACCTGTCAAGAAGGACTGGAACCTGGGGGTCGGCAGGGAGGTGCTCATGGAGGAGGGTGTCATAATGAAGACCCGGCTCTCCTCCCGGAAGGGCACGGCCACCTATAGTATAACGATCGAGAACAACAGCGACCAGATAATGAGGGACGTGGTCCTCGTTCCCATGATACCCCAAGGATTGGAGGCCGACCCCCCAGAAGGCCTCCTGGACCATGTGCCTCCTTACGGGCAGAGGAGCTGTGAGTTCTCCCTCAAGCCGTCGGGAATGGTGGGAAAGGAGGGGGCCCCAAGGAAGGTCGAGAAGGTCATAGTGCTCGAGGAACCTCCGGAGGAGGTCTCTCCCCCTGAAGAGGCAACCTATCGGGATGATAATGGAGAGGAGGGGCTTAAGGGGAACGATGAGGAGACTCTCGAATGGAACGTAGATGAGAGCTCCGTCATCAGAAGCACCCCCACCGACTTCACGCCGGTGGAAGAGCAATACGACCTTGTTGACAGGAGCCCATTTAAGTTCCCCTCGGAGGTGGAGGAGGAACTCAGCAGGAGGAAGAGGGCAAAGGGATGATATCCCATATCACGATACCCAGCTAAGAAAGAACGATCGAGGTGAAAACATGAGAACCCCACCGAAGAAGGAAGAAACGGGCGCCATAGGGATAGGGACGCTGATAATATTCATCGCCCTCATTCTAGTGGCCGCCATAGCGGCCGCCGTGATAATAAAGACGGCGGAGGAACTTGAAGAGCAGGGAGAGAAGGTGAGCGAGGATGCCCAGAAGCTGGTCAGTTCGACGCCACAGATCAAGATAGCTGAGGGAACAGTAACATCAGGGACATCGACCATCGGTAGTATTGACATCTACTTAGACCTATACGGATCCGATGCCGTGGATATGAGGAATGTGGTCCTTCATGTGCTTGTGATCCCCAATGGAGGGACCGGAGATTCGGTGGACCTCTCCTATAATCCTGTTCCTAACCCCACTGGGACCTCGCAATACTACGGAACGACCGAGATCATAGACCCGAACAACCAATACAACCCAAATGGGAACCCGGCCCTTTACTTATTGGGTGAGAGGGCGAGGCTCAAGGTGAACATCAATCTCGCTCTGAGCGCTTCTTCCCTGCCACCAGACTCATCTATAGAGATCTGGGTCCACACCACAACATCCGGCCACCAGACCTACGACTACTACGAGACCCCGTCCGAGTACCCGTCAGGCGGTGTTGTGAAGCTGGAAGCCTGATACGGCCCGGAGGGTTGGGGAATGGCAACGGCCAGCAAGGAAAAGGTCCCGGAAGAGGACGAGTTCGTTGTGGAGGACGGTCCTC
Source organism: uncultured Thermoplasmatales archaeon (assembly GCA_964563055.1). Taxonomy (GTDB): domain Archaea; phylum Thermoplasmatota; class Penumbrarchaeia; order Penumbrarchaeales; family Penumbrarchaeaceae; genus JALOTP01. The sequence continues at coordinate 60,497 of CAZLVP010000009.1, read as the reverse complement.
CTAATGGCAGGAAAAGACCTGCTGAAGAGAACAAGCCCGAGGTCCAGCGCTACGAGGTAAGGCTCGGCCCTCCAATGGTGAGCGGCAGGAAGGTCCGACCATTGAGGACAGAAGGTCCGGTCAGGGAGGTAGCAAATCCACAGGAAGGGGGAGGGGGGGGCGTTAGCGAGAGGGGGGCCAAGGCTGGCGCTGGGCAGTATGCCAACTCCCAGCACATCTACAAGCTCGAGGACGACCTCAGGAGGACACGGGACATAGTGGAGGACCTCAAGCATACGACCTCGCTCTTGGAGGGGGACATGAGGGACATCAAGGCGGAGATGGAGCGGATCTCCTATCTGCTGCGGAGCCTTGAAGGTCTCAGGAACGCCATGAAGGACATAGAGTCCACAGTGAGCGAGCTCTCGGGCCTATATGACATGATATCGGCCAATGTCAATCCTTTCATTGACATACCCAAGATGGATGCCAAGGGAGCGAACGGGACGAAGCATGAGGAGGTCCAGCAGTCCCGGCCTCAGCCAAACAGCAAGGAGTTCGTGGAACTGTCTGAGATATTCGAGGATGAAGTCGAGGATGAGGAGCATAATCCAGAAAAAGGGTCCCGTCAGAACGGCAGCGGTGGCCTGGATTCCGGGGAATCGATGCTGAGATGGACCCAGTTCCTCCTTGGAAAGGTGGGGAAGGAGGGGTTGGAGAAGGCCCTCGACTACTACAAGGACCTCGGATGGATCGACGAGGACATGATAGACAGGGTCCTGGATATGGCAAGGGGGACGACGGCCCCGGTAATAGCTCAGGAGGGAAAGAGGTCCAATTGGAGAATGGACGCCGAGGACCATATGAGGTCCTTGGAGCATATCAAACGGATCAGGGGCAGGAGATAGGACAGCTGAAGAGGATGGAAAGACCCGGTGAGGAAGGATGTCTGGAAGCGGTGGTGCGGTATCCGCAGCGGTCATAACCCTGGGGCTGATATCGGGCCTCATGCTGGCCGGGCCATCCCTGGACTCGGCCCTGAACGACCTCAAGGATGCTAGGCAGGGGGCCACAGACGAGCTCATAGAGATCAAAGGGACCTCGTTCGAGGTCCCTGACATCAGGCTCAATACCACATCGGACGTTCTGAGGATATCTGTGAAGAACACGGGGTCCACGGTCATCGGGCTTGGGGACCTGGGGGTCCTCCTGAACGGGACGATGACCCAATTCCAGGGACCGGGAGGCGACCACCTCTACCCCGGTGCGATATGGGAACTTGTCATCAAGGACGTGCCGGGACCGTGCACGGTCAGGGTCGTTGGGCCCTGGGGGATATCGGTCCAGACCGATGAGGTGGAACTCGAAAGGTGATATGGATGGCCGGGACCGCAATATCGGAGCTCATATTCTTCATCACGGCCCTCATGGTCTCATCTGCGGTGGCGCTCGTTCTGGTCGATGTGATAGACAATTACGCAGAGGACATAAAGGAGAGCTCATCGGCCTTGAAAGGGGATATGCAGTCCCGCGTGACCTTCATAAACGACCCCTTGAACGTCCCCTACGACCCTAAGACCGGGAACCTTACTTACTACCTCAAGAACACAGGGACGGGCCCCCTTTCGATGACGGACATAGTCGTTTCTGCGAACGGAACGGCCCTCTCCGGGACCTCCATCTATGTCAAGCTCCTTTCAGGTGGTACCAGATGGTCGGGTGGGTCCATTGTTGAGGTAATGTTCCCCGTTAAGGGACTGACAACGTCCATGGACGTCATAGGATGGGTATCGACATCGGGCCTGAACAGCGCGGGTGCCTCCCGTGGGAGCGCTGAGGACTCGTTCGTGTTCAGGATAAGGGAGGTTTGAACGTTTTGACGACGGTCAATATGGGGAACCTCCTCAGGTTCGATTTCGAGAGGGACGGCCTGCATAGACATCTCGGTGGAGGGCTGCCGAAGGGCGCCATGGCCGTCATCTCGGGTTCCGTGGGTAGCGGGAAATCGGCCATAGTCCAGAGGCTAATCTACGGTCTTCTGCTCCACCGACATTCCGTGAACGTGATATCAACGGAACAGACCACCAAGGGCTTCCTGGACCAGATGGACTCCCTGGACTACCCTATCAAGAAGAACATAATGGAGGGGTCTCTCCGTTTCATCCCCGTCTTCCCCCTCATAGGGAGGACCAAGGACCGGGTCGATTTCCTATCACGGCTCATGTCTACCCCGGGCCTGTACGAGGCTGAGGTGATCATACTGGATACGTTCTCTGCCCTGGTGATGAACGAGATGGACGAATCAAGGGTGCTATCGACCATCTCCTTCTTCAAGAAGATAATAGGCAAGAACAGGACGCTCATACTCACCATGGACCCCTCTGAGCTCCCAAGGGACGTGTTCGGCCCCTTCCGCTCCGTGGCGGACATCCTCATAGAGCTGAAGTCCGATATCGTTGAGGGGACGGTCGAGCACGTCCTCTACGTTACAAGGTATTCCCATGCGGCCGGTCCGGTGAGCACGGCCGTTGGGTTCAGGATCGAGCCCCGTGCTGGGTTCATAGTGGACATTACGTCGGTGACATAGGGGGACCCGTCAGGATGGAAACGGATGGAGCCTTAGAGAGAAACCCGCATCTCCAGCGCTATCTGGACGGATTAGCTTTGAAAGGGGAGCGCCCCCAGCTGGTGGAGAGGCTGACAGAGGAGATGTCCAATACAAGGGGGATCGACATCATCTACCCGGTCGGCGACCCAGCTTTCATCAGGATAAGGGAGTTACCCGATGGGGGCAAGCTCTACGAGGTGATAGAGCCCTCACCGGCAGAGGAAGGATTGACCAAGCTCGAGACCATCAAACAGGGAATCCTTGAAATGGCACCTCTCGAGCGCATGCACGACCCCGATGTCGAGCTCGAGGCCAAGATAGAGAACCTTTTCTCCAGGGTGACCTACCCCAGGGAAGGGAGGGCATCCCTAAGGGACCGCCTCAGGGGTAGGTCCGTCCCCATATCCAGGGACGAGCGGGAGGATATGCTCTATGTCCTCAAGAGGGACCTGGCTAGGGCTGGCCTCATAGAGCCGCTCCTCAGGGACCCGTACCTCGAGGACATACATGCTGTCGGGTTGAGGAACATATCCGTTGTCCACAAGGTCTTCGGAATGCTGAGGACGAACCTGCGTTTCAGGGACGAGAAGGATATGGACCTCTACATCAGGTCCACCGCCGAGAGGATGGGGCGCCCCGTCACGGATTCCAGGCCCATAGTGGACGGTGCACTCCCCGATGGCAGCAGGATCAATATAATCTATTCCGAGGACGTCTCCAAGGGCGGTCCGAGCTTCACAATAAGGAAGTTCTTCGAGAAACCTCCGACCATGCCCCAGCTGGTGAAGTGGGGTACGTTCTCCCCCAAGATGGCGGCATACCTCTGGCTCTGCCTGGAGCATGGTATGTCCATTTTCGTTTCCGGCGAGACCGCATCGGGGAAGACCACCACCCTGAACGCGATGTTGTCGTTCATAAACTCAAGGAAGAAGATCTATTCTGCGGAGGACACGCCCGAGGTCGTGGTCCCCCATGAGGTATGGCAGAGGCTCATCACCAGAGAGACCGTTTTCGAAGAGGCGAAAGTGGAGCTGTTCGACCTTGTGAAGACCGCTCTCAGGTCCAGGCCCGATTATATAATCGTTGGTGAGGTAAGGGGTAAGGAGGGCTCCGCCGCCTTCCAGGCAATGCAGACGGGACATGCGGTGCTCAGCACCTTCCATGCCTCATCCATAGCCAAGATGATTCAGCGTTTCACAGGCGACCCTATAAACGTTCCGATCCGGTTCATAGACAACATGAACGTCGCCCTATTCCAGGAGATCATCTATGTCGAGGGAGGGATCAAGAGACGCTGCTCGGCCATAGAGGAGATAATAAAATACTCCAAGGAGAGGGGCGGGATACTGACAAGGACCATCTTCGAGTGGGACCCGGTCAGGGACAGACATTATTTCACCGGCATGTACAACTCCTACATCCTGGAGCACAAGATCGCACCCAAGATGGGGCTCGAGTTCAGCAAGGACATCTACACAGAACTGGACCGGAGGGAGAGGGTCATCAGGGCCATGAAGGACCAGAACCTCACCGGTTACGACCAGGTCAATGAGGTGTTCAGGTCATATTCAGAGAACGGGTGGGAGGGTATCCCCAAGGAACTGAGGGGGTGAGAGCTCGTCCTACCTCCATGCCTTCACTCAAAAAGGGACCGACCCGCTGAAATGGACCTTGACAAGGGCCCTACCCGTACTCATGATAGGCCTGATCATATCGGCAGGCCTTGCTCTAACGTACCCAGACCTCTTCCTGACGACCTCCGGAGCGCTCCTTCTGGCCTCCCTGCTTGCTGTCGTCACCCTTCTGGTCCTCATCTGGCCGATCATCCAGAGGGAACGGAGGGGGTCGCAGATCGACGATGAGCTCCATCTGTTCATACTCAGGATAGCCGTCATGTCCCTGTCCTCGTCCACAAGGACGTCCATATTCGAGATAGCGTCCAAGGGGATGGCCCAGGGCGAGGTTTTCAAGGAGCTCGACAAGGTGAAGGAGCTCTCCAGGACCTGGAAGATGTCGGTCCCCATGGCCTTAAGGCAGATAGGGAAGCAAGGCCCCTCCAAAAGGCTCGGGGATTTCTTCGAGAGGATGGCCTATGCCATGGAGACCGAGGAGGACCCCAAGGTCTTCTTCAGGAACGAACAGGAGGCCGTGATGGAGGAGTACAGGTCGAAGTACACGAACACACTGGACAGGATGGAGGTCCTCAGAGAGGTCTATATCTCAATGATCACAGTGACCATGTTCCTGAACGTGCTCCTTGCGGTCCTCTCCCTCATGGTGAACATCAACCACTACCTCATGAGCTTCCTCATCGTCTTTCTCTTCATCGTGGTGGAAGGCCTCCTCTGGTTCGTTGTCAGGTCCATCCTGCCCAGGGAGTCCATCTGGTTCGATCCCTGGCCCTATCCACGCTCCTCTAACTTCCACAGGAGGCTCCTGGTCCTACTTCTGGCCTCGGCAATGGCCTCCCTGATAATGGGCTCGTCCCTTATCATGGTCGGCCCCGGCTGGGAGCTCACCATAGTGGTCCTGGCCCTGACCACCACACCGTTCATGCTTCCCGGCATCTACATGCTCGTCGAGCAGAACAGGATAGTCCGAAGGGACGAGTCGTTCGGTGCGTTCATGAGGACCATTGGGTCCACTTCGGAGTCCAAGGGCGGGTCCGCCGGCATGAGCTTGAAACGGATCAGATGGCATGATTTCGGTCAGCTCACGGAGCAGGTCAGGGCCCTCTACGACCGGCTGAGGCTCCGGTTGGACTCGGACAGGGCTTGGACCCTATTCTCCAGGGAGGCCAGGTCCGAGCTGATATCACAGTTCCTCTCCACATACCAGGAGGGCATATCGGCAGGGGGCAGCCCCAAGGACGTCTCCACCATGGTCTCAGGCCACTTCACCACCCTGCAGTCGCTGAGGAAGAGGAGGTATATGATGGCCGACAATTTCGGTGCCATCCTCTACAGCCTGACCATTTTCATGTCCGCATCGCTCTTCATGATATATGCGGTCATCCTGGAGATCATTGATAGGCTGTCGGACCTTGGGAGCTCGTCCCCGGAGCTTGAGACCTTCCAGAGCATTGTCCTGCTCAAGGACGTTGAAGGTCTGGGCGGGCTCATGCTCGCCTCTATACTCGTGGTCATTACGCTCCACGTCCTCTTCAGTGCGGACACAATACGAAGGTTCAAGGGAGGCCACCCAATGACGGTGCTACTGCATGTCCCGCTTTTGTTCTGGACCGCTGCCATCGCCGGATATGCCGCCACATGGGCTGTGGAAAGGGTCCTTTAGGGTAGGCCTTATCTCAACTTTGACCTGATGAGGGGGGCATATTTCCGGTCGGTCGAGAGTATATGGTCCGATAACCATTCCTTGAGGAACTCGTTGAGCTCAAGTGAGACAAGGGACTCACCCCCAACATGACGTTTCGCCATCTCCCCCACTCGCTCCATGAACGAAAGATGCTCCTCCCTGTGCTCAGAGTAAGCTTCGAAACCGAACTTCTGCATGAGGTCCTCCTCGGTCTTGAAATGGTACAGGGCATATTCCATCATGGACTGGAGGACCGCTCCGGTAGCTTCCCTCCCCTTTCCGCTCATCATGCCATCATGGAGGGAATTGATCATGCCTATGAGCCTCTTGTGCTGATCGTCTATCTCCTTTATTCCCAGCACATACTTGCCTTCCCATGGGAACAGTTCGGCCATTGGACCACCTGATACCCTTCATTCTCCCAAGTTGTTTTATCTTTTCCCCTGACCGTGGGTAGAATGGGGCTTTCCAGGGTAAGTGTTCGATGTACGTATCATAATCCTTTAATAATCCATACTCCAAACTACTTACTGGTCAAATTTGCTATTATTCGAAATCGATAATAACATTTTTACATATTATTTAATTGAAATTGGTAGTTTGTTCGATATTCGTTCTAAAGGGTTTAAATAGCTACGGGCCCAACCTCTGTTCCATGCAGGAGGCAAGAAAGATGAGAACATATGTAACGGCTATTATAGCCATGCTTGGGCTTGCGGTCATGGTGAGCTGTGTTTCTGCCCTTAACCCGCTGTCGGGGGACGATTGGGACCTGGACCCTGACAATGATGGGCTCACGAACCTTGATGAATACCTGTACGGATCCGACCCCAACAACTCCGATACGGACGGGGACGGACTTCCCGATGGATGGGAGGCAGACAATGGGCTCGATGCCAACGACCCGACGGATGCGGACATGGACAATGACTGGTTCGGTGGGGAGGAGTTCGCCCAGTTCAGGCTCCCTGATGTCCCGAACCCATACACGAACTATGCAGAGTACTACAGGTTCGCCTACGTCAATTCAGAGACCGGGGAAAGGGTATACATACCCACGAATCCGAACGAACCTGATACGGACGGGGACGGACTTTTGGACCCTGACGACGAATACCCATGGAACTACAAGGAGCCAATACCGGGAGAACCCGGTATTCCCCCCCCGCCCGTACCCAATCCCGGCCCACCCGTCCCCGACGACAACAAGGACAGTGACCATGACGGGCTCCTTGACAAGGACGAATACCTCAGGGGGACCGACCCCTACAATCCAGATACCGACGGTGACGGCCTGTGGGACCCCATGGAGTTCTCCATAGGTCTCGATCCCAACGATTGGGACACGGACAATGATGGCCTCATAGATGGGGTCGAGATGGGGTCGGGGGACTCCACTGACGGCAGATTGGATGACTCGGACAACGATGGGACATCGGGAGGCAGCGGGATCCCAACTCCCCCAAAACCTCATCCTCCTTGCCCAGACTGCCCTCCGATCGACAACAAGGACTCCGATGGGGACGGCCTTCTCGACAAGGACGAGTACATTCGTGGAACTGACCCGTTCAACCCCGATACCGATGGGGATGGTCTATCGGACCCTATGGAGTTCATCATAGGTCTTGACCCCAACGACTGGGACTCGGACAATGACCTTCTCATCGACGGTGTCGAGATGGGGAGCGGGGACTCGACGGACGGCCATATCCCTGACAGCGACAATGATGGGATCGCTTGAAGTGGTCCCTATCAGGCTGGGACAAGTTCGAAGAGGGCCATTTCCGGTGGGGCCAGGACCCTCATTGGTGGCCCCCAGGTACCGGCCCCGACACAGACGAAGAGGGTGGAGGTACCCTCACTGTTGAGCCCCCTGTGGCCGTCCTTGTAGATGCGTTTCGTGATGAAAGATGCAGGCCATATCTGTCCCGCATGTGTATGGCCGGATAGCTGAAGGAGCGGTCTGACGGACTTTGCGGCACTGAAGAGCAGGGGCTGATGGTCGAGTAGGACCAAGGGCTCGCCTTCAGGGACAGACCTCAGCAATGTAAGGAGCTGCTCCTTCCTTACTTCCCCAGAACTGAAGAAAGAGGGGTCGTCTATCCCCACCAAATTGATACCGGTCCTGGGGTCCTTCACTACCCGGCCCCTGAGAACGTTGAACCCCAGCTCGCTGAGCTCCTTCTCTATCTCTTCTGTGCCGTTGTAATATTCATGATTGCCGAAGACAGCATAAGCGGGAGCAAGGGAGGCCATCCTCTTTAGTAGCGGTTTGAAACGGGTGTTGAACCTTGGGTTAGTGTCATATAGGTCGCCCACCACCGCTACGATGTCCGGCCGGGAACCTTCCATGATGGAAAGGACCTTTCCAAGCCTCCATTTACCCACGAGAAGTCCCAGATGGACGTCCGATATCATAGCGACCTTGAAGGTCTTCTTCAGTCCGGGAAGAGGGATCTTGAACCGCCTTGTCCTGAGGATGCGGGCCTCTATTAGGCCCCAAACGACCGGGACGATGATGACCGTTGCGAACATTATCCGGAATGATGTCCAGACGGGTATGCTGTCCAGCAGGTATGCGGGGATAAGGAGAGGGGTCGCTATGAAAGCCGCCATCACCATATAGGCAAAGGCCCCCATGAGAACGGATGATGCAAGGTAGAGGGGCCTGATGTAAGACCTGTGATCAATATGTGAGACTATCTGGGAGACCATCATGAAAAGGGTAAGCAGGATAGGGACCGCAAAATACGGCCAGTGCAGGGAGTTGTCCGGGCTTATAACGAGCGAAGTGATGACCCCCACGTAGAGGAAGGCGATCAGGGTGATGGTGGTCACAATTGTTGAAAAGACCAAGAGCTGAAGGGCCGTAGGGGCCCGCCTCCCGCTCCCTTTATCCTGGGGAGCTGTCTTTGGACCATCACCGTTCTCGATCATCGTTCTCACACGCTGCGATTAAGGCTAAAACGACCATAGCATGGTCCTATTTCCATCTTTCACCTCAATGCGAATGATGTAGAGTAAAGATATTATTTCGCAGATAGGGTTCGTTCATCAAACCATCCCCCATAACAGACCTAGTATGCTTTAAGGCTAGTTCTTTCTAAACACCGCATCACCAGGACATTCACCTATCTCCAACCATTATGCACCATGCAATCGACGATCATTCCAGCCGATGAACTCATCCAGCGAACCGAACCTCCAACGATGACGGTCATATTCGAGCCAGAACCGCTAAGGCTTCCCATTCGTTTGAGGGTTGTTTCTCCTTAATGGAATAAATCGGCAACTGCTCTACTCTCATTGATGTTCTTCATATTATGTTGTAAACCATAGCTTTTAAGGGGGTTTTCTTTAGTGATAAGGGTAAGGTGAGTAGAGTGACAACTTACAATACCTTTTTTACTCAGAGGTACAATATTTACATACCACATACTGTGAGTTGGAATAATATAAATACACTGAGGTTAATGCCCTTAATGTCCCAGAAAGGTTTGGAGAAGAAAATATGATAAGGAAGATAGCAGTGCAAAATGGAATGGTAATAATCCTGTCAGCCATCACTATGATGATGATGACACATGTAAGTGCTGCTCTGGTTCCATCTAATATCGCTGTCAATTCACATGTCCAGAATTCCGGTGTCACATTCGATACCTGCCCCTCATCCCCCCCTTCTCAATCAGTAATTGTCACCGCAGGCGATAATGTACGTGTATGTGTAGATCTAACGCTTTCAGTGAACTTTACAGGAGCTATAGTCACGTATGGATTTTGGAACATAACCTTTTATCAAATAAATACCAATAATACCTCAGTCTATTCGCCTTCGGGCACTTTACAGGTCAGCGGTACACCTGGCAGCGACCATGATATGGAAAATTACCTATATACCTCAGTCCAAAAAGGTGACACGATAACAGTGGATGTTTCTATTGATGTGCACTGCTATGGCGGGTCGCCACTTGTAGAACTTGCTAATGGCTCGTCATTTACAACGTTTACAATAAATTGTATTTGAAAAACAACTTTGACACAATAGAAAGAAAAGGTGAATGGACATGTCTGGAGACCGCACTCTCTAATTGGAGTGGCGATATGATGATTGTCCGAAGAAGGTCCTGTTACCTCATGGCAGGCTGTTCGATCCTTCTCTTGTCTATGATATTTTTCCATCCCCAATATACTGCAGGTGTTAGAAATGTTGAAAATAAGGTTATCGATCGTTCATTGAATGGTCATTTTCTAGAGAAAGCTGCTTCTTTAAGATCTAGTTACTTCATTCAAAACATCGGTCAGCTCGATGAGGACATCCTCTATTATTCGGTTGAGGGAAATATTTACTTTTCTTCAAATTGCGTATATTACGTATATTCTATTAAAGAACCGTACGACCCGGATGAGACAACTTTTAATGAGGCCTTTGGTCCAAGAGAGAATATCCCTAGGTTCTTTCATGAACGGGGAGTTGTCCTGAAATATTATTTTACCGGATGCAATCCAGTGGCCCCGGTCGGTAAGGAAAGATGCTCCTGGAATACGAATTACTTCAAGGGTAACGATCCGGAGAAATGGTATACGAACGTTCCGAACTATTTTGAGGTCATCTATTACGACCTATGGAAAGGGATCGATCTGGTATATCGCATGAACGAAGGCACTATCAAGTACGACCTGATATTAAAACCCGGAACGGACCCCTCAGAAATCAGGATACGGGTCGAAGGCCAATCGAATATCGGTATTGACAAGAATGGTGATCTACTAATAGAGACAGCTTTAGGTGAGGTGCGTGACTCAAAATTGATATCTTTCTACTCAGACGAACCAAATGGAAGTATCCAGAGCGATTTTATTTTAATTGAAAGAGATGTGTTCGGATTCGACCTTGACTCTTATGATGTCTCAAGGAAAGTGGTAATAGATCCTTTAATTTATTCGACATTCATAGGTGGAAATGGTGAAGATTGTGGATATTCAATCGTTTTAGATAAAGATGAAAATATGTTCATAACAGGCTATAGTGAGGATAGTCCGATCGATTATCCAACAACCGCAGGAGCGTTCGACCGTATTAATAACGGTGGTTACGATGTGATGGTCACAAAAATGGATCCTGCAGGATCCTCCCTAGTCTATTCTACGTTCCTGGGAGGAAGCAGATACGATTTTGGCAGTTCTATCTCGGTCGGTCCAGACAGCTGTGCATACGTTACCGGGGACACACAAAGCAAAGACTATCCCGTTACCACGGGAGCATATGATACTTTACAAAATGGTGAATATGATGCGTTCGTGACAAAGCTTGACCCAACGGGGTCATCCCTGATTTTTTCTACTTTCATCGGTGGGAAATACAGGGATTCACCTTCGGGGATAACACTAGATCCTTTTCGAAATATCATCATAACGGGTTTTACGAATTCATCCAACTATCCAGTACTAAATGCCTATGATGATAAATATAATGATGATAGCCGCTGGATGGACGCGTTTGTAACGAAGCTCGATAGCACCGGATCCAATTTAATTTTTTCAACCTATGTTGGCGGGTCTTCCGATGATTATTGTACTGCGATAGCTTTGGATTCCTACGAAAATATTTGTATAACAGGTTTTACCAACAGTTTTGATTATCCCACTACCCAGGTTGCGTATGATACGATGTTGAATTTCAATGGGAATATGGATGTATTTGTCACTAAATTTAACAAGAATGGTTCGCAATTGATATTTTCTACTTTTATTGGGGGAAATGATGATGATTTTGGATATGGAATAACTTTGGACCGGGAAGATAATGTCTACATCACTGGCCAAACTGGTGATTTCTTAGCAGAAGCATATGGCGATTTCCCAACGACCGAAGGGGCCTACGACACGACGTATAACGGGAGGTTGGATATCTTTGCTACTAAGCTCAATTCGAATGGCACGAATTTGATATTCTCTACATTCATAGGCGGGAGCGATCAAGATGGGGGGAACGACATCGCGGTCGACCTTGGATGTGATGTTTTTATGACGGGCTATTCCGAGAGCACGGATTATCCCATAACGAAAGGAGCGGAAGATGGTTCGAACAATGGCCGATTTGACGTTGTTGTCACGAAGCTCAATTCATCGGGTTCTTTCCTTGATTATTCTACCTATCTGGGAGGGGGAGAACGCGATGATAGCTATGAGATCGTCCTGGATAGTGATGGGGAGGCATATATCACAGGTTTTTCAACTTATTCTGAAATTGTCCAATACCCGACGACCGAAGGTGCATTTAATACCCTCCATAACGGCGAATGGGATGTTATCATTACAAAATTGAACATGACGATTGACAATATCAAACCACTCTTCGGACAGGACCTCAGCGATGAAAATGCCACCACCGGTGACAGGTTCGAGTTCGAAATAGAAGTTAAGGACGATGTCGGGATATCCGAGGTCTATGTCCAATTCCGGTTCGGAGAGGGAACCATCATCAATCGTTCCATGAGCGGGACAGGACCTTATCGATACGAGATCATCATATCAACACATTCCACCGAATCGCTCCATTACATATTCCGTGCAAGGGACCTTGTAGGGAACTGGGCAAATACAACAGAGAGGACCGTTTTGGTCAAAGACAACGACGGACCGGGGTTCATATCTGACCTGACACCTTCCAATGCATCCACCGGAGAACCGTTCAAGTTCACCGTTTCCGTTTCCGATAACATTGCCATCTCATCTGTGCATGTCGAGTATCGGTTTGGACCAGAGGATAAAAACAATTCAACCATGTCCCTTTCCAAGGAAAATTTCTTTTTGGATATCGAGATACCGCTGAACTATTCCGAACTCTTCTACAGGTTCTCGGCGGTTGATAACTCTTCCAACTGGAATTCCACGATAGAGAAACGAGTGGAAGTATCCGACCTGTTCCCACCGGTCTTCATCCGAGACCTGACACTTAACCAGATAGGGACAGGGGAGGAACTGACATTTACAGTCGAGGTCCAGGACAACATAGGAGTTACTTCAGTATATGTCGAATACTGGACCAATTTCAATGATAGGATGAACATCAGTATAGTAGGCGCTAACATCTTCACCCATGAATTGACAGTTCCTCTGAACTCGACCGCACCGATCAATTATGGTTTCCACGCATGCGATCCCGAAGGGAACTGGGCGAACCTATCCGGTTCTGTAGCCGTAATAGATATCATATCACCCACATCGGAGTTTTCGATGGACTCCTATTACAATGAGGATGAGAGCATCTTGCTGGACGGTTCCAGATCGTATGACAACATAGGGATAACGGATTGGATATGGATGATCGACGGACCCGTTCGCTCGGCGACCCTTCGCGGCGAGAGGGTATATCATACCTTTTTGGATCCCGGGGATCATTTCATCACATTGAAAGTGCTGGACCTTGCCCGGAACTGGGACATCAAGACCGTCAATATTACGATAGATGACTTAACGCCGCCCATTGCGAATGCGGGAAAGGACCTGACCGTTCCAGAAGGAACAGCAGTGGTCTTCAACAGCTCAGGAAGCGAGGATAATACCGGGATAGTAGAGTCTAGATGGATTTTCTTTGATAAGATGGAAAGTGTATTGTATGGTACATCTCCGACATACGTTTTCGATGATCCGGGTGTTTTTGAGATAACGCTGATGGTTGCGGATGCAGCAGGGAACACTGGTACAGACAACCTTACAGTGACGGTGAGGGACATCACACCGCCCACTGCCGATGCTGGGTCTGACCAAACAGTACTTGAAGGAACGGTTGTTATACTTAACGGCACGAACTCAACTGACAACGTCGGGATTACGAATTGGATCTGGACGATCCATCTCAAGGATAGAGAGGTGGCCCTTTACGAGACCGTTGTCTCGTTCAATTTCACGGAACCGGGGAATTACACGGTCACCCTCACGGTCAAGGACGGTTCAGGGAACTCAGGTTCGGACAATGTCACCGTAGCGGTCCTTCCGAAAGATATTCCTACCGATGACGATGACGGGAAGACAGGACCGAGATACAGGTTTTTGCTTTTCTCTCTTCTGCTTCTCATCATCATGACCTGCTCATTGGTACTTTTCCTTGTCATCAGGAAAAGAAGGAAAAGTCACGACCGGGACATTGAAAGATACGATATCGCTGAATGATGCATTTCCAGTGATACAGTGAGAACGATTGTGATCCCATCATTGTTTGGTAGCCTGGTAAAACCATCTTTTCGATCTTCTCTTTAGTGGCTTACCTTGTCTGGACGCTGTTCATTCATACCTCAACGCATCCCCTGGCCTCATCCTTGTGGCCCTCAATATCGGGACCTGGGCGATCAAGAACGATGCTGTCATGACAAGGACCAATGACATCAGGACCGTCCTAAAGGGGAATATTATAGGTATCTCCCAATCGAGCATCTGCACCAGCATGAACGAGACGAAACAGGCCACAAGGTACCCGAGCGGGACCCCGACCGCCCAACCGAGGATGGAGAGGAACACCGCTTCGGTGGTGAATATGGACCTGATGCTCATGGAAACGCCCCCTATGCACCTCAGGACGCCTATCTCCTTGGTCCTGTCCAGGATGTTCATTGTGATATTGGATATCAATCCGACCATGGAGATGAGGACGATCATCCCGCTCACGTAGGTGATCGCGGTGACTATACCCTGGTTCTGGTTCAATGTGGTCTCCTTGACCTTGTAGAACACTTCCGTCTTCACGGGGCACCCTTTGGAGAGGAGGAACTCCTCTGCCTCAACTGAGATACGGTCGATCTCCCCATGATCGATCGAGTTTGTCTTCAAGTACATTCCTGAGGCGGTGTCATTGGTCCGTAGCATGTCCTGAACGGTCGTCAGCGGCAGATAGATTATCATCCCTGTGTAGAAGAAGTCCGAGTCGATCCCTATGACCTTCAGGGTTTCTGTTCCGGTGGCGGTCGTTATCTCGAGCTCATCCCCGAGGCCGATCCCCTTGAACGACGCCAACTGCTTGCCGAGGACGGCGACGCGTTCCTTGGACCCGTACTCGGTCCCATCGAACCATCTTCCTTTATCCAACGTCAGATCGATCCTCTTCACCTGGGTGTCCGACAGGTATCCCCTCGCGAACACCGTCAAGTCCCCGAGATCGAACATCGTCTCGACATAGGGCTCTGCTACTTCGACCCCCTGGATCATTGACACTTCATGGATCAGAGAGGTGTTCAGATCGTTTGCCCCCTCCGATTGTGCAACGATGTCGATGTCGTAGTCCATGTTGTCGATCGTCCTGGACAGCTCCTCCCCAAGCGAATACCCGAACGCGACGAGCCCGGAGAACACTCCAACGGCGATCGCGATCTGTACGATCGCGGAAATGGACCGCCCCTTTCGCTTCGCCGCGTTGCGGATCCCCATCTTCATCGTCCGGGGCAGTAGGGGCGGGGACATGAGAAGCCTGTCGATGAATCCTCCGTAGTTCGAAGTGATCCCCTTGTCCTCCATGCCCTCCCGGACAGGTACCCACATCGCCTTCAACAACGCCGGGATCGAAGCAAAAATGACGAATATCGCCCCGACGACCACACTGATCATGACCGTCAGTAAGTGAACAGAAAAGGTGGGGGTGAATCCCATCAGGGCGCCGAAATATGACAGCACCCCGAAGGTGACAAATGTCCCGATGAACGCTCCAAGGACCGACCCCGTCACCGCCATGGCCAAAGCTGAGGTCATGTAGGCGCCGAAGATCCGGACCTTCGTCGCTCCAACGGCTTTGAGCATGGCGATCTCGCGCCTCTGCTCCATCACAACCGTGTTCATCGTGTTCGAGATCAATATCATCGACGCTAATATCGCAAGTAATGTCAGGATGTACATTATCGTCAGGAACATGTCGAGGAAACCGAAGCCGGGGTACTCCCCCTCTTGCCGGATCTCCGGCAGCGTCGAGAAGGCGACCACCCCAGTATTGTTCGTGAGGTACGATCTGATATCCTCGATGGTCCGGTCCACTGCATCATCGCTCATGTCCAAGAGCGTGAACGCCAGGTAATTGTACCCCGTCGAGTTGGATATCGATGAGACCTCGGTCATGGATCCGTAAAAGACGGCATAGCCTTCGGCGTCGTAGAGCGTCTTCCCGTGCGCGAGGCTCCTACCTACCCCCGATATCTCAAGGGTCCTCGCATCCCCACGCGCATCGAGTGCCCTTAGTTCATCACCCTCACCACCGGTGAACGTTCCCATCTGGGAGTTCACGCCCTCGGTCAGGACCTGCCCCGACGAGGGCAATGACCCTCTGGTCAACCTGACCGCATCCACGCTCTGATCGTTCATATCGTGGATCCCCACGAAGAGGGCGTCCTCCTTCCTCTCTCCCGAATATACCTTGGTAAAATAAAGTTGGAAAGATGAGACGGCACGAACGTTCTCGATCCGGGACAGGTCAAAGAGTTCGCTGCCATCCAGTTCAGTGTTCTCGATACGGATCACGAGATTGTGGAGGTTCTCCTTCTCGACCAGGTCCTCCATCGCGGAGTTAGCGAGAGGGTCCACCGCGAACAAGGATACGCTCATCACCCCTAAGGCGATGGTGAGGACAGTGAAGATGGTCCGGGCCTTCTTTTTTATGAGGTCCCTTAAAGCTTTCTTCTTCAACGCTCCGACCATGCTCAGCCCCCCATAACGAACCCTTTCACCTGGGACAGGTAGAACATGATCAAGGACGCCCAGCCCATGCCTATCCTTGATATCCTCATTGAAATTGCGTTGAACCTGTTGGGGCCCTCAGAACCTATCGAACCCTTGGCCAAGAAGTATGCTGGCACCAGGAAGGGGAAGAACACTAATCCGACGAGGGAAAGCCAATACGACATCCGGGAGTCCCGTTCCTTGTCCGGACCGGTGAGGTTCGTGGGCATGAGGTCCATCCATTTCACGCTGGCCTCACCCCTTAGGACATTGAGCTTGGGCACAAGGTACCATTTCGCCCTATGAGGTGCGCCTTTCCCACCCTTGAGGAGGTTGTTGGTCTGGACCATCACGACCGCGAGCGCCCATTCGGCGGACCCTCTGAAATCTACCTTCTCCCAGAGCTTCAGAACAACGTTCCAGAGGACGAGCACCGCCATTACGGAGAAGATCGCCCAGAAGAAGCCATCCTTCCCATTGAAGACGGACACCCCAGGGATATGGCTCACTAAATGGAGCACCAGCGCATCCATCCATTGGAACGTATAAACGGTAAGCGAGACGACCGCGAACCTCCGTATCATTACCGTCTTTTGGGCCGCTTTCTCCGATATGTTCCTGTATTCTATCATCCTGATAAGCATCATTAGGAGCATCAACTGCCCCCCGGTAGTGAAAAGGAGCAGGGGCAACCAAATCCTCATCCGAAGGATCCCGTAGGGATCGCCCATGATGTTATCGATCGAATCTAGTCCGGTCGCGAGCATGATCACGATGCCGAACAGACCGATGAACAGCATCGCGCCTCCGATCTTCATGCCCTTGTGGGGCAGGTACTTGGGAGGCCGGTCCATTGATAGATAGAGCCCCACGATGGCCCCGATGAACGATATGAAGAGGAACGGGAAGAGGGGCTCTGTCTGTCCTGCCAGCGGACCCAACGCGAATAATACAACGTAATCCACGATCGTTGACACTCCTTCAAGCGGATACTGCACGATCCTGTCGGTGCCTGGGTATGTGGCGAACGGATATCCGGGCACAACCCATGAGGCGAAGGCCCACATGACAGGAGATAGGACGATCACACCGACGATCAGGCCCAGATAAACCTTGACGTTCCTCGAGACCTTATAGACACCGCCGTTGCGAAGGAGGGCCCACTGGACCACGGAGTTGACAATGACCGCCCAGGCGATCGTATGGAGCGTCATGAAGTGGAAACCCCTGAACAATATCACCTCGGAGTTTTGGACGAGCGATTCCCCGAAGCTCATGTCCCCGACGAGAGGGGTGTAGGCCATCCTTCCAAAGAACCCATGTTGGCCAAGTGTGGACTCCACAATGAATGCGAACGCCAACAATAAAAATCCTGACAATATCTGTTTTGTTATCACACCGTTGAGAGGTTTCCCAGCCCTTAGCTGCTCCCGGATGGATAGGGTATGTGACACCGTTGAGACCATCAGGAACAGTCCGGCCATCCCACCGATGTATGCTATCAGGAAGAGCGTGACGAGGTGCAATACCGATCTATCGGCCATGGCCTCCGTACCCAGCCATGTGAGGTCGTAGGTCCTGCGGAATATGTGAACTCCGACCATACCTATGATACACAGGCCTCTGACGATATCCAGTGTCACCATCCGGTTGGATGCCATTTCATACCTCCCTCTTGGGACCTTTCAACATCTGTTGTTCCTTGAAAACGACCCCTGCGTAGGAGTCCATTCCAAGGGCCTTCCTGATGGAGTGGTTTATAACGGCATCCCCGGCCTCATCGACCATCCTTATGATGTTCCCCTCGGAGGGGTCCGACAGCAGCCCCGAGGATGCCATCGTAGTTAGCCCCATTATGAATACCATGGTCATGTCGAGCATCTCATCGAGCTGCTCCGGGGAGAAACGATCGAAACCCTCCGCGTTCAGAAGCCCCCCTCTGAAAGCGGACCTGATCCCTCCCGCGATCTCCTGGGCCCGTTCTGAACCTGAGAAGATGGCTGAAAAAAGATGGGGATTGTCCCTTGAAAAAAGGACCATCCCGATCCCCATGTTAAGGAAGGGATGGGGACTGTAGGGCTTCTTGGAGTACTCGAGGAGGAAGGATGATGCTGTCACTAACACCTCCTCTTCAAGGTCACCCATTGACCGGAACTGTGAGTAGATGGGGATGGTGGAGCACTTGAGCTTCTTCGCTATGCTCCGGGCGGTAAGTCCCTCCAATCCGTCCTTCTTTGCTATCGCAAGGGCGGCGTCCAGGACCATACCCTTGGTGATGGTCTCCTTTCTCGGCATAGGGGCAGTAATATAACATCTGTTATATAACTATTGTTATCTTTCATGTTCGATGCCCGATCATGCCAATTGCGGCCTGAGAGGATGTTCACACCATCATCCATATTTAATCCCTTGTCGATAGGGATACCCGTCATGACCAAGAGCATAGAGAGATACAGAAGGCAGACCATCCTAAAGGCCATAGGCAACGAGGGACAGGAGAGACTTCTGGAAAGCAGGGTCGTCATCATAGGATGCGGGGCAACTGGCTCCGTAATAGCAAACGCACTTGCAAGGTCGGGGGTCGGACACCTGACCGTGGTGGACCGTGATATCGTCGAAGCGGACAACCTCCAGAGGCAGCTCCTCTTCGAGGAGGGTGATATCGGTTCAGCCAAGGCCGCAACAGGTGCCGAGAGGTTGAGAAGGATCAATTCCGGAATAGAGGTGCGTTCTATAGTTGATGATGTCGGCCCAAACAATATCGCATCCATGACCAAGGGGGCCGATCTCATCATGGATGCAACGGACAACATGGCAACAAGGTTCCTTATAAACGAGCTCTCGGTCCGCGATGGTATCCCTTGGGTCTATACCGGGGTCATCGAGACCATGGGAATGAGCATGAACCTCGTTCCGGGAGAGACCGCATGCCTCAGATGTGCCTTGCCGGTGATCCCAGCTGCCGGGGCCCTGCCGACGTGCAGCACCGTGGGGATCATCAACACCATTCCCTCTCTCTTGGGCTCCATAGCTGCGACGGAGGCCATAAAACTGATACTTAAGAGGGACTGGAACAGGGATATGGTAGTATATGATGTATGGAAGGGTTTCTTCGACAGGTTCCCGGTCAAGAGGAGGCCTGATTGTGGGTGTTGTGCAGAACATAGGTTCGACCTCCTTGAGGGAAAGGGGTGGGAGGGGGCCTCCCGGCTCTGTGGCTCAAATGCGGTCCAGATCACACCGGCCTCAGGACCGTTCATCTCCCTTGAGGTGCTCACTGAGAGACTGAGGACTGTGGGGACAGTTGAGGTCCATGGGGGGTTCCTGAGGGTCCTCATCGAGGGTTTCGAGCTTGTCATCTTCAATGGCGGAAGGACCATCGTACACGGCACTGACGATGAGAATGTGGCTAGGTCGCTTTATTCAAGATACGTGGGAAATTAAGGGCTTACGGACCCAACCTCATCTCCTTTCTTCCGTTGGAGAGAAGGACAACTCTGGAGGCGGGGCTCTCGCCAACAAGCTTGTGCCCGGTAAGCTCTGCCATTCTATTAGCAAAGGCCCTCATCTCGTCCATGGAGGGCATATTATCGATACCGAGCCTCTCCCTTGAGTATCCGACATGGACGTATCCCTTGGGCTCTATGAAATCCGGATCAGCAATGCGGTCGAGAGAGGCAAATCCCTCCTCGAAACCCAGGTTATGGCCTTTCACCAATGTATGCCTTGCAACCTTCCTGGTATCGAGCGAGGGGAGGATGCCTAGGGTCTCCATGATACTCTCCCAGCCGCCCTCCTGCTTGGGGCGGCACAGTGATCTGTAGATCTCTTTGTTAGGGGCCACAATGGAAACATAGAGCTGTGTGGGGAGCGGGGTCAGGTCCCGGAGGACCTTGGGCATGGTCCCGTTCGTGACCAGGAAGGTCGTGAACCCCCTCCTCTTATACTCCCCGATCAGCTCCCCAAGATAGGGATAGAGCGTAGGCTCCCCTGTCAGCGATATCGCGACCTGGTTCGGGTCCCTTGCCTCCTCCCAGACCTTAGGGTCGCATCGGGCGTCCCCCTTGAACCCGGAAACGAGCCTCCTCTGTGCCTCTATGGTCCCGTTCACAATATCAACGGGGTCGTCCCACGCGCTGCCCTTGCCTTCGAACCCCTGATACCTCCAGCAGAACAGGCAGG
The DNA here is from genome assembly GCA_964563055.1 of uncultured Thermoplasmatales archaeon. Classification (GTDB taxonomy): domain Archaea; phylum Thermoplasmatota; class Penumbrarchaeia; order Penumbrarchaeales; family Penumbrarchaeaceae; genus JALOTP01. The sequence goes on along the minus strand of CAZLVP010000009.1, from coordinate 39,718 downwards.
AATGGGTGCATCTGTCTGCCACCGGGGTCATTTGAAGGCACCTATGGCTCCTTATGCCGAAGAAGAGCTCCTTGTAGCAGACACGGTCCCCCATCATGGACTCGTGGAGCCAGTGGCAGGTCTTGACCGCGGAATGGGTGCCCACAACAGCGTATCCCTGCTTCCCGTACATTGCCTTCAGGACGGGGTCCATGAAGGTCCAAGGGCCTCCTGTAGAAAAAACTTGACGTCGGTCGCCCACTCAGAACAGTCCCCTTACCCTTCCGTCAGGGTCAAGGTCCATGTTCACAGATGCTGGGACCCTGGGTAGCCCGGGCATTGTGGTGATACTGCCTGTCAGGGCGACTATGAAGCCCGCCCCCGCCGAGAGCCTGACGTCCGATATCGTCACCTTGAACTTCGTAGGTGCACCGAGCAGTTTGGGGTCATCAGAGAGGGAGTACTGCGTCTTTGCCATGCAGATGGGCAGTTCCCCGTACCCGTTTACCGTGAATAGATCGAGCTTCTTCTGAGCGTCCACCGAGAACTGGACCTTGTTAGCTCCGTATACTTTCATGCAAATGGACTCTATCTTCTCTTTGAGAGGCATATTATCAGGATAGAGGGTATTGAAGCAACCTACGCAGCTTGTCATGACATCCTTGACCTTTCTAGCAACCTCCAGGGCCCCCTCACCACCCCTGGCATGGTGGTCCGAAAGCGCGACAGGGACCCCCATGGACTCGCATAGTCTAAGTATCTCCTGGACCTCGTCGTCATGGTCCTTCTCGAAGACATTTATGGCCACAACCACAGGGACACCGAAGAGCTGGATTATGCCCAGATGCCTCGCCAGGTTCGCAGAGCCCTTCCTTACCGCCAGGACATCTA
>CAZLVP010000009.1:0-38748 GCA_964563055.1 uncultured Thermoplasmatales archaeon | reverse complement strand
AGCATCGCCATTGCCCCCACAGCGCCGAGGTCCCTGGAATAGATTGGGCTACCCTTCATGTCGTATGCAACGATTATTCGGGATAGCCTCTCCTTGAGGTCATCTATTCCAGAAGAGAGGCATACTATGGCCATGACCTCGCTCGCGGCCGTGATATCGAAGGAATCCTCTTGTGGCATCCCAGATGTGATCCCGCCCAGCCCTATGACGACGCCCCTGAGCGACCTGTCGTTCATGTCCATGACCCTGTGCCATACTATCCTTCTGGGGTCTATGCCCAGCTCGTTACCATGGTGCATGTGGTTGTTCAACAGGGCCGCAAGGAGGTTATGCGCCGCTGTGATCGCATGCAGGTCGCCTGTGAAATGGAGGTTGATATCCTCCATCGGTATGACCTGTGAATACCCGCCCCCGGCAGCCCCTCCCTTTATCCCGAACACCGGACCCATGGACGGCTCCCTTATCCCGGGCATGGCCCTATGCCCCAGCATCACGAAGGCTTGGGCCAGGCCTATGGTCATGGTCGTCTTGCCCTCACCGGCAGGGGTCGGGTTCGTGGTGGTGACGAGTATCAACTTCCCCTTGGGGAGCTTCTCGACACGCTCCATGGTAGAAAGCTCGACCTTCGCTTTGCCCTTACCGTAGAGCATGTACTCCTCGGGTAGCAAACCGGCCTTTCTGGCTATCCCTTCCATGGGTAGAAGTTCAGCTCTTTGGGCGATCTCAATATCGGATAGCATGAGAGGGGAATGCACGGTCCGGACAATAAACTATCGAACGACCTTGACCTAGTGGACCGTGCCATCGGAATCCAATTTATACCATGCGCCCCATGACGGTTCTGGGTCGGTCCAAAGATGGAATTACGGGAGCTCATCAGGTTGAAAAAGGGCGTTGGGGGGCTCGAGCCACCCAATAATCTGGCAGTATTGCTAGACAGGACCAGAGAGGGCGGAGAGACAATGGCACAGGTATTCACTCTCCGGGGCGTTATGATCTTAAGATGGTCTAACCTGGCCGATGGAACAGGGACCATCTATGATGGTCCAAAGGACGACCATGCTGCGATGACCCGACTTCTGAAGGAGGCTTCCATCAAAGAAAGAGCGGCGGATACATTGAAGATGGAGCCTCAGCAGATATTGGATTCCAAAAAACCGAAGGACCTCTGGACGACGCTCTGGGACCATATAGATGCGCACCCTGGGACCGGTACACCGCTGGATGTCACACCAGAAAAAGGGCTTCATGGCCATGCTTTTACACCTGATGAGATAGGCAGCATCCATTTCGGTCCCAAGCTCCTTTCCCCCAAGCATGTACAGGCGGTCGCAAAGTTATTGTCCCAGGCTGACGGACCCCATGCCCCGTACTTCTACAAGGCACCCTCTGGCAAGGGCGCAAATTATATACCACATACCCGCGCGGCAATTACTGCTGCAGAGAACGATTCTTCGGCCCTTCAGTCCATGCGTTCGAGATTGATAGCGGAGGAGACCGTGGATAATGAAGAGGATGGGGTCGGGAGACCGACCAAGGTAAGAAGGCCCCTTTACGAAGACCTCTCCAACCTCCCACTCCAAAAGGGTGATATGGACCTCCTCATGAGGGTCTGTGCGTGGGGGGCATTCTATCTTGAGAACGCAAGGTGGCCCATAGCTCTTAGCGATATCAAGCGTTCAGGACTGGGCAAAGCTTCACCATTCTCCCTTGGTGGGACACAGATAAGGACCCTGGAAAGGTTCGACCTTGAAAGGTTCGTTGGATACCTGTTCATGGACCTGGCCTGCTCAAGGAAAGAAGAGCTGCCCTCTAATATTGTGAAGGTCCTTCTGGATATGGGATTGCTGACCTGGAGGGATGCGTCGGAGGCTGTGATAGACCACAAGCTCGCTTCTGGGGCAAGGAGGTTCCACAGGGAGTTCTCCAGGCACATCATGGATGTCTCTACTAGGGTCCGGACGGATATCTCGGAGCACGATAGGGGCGGTCGAACGGACCTGACACCCCTGGAGACCTATACCATAGACCCCCACGATGCCAAGGATTTCGATGATGCCATCTCCATCGAGCCCCTTGCCGAGGGGGATATCGCCCTCTGGGTCCACATTGCCGATGTCAGCCATTATGTTAGGCCTGGTGACCTGATAGATGCGGAGGCACGGTTCAGGGCGACCTCCGTCTACCTTCCGACAGGGGTCCTTCCCATGCTGCCTCCGGTCCTCTCCGAGGACCTTTGCTCGCTCCGAGCTGGGACCGAAAGGCTTGCCCTATCGACCCGGATCGTCCTGGACAAGGGGTTCGGTATCAAAGGTTATGAACACCGCGCCAGCATCATAAAGGTAAGGGAGAACCTCGATTACGAACGGGTGGAGGGGTATATAACAGAAGGGATAGAACCCTTCTTTACCCTGGACAGGATCGCGACCGGGCTCTCCTCCAAGGGGAGGAGGCTTTCACTTGAGACACCGGAGAGGCGTGTAAGGTTCCCATCACCCGATAGCATTGACGTTTCCCTTAAGAGGCCTACCAAGGCCACTAAGATGATAGAGGAGCTGATGGTCCTATGCAACGAATGTGCGGCCAGGACCATCGGTGATGCCGGTCTTTCGACCCTGTACAGGGTGCACGCCCTACCGGACCGGCAATCGGTCGAGAGGTTCAACGGATCGTGCACCGCCCTGGGGCTCGATGTTGCCATCCCGGAGGACTGGCTCGAAGTGCCAAAGGATAGCCTTGAGGGGGTCAGGCCCAATGAGGAGGAGGGCTTCCTCAAAGCGCTCATGAGCGGGGGAAAGGTCTCCTTCGGTGCCATATCCCCTGGGAATGTCAGCGATGAGGAGGATGAGGACGGTTCCGGTCAGGGGCCTGCTTTCGGCACTGGCCCGGACATGGAACGAATGAACAGGGCGGTCGATGCGTTCAACTCGGTCCTTTTGAACATCAAGCGACTGACAGACCCATCTACGGCGGACCTCCTCAACACCAGGCTTCTCAGGGTGCTTCCAAGGGCCTTGTATTCTGACAGGAACATAGGTCATTTCGGATTGAGGTCGGAGCGGTACTGCCACTTCACCTCCCCCATAAGGAGGTATGCGGATGTGCTCGCGCACAGAACTGTCAAATGGCTCCTTGCCAAGGACGGCAAGGGCCCTTCGGTCCCATGGGATGCACCCTCCCCGGACGAGGTCGCATCAATGATGGAGAACATAAACGATATGTCCCAGTCCGCGGAGGAATGGGAGAGGGAGATGGTGAACGTGGCCCTTGCGACCAAAGCCGCCATGGACCCCTCATTCAAAGGGGCCGCCCGGTCCGCAAGGCTCGTGTCATTGATACCCTCGGCCGCGTTCTTCCTGTTGGACGACGGGGTCACCGAGGGCAGGATACCACTGTCCCAGCTCTCTCCTTTCAGGCTTTCGCTCGACCCGACGGAATCCATGCTCATCGTGGACCCGGAGGATGAGATGGGCCCGCGGCTCGGGCCAGAAAGGGCTTTGAGGATGTTGGCCAAAGGGAGCGGACCCCAGTTATTCATGGGACTGGGACAGCGAATAGGGTGCACGGTTCGTTCGGTCAGCATTGCGGAGGGAAGGGTGGAACTTTCACTTGCCGGCCGATAGCATCGTCCCCCTCAAAACGAAAATATCCTAAGATAAGAAAGATATCGTTATATTTAATTGATGAATGGGCCTTCTCCCAGGTAAAGGGAACGTGCCCGGGCGCGGCCGGGACAGACAGGAGGCATCCAGAATGATATTGCCAAAGGGTTCCTTGGACGTCAGCATGAAGGGCGGACCTGGCACCGTGGACGAGATGATCGGACAGATCAAGAGGGGGAAGTTGACCGGTTACATATTGGTCCTTGGGACGCTTGCGGACCAGGAAGGTAAGCCATGGGATATGACGGGGCAGCTCGTCTTTAAAGAAGGGGCCCCAGTGCTCAGCGAGGCCATACATCACAACGAGCCAATAAAGGGAAAGATGAGCATCACCCCCCTCCTGAAGGCCATGACGGTCACGGGCAACACTGTTGAGATCCACTCCAAGATAGATGTCGGTCCACCCCTTGCGTTCTTCAAGGAATGCAAAGTGCTCGAATCGGACCTTGATCTCAACGGTTTCAAGGAATCCTTCCGCAAGGAGGAGGAGGAACGAAAGAGAAGGGAGGAGGAACGAAGGCTCAAGGAGGAGTTCAGGAAGAAGGTCTCCACCGAGGTGCAATCATGGACAAGGTCCGGGTTCAGGTTCGGGTCCTACCCTGCGGTGCTGGACAGGGACCACAAGGAACTGGAGGCATGGTTCAAGGATATGACGGCAGCGGTCGAGAAGTGCCGCACGCTGATAAGATGGGCCGAGGCGATAACGGACCCCGACCTGGAAGAACCGAAAGGGAATCTATTATCTCTTGTCACATCACCGGAGGAGATCTCCGGTATCGAGATGGCCAGGGAGACCCTCAAGGCCCGCTCGGACGAGATCAATGAGAAGAGACGGGAGATGAAGAGATGGGTCGATGGACTGAAGGAAGAGGGTTACAATACCGAGAGGATGGAAGTGGCCCTCAAGGGGGACATCAACACCGCATGGAACAATCTCACCCAGTTCATGGACGATATCCAGATGTTGAAGGACCACAAGGACGAGCTCGAGAGGATCGCCAAGGAGGATAGAAAGAGGGGGTTCTCCAAGGAGATAACGGAGATCGAGTTCCTGTTGAACGACCCGATGGAGATGACCGCCATATCACAGAGGCTCGATGAACTGAAGGCCCTGGTCCAGAACGAGAAGAAGGCCAAGGATGACCTGATGGAAGAGGCAACCCAGCTCAAGGCCAAGGGTTTCGACCTGACCGGCCTGAAAAAGCATCTTGAACTGAGATTGGAGAAGTTCAAGGTGGAGTTCAATCTCTTTGTGAACAACGCCTACAGGATAGGGCTCATAAAACAGGAGCTCACCAGCATGGACAGGAGGGACCTATCCAGTGAGATCGATGCGCAGAAGGCCGGGATGACGGATCCTTTCGAGCTCGAGAGCTACGAGAAGGCCCTATCTGGCCTAAAGAAGAGATTGGAGGACATTGCAAAACAGAGAGAGGGCATTCAATCCGACCTCAAGGCCCTGGGCGAAAAGGGCTTTATCATAGAGGAGGTCCAGAGGTCGTCCGGCCTTTCTCTGGACCGGTTCAAGGAATCCTTCAATGGGTTCAAGACCAAGGTCAAGGAGCTAGATGGTCTCTCGGCACAGGTCAACGATATGGACCACAGATGGCTTGAGGGTGAGTTCACGGAGCTCTCCTCATGGCTTCACGATACCTCCAATATCTCCCGCATAAAACAGAGGATGAAAGAGCTCAGGGAGACCATAGACAAGCGGGAGAAGGAAAGGGCCAAGGTCAGGTCCGATGTGGCCGCCTGGGAGAAGGAGGGCTTCAAGACCGGGCACTTGAAGGAGGCATTGGAGGATGGCCTTCAGAGGTTCACCGATGCGCACAAGGACACTGCAGAGCGTATAAAAAAGGCACGGGACCTATTGAAGAGGCTCAACGCCCTGGATGCAAGGTTCTTCGTTCAGGAGGCTTCGGACGTAAGGGCGAAGATCATGGACCCGCTCCTTGTGTACAATGCGGCTAAGACGCTCGAATCCCTCAAACAGGATGTGGAAAAGGACCGGAGGTCGAGGGATTCCTATGCCCAATGGCTCAAAGACCTCTCAAAGGACCACTGGAACGTCGATGGGCTGGACAGGGTCCTCAAGTCGGCCCCCTTCGAGCTGGAAGGCTCCATGAACGACATGAAGAGGAAAGTGGGTCGCCTCAATGAGGCCATTGACGATGTCGAAAGATGGGACCAGCTGGAGAGCACCTGGCTTTCTAAAAAGATAGAGGAGCTTAAGAAGGGGCTCATGAAGGTTGAGGGGGGGGAGAGATCGCTCGACCTCTACGAGGAGCTCAAGGAGAGGATATCTCAGAACAAGCAGATCAGGGACAGCATCCGCAAACAGCTCGACAAATGGAAGGACGAGGGCTATATCACCAAGAACGCGCACGAGAAGCTGGATTCCGACATCTCCACCCTTGTTCCTATCTATGAGGACCTGAAGGCCCGCATAGAGAGGCTGGAGAACGTCCAGAAGACGTTCGACAAGTTAGATTTCAAACATTTCAGGTCGCATGCCGAGGAAATAGAGTTCAAGCTCAACGATCCTTACCTGGTAGAGCAGCTCGATAAGGAGGTCATATCCCTCAAGGAGAGGATCGATGCCGACAGGAAGAAGAGGCAGGCTTACGGTGAGAGGATCAAGGGATTTGTCTCACAGGGCTTCATGGGTGCAAAGAAGCTGATCAAGGTCATGGAAGAGGACATGTCCATCATCGACCTGGAGTTCAGGAACTTCGATAAGGAGGTGGAGACCTTCAAGAAGCTCATGGTCTCGACCGGATATGTCTTCGTTCGGGATAAGAAACCGGCACAGGGAGCTACACTGGAGAAGGAAGGTAACGAACTCTCAGAAGCCCTGGACAATCTGATGCAGCAACTTGCCGACAAGCAATGAGCGCTCGCGGGCTGTCCCATCACTTTTCCGGTGGGCATCTTATAACAAGCAGGGACCCTTGCTCCAGGGAGACCTTGAAAGTCCCGGAGACCGGTTCATTATGGGCCCCCCTGGTGGACCCCAATGGCAGCTCCTCCTCTTTCAAAGGCCATTTTAGCCCCTCGGTGCTTACACCTTGAGAGCTGGATAGAGGGAGAAGGGAGACCACGGGTAGGTCCCCAGGGAACATCATGCTCTCAGGCCCTCTCAGAAGGACGGTCCTTGAAGAGGACGACCTTAGTTCGGTATGGATACCCTTCGATACCTTCGCCAATAAAAGGAACGAACTGAGAACGTGGTCCGTCCTTCCTTCCTGACCTCCGAACAATAGGAGAGAGGTAGGGGATAAGGAAAGTGCCATATCCAGAGCGATCTCCCCGTCCGTTCGGTCCTTATCCTGTGGAAAGATGTGGACCTCCACTCCGCAGGTCCTTGCCTCCTCCAGTCCCACCTTTGAAATGGAATCCATATCGCCTACCAGAATGTCGGGTCTGAGACCGAGGGCCCTTGCGGCCGTATAGCCAGAATCGGCACATATCAGGACATCGCCCTCTTCGGGACGGAAGGGAGGGGATGCTCCAGGCAGGAAAATGACGCACCGTTTCATCGGTAAGAGTGCCTCCTTCGGGCGAATACCTACTGGTCGGAATCGATAGGAGGGTGCCCTGGAGGGGCATCCTCCTCGCCTGTTTGTCCTAACTCCCGTGTCCCCTTACCCTCAGTTCTCAGGGAGCTTGCTGGCAAAGACCACTATGGCGGCAATGATGGCAAGGACGATCACTACCGCAAGTATTGCGAGTATCAGGATAAGGACCGAATTGTCCTTCTTCTCCTTGGGATCGTCCGAGACCTGCGGGGCCCTATCTGCCAGGTACTCCTTGATGTTGGTGACACCGTCCTCATCGGGGTCCAATGGGGCATCGTTCACCTTGGGATCGAGCTTATTGTCGACCTCCCAACCGTCGGGCATCCCGTCGCCATCAGTGTCGGGGTTCTTCGGGTCGGTCCCCATATCGATCTCCTGTTTATTGGTCAAAAGGTCCCTGTCGTAATCCCTATCGGCATCATTCTCATAGGGGTCCAGACCGTACTGGACCTCTTTGATGTCAGACATACCGTCACCATCGCTATCGAACCCTGCTCCCTTCTGCCCGGCGTTGACTTTGAACGGGACGGAAGCGTTGTTCCCCGTTGAATCGTATACTGTCAGGGTAATGGTGTAGTTCCCGAACTTCTCGAAGTAGTAGTTGAGCTTATCACCCCAAACGGTGGAAGTGCCGAGCTCCCCTTCAACGGTCCATTTATAGGCGCTTACACCCACATTATCGGTAGAGCCCATATCGAAGAAGGTGACCTTCTCCCCCTCCTGGACCTCCATATCCGAGGGTGCCATTACGGTCGGTGCCTGGGTATCCAGGACCTGCACGAACCTGACCTCCTGCGCACTGTTGCCAGAAGCATCCATCACTGTTAGATACATTATGATCTCACCCAGGACCCCGGTCAGGCCCATTGAGAAGGTCGGACCAGTTCCGGTCATACGGTTGTTATCTGGCATTATTATCAACCAGGAATAGCTGGTGATACCCACATTGTCCGTTGAACCGGACGCGTTGGCGAAGAATATCTCATGATTGCCTATGCTCTCCGGTGCTATTAGGTCTATCACAGGGTCGTCAATGTCGGCAACGAACAGGAGCAGTTCGGCCTTTGAGGCTGGGTTCGAACCGTCCTCGATTATGAGCTCTATGAGGAACGAGCCCGCTTCATGGAACGTATAGGTGACGTCCATCGTGGAATAGGTGTTCTCATCTATCGTCCAGCTGTAAGTGGTTATCCCTACATTGTCCATGGAGGCCATGGCACTGAAGGTCACCTCATCATGCTGAGCGACCCTCTTTGGCCCCGTGATGACAGCGATCGGTGCCTCATCGTCCTCTACGATTATGACGAAGGTGTCCGATTCTAGAAGGTTCAGTGAGGTATCATAGACTAGCAACTTGTAGGTCATATCCCCCTTCTTGTCGTTGGGTATCTGGAGGGTGATGCTGAAAACGTCACCATCCCTCAGGAGCGGTGCAACGACGGCGTCCACTGCTCCGGGGAGGAGGTAGGAAACGTCCACTTTGGAGACCGCTATGTTATCGATGCAGATGATATCGATATTGAAGGGGTCCCCGGTGGTTGCCATCCCATCCGAATTGTCCTCGGTCACCTCGGGAGCATCGTTGTCCATCACAGGCACGTCTATCATCGGAGTGACGGACGGATTCCCTACCTTGTCGGCCGCTTCTATCCAGAAATGCAGGTCCTCAAGGGCATCCGGAACTTCAATATCGAAGGTGAAGGTGTTCCCGGACTTGCTCCCGCCCATCTCCTTCAGTGACCCGGGCATCAGGTCCCCGAAGTAGTAATAGACCTTGACAAAGTCGACCTGGACATCATCTATCACATCTATCTTCACTGTGTAGGTATCGCCCGTATATGCGGTCGGACCGTAGGTAAGGGCGGATAGCTCTGGCGGATAACTGTCCAGGATCTTGACATCCTTGGTGGGTGTCGGGTCCGGGGAATTGCCCCATTCGTCCACGGCATCGAAGTAGTAGTAGAGGGTCCCTGCCTTGGCGGGGAGCGTTATAGTGTAGTAGTAGAACCCGCCTGCGAGGTTCTCCATGTCAAGGGTCCTGGGTGTCGGGTCGTCATCGTACCAGTAGGACATCCATACGTTCTCCACCCCAATATTATCAAGGACCAGCGTCTTGAAGGTATACTCGTTCGCAGCGCTAGCGGATTTGGGGGACATGTCCGAGACTATCTCTGGATTGTCATTGTCCGAGACTGACACGGTGTCTGATGGTGTCTCGGCCATGTTGTAGGATGTATCGTAGATGAGATACTTGTAGGACATCGTTGAGATGGACCTGTAGGCAAGGTTGATGGTCCCCGTAAAAGTTCCCGCTGGCCCCTCTGTGAGCTGCATAGGATCTATGTCAGCACCATCGGCATATTCCGGTACCACTATTACCATCCCGATGTCAATGTTGTCCGCTGCCTTCATTGTGAAGGTGAACGGGTCTCCCGTCGTCCCTATGCTTGGAGATGAGTCTGGCCATGTGTATGTAGGAAGGTCGTTGTCATAAACGACCTCCACAATGGGTCCGACCTTCATCCAGTTACCCGCATCGTCAACGGCCGTTATGTTGTATGTGAGCGGGTCCAAGCTGTTGAGGTTCACATTGAAGTTCGAGCTCTTCCATTCCTGGTTGACCGAATCGTATGTGAGGGTCATGTTGACGGCACTGGCCCAGTTGTAGTTGTAGGACCTGAGCACATGTACCTTCTCGACCTGAGGTCCGTCTATGTTATCATCAATACCTATGATGAACTGGAACGCATCACCGGTTGTGGCCATCGGGTTGTTTATAGACTCAACGGTCGGTACGTCATTGTCCTCGACCGTGACCATGACGGTGCTCGTCCCACCCCAATTGTAATAATCGTCGTAGAAATCAAGGTAATAATAGAGAGGGTCGATCGAGGTCAACGGTATGGTTATCGTTCCCGTCAGCTGCTGGTCAACGCCGTAACCGGAGGTGGTCGGATACAACGTATAATAACTGCTCCAGCCTGAACCGAACCAGTATGTGACGTCGCACCAGGCTATGCCGACATTGTCGTTCAATGTGATGTCGAAGGTATATCCGTCACCGGTGTAAGCTGTCGTAAGCGAATCGTCGCTGACAAGGGTCGGGTTCTCGTCGTCGTAAACAGAGGTCACATAGGTCGAGGAGGTCCCCAGGTTGGAGGACGTGTCCCTGGCTGTGATATAGTAGTAGAGCGTCTCCCAATCGTTACCGCAGGTGAAGGTGTGGGAATATGTGTCGTTGACGACATTGGTCATGGTGACGGAAGTGTAGGAACTGTCCCTCCAGTTCCTGTAGTTGAAGGTAACGGATGCCGCGTTGACACCAACGTTGTCGGTCACATCAGCGTAGATGGTCGTCACCTCCCCCGTGGTCGGTGTGCTGCTGAAGTAGATGTTGGAGAACGAAGGCGGAATGCCGTCGAGTATTATCTTTGATGCCGTCGGCCCCTTGAGCCAGTTGCCGTAATGGTCCCTTGCGCTGAAGAAGTAATAGAGCGTCCCGAGAGACGCCGGCATCATTATCCTGTAGTTGTAAGGTACCAATGTCGGAATGGTGGCATTCGTATGGGACCCTGAGTCTATCCAGTATTCAACGTGGACCTTTGTTACACCGACCGAGTCGGTTATGGCCACCCTGAAGTTGAAGTACTGGGCGGAATAGGCCACAGAATCCGACGTGTCGCTAACGAGGGAGGGGGCTATGTTGTCGTAGAGGTTATGGGTCCCGAACTTGAAGATGTATGCATCGTTCCCTCCGTTGTGGGTCGTATCATAAGCATCCGAGGAGACCGGGAAGCTCGTAGTGAGTGTGTATCCGGTCATGTAGCAGTTCGAATAACGGTCTATGGCCATCCCGTAACAGTAGTCGGAGCTCGTACTGCCGAAGAATGTGCAATAGGATAGGGTTGTGAAATCCGCGCTAAGATTGAAAAGGAAGCCCTCCATTCCGTTGTATGTCGTATCGTACGCCCCGGATGTAACGGGGAAAGTGGAAGAGCCGGTGTATCCTGCCACGAATACATTGTTGTTATAGCCTACCTTCAGAGAGTCCCTATAAGGGTAATCGGTCGAGGAACCTCCGACGAACGTCGATGCGGTGAGGCTCGTGCCTGCCGAGTTCAGCTTGCATACGGCCACGTCATATCCGCCGTTGTGGGTCGTGTCAAAGGCCCCGCTCGTCGTCGGGAATATGGTCGTGGCGCCACCGTAGGTATAGCAGGCAACATAGACATTCCCGCTTGAGTCTATGTCAACACCATAACCATAGTCCGTGCTGTCACTTCCGAGGAAGGTGGAGAAGGTCAAGGATGAGCCTGCTGAGTTCAGCTTCGTGACGAACGCGTCATAACCGCCGTTATGGGTCGTGTCATAGGCCCCCGACGTTGTAGGGAACATAATATTCCACCCATAGGTATAGCCCGTAACTATCGCGTTCCCGCTCGAATCCACGACGATATCAAAACCGTAATCATAATCATCCCCCCCTAAGAAGGTCGAGTATGAAAGACCGGTTCCTCCCGAGTTCAGCTTCGTGACGAATGCATCGTAATATCCGTTGTGCGATGTATCGTATGCCCCCGAGGTTGCTGGGAAGCCGGAGCCATAGGTCGTTCCAGTTATGTACGCATTACCGCTGGAATCTATGTCTATAGCATACCCGTAATCGGTCGAGGTCCCACCAAGGTAGGTCGCATAGGTGAGGGATGTCCCTGCAGAATTGAGCTTCAGCACGAACACATCGTTCCCACCGTTGGATGTGGTGTCGTAGGCGCCGGATGTTGTGGGGAAGTTCGTGGAGGTGGTGTATCCGGTCACATATGCATTACCGCTGGAATCGACGGCAACGCCATAGGCGTACTCGGTGCTTGTGCCACCGAAGTATGTGGAATAGTAAAGGTTGCTCCCAGGGACATTGATCTTGGTCACATATCCGTCAGAGCTTGAAAGGGAGGTGTCATATGCACCGGTGGTCACGGGGAAGTTGGAGCTGGCAGTATATCCAACAACGTAAGCGTTGAAGCTCGAATCCACATCTATAGCATAGCCGTAATCGGTCGAGCTCCCTCCCAGATAGGTCGAGTAATAGAGCGGATCTATAACACAACCCCTGCTCTGGTCATACCCGTTCAGCGTAAAGGAATACAAATCATTACCCGCAAGGTTGAACTCGGCGGAGACCCCCTCACCTGAACCATCGTTGTAATATGCCACAAGTCCGCCGTCGGAGAAGGTCGTTGAACCATCGAATTTGAATACCAGCTCCCCACCCTTTATAGACAGTTCGTCGGCCCCATCAACTGAGACAATTATCCTATTTGGATCGGCACCAGGAGAGAGGACGAGCTCGTACTTCAATCCCTCATCGTTGAAGAAGTACCTCAGGTCAATACCCGTCCAGAGGTCTTTGAAGATCACGCCGGCATAGTTGGGGACCTCGGTCCTCCACCCGTCCGGGTCGTTGCCGTAAAGGTAGTTGTTGTAGCCAGAGAGTACGTCATAGCCCATCGGTATGACATCTGAGGCCCCGACGAAGCTGAGCTTGACAACATAACCTGTCTGCCTAGGCTCAGGAGTGCCCTCATCATCACTTGACGACCGTGGGTCAAGTGGTTCCCCGTCATCCACCTCAGGCCGGCCTGTTATTATGTTCAGATAGACCGCCGACCTTCCAAAGGCGACCTGACCGAAGGATGTGTCGCCCATGTATTGGAAGGGTTTGGACCACTGGCCAGTGTTCTCGGTGAAGAAACCGTTGCTGTTCAGAGCCACGTTCGGCGTTTCAAAAACATCAGAAGCGTCCCCGATCGGGCTATCTGGCTGCCCGACGGCGACCAAGGCCACCAGAGCGGCCGATACCATCAAAAAAACCACGGCATATATCGAAAAGGTCCCCTTTGTCATGGATACCACCTGTGCATTACCCCGTTTCACTGATACCCCTATCAGGAATGCACTGTTTAATCCCCTAATTCTTATTTAAAGGTTTGTCGCGGCCAACACCCGGTTTTATTAAGCTGGAAAAAAAATTCCTTTGAATATATTTGGACATTAGGAGACGACCTCTAGCCTTTTATCGACCGGTCGAAAGCGATGGTTGACCGGTCATTCCTTCAGAAAGCTGGGGGTCTTGGGGGTGGAGGTATCACATGTCCTTGATGAACGGGGTGTGGCTGGTGAGGTGGGTGGGGGTTTGGTCGTGGATGAGGTGCGGGGTGGGGTCTATGTGGAGGACCGGCCGGGTTTAGAGCATGTTGCATATGCTGTGGGTGACCCTGAAGGTGGGGATGGTGGTGATGGGACCCAAGGGGTAGCTGGTGCGTGGCCTGATGTTGCCTGTTCCTACGGGATACAATAATCATCAATACCGCAGAGAGAACAACTATAAGGACCAATGCCACCGAAGCAAAGCCGATGATGATCATGAGCTCATTGCCCTTATCGGTGCTACCACCCTTTATCTCCTTTTCTTTTACAATGACCTTCAGGACCTTGGAACCTTCGTTCCCTGCCTGGTCCCTGACAAAGAGGGTGATGTTGTAAGTGCCTGGCAGATCGAACGTCCTGTTGAAGACGGATTGTGCGGTCCAATCCGGCTGGACCGTACCCTCAAGACCGATCCCATAGAGGGCTATACCCCCCTCATCCGAGGAAGTGGATAGGTCTATGATCACATATCCGCCCTCTATGATGCTCCCGTCAAGGAGCCCCTGTGTCACAACGGAGACCGAAGGCTTCAGGCTGTCCTTTTTAAGCTCGATGGTCCTAGGGTCCATCCTATTGCCCGCAAGGTCCTCCGCCCAGTAGGTAAGCCTGTTCCGACCCTCGGGGACCTTTATCGGATTGCGGTAGGTAACTGCCTCTCCCGAACCCCATTTATAAAGGACCCTGACAGTGGACGAGACATTGCTCTCACCTTCCTGCTGCAGTGTGACGGTGGTACCATCATCAAGGTACCAACCGTTCTTCAGCTCGGCAGAGACCGTTGTTGTGATAAAGGGCTTCTTGGAGTCCACCTTAAGATAGTATATCAGGGGCTGGGCAGTGTTCCCAGCAGGGTCCTTAGCGTTGACCACCAGCTCGTACTGACCGTCGGGGATGAACACGGGCTCTGTGTAGGGGGTCGGGGCATTGCCGTTCATGGTATAGTTCAATTTCGTACCGGATTCGGACGAGGCGATGTTAACGACAGGGTTCGAGCTCTGCCATCTAGAGGAGTTATCGAGATCGTAAACGAACCCATCGAATGTCCCAGTGAGCACGGGAGCGATCGTATCGACCTTGATGTCCAGCCTTGTCTCGTCACCCACGTTGCCTGCCTTGTCGGATGCCACGAACCTAACGGTATGAAGACCGTCCTTGACCTCGAAGGGGGCCTCATAGAGCCGCTGGTCCGAACCGTCCACGGTGTAGTAGATCGCTATGCCGTCCGGGGTGGAAAGCGTCATCTGGGGCCTGACCGTGTAGAATCCGTTCTCACCGTTGGGGGACTGGGGATAGATCAGATGCTCAACCTGAGGAGGTAAGGTATCTACCTTAAAGGACCTCTGGTAGTCCATCTCCCGGTTCCCGGCATTATCGAAGGCCCTCCAGATCAAGGTGCTCTCGCCCTCGGGAGGGTAGAAAGATTGTGTGAAAACGGAATACTGAGCGTTCCCGAACCTGTACTCCACCTTGGCGTCCGAGAACGGTGTTGAAAGGGTTATGAGAGGTTTGCTTTTCAACCAGACATCGGGCGGGTTGTCCGGTTCGACCTTGATGCTGGATGTGGGGGGGGTCGCATCCACCTTGAGGTCCCTGAACCGTGGAAGCTCCGTGTTGCCCTTCTTGTCTATGGAGTGGAAAGAAAGATTATGCGTCCCGTCGGCCAGATAGAATGCCCCCGAATAATCCTTCTCGGCACCGCCGTTGAGGCTGTACTTGATATCTGCGAAGGGCTCCGAGGTCAGGGTGATCTTGGGGGAGGAGACATACCATCCGTTCTCACCGTTGGATTTGGATGGAGAGATGTCTATAGTGGTTACCGGTGGAACGAGGTCCACTATGTCCAGTTCATAAGTGAACGAGCTCGACTCGGACGATGATACCATTATCTGGAACCCTGTGAAGGTCTTGCCCCAGTCGTTCATAAGGATGTTGGCCGAACGTCCGCCTGCGAAATCAACTGACATTATGTCCCTGGGACCTGAAACCTCTTTGTAGATGGCCACATCGGGTGCACCAACGCTGAAAGAGAGCTTTAGCACTATGTCGTCGGTGGTGGTAGGCGGCCCGGAGAACCGGATGGTCGTTATGGAATTCCTCCCTATGTTCCTGGTAGAGGCCGATGGGACCCCGCTGTGGGAGGCGGTGATAGGGACATTGAGCGACCCATAGGCATAGGTCCTCATAGGGTAGGAGTAGTTTCCATCTGGGCCTATCGTCTCATCGTTCAATCTGGTTGCGACCTTCCATTTGGCGAAGGCCGTGCTGAACGTATCGGTCGAGCCAATGGTCTGAAGGGCCTTCGTGACGCCATTGGAGCCCTGGTTCGTGGACCTCACCAAGGCCCTTGTGTAATCCTTACCGCCATACTGGTGGGTCATGAACAGCTGGAATAGGAAGGATGTCCCATACTGTGAAGTGGTATAATCGTTGTAGAACTCAGAATCGGAAACGGTCAATGTGTTCAGAGGTTTGTATTCGAGATAGGAATAGACATGGGTGGCGACGGCGGAATCTATCCCGTACACGAGATACGCCCCGTAATCGGCACAGCCCTCGTCCACCCACAAGGTCTCGTAGATATCGTACTGACGGTGGACGTAATGTTCGAACTCATGGGCAGCTATCACCCCCCCCCAGCTCAGATCATCACGGTCTACGTGGAACTCATTGGTCCCTGGTTGATAATAACCGCCGATCCCGCTCGGGCCATCAATCTTCTCAACCCTCCAATCGACATAGGAGATGATATTGTTCGGATCGAAATGGTCCTTGACCCTGACGAAGGAGAAGTTCTTGAAATCATCTATCATGCTGTCCAGAAGGAGCTTTTCATTGGAAGTCAGCCCCCCCGGGGCTGTGTCTACGTATACATTCACCTCGACCGCATCATGGTAAAGTAACCAATTGGCCCTGGAGGGAGCTAGCATGTTGTTCGGGACCTTCCCATAAGGGAGCCAGATGGCATCCTCAGGGACCGGTTCCGGGGTCTGGATGAAATAGGACCCGAGGTATGGGAACCTTGGCCTGTAACCCGCGCTCACCAGCTTATTGTCTTGATCTGTTCCGTAGATGGATGGCTGCCCCTGAACATCAGCAGGGGATAGGACCTGAACGGTCGTGGCAAATGATACCACAGGGAGCACTGAGAGGACCATAACCGCCAATAGGACCGTCATCATAGTCGATTTGAATGCCCTTGTGCGCCCTACGAACATCTAATGCCTCCTATTGGCCGACTGCCGTATATAGTGTTGTTGCAGGGTGCTTTTAGGCTTTTTCCTAATTCTGTCACGATATGCGTCAACGGGTGGGCTAAAGGTCAATAGGGCCAGAGGGTCGGAACTTCGCTCTTTCACCGATCAGACAACCTCCAGGTCGTCCTTTCCCCATCCTCTAGTTCGATCCCGAGGGCATTGAGCCGGTCCCTTATAAGGTCGGATGTTCGGTAATCCTTCGCTCTCCTTGCCTGGGCACGAAGCTCTATCAGGAGCTCGACCAACCCCTCTGTGATGGCACCGCCCAGGAGCTCCTTCTTTGGAAGCTCTTTATATACCAGACCCAACACACCAGAGAGCTCGTCCATGAGGCCGAGCAGGTGCTTTGCGTTCCCAGCGTTGAGCTTAACCCCCTTGATCAGGTCCTTGACATGGTCATCGAGCCGGAAGAGGGATGTCAATGCCACCCTTGTGTTGAAATCGTCGTCCATTGCATCCATGAACGCTTTCCTGATGCTGGATGCTTCGGACGTGACCGTTCCATCGGCCGGGGCATCACTGGCGGTCCTGGAAAGCAGCTGATGGAGGTTCCTGAGCCTGCCGAAGGCCGACTTGGCCTCATCCAGGGCCTGGTCCGAGAAATCGATCGGGGACCTGTAATGTGTATAGGCAAGGAAGAACCTCAGTACCATCGGTTCGTACCTCTTGAGTATGTCCTTGATGGTGAAGAAGTTGCCTAGGGACTTGGACATCTTCTCATTGTTGATACGGACGAAACCGTTGTGGAGCCAGTACCTGGCAAATGTTTGACCCGTCGAGCACTCGGCCTGGAGGATCTCCGATTCGTGATGGGGGAATATCAGGTCCATGCCTCCCCCATGTATATCGATGGTGCTCCCCAAGTACTTTGAGGACATCGTCGAGCATTCTATATGCCAGCCCGGCCGCCCCTTCCCCCAGGGGGAATCCCAAGATATCTCCCCCTGTTTTGCCGCTTTCCAAAGCGCGAAGTCCTTTGGACCTCTCTTATCGGGGTCCACCTCGACCCTGGCCCCATCGAGCATCTCATCTAGGGACTGATGCCTGAGCTTACCGAACCTGTCCTTGGCGGTATTGACCTCGAAATAGACGCTGCCGTTGACTACGTACGCAAAGCCTTTCGATATAAGGGTCGTTATCGCCCCGATCATGTCCTGGATGGTCTCTGAGGCTTTCGGATGGACCGTTGCCCTCTTGATGTTCAGGGAGTCCATATCAGCATAGTACTCCTGGACGAACTGTTCCGAAAGGACAAGGGGCGGTATGCCCTTCTCGGCGGCCCGGGCTATTATCTTGTCGTCCACGTCGGTGAAGTTCTGGACATAGGTGACAACGTATCCCTTGTGCTCAAGGTACCTTCGAATGATATCGAAGGCGACATAGCTCCTTGCGTGCCCTACATGGCTCTGGTCGTAAACTGTTGGGCCGCAAACGTACATTCCGACACGACCCTTGTTCAAGGGCACGAACTCCTCTTTGCCACCGCTCGCTGTGTTGTGGACGAAAAGCACCATGAGCACACCGGATACGGGACCTAACGGTATGGTGGATATAAAACGTTAACTTGGTGGACCGGAAGATGATGAACTATCATTGGGACGCGGCCCTGGCAAGCCCTACCGCCTTGGTGTTCCTCTCCATGGGTATCCACTGGAAGAACGATTGGTCGAAGCAGAGCTGTTTCCTCCTTGCCATTTGGTAATAGTCCATGGAATCGAAGTCCCTTGATGGGACACCCCCGTTCATCAGGTTCACCACTGTCCTGGAGTCCCCTTTGAAGATGACCCTTTTGGTGTTGTTGCTCTTTGCAAGCTCCATTCCCTGTAGCAAGGCCTCCCACTGGGCCCTAAGCTCGGAGCCGCTGTAAGGCACAGCTCCGGCGATCTCATCCTTGACCATCCCGTTCTCAACGAGAACTGCACCTATGGTCATCTCGGCCCCTGCGTAAGGGACGGTCCCGTGAAAAAAGACCTCGTAGTTCACTTCCATGACTGCACCCCGTGGGGGGAGAATCCATGAATGCCCTATTTAAAATGCTACGATTGAAGGGGCATTTAATCGGTCATATCGGGACGAACTTAGGGGTCTATGACCTCCGATAGTGGTCCCTTCGACCCTTCCCACCATCATGCTGACGGTACGGACCATCCCTCGAACGGTAAGGGGTCCTTCTTACCCCGCCTGTATCCCTTGACCTTTCCCTCTGATGTCGGACCGGCTGCGGGGGTTGAACGAACACTTCCGCCCCCAAGAGCCTGTTCATAGGACCGTCCAGGTCTTTGATGGGAGCTACCAGAACGAACGGTGCGGCCACCGGTCCCGTGACCTTGATCACCTTTCCAATAGGCCTCTGTCTCCGGTCCACCACGATCTGACCCGCCTGTGGGGCGGATGATGCCCTCACGACCAGAGACCCCTTCGGAGAGAAATTGACTATCTTCCCCAGTATCTCCATCTTGTTGCTCCCTGCTATAAGGGAGAGCCTCTGGGCCTTAATAAACCATCTCCCCAGGCAGGGACCAGGCCTTTTTGGACCAAAAAAAGGAAAACCGAATATCGGATTAGGGCCATATCCCAGAAGGTCCAGGGGGCCACACCTTGGAGGTGGATTACTATTACCTTCTCGGCGTTGCCGAGAATGCCTCCTACACGGAGATCAAACAGGCATACAGGAGGATGGCGGAGATATACCATCCCGATAAGCTCAGCCAGCTCCCTGTAGGGTCCAGGGCTGAAGGGGAGGAGATAATGCGCCTCCTCAATGATGCAAAATCGGTCCTCCTTGACCCGACCCAGAGACAATATTATGACATGAGGGTGGGGGTTCGGAAAGGACCGGTGCCGGAGGAGGCCATAATAATCGAGATGGAGGAGGAGGAACGGGTC
The DNA here is from genome assembly GCA_964563055.1 of uncultured Thermoplasmatales archaeon. Classification (GTDB taxonomy): domain Archaea; phylum Thermoplasmatota; class Penumbrarchaeia; order Penumbrarchaeales; family Penumbrarchaeaceae; genus JALOTP01. The sequence continues at coordinate 19,164 of CAZLVP010000009.1, read as the reverse complement.
GAGGCGATAGAGATAGAACCCGTCAGAAGGAAGATGAACAGGGTCATCACCTCCATGAGGGATGTCTTCTCTAGCGATGAGGAGTTCACAGAGAAGCTAGAGGTCGCACAGGAGATCATAGAGGCCCGCGTGATCGACGGAAAGAGGTCCAAGGTCTCTATCGAGGAGGATGCGGAGGATACGATAGATACGAGAGGGGTCGAGATGAGGCTCGAGTTCACGGTGGTGAACGAGGTGGAAGGCGCGCCCGATCCGAACAAAAAGGCCAAGAAGAGCTTCAAGGTCCTGGCCGTGGAAGGCGATGAGAAAGATGCTGTGGAGGTGGACTGGGAGGAGGGGTGATCTTGGATGATGTCGAAGAGCTGATGAAGAGGAAGGCATCGGTCCTGATCGGTATATGCACCGAGGATTTCTCGATGATCCACGACCTTGTATCGGTCCTGAGCTCTGAAGGGGTCCGCTACCTAATAATTGGACCAGGAGAGGTCGTGAGCGCACGTCTTGATTGTCTTGTCATAGAAAATGGTTCAGAGAGCCCCATCCTCACATCGGGGGCCAGTTCTATAGTTACTATGGACAAAGACCCGGTCGTAACGATGGATAGGGCCCTTGTCTCATGCTGGGGACTAGAAAGGCCTCAGGTGCTCACCATTGGGATAGATCCCGGTTCGAGACCCGGGGTCGCCTACCTCCTGGACGGTAGGCTCGTCGCTGTACACCGTGCTTCTTCTGCCCGTGACCTTATTAGGAACGTACTGAAAAGGAAAAGGAGCTTTCGGGCCAAGGATACCATTGTCAAGGTCGGGGACGGCGCCCCATCGAGCAGGGACCCGATCATCTCAGCTCTTAGGAGGGAGAGGCTCCGTACCATAGTGGTCGACGAGCGAGGCACCTCATGCACCAAGCGGCACAGGGACGAGATGGCCGCCCTCCATATAGCCAGGGTCGAATGTTCGGCCCGTTAGGAAGGTCCTGTGCCTGAACGGTTCAATACCTTATCGGACAACCTTAATAACCGTCGGTCCCAATGACAGTGGTCGCCCGGTACCTTGAGAGGCCTGATGGTAATCGGAGCAAGGCAGCGGAGGGTCGCTTTGAACAAGAAGCTGGATCTGAAGGTGGAGCCCACCCTTAAGAACGATGTGGGTTATATGAGGGCAAGGCTATCCACAAAGGCAAGGGAGGAGCTCGGGGTTTCTCCCGGGGATGTCATAGTCATATCAGGCAAGAAGGAAACTGCGGCAGTTGTTTGGAGGGCGCCTATCCAGGATGAGAACAGGGATATCCTCCGGATAGATGGAATAACAAGGAAGAACGCCGAGATAGGGATAGGGGACAAGGTTACGGTATCGAAGGTCGACCCCAGACCCGCGGAGAGGATCACGCTCTCGCCCGCCATCAAGGACCTCCCCAACCTCCAGTTCGCCAACGGAATAGACTCCTTCGTCAAAAAATCGCTCCTAAAACGCCCTGTCAACAAGGGGGACACCTTGATAATCCAGGGCATTGCGCTCATGGGAAGCCAGCTCCCTTTCGTGGTATCGGCGACAAAACCATCCGGTATCGTCCAGATAACCGTGGATACGGAGATACGTATCACCAAGGAAAAGCTCGACGAGGACATAATCTCAAGGATCACCTATGAGGATATAGGCGGATTGAAGGAGGAGCTCGCCAGGGTAAGGGAGATAATCGAGCTTCCTCTAAAACACCCGGAGCTCTTCGACAGACTTGGCATAAAACCGCCCAAGGGCGTCCTTCTGCACGGCCCTCCGGGGACAGGTAAGACATTGATCGCGAAGGCCGTCTCGAACGAGTCGGGTGCCTCCTTCTTCTCAATACAGGGTCCGGAGATAATGAACAAATACTATGGACAGTCGGAGGAGAACCTCAGGAACAAGTTCCAGGAGGCATCCCAGAACCTCCCTGCCATCCTGTTCATCGACGAGATAGATTCCATTGCCCCCAAGAGGGACGATGTCAAGGGAGAGGTGGAACGGAGGGTGGTCGCCCAGCTGCTGAGCCTAATGGACGGGCTCGAGGACAAGTGCAGGCTGATAATCATAGCCGCCACGAACAGAGTGGACGGATTGGACGCCGCATTGAGGCGTCCGGGAAGGTTCGATAGGGAGATAGAGATAGGCGTACCAGACCTCTCCTCCAGGATAGAGATCCTCCAGGTCCATACCAGGAACATGCCCCTTGAGGAGGATGTTTCCCTCGAAGAACTGGCGGGGGTAACCCACGGCTTCGTCGGAGCGGACCTCGCCGCCCTATCCAGAGAAGCGGCCATGAAGGCGCTCCACAGGTACCTCCCTGACATGGACCTGGACAAGCCCATCTCTCAGGAGGTGCTCTCGGGGATCCGGATCAAGATGGCCGATTTCAGGGAGGCCTTGAAGGACATAGAGCCTTCGACCATGAGGGAGGTCCTCATAGAGGTCCCCACGGTCAGGTGGGACGAGGTCGGGGGGCTCGATGAGGTAAAACAAAAGCTAAGGGAGACGGTCGAGTGGCCCCTCTCCGACCCGGGGTCCTTCAAGGCACTCGGTATCAAACCGCCCAGAGGCATTCTCTTGTACGGTCCTCCCGGGACAGGAAAGACATTGCTTGCCAAAGCGGTCGCGACCGAGTCAAAGGCCAACTTCATATCCATCAAAGGCCCGGAGGTCCTCTCAAAATGGGTAGGGGATTCGGAGAAGGCCGTAAGGGAGATCTTCAAGAAGGCGAGGCAGGTCGCCCCCTGCATCATATTCCTTGACGAGATCGATGCCCTGGCCCCCAGGAGGTCGTCCTATGAGGGCAACCATGTGTCCGAAAGATTGGTGAACCAGCTCCTGACCTCCATGGACGGTATAGAGGATGGTGGAGATATCATTGTAATGGGAGCGACCAACAGGCCAGATATGTTGGACCCCGCGATCCTGAGGACCGGACGGTTCGATAGGCTGATATTCGTGGGCCCTCCCGATATCAGGGGGCGCATAGAGATCCTCAAGGTCCATACGTCCTCCATGCCGCTCGCGGTCGATGTGGACCTGGAGGAGCTGGCAGCTACCATGGAGAACTTCACAGGGGCCGACATCGAGGGGGTCTGCAGGGAAGCTGGCATCATAGCCTTAAGGAAGGATATGAAGGCGAAGATCGTGACCGCTTCCGACCTGAAGAAGGCACTTTCGGAGGCCCGGCCCTCCGTCAACGATGACACTATAGAGACCTATAAGAGGATATTAACGGACTGGAAGGGCGGAATTAATAATAAGGGGAAAAAAGATAAAGGGATTGATTCTTACGGGTGACAGCGCAAGACCCGGGGTGTGAACCAATGAAGTTCTTTGCAAACGATATCAAGGACAAGTACGTAATGTCCAGTGATGGAAAGTACCTCGGACAGGTGGACAATCTGGTGGTCGACACCAAGAGCGGGAAGGTCCTGCATGTCCTGGTCCTACCGTCCGAAGAGGTCGATGTGAGACGGTTCAGGTTGGACTCTCAACAGAGGATCGTACTCCCGTTCGAAAAGGTCAAGTCCATTAAGGACGTCGTAATTTTCTCCCACCTGGACTGAGAACTAGGATAGGACCGGACACAAGGTCCTTCCAAGGAGGGGGGATCCAAGGATGGATGCTTTGGAACGCAGCTCATCTGGTGATTTCAAGGTCGTTCCATCCCTGGCCGTTTATAAGGGTAGACCTGTCTTTGTAGAACAGGGTAGGTACAGCCAGATAATGAGGGGAGGGCGCCCTGCAAGCATTGAGGACGTGGCAAGACCGCTGATAGAGAGGTATGGGACCCTGCATTATCTTGATATTTCATCTTTCAGGACAGAAGAACCAGAGGTCGCCACTTTAAGGGAGCTCAGCGGAATGGGCGGTGAGCTTTGGACCGATGTTGGTGCGCGCACTGCTGACCCGCTCATCGACGCAATAATGGCCGGGGCCACGACATGCGTGGTCTCCACCAAGATGATGTCAAGCCTTAGCGAGTTCGCCTCCGCGTTCGAGCTCACTGACGGATTGATGGTCCAACTCGACATAGACGACGGGATCATCTCACCGGACCTGGATATCAGGGCTATGGCCCCATTGGACTTCTGCAAGGAGATGGTGGACCTTGGCATCACTGGCATCGTCCTGGACATAGAGGGAGCACAGGCCGATAGATCAGGGTCCGTTAAGGACCTTGTAAAAGCCCTCGAGGGTAAGGCCAAGCTCTACATAGGAATGGAGGACCTATCCGAGGCCAATGAGCTCACGGTTGCGGGGGCCAATGGTGGGATCATCAGCTGCTCCAAGCTTCTCACGGAGGCATAAGGATGGACGACCTCAGGTCCATCGTGGCGGCAGTGTTCAAACTAGGCAAGGGCTCCTCCTTGACCAGGACCGAAATGAGGAACATACTCATCTACAACCTCCGATGGTTCGACCCGGACAAGGCTACGAGCATTGTAGAGGCCGCTGCGATGTCTGGCTATCTCCGGATCGGACCTGATATGGGATTGACCCCTTCGTTCGACATGGGAACGACCATAGTGGATGTCGCCTACAGACCACCAAGGGACCTAGACGTCAGCACGCTGGTCAGGCCCCTTTTGGAAAGGATGATAGATACGGTCGTCAGGTCAGGTCTGGACAGAAAGGAGGCGGTCCGCACGATCAACAAGAGGGTGAGCGAGCTCCGGCTCCTCTTCCCCTGTGCGGTCATCCAGGTAGGACTGGAGAGGGGTGCTGACATGTCCCCCTTCTACTCCGAGGTCGAGGACCAGATCCTTTACGGAGAGAGATGATGTCCGATAGGAGCCCTGACCTTTCCTTGTTGGAATCGACGGCTATGCCTGTCAGATGCGGGGACCTGGTGGCCATAGACAGAGCCTGCTCTTATTATTCGCGGAACGGAGGCGGTCGGTTGGACCGCCTGTTGAAGGGGGGGCGGACCGCTCCAGCGGTCTACGAGCTTTTGGCCTCCTCAGAAGCGCTCGAGATCAAGGGGCTCTACAGGAAGGCCCTTGGACCGCTAGAGGACCTACTTGTGGCCGCTAGCGTGGGGGGGCCGGTCAGGGAGTATACCGCCGCAAGGTTCGGTCTGCTGGCAATGGTACATTCATTGCCTGTGGATGTCCGACCTATCGCCGTGACCCTTGGTATCGACGGGCGCCCGAGCAGAGGAAGGTCGAGCTGGGACAGAGATGCTACCTTGAACAGTGTCCTTCCCGCGGTCGAACGACTGCTACTAGGCTCATCGTTGCTCCATCACAGGGCAGTGACCATCTCATCCGAAAAGGAAAGAATACCATACTTGCACGCATCGAAAATGTGGCTCGATAACGCACTGACAGGTGCAAGGGCACTTGAGGGCCCTATAGGAGACCACCATGTGGCAAGATGCCTATACCTTTCTGGTATCATGGCGCGGGGGACCGGGGATATGGAGAGATCTATAGTTTCTATGACCGAGGCCTCGGCGATCTCTGAAGAGAGGGGGTTCAGTGGTCTTGGTGCACTCTGCATGCTCGGACTCGCCCCTTTTATGAACGATAGGGCTGCAAGGGACGCACGACTGTTGTCGGCCGGGGCCGAGCTGAAAAGGCTGGGCAACACGGCCCTCTCCCTCGAGGCCGATTACCTCAGGGGCCTCACCCTTTGCTCCGAGGCTTCCAATGCCAGGGAACTGATAGAGGGGGCCGATCTCATAAAAGATGCCGCCACTGGTCTGGAGAGGTCGGGGTCCGTTGACGAAGGGGCAAAAAAGAGGGTGGAAGCATCCCTATGGCTGACCAGGGTAGGAAGATATGACGACGCTATCGAACAGCTCAGGGGCCCTCTGAAGACCCTTCGGAAGGTCGGAGATGACGAATGGGTATCATTGGCCATGTCAGCTGGTTTCCTGGCCCTGATCAGGAAAGGTGAGAGAAAGAGGGCGAAAAGGACGCTCCTTGACCTTGTTCTCAGATATCCCGTCAAACAGTACAGGGAGGCCTTCGAGGTACTGAAAGAGGGGGTCTCCGGCCAGGATTGGCTAAGGGAGGACCCTGATACATCGGAGATGTTCAAGGATGTACCTGTTCATGTCATTGAACGCAGTGCCGTCAGGGAGATCATATCACGGGCGAAGGAGGCCTATCCGAACGAGTTCGGGGCCATGCTCAGGGGCATTGAACGCATTACCCATATCGAGCCGATACTCGACACTGCATCAGGAAGGTCCATCGTCATGTTCTCGCTCTTCGACAGGCTCAGTCAGCGGAGCGTCCAGGGGGAGGGGGTTGTCCATTCGCACCCTTCCGGGTCGACCCGTCCCTCAAGTGCTGACCTCCAGATGTTCTCAAGGTTCCCGGGCATCAATATAATCATCGGCTTTCCGTTCACCGAAGGGACCATGGCCGCATATGACCGTTTGGGAAACATGGTCGAGCTCGAGATCGCCCGATAGATCGTCGATAGGCCCTGGTCCTTGTTCACGGAAACGATAGGAGAGAGGCGGGAAGGCATTTTATGCTCGCGAACGAGCCCTGCCTTCCCGCCTGAGCGGAGTGGGGGGTTTGGAATAGGGGATAGAGTGCGTTCCTTAAGAATTATTTTCACTCCGTGATGAGCCATTGGCCTATAGCCTATAAATATTCAATAGAGGGATTTTTGTAATATTATATAAACATATTACCATCTGGACACTATCGGCCGCCAGAAGGTGTCCATTAGGGCATGGAGGGGCCCTTTTTATCCTTGAAGTGCGGATAGGTCCTGGGTCAGGCCCTGCCCAACATCTCATCGGCCAGCTCCCGGAGGGCATCGCAAACGGTAGGGTCCAAGCCCGCTCCTGCAAGTGAGGACTTGCCCTTTTCTGTCAGCTCCGATGCAAGGGCACGGGACCTCTCAACGGCACCAGTGGCCGCAATGATGTTCCTAATCTTTTTTGCATCCGAAAGTGTAAGGTCCGGGTCCCCGAGCCCTTTAAGGAGAACTGATCTGTCCTCTTCTGATACCATTTTCAAAGAATCGACAACAAGGAGGGTCCTTTTCCCCTCCCTAATGTCAGAGATGTCCGATTCACCCCCCTTCTTTGGGTCCCCTGTAAGACCCATGATATCATCGGTCAGCTGGAAAGCGGTCCCGACAGGAACGGCAAAACCCGAAAGCGCCTTAAGGGCCTTACCCCGAGCCCCATGAAGGACGGCACCTATCATTAGTGGGCCTTCGAACGTATACCTTGCCGTCTTGTAATGATGTACCTTCAGGACCTGGTCCTCCGTCCAATCCGGAAGCTCAACGGAACATAGGTCCAGGACCTGACCATAACCAGTGTCCCTTACCATGTCCGCCTGCAGGGACATGGCCTCGACCAGCCTCTTTGGTGGGAAACCAGAGGTAAGGAGGGCCTTCTCGGCCAAGGATTCGGCCAGGTCCCCTGCTATGAGTGCCATGTTGTCCCCGAACCGCACGGGATCACCTCTATAGCCCCTTTCCCTATGCACGGCCCGGAAATGCTCGTGGAGGGACCTCCCACCCCTTCTCTCTGGCGAGCGGTCCATGAGGTCGTCGTGGATGAGCAGCATGTCCTGGACAAGCTCCATGCTTACTGCGGCCTTCCTTGCGCTATCTAGATCCCGGCCGCCCACTGCCATGTAACCCAGGATGAGCATGACCGACCTTACCCGCTTCCCGCCCCTCATTGTAAAATCCCGGATGGCCTCAAGGAGCTCACTGGCCATCGGATCGTTCAAACAGAGACGCGATTCCTGATCGAAGAACGCAGTGATCCTGTCCCCCACCATCGCCCTCTCAGCTGCTATCAGTTCCCTGGCCCCCAATGGTAGAACCTCCTAGTCGGTCACATAAGAAGGCTACTCGAATAATAATGGTTCTGCTTCCATAGGGTCGTCATTTACTGCGAAACATATTAATCGTTAAATATTCAATGTTCCTTGCACACGAATGATAACCAACGAAACATGAGGGATGGAAAATGACCAACATGCTGACCAACAAATGGACCGAGGATATCAGAACCAACCTGCCCAAGTGCCCTGCCTGTGGTGGACCCGTCGAATACGGATACCTTGTTTCAAAGGATGCCATTCACTGGGCCTCCGGGATAGAGGGGAACAAGTTCACGGACCTTGAGGAACCGATAACTGGTCCCTTCAAGAAACCGCTAGGGGTCGGAATGGCCAGATGCCATAAGTGCCGGCTCTATGTCTCCGTATTCTCACCGAAATAGGGACCATTGTTCAGGACCGGACCTTCGGTCCATTGACACTTTAATAAAGGTATAGGACCTATCATCATTCCTCATCGAAGGTTATCGTCCCCGATATGATCGGTACACCGCCAGATAGCTCCTCCTTTGGTGGTGGTGTTCTGAGCATTATGGATTCCTTGGGGATCTGGAGCACCCTTCTCTGGTCGAAATCGGTGCCCGTGCCCGCCTTGTTCCTCTCGCTTTCGCCCTTGAGGTCCTTCAGGTCGAACTCGACCTCGGTCTCCTTCTTCGAGAAGCGGTAACCGATGTACCCAAGGACCACGAGCATTATGGCCAGGAATATCCCCACGACGACCGCTACTATTATGGCCAAGAGCCGGTTCTCATCGCTCTCGATACGCTTGATCGGAGTGTACTCGTTTATCGTCAGCGTATGGTTCGACCAACTTCTTGTCTGGGTCCAGTCCACGGCCGATATGCTCAACTGATAATCCCCCACTATTGAGAAATTATGGAACAGCAAAAGGAAAAGGACCTCATCCTTCGGTGTCATCAGAACGTAACCCTCGCTTTCGCCATCCCCCCATTTGACCGTTACGTTCAGGGTGTCCATGGGATCGTCCAGCATAAGAGTGAGGGATACCCTGCAGGTCCCGTTCTCGTTCAGCTCGAACGTCTGGTTCGACCCAGATAGGTCCAATTTCGGGGGACCGTTGACGATATGGACCGACCTCTCGAGCGTGAAGGGGACAATGGTCTCGTTCGCCCATCGATAGGTCAATGAGGTCCTATAGGAACCGAAGCTTGACCCGAGCTGATACCTGATGACGTCCCGGACCTTTGTCCTCTGCATCTCCTCATTCCTTGTATCGAGCGGGACGAAACCTCCCTGGTCCATCTCGACCGATATCAGAGGGTCACGTACACCCTCCGGATCGATCCATGGCTTGTACTGAAGGTACAGCCACCTCTCCTCTATGTAAAGTTTGAAGGTCTCCTCGAAGAGAGCGAGGTCGGCCGTCCTTACCCTCAACGTGTCCAGTGTACGGTTACCGTAGTTCAGTGCTTCCACAGAGAAGGTGATGGTCACGTTCGTTCCGGGGAGGAACCTCCCTATCCTTCCGGATGTATCACCTTGCCCGAGCTTTAACGAGAACGGTCCCCTTTCGGACAAAGGTCCCTGACCGGGGTCCGACCTGGCCTCCAACCAGTAAGCGACCAGACCTCCTGCCCCCCAAGGGACCCATGATACTGTTAGCCCGGACACGCCTACGGAGGTGATCTGGGTCGAAAGGTTCTGCGGCACCCGGGGATAGACCCTTACAGGCCAATCCTTGTGGACCGTCACATTGCCGTCATCGACAAGTAGCACGATCGGGTAGGTGCCCACGATGGTGTAGTTGATCTTTATCAGAGGTCCCGATAGGTTCCCGAACCCCGGAACGACCCATAGGAACGACAGCACATCTCCGTCAGGGTCGGTCGTCCGCCCTGCATCGATGACGATATCGTCCTCTATCCTTGCCCAATCAGGACCATCTATGATGACAAGTGGGTCATTGGTCCTCTCCAGGACGGTAAGGGGGACCATAAGCTGGGAGGTCGAGTTGTTACCGACGGCCCGAAGGGTAAGGGTCGTCGGTCCAAGGGGCAGGTCCGCAGGGGTCCTCATATAGACCGTGGTGGTTGCGCTCCATGCGGGCTTCACTGACAGTGCTTCCGATGGGACCTCGAACGTGACCCCGGGATTGGGCGATGACGCTTCGATCAGGAACAGGTCCTTCCTGTTCCCTGTGTTCTGGACCCGGACCTCTATAGCCCTCCTTGCATCCCTCCGGATGTTGGTGAAGGAGCGGTTAAGTACGATAGTCGAACCGTGCGTCTCTGGAATTGGTATGATGGTCGAGCCAATGAAATTATTGGACTCGTTCCTCTCCGCCACATCCAGGTTGAAATCCACCGAAACACTGAAGTTGAAGGGTTCTGTCCCGGTCTGATAGGGGTAGAAGGATACGTTCTTGGTCCCAAGGGGATCGAGCTGGAGCGAGCGGGTGGTGTTGAAGTCACCTATCCTAAGGAGCAGGTCGAACTTCTTTGTAGCTGTAGGACCTCTGTTCTCGACGGTCACGTTGATGACCACCTTATCATTGGCTATGACGGGCCATGGGCTCGCGCTCCATTCTATCACCCGAAGGTCCGGTGACACTGTCATGAACCGTTCGTAAGCCCCATCGTATATGGCCCTGAAGATGGCGGACAGGTTCTCGGCCCCGGCGACCAGGTTCTGAACGGTCAGGTTCCAGAGGGTCGAGTTGAAACCCCTCACACCCTTGTGCCTGCCATCGTTGTCCCAATTGTATATGAACTGATCTAGCATCGTCTTATAGTTCGCCCCTACCTTGATGGTGGACCCATCATGGTCGACCATGGTGGTCGGAGGGAGCCCCCTGGAGTTGACCCACCTTGCCATGTCCGCTGTTGCAGTGTTCAGACGGGTGCCGTTCAAGGATGACGGTGGGTCGAAATCCCTGTACCAGTAATCGTCAATGAGCACGTTCATGTTGACATCCGTCCATAGATATGCTTCGTAATAGAGCTGGTACGAGGTCTCTGTCGTCGTGGCCGGATTGTGCTTGGGAATGACCGATTGGTCCCATTGCGAATAGTCCGTATGACCGTACTGGGTCAAGTCGCCGACATACTTGGACAGAAGGCCGGCATTGTACGCTGCCCTATGCTGGGTCGCCGCCCCAGGCCTCATGCCCTCCATCATCCATGCCGTCAGGTTCTCCATGCTCCTGTTGGCCAGGGTTTGAATGTAGGTCGGGGCGTCTATGACCTCCCAACCCTTCCTGTTGTTGATGAAATAATTGGTATAGTCCCCCTCGAGCCCGTCATCGGTCCAGGCTAGGAAATTATCGTAGATCCCGGGCCTTGTATGGGTATCATCGTAGGAAATCTCCTTGGAATCCGCCCCGTTCCAGAGGTACCAGTACCTGATGAACTCGGCCTTCTCGGGTTCACTGGCGTTGAAAAGATGGTAGGCTTTGTCCGCGATGATGTCCTGGATCCCGTAGTTGGGGTATGCATCGCTGTCATCGTTCCCATCGGTCCAGGCAATGGCATTCCCTGCGTTCTCGAAAGAGAGGAGGGACGATACGGGGAATGCCAGTAGTGCGATCATGGTCAGAACGAGAGCGGACCTGATACCGTGCAATCTAACACCTCTACCCCCTTAGGGGGCCTGATGGAGAAAAACCTTTTGAATGACAGTGACCACCAGCAATGTCCCCACTATCAACGTTAATAAGGGGAAAGGTCCTGAAGGGACAGATGAAGGGATTCCTTTACCTGTCGGGCGAGAACCCCCCTCTTGCCAGGGCAGAGCTCCTATCGGCCTACCGATCGATAGGGGCACAGGACCTACCCGTCGTTTTCAATGACCGTATTGCCATAATCGAACACGAGCTTCCCCGGGGGTTCGTCGATAGATTGGGCCTCTGCCATTTTGCCGGGGTCCTTGAAAGGGTCTGTCCCCCGGAGATGGATAGTATAATGGCCGCCGTAGAGGTGACCATCGATAAGCTCGACAGAGGGCTTTCCCTTTCTCCCCTTGTCAAGATGCATAGGGGGACGCTTCCCTTCACAGCAGAAGAGATGTTCCGTGGCATCGAGAGAGCGATCGGGGCGGCCGGGCGAAAGCTCAGGTTGAGGGCACCTGACAAAAAGATATTCGTTGTTGTGTCCAAAGATGCCTATGTTGGTCACATGACCCCGACCTCCTCAAGGTCCGAGCTGATGTCCAGAAGGGGGTCCAAGCTCGCTTTCTCCAGGCCTGTCATGATGGACCCAAGGGTCTCCAGGTCCATGGTAAACCTCCTTGGTCTACCGGTCGGTAGTTCCATAATGGACCCGTTCATGGGGCCTGGCGGACTGATCATGGAAGCGGCCAGGCTGGGATATGACTGCACTGGTATAGAGGTGGACCCAAGGGTGTTGGAGGGGGCATTGAAGAACCTTGATGGCGAGGGCATCTCCGGAAGTGTCCGCGCTTATCTCGGTGATTCCAGGTCCATAGGTTCCATCAAGGCTGTAATGGCCAAAGCTCCCTTTGACGGTATCCTGACCGATCCACCCTTCGGAAGGTCGGCCAGTTCCGGGGGGAACGACCCGGGGGAGCTTCTAAGGCTTGTACTGACGAGCGCCAGACCGCTTCTGGTCGATGGTGCCCCAGTGGTCCTAGACGCACCTGACGAACGCATGTTAGAGGGATTGAAGGGATACGAGCTCTCTTCCGTCCTAAAGTTCAGGGTGCACAAGAGCCTTACCAGGCACATAGGTGTCCTAAAGGCCGTTCGATAACGTCCGGTCCTACTTCTGAACAGGGGGCTGGACCGGTCTTAGTGGTGGCATGGACACAGGCGTTGCTACAGGTCTAGCAGCCATCGGTTGCACAGGTCCTGGCCTCGCTTGGACAGGGGCCATAGGACCCGATGGAACGGGTCTTGCCTGCGGGAAAGAGACCGGGGCTGCCACTACCGGTCTTGGCGTTTGGACCGGCACCGGAGCGGCGGCCGCAGGTGCGAGTTTGGCCTCGGAGGGAGCGGGCGGCAAGCCTGGTTTCGATGGGGGAGGCAACTGTGGTGGGGCTTCTTTAGGCTCCAGCTGCTTTGTTTCCTCCTTGAACTGGTCCTTGACAGCCCATGGCCTATACTCGCCCTTCTCATCGTAACCGGTATCTATCGGGGATATGAATATCTGGTTGTACCTGGAAATGAACACGAACATCGCCGTTGCGAAAATTATCAACAACGCCAACGGGATCAGTATCTCATAGAGCTCAAGACTATTATCTGGTTCAACGCGGATGGGCTCTTTCCTGATGTTCATGATCCATGATTCCTTGACCTCGCCCTTCTCGCTTATGGGTAGGTCCCCTTCCAATACTATTGATATCTGGTGAGGGCCGGGGGTCGATGCCACCCACCGGAACCTGATGACCTTGTACTGGCCGACCTGAAGGTATGTTATGTTCGCCCGGTCTATCTCGAAAGACCCATCATAGAGGACGACGTAGAGCGGTTCGAACTGGAACGGGTGAAGGTCCTTTGAACCTACATTGGAGATGTTCACCTGGAAAGAATAGGAGAGGTCGCGCTCCCCATTGAGCACGCCAGTGAACGGTTCATTGTTCATCATCCTCTCCGTGAAATCGAACATGAGCCTGTAGAAGTTCACAGTAATGGGTATCCTGTACTCTATCTCGCCCGAGAATCCCGTCCTGGCGGACCCGCGAAGGTGCACAGTGATATCGCCGATCTCGGACACGGTATCGGCGGACAGGTCGATGAATAGCGTCGCATAGGAGGACCGGCCGTAAGGAACATCGATATAGGTGTTCTGGAGCCTGAGCCAGGAGTGCGGATTGTCCACGAAACCGAGCTTCACCGTGAGAGCAATATTGCCGAGGTTGGTGACCTTCACCCTAACGGTTCTTGACTGGTCGTGGTCCATTGAGAACTGGAGCGGTTTCTCTAGTGGGTCTATCTCCATCTCGAAATTGTAGAAAGGCTGGACATGGAGCACGAGGTCCACCTTCGTCATGGTCGAACCCTTCTTGCCACCGTTCTTGGTCTCATTGGTGGAATACCCCTTGACCGAGATCTTGTAACCGTCGTACCAGTTCTTTACCGGGTCGTAAGGGAACGGGGTGTCCGGGTTCGTGTCAGCGGCAGCGTTCTGTGGGATATCCACATAAAGTTTGAGCGTGACGATCTCGTTGCTGCCTATCTCTATCTGGTCCTGCTCAAGCTCCGCCCAAGGATGGTCCACACTGAGATTGAAAGTATCCCCATCGGCATTGTTACCAGCATTCCGAACATTGACGTCGAAGACCAGCTTCCCGCCAAGGAACCCCTCCTTCTCCGGTTGAGGTGAGGATAGTTCAAGCTTGTACTTCAATGGTACCTCAAAGTAGAACTCTTCCGTATCCAGTTTCTTTGGGGGCGACCCGCCCCTTGCCTCCACCTTGACCATGGGCCTGAAGGTGGACAGGGTTGCGCTGGACGTCTCCGGGATTATACAGACCATCGTTAGCGTTACTGTTGTATAGGGGCCGATGCCTTTACCTCTCAACTGGGACTGGTCGATGATCACTGTCCAATCGTATGGTTTATGTGTCACGTTCAGGAAAAGCGTATCGTCCTTGGTATTTCCCATGTTCGTGAAATTGAACTTGATGATGTTCTCCCTGCCAGGTTCGACCTTGAACGATGCTTTCTCGAAGTTCTGAATATCTGCCGCAAAGTGCTTGTCCGCGTAAACGATGAGGTTCTGGCTGAAGGCCTCATAGGTCACGGCCGATGCAGTTAGGGTCGCACGCACCACGATATTTATGTTGGTCAGGTACATGGCATTGAGCGGCACCCGGACCTTCAGGGAGAACATATAGACCTTGTTCGGTTCGATGGCCTCCTGCTGGGCATCCCCTGACTTGAAGGTCACGTCCCAACCCCTTTTCTTATCTATGTCCTGAAGGTTGGTCGACAGTGTATAGGTGGATTCCCCGTTCCCGGTGTTCTTGATGTAAAAATCGACCTTGTTCGTGTTGGGATCCAGACCTGGTTCAAGATAGACATATGGTTTTGCTGGCCACATCTCCGCTCCGGGTTTGAAGGCCACCTTGAACCTGAAGGTATGTCTCTCGTTGCTAAGATATGGACCGTCCGGGTAGAACGCAGAATAGGCTCGGACCTCTATGGAATAGATCTTCTCTTTGCCCTTTTCGGTGTTCAGGGCAAAGAACGGATTATTTGGGATCTGGATGGGGAGCTCCAGGTTCTCGGCATCGTTCGGATATACCACCCTGGGTGAGAACGGATCGGTGTTCCACCCATCCGGAACGCTGAGGATCTCTATGCCGATATTGTCAAGGGCGGGGCCATCGTTCATAAGCAGGAATGGGATGAAATATGGGTTACCGACGATGACATCATGAATGGGGCCCTTTCCATCCTTCTCACCCTCCTCTATGACCATGGGGGCGAACTCGGGTTCGGATATCCTAACTCCGCTCCCGCTCCTGAAGTTATCCGACTTGTCATCGTCATCCACGGTGATGGTGGCATGCATCATGAAGCTGAAATCGTTCCAGCTGGACACGCCAACAGGCTTCCTCATGGGAACGGTCCAGATGAAATAGACGATATATGGGCTGTTCTGACCACCATGGGGCGGGTCGGCACCGGTATGGTTGAGAGGCATGGTCGAGACCGTTTTGTATTGGGTCGTAACATTGTTGTAGGTATCATCAACAACGAGCACCACGGTGAACTGATTCTCGGGAGTTATCAACGTATCGCTTTCAAAAGGCCTGTTGTCATGGATGAGCTTGACCCAAACCGTGATCTTTTGGCCAGGATAGATATTATTGGACTGTGAAGGTCTCTGTACATCTATACCGTCGACGGCAATGTCCAACCATACACCTCGGGCCGGGGCCTCGCTCTCGGACCTTACCGCAATTATGTACGATGGTATGACCATTAGCATTACCAATCCCAGGGCTATCAGGTACCCGGGATTGTGTTCATGTTTGCTCGCCAATCGGTTCACCCCTTTTTATGCCGACATCTCGTTCCGATGGATTCATATGGGACTGGCGGATATTTTACCTTTTGCCATCCTAGAGTTCGTTCCGAGGGGAACGGAGCGGCAACAGAACTGTTTAGCTGGAGGTTTAAAACGGTCTGTAATAATAACCTTTATGGTCCATAGAAGGTCCTTGGGTCTCAATTGGAAAGGAATGAGGGGGGGCTCTAGTGACGGGCCACTTCTTCAATTGTACTTAATAGTTCTTTCATCCGAAATGGTTTGGCTATGAACCTTACACAACCCGCTTTCAATGCGTCCTCCATCAATCCGTCACGAGAAAGTGCAGTGATCGCTATGACCTTCGCGGATGGGTCAATCTCGAGGAGCTTGGAAGTGACCTCTAGGCCGTTCATATCGGGGAGCAGTAGGTCCATAAGGACAATACCAGGGCGCGCTCTGGAGAACATATCCAAAGCCTCCTTTCCTGTACTAGCAAGAGCAACGACGGAGAAACCGTTCACTCTGAGCATGTCACAGAGGACCTCCGCAATAGCGTCTCTGTCCTCTACGACCATTATCCCATCCACTATCAACCCTCCTTATCCTCTACCCTAATAGGAAGTGTCAAAAGGAAGCTCGTACCCAACCCAGGGAAGCTCTCGCACCATATCCTACCACCATGAGTCTCTATTATCCTCTTTGTCATGTAAAGGGACAGACCCTTGAGGAACGAACCACCCTCCCTGTTACGGTCCACATGGAACCTTTCGAAAAGTTGCCCGACCTCATCCTCTGGGATACCGGGTCCTGAATCGGAGAGTGTGATGAGAATGGCCTCCTTTCGTTGTTCCAGATCGATACGGATTAGGCCGCCATTCGGCAGCTGGCCCAAACTATGCTCGATAATGTTGTCTATGGCCAGCTGCATGGCCTTTCTGTCCAATGGGACCATCACTGGCCGCTCGGGCAATGTTATCTCGGACTTTATCCCCTTGGACCCCATTAGTACATCCCATTCGATCAAAGTCCCTTTAAGGACCTCGTTCAGGTCTATGGTATCCTTTTCAAGCTTTAACTCCCTCCCAGCCTCCTTTGAGGTCTCTATAGCTTGGTTCAGGATCCCTTTTAGCCTGTCCACAGCAGATATTAGCTGGTCCATCCTTGCCTTTTGACCATCGTTCACATCTCCGAAATGACCGGAATGGAGCATTTCTAGGGTCAGTAGTATCTCGGTCAAAGGTTGGCGTATCTCTCTGGCCATTAGCGACACGAAATCCGAAAGGAACCTCTGTGATCTCCCCTGGACCTCACGGGTCCTTTCCAAGGATTCCTCAAGGTGCTTCCTTCCCTTAATATCCTTAAGGACCCCCCAGGCCCCATCGATCTCCTGCCCGTTCCTTTTCGGGAGCATTATGACCTCGACCGGGTGAGCCGCGCTCTGTTCAGAGAAGAGCTCTAGCTCTATGATCACCAAAGGGGCTCCCCCAGCGATCGACCCGATGGCCGACATGAGATTGTTCCTATCATCGGTGAATATGATGTTCTGAAGTGAAAGAAGGCCCAGTTCCTCTTGGGAGAATCCCGTTATTTCGACCATGAGGGGGGGGACCTTTAATAGATGACCTTCCAGGTCGATCTCGAATGTGGGGATGTCCTCATGAACTGGTGCGTGATGGCCTCCCACTTTCGCACCAAGTTCACTGGAGAGCAGGTCCAGTTCCTTATAGATCTCGGTCATCCTTTTACCGGTCAAAAGAACCCACCAACCCTTGGTCCCAATGGTTTGTTCGTCGCTTCATGGCCCAGCACAAGATAGAGCGGACTGGGATTATTAAAACCTGTTGTACGTGACCTATAAATCGATCGGATAGGATCGAAATGATGTCTGGACTATCAAATGAACTGCCATCATTTAGTTGCAGGGGGCTCTGGAGAGGTCTCAGGCCCTTCAGGAACTGGCGTTCCTTTGACCTCGGTCTTTGCTTCCTGTTCGGGAGGAACGGGCGCTGAGAGGATATTCGTCGTTTTATCCTCCCCCTCGGGCATGGAGAGTATCTCCATCTTCCTTATGTCCATCCTCTTCAATGGGTAGACGGGTCTGCACTGGTTGAGGATCTGATTGACGAGCCCTTTCTCCTTATCAGGGGTGAGCACCATCGAGGTGAGCTCTGAGAACGTATGACCGGCACCAGCTTCATTTATCACCGATTCCATCCTCTTTCTGATCAGGTACTGGACAGAGCTCTGTATCCTCTTGTCGGAGATGGCCATCGGCTTGAGTCGGACCTTGTAACCGTCCTTCGTGGTCACATCGAAGACACCCTCCATCTTGGTCCTCTTCCTTCGTGTCTGTCTCCGTATGTAATCCGATGTCAGGTCCAATCCCATGAACCTTGTGAATGCATCGCTGGTGGAATGGTCAACGACCCTGAACCTTAATTTTATATGCATCATCCTGAAGTCCCCGGTCAGGTCCTGGAGGGTCACTTCGATGGTCCTACCCAGCATCTTGGCAGGGTCATCCGAGAGCGTCTCTCCGATCTTGGCCCGGTTGAACATCTCAGGAGCATAAATGGAATACCACTGTTTGGACTTCCACTTGTCCTTTATCTTCTTCGACTCCCTTGTCGTCTGTTTCTTTGCCATGCTGGAACACCGAGCGACGACAGATGCTCGTTCTATTTTAAACCTTCGTTGGTCCTCTCTAGTTACATTTGAGATCTTGAATGTTTTTTCAAAAAATGAATAGCCAATGTGGTCATTTTCATAGAGAAAAAAACGAGTGGGAAAAAAAATCATTCCATTATTGTCAGGTTCTTCGCCCTTCCAGGACGACCACAGATGGAGCTATCCTCCACAAGAAGCTCTCCTCTGGAATAGACCCTGGTTGGAAAGATGGCCTTGAGACCCTCATAAGGGGTCCAGCCGCATTTGGAATGAAGGTCCTCGGCCCTTATCCTCCTTACATCTTTTAGGTCTATTATGGCCAGGTCCGCATCGAAACCCGGTCCTATGCATCCCTTCCGTTCCAGACCGAACCTTCTGGCAGGCCCCTCGGTAATGACCTTTTGGAGGATCCTGAGGTCATACCTCCTTTCCACGAACTCATACATCAGTAGAGGTAACATGGTCTCTGTGCCTGGCATCCCTGAAGGGGTCTTCTCGATATCTTCCTTCTCGGAGAACGAATGAGGGGCATGATCTGAACCTATCACATCCACATGGCCAGATATCAGTGCTTCCCAGAGGGCTGCTCGGTCAGCTGTCGTCCTGATGGGGGGGTTCACTATTGCTAGGGATTCCAGTTCAAGGTTCGCTTCGCACCATTTCAGGTCGAGCAGGAGATGATGGGGTGTGACCTCGACCGAGGTCCCG
>CAZLVP010000008.1:83412-111502 GCA_964563055.1 uncultured Thermoplasmatales archaeon | reverse complement strand
TCAATTGAACGATACCTTGAAGACAGCTGTCTTGAGCTCAAGGCCTTTTACCTGGTTCGCGGTAATGCTCAAGGTAACCGTGGGATTCCCCAGTCCATCCGTGCCCTCTGCAACCGAGTATTCCGTTCCCAGGAACCCCTGGTCCTTCATCATGTCCGTGAAGTACTTGGACCAGACCGCACCGTTTTCAGTCATTATGACGATCTCGACGCTCCTGTTAGCTGGAACGGTCCATGAGGTCACGTCCTCGGACAGTAGTGCGTTCGTGACCATGTGGACAGTGGTCCCGGATATGGACCTGTCGGTCCCTTCGAAGGTGGGGACCAGCATGTAGAGGTTTATGGCGCTGGCCTCCTTCTTCACAAGGAGGTTTGGCGTTCCCTTGATGACGCTAGTCCCGGACTGCTCCCTGATTATGGCCCCGGCCTCGAGTATGATGGTCTGGTCCTCAATGTAGGTGGTCGAGGAGTCGAAGACGAGGGAGCCCCTGCCCTGGGAGTAGATGTTGCCTAGGCCGTCCCTTACCACGACAAGGCTTTTTTCGCTTAGGAGGTCAAGCGACCCCGTGGACCTTCCGAACCCGAAGATAGGACCACCAGTCGAGCCCAGTGTCATCTTGGTTGTAAGAGCGGTTCCCGGGTCCCCGCCAACGGCGAGCGTGTCCATCCCCGACTTGAGGTCCATGAACGAGTCCATGGCACCGTTGAGGGTCTGGACCTCTATGTCCTTACCCCAGGCGGGGAGATAGGTGGCAAAGACCATCCCAAGGAGGGAGATCAGGATGCCGGCTATCATTATGAGCGAAACGACGTTCGATACCCCCTCTTCATCGCGCGCCATCTGGTGCTTGAAAATGCCCATCCTCCTCATATGTTCACCTCCATCTCGCCCAGGTTCCCCTGGAAGAAATCAGCTGAAAGGACCTCGACCGTGAGATGCTCGGTAGGGCTCGAGAGGTCGACAGCCTCGGTCACCCTATAATCCACGTTCTCCGAGAACCCGTTCTCCTTGAAGTAGGCTCCAAAGTAATCCGCCCAGGCATCCTCGCCGTAGCCGTTGACGTAGATGGCTATGGTCTCGCCCACTGAAAGGTCCCTGTAGATGTCCGAGTCGCTCACTAGGCTAACGGACATGAGGACCGTGTCAATGCCTGAGACGGACCAGGGGTCCCCGGTCATTCCGAACGTCCTCAGCTCAAGGCCCCAGGTGGACTCGGCCCGGACCGTGAATATGGGAGGCGCCGACGACATCACCCTTTGACCGTACTCCTCCCTTATGAGCCCGCCGCCAAGGAAGAAATAGGATTGGTCATGGAAGTAGAAGTTGTTGACGTGGTAGCTTATGCCCCCGTTCACGGTGTTCAACGTGGTCTCGGACCCGCCGGAGCGCAGGACGACCGACATCTGGAACATTTCCGGGCTCGACGTCATGGACATCTCCCCCGAGGACCTTGCGACTGTCATGTACGGATTGCCATAGGTCCCAAGGGTGAGCCTGTTGACTATGGTCGTCTTGGTATCCTTTCTGTCAAGGAGCATGGTCATGGAGGTCCTGAGCCTCAGCAAAGAATCCTCCACGCCGGAGGCGTGCTCCATGTCGCTCTCCTTTCCTGAGATCTCGGCATAGTTGAGGAGCATGCTTCCCCCGAACGAGACGGCTATGGAGAGGAGCAGGACGGCCGAGACCATCACTGCGTCCCCCTTGTCGTCCATAATAGGTCTCATATTTCTCCCACCCCCATGTCCATCCTCCCTCGAAAACCTTTTCTCCTTGATGAGGCCACGATAAGGAAAAGACAGAGAAGAAGCAGGAGCAGGGCCCAGAGCCCTGATATCGTTGGTCCTTCCCCGGAATCGGTTGCCGGTTCAGGGATAGGCGCTACTGTCTGAACGGTTGGGTTCGATAAAGCGGTCGGCTCAGAATCCGAATTTTCGGTAATTCCGACCGGCGACCGTCCCTCATCAATGGTTTGAGAAGGTTCGACCGAAACCTCTGTCCCCCTTGTAACCCCGCTGGACGACCCGGAGATTATGATGTCGTCTAGGTAGATCCCTTTGAACTCGTTAGGGTCGGCGTAGTGAACGCCGTCAGTGTTGGTTATGATCCTGAATCGGAGTATGATGACGTTGCCCAGGAACCCCTGTAGGTCGGTCACGAACCTGGTCACCGACCCGGCCGTGACCCAACCATGGTCGTTGCCGGGGTCGTCCTCCAATCCTGTGAAGGACCTGCCGTCCTCTAGGCCGTCCGTTATGTCCGCCTCGGTGCCGCTTACGCCCCAGGAGGCCCTGGCACCGTAGTTGAGGGTGGACCAGCTGAGCCCATTGTCCTTGCTGACCTCGACCCTGAACCCGTCTGGTGGCCTACCAGCTACGTAATCTATGTTGAACCTAAGGTACATCTCTATTATGGCCTGCCTAGAGTTGGTAAGGTCTATGGGCCGGGTGTAGAGGGAGTTATCCACGCCATCGTTGAAATCGGTGGACCCGGGCCCTCCCGCATACCAAGCTGATATCCCGCTGTGAGTCGTCCCCTCGTCAATGGACCCTGTGGAGTACTTCCACATGTCCGGGAAATCCTCTGTCACAGGGGCGGCGTTGTCCCTGCTGACGGTGATTTTCACATCGTCTATCCACCACCCATCGCCGGTCCCACCGCCGTACTGGGTGTAGTTGAACTTGACCCTCACGGCGTCCCTGTGCTCTGTCGGGACGTAGTCAATGATGTTCACCTTGACGTACTCCCAATCGAAGGACCCCTGGCCCGATAGCCCGGTCCAGCCCCATGTCACGGCGTTACCGAACGAATCGTACCTGTCGGATGCCAGGTATAGATTGCCAGAGTACTGCCCTTCGAAGGGCACAGCGTATTTCCAGTCCCAATCGGTCAACAGGTCGACCTCGGTTGTCACCGCAGGGTCCTGATACCCTATCTCTATGAAAGCACCATTGGTCCCGCCGACCATGTTGTATCTATGCCAGAACGTGATGTATGCGCTTGAGGCGTAGGACAGGTCGAACTCAGGGGTCACGGCTACCTTGTCATAGTTCTCCTCGAACTCGGTAGCCCTTGTCTCCCCCGCCTCCCCAGCGAGCAAGATGCTAATGGTATTGAATATGTCGTCCAGCTGGTCTGGGGTGGGCGTGAAGAAGTACTGGGCCCCTGAGGTAGTGGATATCCTCCATAGGTTGTACTCGGTGGTCCCCGATTCAAGGGACCCCGTACCCGTGTAGACGGCGTAAGTCGGGTCGGCCCATGCCTCAGCCCAAGGCCCGGCCCATTGGGGCTGGTCGATAGGGTCATGGTGCTCCAGAGCGAGCCCTATTGTATAGATCGACATGTCGGCGGTCAGGAGCCCCCTCCTGGTAGGCTTGAACGAGCCGCCTCCTGCTGTGTACCATTTGGCTATACCATTGTACGGTATCGTATATTTTCCCATGTGTTTGGTATAGTTGACGGTCGGGTAGCCGAGGTCAGGCCTCATGTCGTGCCACGGCGCCCAGGTCCCGCTGGCCGCTTCCAGCTTGGTTATCTGGGCTGCCGACACGTCGCTTGACTGGTAATCGGCTCCATCGGACAGGGCGACCACGGCCGGGGTATGCCTCGGATACGTCGGGATGGCCGATTTCACTTCAATGTAGGCGCTGCCTATCCCGTCCCAGATCTGGGTCATCTGACCGTTGGCTATGCTGGTGATGGAGTTCATGACGACCGTCCTGCCGGTCCCGGACAGGGCTGTTAGTGGCAGCTGCCTTTTGGCGTTGCTACCGCTGAAGACCCAGACGCAAACGAGCGAATCGTCGCTAAGGGAATTTACGAGGATCATGGCGCTCTCGACGGCCACCTTGAGCCAGGTCTTGCCAGAAGAGGGGTCCTTGCGGTCGAACATGGACGGTGAGTTGTCAATGACGAGCCCTAGTATGACGTTCGCCCTCACCGGTGCGCCCACGCCCTCTTTCAACCAGTATGAGACCGGTGCTGAATGCGACACTTCCTCGGTCTCTACCAACCCCTTCGACATGGACAGGTCCCAGCTCTTGACGATGTTGGTGCTGGGGTTCCTGTCGTAGGGGTCCAGGTAATCGAGGGGTGACTCCCCGTTTATGGTCGCTAGTACGGCGTCGTGGATCCAGTTCTCGGAGCCCTCCTCCAGGTCGTCCCAGAAGAAGTAGACGTCTATGGACTTGACATGGACATTGTTGAGGACGTCTAGGACCTCTACGGTGTCCGATTTCACGTCAAGTATGACCTTTATGTCCCTTATCCCTGCGTAGAGCGGGGTCCAGGTCGCTTCTATGGTCATGGACGTGTCAGGGTCGAGGAAGATGTACTGGCTCTTTATGAGCAGGTCACCATCGGCGAACCTTATGGTACCTCCTCCCGAGACACCGCCAAGGTTGGCGACCTCTATCCTGACCAGATAGTTATTGAGGATGGCCGGGTGCTCGTCCTCGAACTTTATGAAGGCGGATCTCGAGACGAGCTCTGCAGTGTCCTCAGGCGTCCCGAAGAGATGGAGTGGCAGGTAGATCAGCTCGTTTATGGTCGATTCCTTGCCGATGTGCTCAGCCTGCGTCACCTGCCAGGACTGGACAACGGTCCTGAAGTAGTTCTCATGATTGGGAATCGGGTCCTCTCTCCTGTACTCGGAGGCGATCGTACGGCTCTCGGCCCCGGTGACCGAGTAGAGCACTGGGACGACGCTCTCCACGAGTGGGTCTGGGACCGTGAGGGTCAGGTCTTGGAACTCGAAGGCGCCCATGAAATGCTCCGTGCCATAGTCCATCCCGACGTAGAGGTCAGCCAGAATATCACCATTAGGCCTGCCCTGGATGTGGGACGCGGTCATCAGGGAATAGGGAGGTGACAGGGGAATGAGGCCCAGGTAATGCTCTAGGAACCCTCCGTTCGTGATGCCAGGTTTGCCGACCACACCAATGGTAGCGAACTGGGAGATGTCCTGGACAAGGTGATGGCCCACGAACATAATGTTCTCGTAGTGGTCCGATGGCAGGAAGGCCGCCTCGGCGTAGTCGCCGTCAAGGTATTCCATTATGGCTATCATGTCATTGTCGGTCAGCGTTTCCTTGAGCCCATCGGATGGGTCACCCGAGTCTCCCGTGACCCAAATAATGGAGTTGAACCTCTTCAGGTCCATCTTGGTCAGGGTGCTGTCGAACGACCAGGTCCCAGTCGATTGGGAATATCTGTTCTCGACAGTTACCGTCTCGTAATCGTAGTCAAGGCGCAGGAGGACCTGTTCTATAAGGTAGCTTGTCTCCCCGGCCGGGTAGGACTTCAGGAGATCGTCCTTGTCCACGGTTCCAGTGTCGGAATCGTGGTAGAAGTTGTCGTCGGACGTATCATCGTCAACGATAAGGATATTGTTCTGCGTGATGAAGGAGGCCACGGTCGATGTAGAGTAGGTTATGTCGTTGTTCTCTTCGTTTATCTCGGGTATGAGGTGATATGGATCGACCTCGACCCTGAACGTGAACAGCCCCACACCCACGGCCAGCCAAAGCTTGAAATTCAGCTCTTGGGTCCCGGACCCGCCAAGATTATCGATGTCCAAGGGATTGTCGTCCCTCCCTCTGAAGGGCTTCCCGTCAGCGGTCCTCGGGTCCACGATGGAGGGGGTTATGGGGAGCTCTATGCCGTTGGGACCTATGATGTAAAAGATGAGGGTGGTGGATTCCGGTTCACGGCCGTTGTTCCTGATAGTGGCCTCTATCTCCACGGTGTCGAGGTATTTGGGTGTATATCCCTCCGAGATAGCCAGCCTCTCATATCCTCCTCCGTCGAGCTCGTTAAGGATGTACATCTCCATCCCTGTGATGGAAAGGTCCCTACCGACCTTGATCTCCCAGTCGAACCATTTCAGCACTGCCGCGAACAGGTCGATATTCTCGTTCAGGTACCTTATCTTGTTCACGTCGAACCCCAAGACGGCCACCCTGAACTGGGCGTCATAGGTCCCGACCGGTTCGCTCCAGGCCCTGACTCCCATGTACTCATAGAAGGGGTAAAGGTCCCTGGTGGACAGGAATCCGACAGGTTCCTCGTATACCGTTGAACCGGGGAGAGAGGTGACTTTTCCAACCCTGGTCTTGAACATGGTCGCCTGCCCGTTGTCAAGTGCTCCATGCTCGAGTGCTATCGTATACTCCTCGGGGGGAACGAAAGGGGTCAGGCTGTCGGTCTCGGTATCGGTCCCAAAGAGTTCATAGGGGGCGGTATCGGGAAGGTCGACGTCGGTCCTGTAGCTCGTGATCCCAAGGTAGTACTGGGTGAAAGCCCTTGCATTGTTGTATTCGAGATCGGTCACCGTCCCGCTCTTTTGCGTGACGTCCCCGTAATCGAAGCACTCTGATAGGCCTCCGAGCGGGTCCTCGCCCACTAGAAGGAAGTAACGGTGGTTGTCCATATGCTCCATGATCTCCTGGACGTTCCCTCCATAATTGGTGCCATCGCGGGGAACATTGGTCAAACCATCACTGGTGTAACCGGTCACCCAGATCACTATGTCGAAGTCCTCCATGGCGGGGACGCTTATCTCGGCCTTGTCGTACTTGAACGCAGGGGCGTCCCTTGGACCGTTGGTATCGTCGATCCTTTGGGCTATGTACACCTTGTCAACGTTCACTCCGGAACCTATCAGGGCCTCGAGGACCGAAGAGGTCATGTCCCCTTCTGTGGAAGTCGGTGCCGCATCATCATCAACCAGCAGGATCCTCGGTAGGACCTGGACCATGTCCTTAACGCTATTGTCCTTGAACTCGTCCCCTTCAAGCTCAGTTATCCCCTGCGGTGTCGTATCAGTGTTGTACGCATCGATGGTGGCGTAGATCCACTGGAAGCCTCCGGGCACATCGACCCTGACCTCTATCGTGAAATAGAGGAACAGATAGGCCCCGGGTAGGAGCTGGATGTCCGTAACGACGCAGGTGGGGAAGGTATCGTCATCGGTGAGCGCGAACGAGTTGTCCTCGGTCCTCCAGTTCATGAAATGGCCAGGATAGTCCATCATCCAATCATGTGTCTCCTGATTGGTCCCGCCATCTATTTTCATAGGTACAGGTTCCCAGGTGGAGACGACAAGGTTCACATGGTCGTTAGTGAACACGGTTTCCTCTCCTGAGTTCTGGATGACCACAGTGACAAGGACGCTCTCGCCGCTTTTGGGCACATTGTTGGAGAAGTAGATGTCATATATGCCCGGGTCCGGTCCCGTAACGATATACGGCGGGACCTCCTTGTCGACCATGAACGCCCTCTCCACCATGTTGTTGTTGTAGTATATCTCTCCAGTATAGAGCGGGATGACCTTGACCGAGAGCGTATGGTCACCCAGCGTCCTCGGGTCGCTCAACGGGACCTGCCATTCGAACCTGGCGCGCATTATGTCGCCATTGGCCAACAATCCCCAACCAGGGTCCGACACTGGGACCTCCATAGCCCCCCTTATGTGACTGAGCATCAATGAAGTGAAGGAGAGGTCGTCCGCTGAGTCGAAGACCCTGAGGTTCTTGACGGTCATGTCTGGGTTCGCCGAGAAATGGACCTTGTCCAGGGCCTTCCCATTGTTCTCGACCTCGATGACGACATAGTAGGTCCCGACCTCGAGCAGGATGTTCCGGTCAGCTCCACCAACGGCCTGGAGCCTCACGCTCTTAACCACCAGGTCCGGCAGGTCATCGACAGATACTTCCTTGAGCAGCCTGGTCTTGAGGACGACGATAGAGTTCCCGTTAGGCCTTACTGTTGTGATTATGAGGTCGAACTCCGAGGGGAGGGCGCCTATGGGGAGGGTCAGCTCCTCTCCGGGGTTCCAATATTCATCGGTTCTCGCTGGCGGGTTGTAATATTCCTCCCTGAAGAGGTCCGTGCCTGCCGTGTCCCTGATGATTATAGTGGTCTGCCTCCCGTCAAGGGCATCCCCGCCCCTGTGGACTATATAGAACTGGTCCAGCCCCGTGGATGCCCACAGGTCGACGAACACGGACTCCTCACCCCTGTCAACCGTGCTGGCCCATATGGCTACCCAACCCGTGAGAATCACGGAGATTCCCAAGAGCAGGATGGTCCCGACCGCCTCCGACACGGCCAGAGTCCTGGACCCCTTCTTCACACGAAAGCCCGGATAGAATTGCATCGATCAACACCTCCTTTCTCCTTTCGAAGCACGGATCGAGCGGTCCCTCCGCCTCAAGGCCACCGTCAAAAGAGCGAGAAGAAGCACCGCTGAAATGACAGCTGATGCGGCCATGAGAGGACTCTGACCGGGCGTTTCAATTGACGATGCCTGGTCTGACCCGCTCGGTGTCTTAGCCAGGGGATCAGCGGGGAGAGCGGTGTGCACATTGTTGATGGTCCCGTCGCCACCCTCCTCATTATCTTGTGATGGTGTCGTGTCCTGGTCCCAATATCTCTGGGCCATTTCCTTTTCTGCCAAGACCGATTCAGGCGAGAGGGGGATACTGACACCTGCGGAGTCGTCCTCAGTGGACCTGGTCCCGGCAAGGGACTCGCCGAAGATGAAGACGTCATCGACATAGAAGCCGAAGGGTTGGTTCTCGTCCTCGTAATGCTCGGTGTTCAGGTCCGTGATCACTCGGAACCTAAGTATGATGACGTTGCCCGTGAAAGCGCCCAGGTCGGTTATGAGCCTTGCAAGCGAGCTGGCGGGAACCCAGTTGAAGGAGTTGCCCGGATCGTCCTCGATCCCTGTAAAGGATTTGCCATCGCTTGGGATACCATCGTCCGCATCGACCTCGGAACCGCTGACCTTCCATGAGGCCCTCACACCTAGGTTTATGGGCGTCCAGACTATTCCGTTGTCGATGCTTACCTCGACCCTGAACCCGTCGGGTGGCCTTCCTGGGTCCTGGTCTAGGTTGAACTTGAAATAGGCCTCAAGGGTCGCCGTCCTGGCATTGGTCAGGTCGATGGGCCTCGAGAAGAGGGAATTGTCCAAGCTGTCCTTGAGGTCTCCCTTGTTCCCATTGAATGCCGAATCGTCCCCGCAGAACCAGGCATGGTCGCCGCTGTGGGCTTCGGCCTTCGTCGAGGCTTCCCTGAGCCTCCAAATGTCCGAAGTTAGGCCCTTGTTCGGGTTGTCGTCGTTCGAGCTCACGGTGACCTTGACGTCGTCTATGATCCAGCCGTAGCCGGTCCCTCCCTCCACGTAGAGATAGGAGAACCTGACGATGATCCTCTGGTCCTTGAACGAGGTCAGGTCGAATGAGGTATAGTCCCACCCGAGCGTCCCACCACCGCTGATGCCGTTCCAGACCCATCTGATCCAGGTGCCTTCATCGTCGGTGAACTTCGGGTCCGTAGGTTCGGAGGGGAGGTCGCCAGTATAAGGCTGCTCAGGTTGGAGATAACTGTACTCATATGAACCGCCCGATTGTTCGACCCCGACGAGGACCACTCCACCGTTCGAGCCCTTTTTCATGTTGTACTTCTGGTAGAAGCTCAGGGTCGCACCGTCTATGTTCGAGAGGTCTATGGGGGGGGTCTGGATGTACTTGTTCCTTGCCCCGAAGGTCCCGTCGCTCCATGGATTGAGGTCTAGCGATATCACCGAACCAGGGCCAAGGATGCCCATATCGACCCTGACATCGTCAAGGTAGAAGGCATCGTTGGCCGAACCGCTTTGCATGGCCACAACGAACCTGAACTGGAACCCTGTCCAAAAAGCCTCTGGCGGGAGCTGCAAGGTGCCATGGTTCCAATCCGTATAGCCAGAATCGTCGTTCACAAGGTAGTACTTTGACAACCAGATTCCCCCTAGTCCTGACTTGACGTAGAGGTCGAGCCATATGTAGTCCCCGGTCTCCAGGGACCCTGTCGGTCCGCCCCAATAACCTGCCCTCCACCAGAAGGAGATGTAGGCTTGGGTCTGAGAGCTCGTATCTATGGTGTTGGAGGTGAGGGAATCGGTCCCCTCGAACTCCACGGCATAGGATGACGAATAGGGTGCCTTGTTCTGGATGGTGGTGGTCGAGGTCTGCCACTTCCCCGTATCCAGGGTGGATGCAGGGAAGCTGTCCTGGAACATTGTGAACCCTCTGGTCCGCGAGCCATCGACGCTCCCCCTGGAGCTTGTGGATGAGGAGGTCTTGAGGGTCTTCAATATGTTATCATATATGGTGACGAGCTCAGTCGGATCAGCCGCACGATAATAGTATGGACCACTGGCCCAGGGCTGGGTGCACATGGATTTAAGTTCGATCTCATCCCCGTAGAGAAGATTGATCGTGAATACCAGGACGTTGTCCTCCGTTGTTGGGACGTTGTCAAGGCTGTCCCTGTATGTTTTATAACTGTCAATTGTCTGAAGGCTCGCTATGTTGGGCCCGCCTGCGACGATGATTAGGGCCTTGACAGCGTCAGCATCGTCCTTGCCAATTGTATCGAGCGTCGAAAGGCCTTGGTATCCTGCATCGTAAAGGGCCCTGTTGCCTGTACCGTCTATGAGCCCGATCGATGATTTCGCGGCGGTCCTGTCGAGCCCAAGGGAGTACCTGGTCGTAACTATTCCGTCGAAGTCAATAACACCAACCCTGTACTCGTCGTAGAGCGTGTCTATGAAGTTCCTGGTCGCGGACTTCCTAAGGTCATTAGGATCGGATGAAGGAACGCTATTATCGCTCATGGCGTCCGAGGAATCTATTGCGAAGACGATGTCGGCGGTCCTGGTGGTGGTCCCGGAAGGCTCGTGCATGAAGAATGATACGTCGGAGCTGTGGTATTCCTTCTCCATGTTCTCGTTGGTCACGTCAAGGTTCCTCTGGAAACCGTCCATCGTCTCCCACTTGTAGGCTATGTTCGTATCGGTCGTTTCCCTCATGTAGTCCAACGCCCCCTCCCCGTTTAGCAAGAGGATGGTCGAGTCATGCTCCCAGTTCCCGTCCCCGGACTCCATGTCGTCCCAGAAGAAGTAGACGTACGTGTTCGCGACGGGGATGTTGTTTATGACATCGAAAACCTCGTCGGTGTCGTCGTACCTGTCTATCTGGACGGATATGACCCTGTTCCCAGCATATACCGGTCTCCAGAGCGCCTCAAGGGTGGCGACGCTATTGGGGTTCAGATATACGTTCTCGCTCTTTATCAGGGTGTTTCCGTCGTTGAACCTGATGGTACCGCCGCCGGCTTTACCTCCCAGATTGGCAATCTTGGCCTGGACCAGATAGGCGTTCCCGATGACAGGGTGGTCCGTATCGAGTATGACCATGCAGTCCCTGCCCACGAGCTCCGGGCTGTCCTCAGGGGTCGCGAACCAGTGCAGGGTGATGTATAGGAGCTCGTTCAGGGCGGTCTCGACCGATCCGTGAGCGAGATGGGTCAGCTCCCAAGAATGGACCACGGCCCTGAAATTGATGAGGGTCTTTCCCTCGGAGACCACTGGCCTCGGAGCTGTATAATTGAACTGGTTGGCTATCACGGTCTCGACCCCGGAAGAGGAGGTTTTCAGTGCTGTCACTGACCTGTAGGTGGTCCCGGATGGGGCAACGACAGTGTTCAATTGGATGGGGGAATAGTCGATTGGGAGCATCAGATTGGTCCCTGAATAATCGAGGCCTAGATGGATATCAGTGAGGATGTTCCCGTCGGTCGGTCCGTGGACCTCAGTGGAAGAGCCTCCAGCGGGGATGACCGGTCGGATCCCTAGGTAATCCTCTATGAAATCGTAGAGCTTTATTGTCCGGACCATCCCGCCCTCCTCGTCGAAGTCCTCAATTTCGTCATTGGCGAAGGCGAGCTCCCCTACGAACTCCGACCCCACGAACATAATGTTCTCATGGTGGGTGTTAGTGAGATATTGGGATTCAGGATAGTTGCCGTCCAGGTAATCCTTAATCGAGAAGATGTCCTCGTCGGTTAGCGTCTCCCTCTGAGGCAGTGGCGAGTTCCCGGAACCGCCGAAGACCCAGATCACCGCATTATACCTCTTTAGGTCCAGGATGGAGAGGTCGCTCTGGAAGTACCAGCCGGTCCCCATGATGTACTTGTTGAGGACAGTCTCAGTCTCATGGTCGTAGCCGAACGTGTCAAGGGCTTTGTCAATCACATCGCTGGGTTCCTCATCGGGCGAGCTGTAGGATATGACCATGGCTGCCTTTTTTTCCGGCGGGACGGAATCATCGAAGTTGTCGTCAGAGAAGTCGTCATCGACTATCAGGATGTTGTTCTGGGTCACGAAGGATGAGATGGTCGAGGTCGAATAGGTTATGTCGTTGTTCTCCTCGTTGACCTCTGTTATGAGATGGTAGGGGTCAACAACCACCCTGAAGGAATAGGACCCGACGCCGACTGCCAGCCAAAGCTTGAAAAAGGTCCTCTCACTGCCCCTTCCGTCGATGGACCCTATGTCCGCCGGGTTGTCGTTTGTCTCCCTTGCACCCGTTTCGGGGTTAGGGATTTTGGGGGGTATGGGGACCTCGACCCCCTCAGGACCGGTTAGGTAGAAGATTATGGACGAGGATTCTATCGAGGGCCCATTGTTCCTTATGGTGACCTCAATCTCAATTGTATCTAGGTACTTGGGTACATATGTATCGTTTATAGGGACCCTGATCCAATTCCCATTGGTCTGTTCAGTTATTATTGATAGGTCCATCTTAGTTACCGCTAGGTCCCTGCCTACGTTTATGTTCCAATCGAACCAGCTCATGATGTTCGCGAACAGGTCTATCTTCTCGTTCAAGTACTTGATCTGGGTTATGTTCCAACCTAGGACGACCGACCTGTACTGTGCCAAAGTTTCGGCATGAGGTTTGCTATTGGCCCTAAGTGAGTTGACGTACTTGGTCTGGTCGTAAGGGAGCTGGTCAGCGGATGTTATGACAGGGATGGGTCTCTGGAAGATCCTTGTGCCCTCCGTCTCCTCGGACGTTCTAAGCTGGTAGAGCTGCATGCCCTGGTTTAAACCCGACTGTTCCCATAGATCTATGGTATATTCATCGACCCCGCTCATAGGGGTGATCTTTTCCGTGTCCAAACCATGTAGTGTCTCATCTAAGGGAAGGTCCTGGTCAATCTTTATGATGTTGATGCCCAGATAATCGTAGAGGAGGTCGGATGCGTCAAGGGAGGGCAGGTCCGAGGGGTCCTTCGGGTTCTGGGTCTGTCCGCCCGTGAAGAGGTTGGCAAGGTCTGTGAACGGTGAGGTACCGACTATCAGAAGGTACTTGTTCGCGTTCATGTATCTCATGAGATGCTGGACGTTTCCTCCATTATGGGTCAAGGAGGGTCGGACGTTGGTGAACGGGTCCTCGACCCCGCCCGTAACCCAGATCACTACGTCGTAATCCTCCATTGCAGGTGCTGGGATGCCCTCCGTATCGTAGTCAAAGGCAGGGGTGTCGTAGAGCTTTTCAAGGTAGTCCACCTGCTGGGCTATGAAGAACTTGTCGACATTCACACCAGCGCCAACCAGGGACTCGACGACGAAGGAGGTCATGTCCCCAACGGTGCCGGAGGGGTGCTCATCATCGTCGACGACTAGGATCTTGGGCAGGACCTGTATTCGTCCCAGGTCCATGTTGTCGCCCGGGTCGTCGCCGTCGGATATGGACAGGGCACCGTTGGGCTCGTTCGAGGTGTTGTATATGTCTATGGCGGCATAGACCCACTGCTCTCCGCCCGGTATATCGACCCTTGCCTCGAGCGTGAAATAGAGGAACATGTAGGCTCCAGGTAGGAGGGCAAGGTCCATTATGACACAGGTCGGGAAGGTGTTATCCTCCACCAGCTGGACGCTCTCGTTCCCGAGCCTCCAAGCTCCGTAGTGGCCGTCATAGTCCATCTTCCAGTTATGGGCCTGGGGGGTCTTGCTCCTGTCAGGCCTCCAGGTGGAGACTATAAGGTTCACTCCCATGTCCGGGGTTATCTCCTCATCCCCAGAGTTCTGGACGATAACGGTGACGGTCACCATCTCTCCGCTCTTGGGCGCGTCATTAGAGAAATAGACGTCGTAGACGCCCGGGTCTGGCCCGTTTATAATTATTGGGATGAGCTCCTTGTCGACCTTGAAATTCCTCTCAACGTAATTGTTCCTGTAGTTCACCTCGCCCTGGGGGTGTGGGACCACCTTCACGTTCAGGATGTGGAGGCCAAGAGAGCGCTGGTTCAAGTATGTAGCCGACCAGTTGAAATGAGCATTGAAGGATTCGCCGTACTTTAACCTTGGTGGCAGGTCGGTTGGTATGAGCGTTCCGGTCCCGTCATAGACCTGGAGGTCCACGAAGGTCAACTTAGTGTCGGTATCGAAGATACGAAGGTTGGTAAGGGTCTGTGTGGCTACCTCTGGTGCGAAATAGTCCTCGGTCAGGTTCGAACCGAGGTTCGTGACCCTGACGGAGATATGGTAGTAACCGGTCTCGTAAATGGTAGTGACAGGGACTTTGTCCTTGGTGATGACCTGGACCTGGGTGATGGCCAGGTCGGGTAGGTCTGATAGGCTTGGGTTCTTTAGGAGCTGGCTGTTAAGGATGACGATGGGCTCTCCGTTTTCCATAAGGGTCACAACGACCACCTCGAGCGATTGGGAGAAGGTAGTGATGTCCACGGATATCTCCTCGCCAGGGCCCCACGTCTCGTCGGTCCTGCCCTTGGTGGTATCATAATAGACCTCTGTAACCTCGGTCCCGATCTCGTCCCTGACCACGACCTTGGTATTGGCGCCGTCCAGGAAGTCACCGCCTCGATGGAGGATGACCACCTTGTTGTCCTGAACGCTAGCCCAGAGGTCCACGTAGGTACCTTCCTGGCCCTCGTCGATCTGGGTGGTCCATAGAGCGACCATGCCTGCCATGAAAACGGAGATCCCCAAGAGGAGGACGGTCCCCACGGCCTCCGATACGCCCAGGGCCCAGGAGAGGTCCCTCTTCCTGCGATGCCTTCCGATAGATAGAGCGCCCTTCATACCATCAGCTCCCTGATGGTACACACCATTTCTGGGTATCTATATTAAAGTAAGAGGGGTAATTACCCTCAGATTATCTATCCCCAGTTCTCACCGTCCTCGCCCACATCGTTGATATCTATTGAGAAGTCCATGTCCGATATGGAAGCATCGTACCTGGCCCTCAGTTCCGGGTTCAGGAGGATCTCCTTGGTCTTGTTGATCATTATCATCTTCTCTATGGCGGTCTCAAGCGTTATCTCCTTGTGCTGGGTCACCCTATCTGGGTGATAGAAGGCTGCCATGTCCCTGTACTTCCTCTTGATATCCTGGGCGGTAGCGGTCTTGTCCAGGCCCAAGAGCTCGTAGAGGTTATAGTTGAAATCGAACTCTGTGGAAAGGTCCATCTCGGCAGTGTTCTCACCGTCGGCCGAGAAGTTCGTGGAGGTCTCATAGAGCTCCCTTAGCTTCCTTGCCATCTCGTCGGCCTGGGAGTTCGACATGGTATTGTTCTCGTCGACGACGAAATCGGTATCATCCCGGGTCCTGCGGTGGACGATTATTATTAAGGGGACGACAATGATGATGGCTATCAGGAGCGCGATGGGTATTATGAAATAGAGGGCCCCTTCATTGCGCAGCAGGTCGAGCAGGGTCTCCTTCTCCCCATTGTCCTTCACCTTTTTGACGGTTATATTGAACCTGACCTCACTTTCGGAGGACCCATCCTTTACCACCAATTTGACGGAATGCCTGCCCTCCTCGATGTTGAAAAGGGTCCTGTTGAATATCCTGTTCATGGAGAGCGGGTTCATATCTACATCCTCGATGTACCACTCA
The DNA here is from genome assembly GCA_964563055.1 of uncultured Thermoplasmatales archaeon. GTDB lineage: Archaea > Thermoplasmatota > Penumbrarchaeia > Penumbrarchaeales > Penumbrarchaeaceae > JALOTP01. Next base: position 95,745 of record CAZLVP010000008.1, on the reverse strand, counting down.
TAGCCCAGATCGTCATTGTCAGGGTCGATGGCGAAACGTTTCCCGTCCAGGGAAAGGGACATGTTGCTGAGCCAGACGCTGTCGCGATAGATCTCAGGTACCTCAAGGGTCGGAGGTACATTGATATGGATGGGATAGATGGATGAGATATTGACGTTCCCTAAGGTGTCACTGGCCCTGTACTGGAGGCTTGTGTTCCCGGCCCCCATCATACCCTTTGTCGTTCCTAGATAGGATATCGTCTTGAGGTCCTTCTGTGGGGGGATAGGGGTCCAAACGGACCATGTTGCCCCTCTCTTGACCCTATAAGCAAGGGAGGAGCCGTTCACGAGTATTGGCGACTGGGCCGGTTGGTCCTGGAACTGTACTTCGAACTCGAAATCCTCATTCTCGACCCTCATGTCAGTTCCAGGCCTCTTGAGGGAGATGGTGGGGGAAACATCGTCTGTAAAGACCTCGAACCTCCATGCCCTCACACGGAACAACCAATCTGACCTCACATCTTTCACGATTATCGTTAAGGTCACCTTGTCCGTGAGCGTTCTTGGGAGTATGAGCTCGGTCCTGAACGAATCCGATATATGCTCGAAAGCATGGTCAGAGACAGTGTCGTTCACCAGGATCGACAATTCCTCTGGCAATGGTGAGAACATAGAGAACGACTCGGTGGGATGGATGTAGTTCACCTTGAGACCGCTCAGCGTCAATAAGCTCCCTGACCGGAGCGTAGCCCTATCCTCGATCATGCTCCCGTTCTCATGGGTCATCAACGGGCTCGTGACGTCCAGGTCGCCCCAGATGCTCAGAGAGACCTGATGGGCCGTATCGAGCTGTGCTATCGATCCGTTGACCTTCAATCTCGGTAGGAGTCTGAGCGAGGTCTCCAGGTCCCATCTGAGATGGAAGAAGAGCCCGATACCGACCTCAACGGGTCCGGAAGGTCCTTGGGATATCTTTAGTCCCTTCACATCGACCTTGCCTTTCAAAGAAAGTTGAGTGAGCGAGGAATTGGCCGTATCATATGAAATGAGCTGATGGAGGGTATTTCCGCTGATGGAGGAAACCTCCTCAAGGTCCACATCGAACGATTCGACATCGGGGAGAAGGACCTCATCGAAGGTGAAATTGACCGTATACATCCTGTACCCGGCAAGGATGATGTCCTTATCCGACCCTTCGCCGTCAATAAAACCCGAATATTGGACCAATGCCCTGCTGTACGGTCCATTTGTCCCGGTCCCGGGTGCCGCCGCTATGAGGAAGAAGAGGAAGGTGGACATCAGTATGATGACCGATATCCACGACAATGAGGAGCGATGGTCGAGAAAAGATACGTCCGTTCCGGTCAGCCTTCGAGCTCCTGCGGACGGACCATGTCCAATGGATGCCATGAAGGACGAAACATGCCTGGATTTAAAAATCTTTGTCCATGCGGTTCGATAACAGACACTTACCCTTCCGATGGGTTCTGACCGCGGAAAAAGGACATCTCCTTGCCAGCATGACTGCAAAACGTATTAAAATCTCCATTGTATATAGGCCTCGGGCGACGGGTCGTCCCGGACGCTCATCGGAGTAGGATCCATTTGGCCAGTACCGAGGAGACAAGGATGGTCTTCACCTGCCCTCACTGTACGGCCAGGTTCCAGGCGGCCATCATGGGTTCCCCCATGGCCTACAGATGCCCCCATTGTAAGAACCCGTTCACCATCTATCCTGACGGGGACGTCCAGAAAGGGGACCGTACTAAACCTAGGCAGACCATAGAGCCGGTCAGACCTCCTTCAGAGGTCTTTTACGAGGATGATAAGGTCGAGGTGGATGGGAAAGTACCACCCGACGATGGTCCCAAGGTGGAGGATGAAAGGACCCTTTACAAGGAGGTACTTGAACAGTTCAAGGAGCTCACTACCAGACAGAGATGCCTGGAGGAGACCGATAACCAGGCCCAAGAGATCAAGAAGCTCAAAAGGGAGAACGAGAAGCTGATGGGTCAGATATTCTCTCTTGAGGAGAGGTTGAGCTCCATTGATAATTCGAAGATTGTTGATGCATCAGCGGGCTTTGGGGGCGGTGCAGCGGAGATTGCAAGGTTGAGAAAGGAGAACGATGACCTTAGGTCTATGGTCGAGGACCAAAGTAAGGTCATAAACGAGAACGATAAATCCATGCTCGAGCTGAAAAAAAGGATAGACCAGTTAGAAATGGAGCTGAAAGGTCCAAGGGACCATTCCGGTCAGAAGGGTGGTCCGACCACCTCCGAGGAGGGTCTTGAAGTGTCCCGGTTCAGGACCTCGAAGGCCGAAGAGATAGAGAACGAAACGAAGAGGCTCGAGATCTGGAAGAAGGAACTGGACTCCTATAAATCGAATTTAGAGGAGATAGCCCTTTCTTTGGTCAAGGAGAAAGAGGACATTGAACGGAGGACCGTTGTCCTTGCGGCCAGGGAGAGGACGCTTGACGGTCTTGGGGCGAGGGAGGGCAAGGTGGCAGAATTGGAGCGCGCTCTGCTGGCCAAGGAACAGGATCTGAGGCAGCACCTTCGCGAATCCTCGACCGAGGTCGGATACCCCGGACCGGACGTTCGGACCGAAGGACCATCACCCGAAAAGGAGCTCCGGATAACGGAAAGGGAAGCGGCCGTCAAGAGGGTGGAGGACCTCCTGGACAGCAGGAAGAGGGAGCTTTCGGTACTAGAGGCCACCTTGGCGCGAAGGGGCAATGAGCTGTCGATGCGAGAGGCCGCGTTGAGGGAACTGGACCGTTCCCTGTCCGAGAGGCAGGAATCGCTAGAGAAGGCGAGGGACAAGCTCAGGGAGCTCAAAGAGCGCATGAACAAGGAGCTTGGGTCCCGGAAGGGTCAGGAAGATGCACGCTCAAAACAGAAGGAGCTCAAGGAAAAACTGGAAAGTAAGCAGGTGGGCATCCAGGAGATGGAGACCAAGATAAAGGACCTGCTTAAGTGAGATGACCTCTATCATCAAGGAGGGTGGCTCTTGTTCGTAGGACCGGACCAGGAAGGAACTGCATTCGCACAGGTAGGGGAAGGGGAAAGGAACAGCCCTATAGAGGAGCTCAGGTCCAAGTTCAGAGAGGCGATAGTTAGGAACAAGGAGCTCAATGCAAAGGTATCTGAGCTAGAAAATGAGATCGCACAGCTCAGATCAGTTCAGGGCGTTGATCTGGAGGGACTTTCCGAGCGTGAGGCCCAGCTTGAAGAGAGAGAGAAAAAGCTTTTAGAGAAGAGGGCAAAGCTCGAGGCCTATGTCGCCTCGCTCGAGCAGACAAGGGAGAACCTCATCACTTCCCAAAAAAAGCAGCGTGAGCTTGAGGATAGATTGCGGTCCAGGGAGAGCGAGCTCGGTTCAAGGGAGAGCGCCCTTACGGATAGGGAAAGCGCTCTAAGGGAACGGGAGGCGGCAGCCCAGGCACCTGCACCCCAAACGGAGGCGTCAGATGATCAGGTCAAGAAGTACCAGGATATCATTCTCAAGGTCCAGTCCTCTCTTCAAAGTGTCAAGCATCAGCTTCAAGAGAGCAACAAGGCACTTCAGGAACGGGAGGTCCAGCTCAGTTCGATAACGGAAGAGAACGGTCATATGCGTTCAGAGCTTGAGGCCTCCAAGGTCGAGTTGAGGACGATGACTACAGAGCTGGAGGGACTGAGGGCTAAGGGACCTTCCACTGCTCCAACAGGTCAGGACGAAGGTCTCGTGAACAGATTAAGGGAGCTCGAGGCCCAGTTGGGAGCAGTAGTCCTGGAGCGCCAGAGGGCCGAACAGACTATACGGGACCTTGAGGACCTGAAAGGCCAGCTCAGGGCTCAAAGGTTGGAAGTGGACCGCAAGGACAGGGAGCTCGAGGAGGGCCGGTCCAGATACGCTGAACTCGAATCGAATTTCAAGGGGACCGTCGAGAGGATGGAGGCGGAAAGGGCTCGCGTAAAGGAAGCGTTCCAGAGGCTGAGGGACAGCAAACAGGAGGAACAGGTCCAACAAAAGACCCCCGACCTCTCATCGGAAGAGAGGGCAAGGCTCAATGAAGAGATAGAGATGCTAAGGGAAGAGCTCGTGAAAGCAAGGGAAGCCCCAGCTGTTGTCACAGCACCAGACCCGGTCGAGCTCGAAGGTGCAAAGAAAGAGCTCGGAACGGCCCGCGAGCAGCTCGAAAGGTACAGGTCGGTCGTGGAATCCAAGGATGAGGAGCTGATCATCCTCAAGGGGAAGTTCGATGAGAGAGGGCGTGAGCTCGAAGAACTTACCTCTAAGGTATCTGAGCTGGAGGAGAGATCAAATGGAATGGAAGGGGCAGTGCCCAAGGTGAAGTTAGAGGAGGCCAAGGAGGCGCTCAAAGAGTACTACCAGAAGGAACTGGAGGATATGAGGACCCTCCTGGACGAGAGCAACCGGTCCTTCGAGGAGAGAGAGGTCGAACTCGCACAGAGGGAGGCGGACCTTGAGGCCACTAAGGCCTTACTGAAAGACAGCGGTCAGGCCAAGGAGGAAGAGCTCGCGCAGCGGACAATGCAGCTTGAACGGACGAAGGAGGGGTTGGAAAAGCAGCAGACCGATCTGGACGAGAGGCAGGCCCAGCTTGCATCGGTCGAGACCTCTATGGAAAGAAGGGCACAGGAGCTCGAAGCGAGGGAGCAGGAGCTCGACCGGAGGGAGCTGTCACTTGGTGATCTCTCGAGCGCTCAGGAGGCCTCAAAACGGTCCAGCGCGGCAGAGTTGACATCAAAGAAGAAGCTGCAGGAGGCGGTCCTGGTGCTCCAGGAGAGACTGGACAACCTATCTCGCAGCATGGAGTCCACCATCAAGGACCTTGAGCGCAAGGACGGAATGGTCCTTAAGCTCCAGGATGCGATAGCCAAGGTCAGTGCCGAGAACGAGGACTATATCGGCAGGCTGAAGACATTCGTGGCCAATGACAAACTGAACCTCTCGAAGACCACTGCGCTCGAGAGCGAGGTCGCATCCCTAAAGGAAGCCCTTAAGGACAGGGACCGTAAGCTCGCTGACACAAGGGGTACCATCCTTGAAGCTGGGGTCGAGCAGAAGGAGCAGCTTTCGAAGGCCGTGACGGAGCTTGAGGCCGCAAGGACCAGGGTCAAGGAGTTGGAGAACGCCCTTGAGGAGCGTTCGGACGGTGCAAAGGCCGAGATCAGGGTCGAGAAGGAGAAGCTCAAGAGGGCATCCCAGCACCTGGCCGAGAGGGAAGAGACCCTAAAAAGGGCCGAGAAGGAGCTGGAGGGCCAGAGGAAGCTCATAGGGGTGAGGGAGGGGATGGTGAGGCTCGTACCTGCAGGACCGGTCGCGGGGGAGCTAATAGAGGAGCAGTACTCCTGCCCAAATTGCTCCCATGCCCTGTCCGACAAGGACCTGGAGCGTGGCATCTGCCCCTCATGCCGTAAGGGGTTCTCGACCTCTGCCGAGGAGGTGGTGGTCTATGAATGCCCCAGCTGCGCAAGGACGCTGACAAAGGAGGCAGTGGCTGCAATGAAATGCCCTTATTGTTCATCACGTTTCAGTTCTTGATGATGAACGGTCATCTCAGTCGAAATAGACCACGGACAGTTCGGAGAGGACCACCGTTCCATGCTTCTGGGAATAGACGGTTATGGGTATGGTCAATGTTCCTTTGGCATCCTTGTTCTTGGACAGATAGTTCTTGAGCGCCTTGGTAATGTCCAATTCCGCATAACTGCCCTCTCCTATGGTACCATCTACCCTGCCATCGATCGTCCCGTCCGAACCTATATCTATGGTCACGTTCTCGGGGAGCCCCGTACACCCGAGCATCAGAACGTTGTTGGTATTGACCGAGGTAATGACTATGTCCTGCCTGAGGTCACCGTCCATGTCGTTCACCTCTATCGCATAGGGGAACGACCCTATGTTCAGGTCAAGGTCCTTCTTGAAAACGGTACCGTCCAGGTTCCTGAGAAAGGCCAGGTTATTGGTATCGGTACAGCTAACGACAAGGTCAAGGCGCCCATCCTGGTCCCTGTCCACAGCGTTCACGAACTGAGGCCGACCACCGACCAGGTACTCGCCCTTGTTCTCGAAGGACCCGCTCCCATCGTTCCTGAGCACCGTTACCGAGCCGTTCGCATTGTTCGCAGTGGCGATGTCCAGGTCCCCGTCGTTGTCCATGTCGAAGAAGGTCCCGGATGTGGGCTCCTTTCCGACCATGTACTTGACCGGGTCCTTGAAGATGTAGGTGCCGTCGTTCAACATGACAGAGACCGTGTCCGTCGGATCGATATTGTTCCCCCTGTTGACGGTGATGAGGTCGTTAAGCCCGTCCCCGTTAAGGTCGCCTATGAGAGAGTCGTAAGGCATGTCCTCGCCAAGGTAAACGACCGACCTTCTTTCGAAGATCTCATTGAAATCGTTGCCCCCTCCGTTGTAGAGGATCGTGATGGAGCTCTGGAAGTAATTGGAGGTGTAAAGGTCCAGGTCGCCGTCCTTGTCTATGTCGAGGGTCCTCAGACTGTAGGGCCATGCACCGATGTCATAGAGGAACCTCTCGGTCGTGAACCCACCCCCACCATCGGAACGGAGGACGACCAGCCTGAAGTTCGCCTCGTCAGCTGACGCCCCATCGATGTTACCGTCACCATCGAAGTCCCCCATTACGACGGCATAGGGCTCAAGCCCTATGCTGTACTCGACCCCCTGGAGGAAACGTCCGGTACCGGTGTTCTTTAGGACCGATACCGTAGAGCCGAAGTAGTTCGCAGTGGATATGTCAAGGTCACCGTCACCGTCAATGTCGTAGGTGAAGACACCCCTTGGCGAGGTCCCTGTCGGGAAGACCCTGTAGGTGCCGAAGATCCCGTCCCGGAGGTTCTCCAGTATCGATACCGTCCCGTTGGGACCGTTCACCCTGTCGAAGCCCTTCCAATCCGATGTCGCTATGTCCATGTCCCCGTCCAGGTCGAAGTCAAGGAGGGCCATGCAGGTGGGATTCGCCCCGACGAAGTACTGCTCGTATGGGGTGAAAGCACCCTTTCCGTTCCCTCTATAGACGAGCAATGAATCAGCCGACCTGCTCAGTGCAAAGAGGTCCAGCTTCCCGTTCCCGTCTATATCGTTGATCATGACACCGTTAGGGTCCAGCGAGACGAGTTCGAGCACATCGAGGCCCGATGGACGGTCCCTTATGAAGTCCCCGGACCCATCGCTCAAGAGGATGCTCACGTTGCCGTACCCCATGTTGGCCATGGCAAGGTCCGGATGGCCGTCCTCGTTCAGGTCCCCAACGGAGATATCATTGACCCCCTTCTGCACATTGGCATCCTCAGGGCCTGATGTGAACTCCCAGTCCCCTGCGTTCCTGAAGAAGGAGACGGTATTGAACCATCTGGTCCTGTTCCCGGTCCTTGGGTCGGTGATGTAGCTGTTCGTGTCCTGCCTGTTCGAGACGACCAGGTCCGAACGTCCGTCCATGTCAAGGTCGGCCGAAGCTAGTCGGGTGGGGTTCCCCTCCACGGTCAGGTTCGAGCGGTAGGTGAACCAACCGTTGCCATCGTTCTCAAATAGGCTTACCACATCATCGTTCAGGGTCGATACCGCAAGGTCGTCATCGCCGTCCGAATCGATATCAAGGAGGAGCATGTCAGATGGGTTCTTCGGGAACGGTAAGGGGGATTGGACCTTCCTGAACCCGCCGAACCTGTCGTTCAGCATAATATGGACATCCCTGGTGTCCTCGCATAGGACGACAGCGTCCGGGAAACCGTCACCTTCTAGGTCGGCGCTGAGGAGCTTTATGGGGGAGGGCCCAACATTCATGGCAAGCTGCTTCTGTAATCTATTCCCCCCTATGTTCTTCATGAACATCAATGAGCCATCGTTGTTGTTCACGACGAGCACATCGGGAAGGATGTCCCCGTCCATGTCCCCGGCCGCTATGTATATAGGGTTCCTACCTGCCTCAAAGCTCCTCTTCTGCGGAGGGAGCGAACCGCTGATGGCGAGCGAAGCTTTCTCTATCCGTGCTCCGGAGGGCAGTTTCAGGTAAGCGTTCGCCCCATCGTAGCTGGTGTTCACCAGCGCCCTTCCTCCCCCATCCCTGAAGTTCTGAAGGACAAAGGTTCTATCATCGTCCATGTCGTCCCCAGGGCCTAATAGGGATATCAGTGCGGAAATGGAAATGACCAGGACCAACAGGACAACTGCCGCTGCTAGGACCTTCCAAAGGAGCCCTGTGGTCAAAAGTTCCTTTTCCTCGGGCCCGGACCTGCTTCCTCTCAGCCCGAATGAGCGCACATCCCTTCCCCTCGCAGGGCGCCCACCTTGACGAGATGAGCGGCCTAATGGCATCGCACCCGGTGCTCCTCTTGGCCTTGCCATCCCAGTTCTTTCCATCGGCATCATCGCTATCGCAAGTAAAGGTAAGAGCCCCTTATATAAATTGATTAGTTCGGTCTCGTATCGAGGCCGGTCTGGGCATTGGGTGGGTATCCGACGGACACAAGCCTGGTCGGGTGGCGCGGGTATGAGACCTGGACATCGATGTCCAGACCTCTCCCCCCTACTGCCTCAAGTGTGGTCTGGAGGGCAAGTAGAGGGTCGTTGTTCTCCTCCGACAGATGGGCAAGGACCACCTGACGTGTCCTAGGCCCAAGGACCTGGCGGATTATATCCCCGCACATCTTGTTGGAAAGATGCCCTCTGTTGTCCCCTATCCTCTCCTTGAGGAACGCTGGGTACCTCCCATTTTGGAGCATATCTCCGTCATAGTTCGATTCTATGACTATGGCATCACGGTCCCTGAGTAGGTCCAAGGTCGGACCGTCCATGGACCCGCAGTCGGTCACTATACCTATGGAACGACCTGCCCCCTCAATGATGAAACCGAAGGGATCGAGAGCATCATGGGGAACGACAAAGGGTGTCACTTCAAGGGTATTGATCCTCACAGGCTCCCTGTCCCTCATCGTCCTGACCTCTACCGAAGGACCGCTGGATAGGTACCAGAGGACCGCTTGGGAAACGAAGATGGGGCAGCAATACCTCTTAGCAAGAGGGAAGAGATATCTAGTATGGTCACTGTGTTCGTGGCTGACCATTATCCCATCAAGGGTGTCTCTCCCGGTCATGGATATTATGTGTTCGGCAGTATAATTGACGGGAAGCCCGGCATCAAAAAGCAGAGTGGTCCTTCCGTCGGTCACCAAGGTGCAGTTACCGGAGCTCGAGCTCCCCAGGACGCTGAACCTGAGGTCGTGTCCCTCTCCTTCAAAGGTCATCCACCCTCCCCTCTTAGGAACCTCTCACCCGAGAACTCTAGTTCGCTCCCTAGGAGCTTGATGCCGTAAGAGCGCGGGAAGCATTCCAACACCCTGCGGTCCTGATAGCGCTTGTCCATGAGGACCACAAGGCCGCCCTTTCCGTTCGCGCCATATGCCATTCCGTTGACGATCCTCATCACCTTGGTGATGGCCGGCATGATGACCGAGGCCTTGTGGCCCGGGTCATGGCCTAGTTTTGTCTGCATGTGGAGCCTCTGCTGGTTGGAAGTGACCGAGGGCGGTGGGATGTGGAGGCCCACCATGACAACGGACCCGGGGACCAATGTTCCCTCCTCCATCGCCCTCATCAGGGTGCCGCCCTGGACCGAAAGGAGAGTGGCTCCCGACGTGCTGATGGCCTCTTCCTTCAGCTGCTCCCGTTCTTCCTTTCCCATACCCTTTGTCTCGCGTATCACCTTCTTGCCCATGTCCTCAAGGGAGGCAAGGGAGCAGACCTCCTCGAGAAGTAGGTATGAAGGGAACAGGACTAGGGACGTACCCGGGGTGGTGGAGAGGACCCTTTCCAGGTTCCTTGCTATCATGGTGAAGTGCTCCTTGTCCCTGTTCTTGAAGGAGGTGTCAACATTGCCAAGGGAGACGACGGATACCATCTTCATCTGCCCTGCATCACCGTAGGTGCGGGCTATGGCCCTGTCGAACCTGGCCCCGAGTATGTTGGCGTAGAGCTCGTGCGGGTAGAAGGTATCCCCGAAGAGGACCGTTGTGGGGAACTGGGAGAGGAGCGGCTGGGATATCACGGAGATATCGGTGAGCGATAGGACGAGCCGTCTCTCCCCATCCTTCTCCTCCACGCTCCTGCAGACAGCGGTATAATGTTGTGTCCAGAACTTCAGGAGCATGTAGAGGTCCTTGAAAGCCCTCCTCTCGTCAATGGAGCGGAACCTGCCCTGGTCAAGGGCTGTCCTCAAGGCGCCGATGATCATGCCCAACCCTCTCTGGCCGGTCCTGGCCTGGTAGAGCTCCATAAGCTCTTTCCGATCTATCTGGGTATTATGCTCGGTCCTGTCAAGGAGGTCGGCCAGGCATCCAAGGGCTGTTGTCAGATTGCTCTCCTCATCGGGTGGGAGCAGCGTAGCGTCCCATGCCTTTGCTTGGAGCTGTTCCGTCGAGAAGGAATAGGTGAACCTCTCCCGGACATGGTCCATGAGGGATAGGGGATCACATATGGCAAGCACCATATCCTCCCTCTTTCTGCCAAGCTGGTCGAGGACCTTATCGTACCCTTCGGAGAAAAGGAACGAATGGTCGGATATGAGGACCGGTGCCTCTGATGCGATGTCGAGCGCCACCTTTGCCGGGCACATGCCCTTCCCCCTCAGGCTCTCCTCGAGGTCTGGGATGGATGCCCCGCCGCTCTCCCTCACGAGCCTGAAGGTGTCCAGGTCGAAAGAGGCCTGATATGGGCATCCCTCGAGCCTGCCTGGACCGGTGCAGTGGTGGACAACGTCGGCAGGGTCCACCAGGCTCGAAGAGGCAGGGCAGACGAAGGCCTTTCTTGAGAGGATGCCTATCAAGGGGGGTACGTCCATTTCGGATGCCAGCTCCCTGACGACCGCCTCGATCCGGTCCATATCCCTTGGTCCGCAGAGGAAAATGACCTTCCTTCTCCTTGATAGGACCTCGATGAGTATGGCATGGATGAGGTCCCTTGGGACCTTTCCCCTCAATGGGATGAGCCCGTAGAGGTCCATCTTCCTGTCCAGGGCCCTGCTCATGTCCGCCCTCATAAGGTCCAGCTCTTCCTGGACTTTTATCGATGACGGAACGTTATCCATGAGCGCACCCCTTTGACCGAAGGACCAAAAACCCCTGATATCGAAATTTGACGGCCTCACCCTATCATGGTTACAACGATTTAAACCATGTTACGTAATGATGGAACTGAACAAGTGCATTCGATTTTCAATCTCATCCATACGAAATTTATTTAACGATACATTTTATTCGTGCGCTCATGACCCTGGAAAGGAAGAGCATACACATAGTGCCTATGGGCCTTGAGGTGGACAGGGTCCTGGGTGGACTGAAGGAGTTCCCCACCAACAGGGCCATCTTCCTTTACGGGAAGGATGAGGGGACCGGTATAGAGAGAAGGGCGAGGAGGAACGGGGAGAGGATACGTCAGATGGTAAGCGCGACCATAGATGTGTCGGAGATGGAGGTCAACCTCTTCGATTTCCAGGAATGCACCGAGGTCCTTAGGGAGCTCTTCTCGGAGCACTCTTCCCAAGGGTCCGAGGTATACGTCAACATTTCGACCGGGAACAGGATAGTGTCCTCGGCCGCCCTTCTGGCCGCCTTCATGACCGGGGCCCACCCGTACTATGTAAGGCCTCAGAGCTACTCCATCCCTGATGACCAGGAGGTCCTTTCCAACGGTGTGAGCGGTGTCATGCTGATACCGAGCGTCTCTGTCAAGGGTCCGACGGCCACCGAGCAATCGGTCCTGAGGGCCTTGAGGGCCGAGGGTGGTAACGTCAGGCACGAGACCTCCCTCATCCCCCTGCTGGAGGGGACAGAGGGGTTCTTCGACGAGAGGAAGGATAACGAATCAAAGCGATCGTTCATTGCAAGGAAAAGAGCACAGATAAGCAGGCTGCTAAGGGGTATGGAGAAGGGAGGGTACGTCTCTCTGGCCAAGAGGGGCAGGTACGTCAACGTATCCCTGACCGATTCCGGGAGGCTCTTTTCGGGGAGCTCCGTGAGATGATGCCAGGTCTCTTTTCCACCCTGTAATGACCCCTGACGATCTCCGCATCCACCTCGCGTCTATGAACGACCGAATCTGGCAGGATGACCTTGACCTCCTGGACATAGGGTAGCCTCCGGTACTTCTCCAGCATGGAGTCCATCCCGTGGAGGTCCCTTCCGAAACAGCGAAGCCAGATACCCTGCGGCTCGGTCAGGGGGATGCTATCCCAGGCCTCTAGAGAGATATGCATGATCTCGCCATAGCAGCCGGAAAGCTCGCATGAGGGTGAAAGGAGGAGCAGAATAGAGAAGGCCGGGTA
>CAZLVP010000008.1:49670-83312 GCA_964563055.1 uncultured Thermoplasmatales archaeon | reverse complement strand
ACAACCGATCGGAGGGAGTCCATATCGAAATGGACCGCCTCCACAAGCATGAAATCGTCCATGTTCGGGTAGACCATGGCAATCTGAGGAAGTTCTAGGACTCCCTTTACGGCCTTTTCAAGGGTCCCGCCCCTGTAGTGGAGCTTCAGAAAGGTCGTTGAATATCCAAAGCTCCTCCGGTCTATGAACGCGGTGAAGCCCGCAAGCACACCTTCGGACGATAAGAGCTTCAACCGCCTGAGGACGTTAACTTCGGTTATCCCCAGGGCTGATGAAAGTGAGGACGGTCCCTGCCTTCCATCCTTGTTCAGCTGGGTCAGTAGCTCAAGGTCCTTGGTATCCATTCAAAGCGTTCTCTTGATTGTTCCGTGCATTATTATAATATTGTGATGTATATGTGCAAAGCCGAGGGTCTGGAGATAGGGATGGAGGTGACCGGTGGTCCGAGACCCGATCAAAGTGGTATGTACCTATCAAGCTCCCAATCGGTGACCTTGGCCCTGAACTCGGCGTACTCCCTCTCCTTGCGGAAAATGACCGCTTCGAAGATCTCTTTCCCGACCGCTTTTATCATTATATCATCGGACCTCGCCGCCTCTATCGCCGCATGGAGAGAGATGGGGAGCATCTCAATGCCAAGGGAATCCCTCTGTGCCTGGGTCATCTTGTTCGGGTCCTTTGCGTTAAGGGGTTGTGGCGGTTCCATCTTCTTCTTGATGCCGTCCAATCCCGCTTCGATGAGGACAGTGAAGGCAAGGTAAGGGTTACAAGAGGTATCAGGATGTCTGACCTCTATATCACCGACCCTCCTTGAGCCGGGAGAGCCCGGGACCCTTACCATCGCCGTCCTGTTGCTCATACCCCATGTCGCGTAAACGGGGGCCTCGAACTCGGGTATCAGCCTCTTGTACGAATTGACGGTCGGATTGGTGAAGAGGCAGGTGGCCCTGGCATGGTCGATGACCCCGCCAATGAAGTACCTTGCCGTCTGGGAGAGCCCCATCTCATCGTTGGGATCGCTGAACGCGGAACCCTTCTTCCCCTCGAGCCACATGTGGACATGCATACCGTTCCCTGAGTCCTTCTCGGTCAGCTTGGGTATGAAGGAGACGGAATAACCGAACTGTTTGGCGGTGAGCCTGGCAAGAAGCTTGTAGAGCATTGTCGCATCCCCGCAGCGGACAATATCTGGGATGTGCTTGAACTCTATCTCCACCTGCTGAGAGCCTCCTTCGTGGTGGTGGAACTTGATATCGATGCCAGCCTTCGAGAGATTATGCGTGAACTCGTTACGGAAGCTGTCCGAATTGTCCCAGGGAACGGCCGCGAAGTATCCCTGCTTGGGATGGATCGTGTAGATGGGATCGCCATGGGAGGTAATATCGGTGGGGGAGACCCCCTCCTTCAGGAGGTAGAACTCGAGCTCCGGTTGGAGATGGGCCTTAATGAATCCCATCTCGATGAGGTGCTCCCTGCATCTCTTTGTCGCGTTCCTAGGGTCCATAGGGTAGGTAGAGGACCCATCTGGTCTCCACGTGTCGGTTATGACCCTTGCGACCCTTTGGACACCTTCCCCGTAGGGGAGCATGAGGAGCGTTCCGGGATCAGGGACGGCCCTGAGGTCGGAGTCCTCGGTCTTGGCGAACCCTATGGAAGAGCCATCGAAGGTCATTCCGTCCTCCCATAGCTTCCCGTTCAGCATGTCGGTGGACGGGACCGTGAAGGACCTGATCTTCCCGTCGAGGTCGGTGAACTGGCAGTAGACCCAGGTCACACCCTCCTTCTTGAGCAGTGCATTGGCAGTGCCTATGTGCTTCTCCCTATCGGTGACCAACTGAACGCCTCCTGGCCCGTGAGGGAAGACAGATGGTCTTTTTAAGACTAACGTTGGTCGTTCTTTTAAAAAGCAGGAGGATGGAACAGATCCTGTCAAGATCGGCCACTTCATTTGCTGGCCATTTTGTAAAGCTTATGTAAAAAAATTTTAAATATAATGAAAGTCATGTCTTTTAATAGGGTTTAAATATCCCAAAAAGGTGCTTTTCGAAACGCAGAATAGAGACGTTATGAAGTTATCATTGGTGATAGGGACAATGCCAACAAGCCATATAACGCCATTAACCGAGCTAAAACGGAACCTTTCATTTTTGATACTAGGTCAAAAGGGCGGCAGGAACAGGATGGAGATAATAACGCTCCTTCGCGACCGCCCCTACAACATCAACCAATTGGCCGATAGACTGAGATTGAACTATCGCACAGTTAAACATCACATAGATATACTGCTGAAATACCAATTGATAAGCTCCTCGAAAACAGGGGGTTATGGTGATGTTTTCTTCCTCTCTCCCGACCTGGAGGGGAACCTTCATCTCTACGATGGAATAATCCAAAAATTGGATACAGTGAAGCACCTGGCAGATTTCACGGATTCTCCGCTCTTCTTCAGGTCAGTATTGGAGCAGACCTCGGAAGCCGTCATAATATTGGATAACGAGTGGGACGTTTTCTTCTGGAACAAGAGCGCATACAGGATATTTGGCTATTCGAGCGATGAGGTGCTCCACGGGCCATTGAACTTCTTTTTCGATGAACGGTCCCTGACCGAAATGAAGGAGAGATTATCGAAAAGCAAACGGTTGGACGACATGGGGTCCAACGGAACGAACAGGTCCGGGGAGCGGATCGAGATTTGCATCACCATGAACCCCATAGAGAAAGATTCCAGTACCATAGGGTATTTCATGCTGATCAGGGACCTAACCGAAAGCAATAGGACCCATATAGCATTGAAAAAGGCTGAGATGGAGGCCGCACAGCAGAAGGAGCTGGCCATGCTGGGACTGATGGCCGCGGGCGTTGGGCATGAGCTCTATAATCCTCTCGCCTCCATCAAGAATGCCGCGTACTTCCTCGGAATGACCCTTGAAAAGGTCGATCCCGAGGTAAGAGAGATGGTCGATATTCTGAACAGCGAGGCGGCGGAGACGGAAAGGATCATAAAGACCCTGCTCGATTTCGCCCGCTCAGGACCGACCGCCCGCAAGAGATCGGATATCAATGCCTTGGTCCTGAGGTCGGTATCCCGGACTGCGGTCCCCGACAACATCAAGGTATCTAACCGACTTTCGCGGACGCTGCCCAAGGTCTATGGGGACCCGGACCAGCTGGCCATCGTTTTCGGGAATGTGGTCCTTAATGCGGTCCAGGCCATGCCCGAGGGAGGGACCCTTACGATCAGGTCACAGACCTCTGGGTCCGACGCGGTGGCCGTTCACATCAAAGATACCGGTAAAGGGATCCCCGAGGAGGACTTGGACAAGATCTTCGACCCGCTGTTCACCACCCGACCCAAGGGTATAGGACTGGGACTCGCGATAGCGAAGAGGACAGTGGACGCCCATGGCGGGACGATCGAGGTCCGTAACGAGGATGGAGCGGGGTGCACCGTCACCATCACGGTCCCTATAGGTGCGAAGGAGGTTCCGAGATGAGACCTGCACTCGTACTGTTGGTGGATGACAATAGGACACTGTGCAAGACCATGTCCTACATTCTGGAGCGCAAGGGCTACGAGGTCCAGATAGCGGGAGACGGTGACACGGCCATCGAACTGGTGAGGGAACAGGCATTTGACCTCATCCTAATGGATATTAAGATGCCGGAACTGAACGGCGTGGAGACCTACAGAAGGATCAAGGACATAAGGCCCGATGCCACAGTATTGATGATGACAGCTTACGCTGTCCCTGACCTGGTCCAGGACGCCCTCAGGGAAGGGGCCATAACGATCATCTACAAACCCTTTGACATGGAAGACCTGCTAAAAAAGATAGGACAGCTGGTGAACGGAAAGGGCAGGTCTGATAGGACACGGTCGAAGAAAAGATGACCTGGCCGAACTCTTGATGGAAGGGATGGGGGAATAAGATAGATCGGGTGCATGGGCATTATGTCGAAAAAAGAGAGAGTGGCAAAGGCCCCGGTCGCCCCAACGTCCTCAAAGACCGTTAAAAAGGGGTCTGGTAGGGTCAAGGACACCAATGCGGGCAGGGGCGAGCACGTTCCAGCATTATACAACATCGATAGAGAGCTGACCGAGGATGCATCGAATTCTTCGGAAACCAAGTACCGCCGGCTCTTCGAGTCATCCAAGGACGGTATATTGATCCTTGATGCAAGGACGGGCATGATAGACGATGTGAACCCGTACCTCATAGAGCTCTTGGGCTATTCCAAGGACCAGCTATTGGGAAAGAAGGTATGGGAGATAGGTTTCTTGAAGGATGTCGTGGCCAATCAGGCCAATTTCCAAAGATTGCAGGAGAAAGGCTTCATTCGCTATGATGATATGCCCCTTGAGACAGCCAGCGGGCAATTGAAGAACGTAGAGTTCTTGAGCAACGTCTATCAAGTAGACCATAGGACCGTTATCCAGTGCAACATCAGGGACATCTCAGAGCACAGGAGATTGACAGAGGTCATCCAATTGCGTCTCCGTCTCATGGACCTTGCCACGATCGATTCATCAGAGGAATTCTTATGGAGGGCATTGGACGAGGTCTGCACCTTCGCTCAAAGCCCTGTGGGATTCATCTATACGGTAGATGAGGAAGAAAGGACCATATCCTTCCTGGCATCTTCGACCGATTCCGTGAATGGGTCCCGCAGGTCTGAACATAAGATAAAGGAATACAGCCTAGATAAGGCCTATATGTTCATCAAATGCATATGTGAACGGAGGCCCATCGTTTATAACGATATGGCCTCCTTGCCAGACCCTAAAGCGA
Source organism: uncultured Thermoplasmatales archaeon (assembly GCA_964563055.1). Taxonomy (GTDB): domain Archaea; phylum Thermoplasmatota; class Penumbrarchaeia; order Penumbrarchaeales; family Penumbrarchaeaceae; genus JALOTP01. Next base: position 78,522 of record CAZLVP010000008.1, on the reverse strand, counting down.
TGCTACCTGGCCATTCCATGATCTTTCGCAAGATATTGGTACCAATCCTCAGGGAGGATAGGGTCGTCGCCGTGGTCTGTCTCGGGAACAAGAAAGAGCGCTACACTGAGCAGGATATGGAGGTGGTCCCTTACATTGTCGATCTGGTCTACGAGTCCGCGGACCGCATAAGGGCAAAGGAGGACCTAATGAGCGTTGCAAAGTTCCCCGAGGAGAATCCAAATCCCATCCTCAGAACTACCAAAGACGGCATTATGACCTACGCAAACCCTGCAAGCGCACCTTTAATGTCCGCCTGGAAATGCCAGCTCGGGGATACGCTGCCACAGCCATATTTGGAAACGGTCATAGATACCTTTAGGACCGGGGTGTTGACAAGGATCGAAATATCCGAAGGAGAACGCATCTTCGAAGCGGTCCTGACCCCATTCATCGATCAAGGGTACCTGAACATATACGCGAACGAGATCACGGAGCGAAGGAGGGCAGAAGCAGCCCTTCAAAAGGCGTACGAATGGTTGTTGAGCTATGAGAGATTATCGGCCATAGGGGCCGTTGCGGGCGGTATGGCCCACGACCTTCGAAACCCCCTGGGTTCCATCAAGAACGCCATATTCTTCCTGAGGATGGCCATAAAGGACATGGACCCAAAGGTCCTTGATACCATCGATATGATGGAAAGGGACATTTCAGTCTCTGAGAAGGTCATAAAGAAGCTGCTCGACTTCGCCAGACCCAAAGCACCCGTGCGTAAACGGGTATTGGTGACCGATGTCGTGAAAGTCACTTTGGATAGGGTAGGGGTCCCGAAGGATATCAAGGTCGTACTGGACATAGAGGGCCATATGGCCATATTGGCCGACCCGGAACTGATGTCAATTGCCCTTTCGACCTTGGTCCAGAACGCGGTCCAGGCGATGCCTGATGGTGGAAGGCTATTTATCGGTTGTCTGGTCGATAAGGACCCTCAAGGGATAGTAATGTCGGTAACGGACACGGGTGTTGGCATACCGCAAGAGAACTTAGAATGGATATTCGACCCGCTCTTCACAACAAAGCCCCAAGGGAACGGTCTCGGTCTACCCCTTGCAAGGACATTGGTCGAGATGCAGGGTGGTTCGATAGATGTCATGAGCGAACCGGGGAAGGGCAGCACGTTCTATCTCAGGGTCCCTACCTGGAGAAGGTCCAAGTGATATTTGTAAGATATTGAACAATATTTTAATAAGGAGGCCTCCGTCAGTGAGATATGGACCGAACGCTCAGATGGTTGTTGATAGTAGGCATCACATTTTTCGTCCTGATAGCTCTCTTCTACTTCATCCTGCCAATGACTGCGATACCGGAAACCATCGGGAGTGCATATTTCTTCGTTGCACTGGTATCTTCCCTTATTATCAGCTTGGTCGTCAGTTGGGGCCTGGGAAAGATGATAAAATAAATGGAATGAAGGCATTATTGCAAGATCAATTCCTATCAGCATCCCATGCGTTGTAATGGCAATTCCTGCAATACCTCTCCATAGCCGGTACCGTCTCTGAACAGTTCGGACATTCCGCTTTTACGCACATGTCAGTTCACATCCTCTTTCTTAGAACTCGTCCTTTTCTTGGCCGTTGTCTTCTTATTGACCACTACATCATCTATCTGGTTTATGGATATCAGTGTGAGCCTGTGAGAATTCGTGGTGTATTTATGGTGCCTACCTTTTGGGATCAATATCATATCCCCTTCCTTGATATCACGTGTCTCATCGTCTATAGTGACCGCACCGTGACCTTTGACGATATAGTATATGCGGTCCTTCTGAGGATGGTTCAGGTCCGTGGTCTTGGACCCGGCGTCTATGAGAAGTACTGTGGCCATGGTCTGTTCCGTGATTATGGGGACCTCTCGGAATACGGACCCCTTCTTGAATTGGTTATATTTCATTACATCGACTATTTCCATTTCTTATCACCTGGTATATCATCCATCCCTGGTCGGTTATTAATCCACATTTCAATATTTAACAGAGGATTGGTGAATATGATATCAACATCGGACCCACATCTCATACAGATGGAGGGTCATCTTCTGACGACAAGGTAGATGATCAGAACTACCAGCCAACCAAGGAAGAAGAAACAGCCCAATATCATGAGCGCTGCCCAGAGTATCCCGCTCATACCACGACTGTTGGCATCCCTGTAGATCCAGATGCAGAGCAGTACACCTATTATGAAGACCACTATCCAAAATAATCCAAATAATCCAAAACCCCCCCAAAAGGGGAACCCCCCTTTATCGGGATAGGCACGCGTTATGATATCCATGATCTGTGAAGGTTCCATTCGTTCACATCCTTTGCGTTCGGTCCATCCTTGCAAGGGTATTAATCCGTTTATGAACATCTGATATCTAAGAGGTGTGATTATCTGATAGTTCATATGCAGATCAGATACAATGATCTGATAACGGCAGGTCATAGGACAGAAGGGTCCTTTAGAATATTTTGTAAAGGAAGTAGTATAGGAACAGACCCGAAACGATCCCTAATGCGAATGTAACAAGGATGAAGAAGATCGAGTTCGACCTCCTCCTTCTCCTCTTATGGATGTCCCTATTGTACAGAACGCTCTCTACATAGGAGAGGCGCCCGAGCCAGTTCTGGTCGGACATGACCATATCAAGCATCCTTGGATTGGCCTTGGCAGTTTTGCTCATGGTCTTTGTTCCTCCCCTTTTTTATCATCCGCAGGTCGGATATCCGTCAGTTTCAAGATCTCCTTGATATGTTCCACCGATTCGCGCTTCAATCTTATCATGCTCTCGCAGGAGATGCAGGCGGCATCAGCGGTCGAATAGCACTGCTTGAGACAGACCCACCTGCCGCAATACGCACACTGGGTCAGTTCCCCCTCCTTGATCTTCCTAAGGCAAAGTTCGCATTCGAAGACGAATAGGTCTGTGTCCCCTATTGTCTCTCGAGGTCTTTCACCGGACCTGCGGACCCTCTTTATCTCCGTAATGACCCTAGAGAGGTCTATCTGATCGCTCGAGCGTTTCATCTTGCTGAGGCGGTCCTTTACCTCTTTGGTCTGTTCTTTTATGGTCTTCATATCCGTCATCCCACCACCGTCATCATAGCGTCATCTCCAGGTGCGAGCAGAGGGGACACTCCTTCTGGAAGTTCTTGAACCTCCTGCACCGGGGACAGAGCCCGGACCCCATTCGGAACCTGGGATCGGGCAGTTCCTTCCCGAATACATTTGCCATGAGCCAGTCCTTTCGTCTCATCTTCTCCCTTTCGTTCCAGAGCAGCTCCACCTTCTTTCGGATATAATCGACCTCAAGCTCCAATCCGGATTCCATGGTTATGAGGTATCCTAGCCTAGTTAGCTTCTTTTGGTCGTCGGCGATCCCTCCAGCCTCGACATAGCTGACGATCATGCTTGTGACCGTATTTGCCCTGGCACCGTCAATATGGTCGGTCAATATAGGACCCCCCTATCATTTATCGTTCCTGAAGAGCTTTCCTTCGTGCTGCTTTATCAACCCGAGCATTTGGCTGGTCCTCACGGAATCGGAGCCGACCTCCAGCCTCTTTATCCGTTCCTCTATCTCGTTCATGTCGGCAATCAGTTTCCTTGTCAGGACCGAGGAATCCGTTCGGACCGCTTCCAGCCTCTGACGTTCGGAATCGTTCAAGACGACCGTCGAGTTCCTGAGTTCTTCCATGAAGGCCTTCTTCCGGGCTATCTCGAGCTTGACCATATCCATCTCGTACTGTGCTTTGATCTTGAGGTTCCGACCACTAAGGAAGATCATGAGCACCCTGAAGAGGAATATTACCACTATGAATCCCACGATTATCAGGAACAGCAGTAGGAAATTATCCCTCAGCATCTCGCCAAATGAAACCATTCTTGTTACCCCCGTTCGCATTTGACCAATTCTTCCCTCGATCACCCAATATACACTTGGGGGCGGTCCATGAGGACCGCCCCAGATCTTCTTTTTTTGTTCATCCATCTACCCAAGTACGGGGTGGGAAAGCTTCTCCACCTCTTCCTTGGACATATCTATCTTCAGTTCTTCCCCGAGCTCCATGAGGGTCTGGGGTTTTATCCTGAGCCTCCTCTTTTTGAAACCGACCTTTATGAGGAGTTTCCAGACCTTCCAATCCTTGAGCTCCGTAGCTATCTCAATATCATAGATCTTGCCAATCTTCTTATCGTCGTTCGAGAAGACCTTCTTCTTCATGAGGTCCGAGAGGTACAGATAGTTCATCGATGATTTCTCCTGGGAGACCTCATATACCTTGACCTCCGGAGAGAGGTATATCCGTTCCTCTTTTTCGGCCAATTCGATGTTCTTGGGTTTGACGAAGGTCTTTTCCTTCTTGACCAAACCTTTCAGGACCAGGCCGTTCACGTTCCAGGTCTTGGAATCAATGATGACATCCTTCAACTTTCCCATGTCATCTCCAAGCTTGGACCTCATATCGTATCCTTCCAATTGACTGAACAATCTCATCTTGTCACCCCTTGTATCCCTTGATGTTCTTCTTCAGCAGTTCCACGCGTGTCATGAGGTTACCAATGTCGGCATCCGCTTCCCTGACGAAATCGTTCAGCACCTTTAGCTTGCTCGAGAGCGTATCGTGCCGCTCCTCGTAGACTAGGAGGTCCATGCTCCTGACCATTCCGTATTCCTCGATGTAAGATTCGAAATTGCTGTCTAGGTACCTTTCGACCTTCTTGTCCATCATCTTCCTCTTGTAGGTCTCGTTCTCCTCTGGTGCCTTATGGAACCAGGATGCTATCTTTGCAAAGAAACCCTTTTTCTGTTCTTGTTCTATCTCTTCTTCCATGAAACATGCCTCCTCAATATTTCTCCAGTTTCACAATATCCCTGTCAAGGGATAGTAGTCGGTTATCTATGGTGTGCCTCATCTTCTCTATGGAGGTCACCTCTTTGTCCAGTGATGATAGGCGCTTGATGGTCTCGCCCTTCCACTTCTTAAGTGTGGGCCTGTTCACAAGGTCCCATTCACTGATGATGCCCCTGAAATTGCCCTCGAAATAGAGACCGACATGCTCCTCTCTGCGCTTGAACAAAAGCCTGATTATCAGGTATATGTCCACGAACACAAGTACGATCAAGAAAGCGATCAGGACCCAGAAGATAGGGTCCGATATCAATGCTATTATATCTACCATTTTTTCACCCCTTTATACCGTGCTTTTTTTCAAGGATCTCGACCCGAACACGCGAATCCCCTATCTTCGTGGCCGTCTCACCCTTCCAGGCCTCAAGGTCCTCTACCCTTCCCTCGAGCTTGACAGTTGAGGTCTCAACATCCATCAGGTCGTTCTTCAGGGCGAGATCGTGCTTTGTTATGAGCTCCGGAAGGTTGTTGGCAAGGTAAGTCTCCACCATCTTGTTCGTCGATAGGGAAAAATCAGGGGAATAGACCTTTAACCGCTCCCCGATGCCCAAACTTATTTTGTTCTGTTCGTTCTCCATTCATTCATCTCCCGTCTTTTCTTTCGTATCATCCTTTTTGAGCTTGTTCACCATCTTGTCCTTGAGATCCCCTATGGATTCTCCGATGGTCTTGTGGTGTTTGATCGTTATCAAAGACCCTTCCTCGATCTCCATCTTTTCAATGTCCTGTTTCCCAAGGTTTATACTATCCTTCTGGATCAGTGCGTCTGATGATATCCTAACGAGGATTGCCTTTCCTTTGTCGTTTATCAGTTCCGCGTATCCCCCATCCTGCATCTCAAGGATATCGTGGACGTCAGTATGGACCCTGGCATATCCCGATTGGTCCATAAGGGCGCTTGTTCTTGCCTGTAGTTTTATTTCTTCGACCATGAGTTTCCTCCTTTTTTTTTATACTTGTGCTGAAACATGGTACCTTGGACTATATCATTTGACCATCATCACATACAATCCTCACCATATTCTCATACAAAATCGAACCATCGATCGTCAATGTCTTGGTCCTTGAAGAAGATCCTTAGGACCAATTACATTCTACAAGGGACCCTCGATGATGTGACCGATGAGATATGTCGGTCCGGTCCGCTCCGTTACGATATCGACGAACCCACCCAGGACCGCTCCATTGGAAGGTATCACTATCGGCATGTAGTTCCGGTCCCTTGCCATCATGGTACCGTCCCTCTTCCCGACCTCGGTCACAAGGCAGCCCCTGTGGATGCCGAGCCTATCGTTCAGGACCTCTGCAAGGACCTCCCTTTGCGCCCTTGTAAGCTCCCTTGAGCGCTCCTTGGAGACATTGCCATGGACCTGCCCCTTCATGGATGCGGCAGGGGTCCCGGGTCTGGGCGAGAACCTGGTTATGTTCAATATCTCCGGCTGGAGCTCCCTAATAAGGTCCATGGTCCTATTGTGGTCCTTTTCCGTCTCGCCTGGGAACCCTACGATGATGTCAGTGGAGAGGACAGCCTCCGGATAGGCCTTCCTCACCCTCTCAATGAGCCTCTTAAATGTCACGACATCATACCCCCTCCCCATCGATCTCAGGAGGAGATCGCTCCCTGACTGGACCGGGATATGGAAGAATTTGAAGATATCGTCCCCCTTGAACCCTTCAAGGATGCTCCCTTCACGCCTGAGCAGGGATGTGGGGTTCATCATCCCTACCCTGACCATGTGATGGTCCTCTACCCTGGATGTGATGTTCCTCAGGAGGTGACCGAGGTCCGTCCCGCTCTCTTTCCGATCATATCCGTATGAGGCCGTGTCCTGGCTGGTGAGGAGGACCTCCCTCCTTCCCATTTCGACCCCCTTCATGATGTGCTCGATCACCTGCTCCGGTGGGTTCGATATGAGTCCGCTCCTAGCGTTCTTGGTTATGCAATAGGTGCAGGAGCCAAGACATCCAGTCGATATGGGGACCACATGATCCAGCCTAGTGGCCGTTTCGGTCCAATTGACAGCTACGGTACCATTGCATACCTTGAAATGCTCCGATATGGACGCTTCGACGGCGGTCAAACCCATCGTGTCAAGGATGCACGCGTCCGGGAACTCCGACACTATTCTGTCCCTCTCTATGACGGCCAAGCAGCCGGCGGCGAACAGCTTCTTACCTGAGGAAGTGACCTCCCTCATCCTCTTCCACATCCTGCGCTCGGTGGATGATATCACGTCGCAGGTGAAGATGATGACGGCATCGGACGGTTCAGCCACTTCCCCTTCGGGTCCGGGGACGACCTCATGGCCGAGATAGGCCAAGAGCTTCCTGGCTGTATCGGCCTCCCCCTGGTTCATAGTACAGCCGTAATGTTCCACAGATATCCTGATGGTAACCAGCCCCTAGCGATGGGAATGTTCTTCATTCCCATCAATGGTGTTCGACCCCGGACCGCTATCGGCCCAGTCCTCTTTGCCAAGCTCTCCTTCAAGGACCGCTAGCTTCTCCATTAGCGCATGAGGGATATCCTCGCTGAGGTCATTATATAGCTTCCTGATCCCCTCTAACTCACTGAGCCATTCGGTCCTGTCTACCTTGAAGAGCTCCTTCAGGTCATTATCCAGTAGCTTGAGGCCTTCTGTATCAAGGTCCTCTAGGAAAGGAACGTTACCAATGGGCGTCGGGACCGCACCACATTTACCCTGTGACCTCTCAAAGGCCCATTTTAACACCCTTATGTTCTCCCCGAAACCGGGCCAGAGGAAGCTTCCGTCCGCTGCCCTCCTGAACCAGTTCACCATGAAGACCCTTGGAAGGTCCTTCTCCGACCTCCCGACCTTCATGCCCAACCAATGGGACATATAATGCCCCATGTTATAACCGCAGAACGGAAGCATTGCGAAGGGGTCTCTCTGAAGGGCACCCTGCCTGCCATCGGCGGCCGAGGTCCTCTCAGAGCCCATGATAGAGCCCAGAAAGACCCCATGGTCCCAATCGAAGGCCTCTACGATGAGGGGCACGGTCCCCTTCCTCCGCCCTCCGAACAGTACTACCGAGATGGGGACCCCCTCTGGGTCCGAATAGAGGGGGTCCAATACGGGGACCCTATCTATGGGGGTAGTGTAGCGAGAGTTCGGGTGGGCGGCGGGCCTCCCGCATTTTGGTACCCACTCCACTCCTCTCCAGTCGATCAGCTTCATGGGAGGTTCCTTGGTCATGCCCTCCCACCAGACATCGCCTTCGGGAGTGAGGGCCACATTGGTGAAGATAGAGTCCCTTGCGCATGCCACCATTGCATTGGGATTGGTCTGTATGGAGGTCCCGGGAGCAACTCCGAATAGTCCGTGTTCCGGGTTGATAGCGTGCAGTCTTCCATCTGGACCGAACCTCATCCAGGCGATATCATCGCCTATGAGCGTGACCTTCCAGCCAGGAAGTTCGGGGACCATCAATGCAAGGTTGGTCTTCCCGCATGCGCTCGGGAAGGCCCCGGCGAAGTACCTCTTCTCGCCTGTGGGAGATCTTAGACCGACTATGAGCATGTGCTCTGCCAACCAACCTTCGTCCCGGGCCACGACGGAAGCTATCCTTAGGGATAGGCATTTCTTTCCCAGAAGGGCATTCCCACCATAGCCGCTACCGTAGGACCATATCTCCCTATCCTCAGGGAAATGGACTATGTACTTCAGGGTGTTGTTGCACGGCCAGGGAACATCCTTCAGGCCGTCCTTCAGTGGCATCCCGACCGAATGGAGGCATGGTACGAAGGTCCCGTCCGGCCTCATGTTCTCAAGGGCGATCTTACCCATGCGGGTCATTATCCTCATATTGCATACGACATAGGGCGAGTCCGTCAGTTCGACACCGTTCATGCCCATCTTCGATCCAGGGGGCCCCATGATGAAAGGGACGACGTACATTGTCCGCCCCTCCATGGCCCCAGTGAAGAGGTCTATTAGCCTCTCTTTCATCTCCACCGGGTCGCTCCAGTTGTTGGTCGGCCCGACATCGTCCAACCTTCTTGAGCAGATAAATGTCCTCTCTTCGACCCTTGCAACATCGGATGGGTCCGACCTGGCAAGGAAGCTGTTCGGTCTCAGTTCCGGGTTCAGCTTGATAAAGGTCCCTGACCTCACCAATAGGTCGCAGAGGGAATCGTATTCCTCTTGCGAGCCGTCACACCAATGAACGTTGTCTGGCCTGCACATGAGGGCCATGCTTCGGACCCATTGGGCAAGATGTGAGTTGAGGACCATCTTCGCACGACAGGGCGCCTAAAATGATTCTACCCTTTAAAGCCTGCGGCCTCGTTCAATGACTATTCCTCAAGTTCCTCTATCTCATAGAGCTCGGATAGGTCCTCTACAGGGGCCTCTTCGGCCGCCTCAGAAGGTCCTGTTGTGTCCTTTGAGATGTCATCGTCCTTCTCAAGGTCTGAAGGGGGAGGCCCTTCTCCCTTCGGGGCTTTGGGGCCTCTCTCTTTTTTTTTTGGTCCATGTTGGTCCCTATCCCGCCTTGCGGGAGTCCCACTTTGTCCCTTCCTACGATCGGATCGGGAACCTTTTACCGGTCCATCGATGGACCTGGCCGAGGGCAAGCCCCGGGCCCCGGATGGAGATAGACTCTTGCCGCGGACGTCCCTGGGCGCTCCGAGAGCGGACCTCTTCCTTGGACCATAAAGGGATTCGTATCTCCGCCTCTCCTCCTCCTCTTTTTCCCGCAGCCGGGATTGGACGACCATCCAAGCCACGACCAGGCCTGCTATCAATGCCGCCATTAGGCCGGCAAAGAGTATGATGAGACCCCAGGCGGGGCCGCTCTTTCCCGGCTTGATGAAGATAGGTTCGTCCGTTTTGGCGGACGGGGCGGTGTTCACATCGGTATAGCCCCTCCCGGTGATCCTGACGATGGCGGGGTTGCTGTATCTAGTAGGTTTATTGGCCTTCCATGAGACGTTGAAATCCTTGGTCTCACCGGGCTGGATCTCTCCAAGGTCTCCCTTGATCAGGACCGTTCCTGAAAGCACTATGCTCCACTCCAATCCATTGGTGGGAAGGGGATAGTTGTTCTTGACGCTGAATGAGAAGTGGACCCTGTCCCCAACTTTGAGCTCTGGGCCCGGATAGGCCTCGAGGTCAGGAACGGAATCAGGGTCGGTGGAGAGGACCTCAACATCCGATAGGATGACCTTGAGCTCGAGCTCCAGGACCTTGCTGGAAGAGAAGACGCCGAATGTGTACTTCAATACCAGCTTCCCACTGACCGCATCGGTGGCCGGGTCTATGTCGGTCGCCAATATGCCCATGGCGGCCGTTTGTCCCGGGGAGAAGGAGATCTTGAGCGGACCGCTCCATGGATCGATATCGAATTCGTGGTCGTTCGATCCGGAAAGGTTCAACGTACCGGACCCGGTCGTCACTTCCTTCTTAGACCCAGCCCCGACCCTGATATAGACAGGTCGGACGGTAGCAAAGGAGGGTGCGCTGAGGACCTCTATGGTCGCCGTATCGTAATAATTGCCAAGGTTCCTAAGCGATACCTCGAAGGTATTTGGGCCGGTGAAGAGCTTGTAGGTGTCGGCCGACCCGGGCGGGAGGATACTCCTCATCTCGAACGAATCCTTCCTTGCTATCTCGATGGGCAATAGGATATCGGTGATATTGCCGGTCCCTTTCGCCCTCAGCACCACCATATGCCTGCCTGCCATTGCCGTAGGGGATGTGAAAACGACCGGATGGAACTCCCTGCTCGATTCAGGGGATATGGAAACTGCCAAGGATGTCGGGTCTATGGTATCGTTCCAACCTATGGACCAATCCGTCGGTTTCTCGTACTCGCTTATGATCACGTAATCGGTATCGTCCGCAAGGTTGTATAGGTCGAGGGAGAACTGGAACGAACTTCCCGGAGCTATCTTCTGGTATCCAGGTGGTGAAATGGACACTTTAAGGTCGTATATCGTTGAGACCCTGAACTGGAGCTGGGCCGATAAGAAGGGTCTGCTGATCCCCTCTATCGTTGCTATCACGGAACTGATGTACTGGGCCCCGAGCTTCTCTGTTTCAGAGGACCTTACTATAGCTCGGACCGTTCTGTTCTGTCCCCCCGGTACGATGAGCCCTCTGGGTTCGAAATCGTAGGTCCAAGAACCCTCGACTGGACCATCGGAGAGGACCATCCTATCCATGGAAAGGGAGATGTTGAGGGGCGTCGTCCCGACATTGAAGAGCTTGACATCGAACTCTACTGGGGTGGTCCTCCCTACGGTGAAGGTGCTGCCTACCGCCTCAACAAGGAGAGGTCCCTTCTGCACGATCAACCTGAGGATTATGTTCCAGTACTCAGAAGAGCCCTCCCTTGTGGTGTTAAGTAGGATATCATGCGTCCCTACGGTCGGGTTCTTGATGTAAACGTACAACGACCTGGTCGCGAGCGGGTCCAGGTCCACGACGGCGGACCTGCCACCAGATTCAAGGAACACGGTCCACCCTGAAGGGACACCAGAAAGGTCCAATCTGTACCTTACCTGGAAATTGTCCCGGTTCTCGAACCTTAGGAGATAGTTCTCATTGGCCTGGGGCTGGAGGTGGTCGACGAATATCCCAGTATCCTCTATCTCCAGGGCATACCCACCGGAGAGTGTGACCGGATAATCGACAGGGACCGCACTCAAATCATTCCAGAGCGGAATGAGCGTGATCCCGGCCAGAACCAGCAGTAGGGCCAGAAGAGACCCGTTAAGGTACACTGTCCTCAGGATGCTCACCTTCCTCAGGATGAAATACCGCTCTATTTATAAATGATGGCCCGCACGGTGCTCATGAGGTCTTCTGAAGCATAATACCGCATTCGGCGAGCTTCTCCCTGGCCTTCTGATAGTTGGGATCGCACTCCAGGGCCCTTTTCAGGAAGATCTGCGCCTCCTTCAGCAAGGGTGGTTCGATCTCCATGAAGATGGTCCCGAGGTTGAACCAAGCCCTCTCGTACTTGTTGTTGACCTCAAGGGATTGGTTCAATACCCTGATGGCCTGTTCCCTCTTCCCCATCTTCCTAAGGACTATACCCAGATTGTTCAGCGCTCTATAGGATGTGGGGTTCTTCTCGACGGCCTTTCGGAACCTCAGTTCGGCTTTCTCAATATCACCTAGCATGAAGAACGCATTGCCCAGATGGTAGAGGAGCTCGTCGTCCATGGGATACTCTGTCAAGGCCTTTAGGAGCTCTTCCTTGGCACCGGAGGCATCACCGGTCTCCATCATCATGATCGTTCTATCGATGATATCGTACATCCTCTTGTCCTTGGGTTGGGGAAGTGGTTTGAAGGTGCCCATCCTGACCCTTACCTTCTTGGGTGCGACACTGGTCTGGCCGGGGGAGGGAACGGGCACAGTAAGTTCGTGAGGTCTTGAGATGTCCCCGATCGATGGAGGGACAGGGGTGTCCTTTGGAACCTGGACCTGTGCGGCCGTTTGGACGGGTGGGGGTGAGGTAGGCCTCATCTGACCCCTGCCCGCTTCCATCCTGAGCTTCATAGCCTCCTTCTGGGGCGAAAGTTCGTCCTTGAGCCTCTCTACATATTCCCTGTCCCCTGGTGGTAGCTCCAGAGGTCCAGGCAAAGGTTTGGGCCCTTCGTCGATGAGCAGTTCCCTGACCATCCTTATATCTAGGTCAGTGGATTGCGTCGCCCTCTTCTCACCAGGTCCTACCTGTATCCTGTCGGGCTCTCGGCTCGGATAACCAACATCCGAACGCAGGGCATCGATCTCCTTCTCCAGTTGATCTTTATGGAGGACAAGCTTTGAAAGGGCCTCTTCCGCCTCAAGGAGCGGGGTCTTGTCGACCTTGCCGTTCAACATCAATTTGATGGTTAGGTCCTTTCTGAGTCCCTCGAGCTCCTTTCTATGAGCGGTGATGCTCACCTTGGTATCCAGCAGCTCTCCTTCAAGGATCCTGATCTTAGTCCTGTTCTCGATAGAAGGAGCTGGCTTGGTAGTACCGATATCGGGCTTTATGAGCGCCTCGATGCCTCGGCCTTTTTGCACTCCCAATTCAGCAGACCTCCTTTAAATGTCCTCTGGTCCCGCGATCGTTACGGGGCATAGAACAAACAAATGATATTAAAGTTATAATCCCGGACCGTCCCTGGTCATGGACCTGTGGGTCGGGACGTCCTCATCTCAACAGTCGCCTTCTGTTGAAATCTATGATGTTACCCCTTCGGAGCTCATCCCTTGTGGTCCCGCCCATCTTCCCGGTAAGGAAATCGGTCCCCCTGGTGATGCTCTCCTTGAGTTCGTCCTCTCTTACCGGCTTACCGATGTAATCATCTACTCCCCTATCGAACCCCTCCTTCATATCGCTCTCGAGGTTCCTTGCCGTGATCATCACCACATAGATCTCCTTCGTTCGGGGGTCGGCCCTGACCTTCTCGAGCAGCTCGTCACCGGACAACCTGGTCATCTCGCGGTCTATGACCATGATATCGGGGACACCCCAACTTTCCAAGGCCTTCCATGCCTGACCTCCGTCAGGGACTGCAAGGACCTCGTGGCCCCAGTACTTCAATGTGGTCCTCAGGACATGCAACGATACCTGATCATCGTCGGCAGCGATTATCTTCATGGTACTACGCCCTATTCGATTTTATCCAGTATATATAAAATTTTTCTCCTTTTTTCCTAGGAAAGGGTACGGGCGGACGGTCCGTCCAGATGGAACTGTCCATTAACTGTTCTCTGCATATCTGAACAGTTCGACCAGTAGAGCATCGATCTCGGACCTGAGATCTGATAACATCCCATCCAGCCAGGATAGGTCATTGTTCCTAGCATCATCTTCCATCTTGAGCGTGAGCTGATTTGCCCTCCTTTAACAGTTTGATTTAGGTCTTATAAACTTTCCTATTGGTTTATGGATTATTCTTTTATCCACGAAGCAATGTATCCATCCGAACAATATGGTTTAAAAAAAAATAGAGGTTATGTATATGAATATAACAAAATCTGATATCCTTCTTTACACCATAGATGAATTAAAGAACGAGCAACTAGATCGTAAGGTGACTTTGGAAATAATCTCAAGTGCGATCCAGTTATCTCCTGGTAGTTTGAAGGTCTCCCTCTCAAGGATGGCCAGTAAGGATTTGATCAAGATTAGTAGAAAAAAATATGATTATTCTTACTTATCTAAGGTCAGCATTACAGAAACAGGTAAAAAAAGGTTAAAGGAACTTAGAAGGATTTTTGATAATTTGATCTTTACACCTCAACGCCATAAGGTCCCAACCTGCTTTAAATATACAGATATAGCTAACAAACTTAGAAACCCGTTAGAAAGAGCTTTTCTGCTTTACTTATACAAATCTAGAAAAAGTTTCAACCTAATGCATTATATCGGGAACCTTGCGACTGCTACAAATGATATGAACCTGATCAATTTTCTAAGAAAACTGGATATGGAGGATGAAGAAACCGTTCAAAGGTCCTATCTTATAGATGTTTTTAATATGACCCTACATGGCGATGGTATAAAGATGATAGAAAATAAAAAAGGCGAACTACAAAAAGAAGATATTGATGGATTATTGATCCACGCAGAGACCCTATACAAACAAGGAAAAATGGATACTGCGGAAATGATATACACCAAGTTGCTTAGTATCCCGCCTAAGATCACTCTTAATCAATGGCTTCAAACAAACCTAGGGATGGCCCAGGTCATCAGAAGGAAAAAAGGACCGAAGGATGCAATAGAATACTTAGATAGGATATCAGCTGAAACAAAGGGGAAATTGTTCAGAGCTATCATTCTCCAAGCAAAGGGAACATGTTATGGAATGTTGGGTGAATATCCAAAGGCTATCAATATCTTGACAGCTTCGGTAAGATCTTTTCTACAGTATAAAAACCCATTACTGGCTAGTATATGTTTGAACAATAGGGGGGTTGCGTATTTTTGTGTTAAAAAATTCGTTCAAGCAGAAAAAGATTGGAAAAAAGCTATGATAATGGCCAATAAAGCTAAAAGCAACTATATTAAATCTAAAATACTATGTAATCTTTCCGATATAGAAATTAAGAAAAAAAATTATTTTAACGCTGAAAGACTTCTAAGAAGAGCCGAGAGATTAGGAAAACTTGTTAATGATTTTGAAATAGTAGCCGCAATTGAGTTTAACCGAGCCTTAAAATCCATTAGTCAAAAGGATTTTAATAGTTTTAAAAACCATTTTAAAAGTTCTGAAGAGATAGCATATCCTCTTCCTCCGGAATATGAAAGAATTTTCAGAAGAAGGGTGTTATTAGAGAGAGCAGAAGAGGAAGAGTTTGTGGAGGTCGAAAGGTTTTTAAAAGGTACATCTAAATGTTAATGGGATACATAATTCATTTATTCCTGGCAGTTTCATGCCCGCCGCATGGTAAAAAAAAATGCAGTGCTCCTGCTCGGAACGATGGTCCTACTTGCAACCCTGACCGTAACCTTTGCCAACGTTTCCGCTGAAGAAGATAAAGGGGTGTTTGAAGAGAGCACATCTCTATCGGAAGAGAAAGAAGAGAACCTCACATCTGCTGAAGCAGCTGGATCTTCCGAGGGATCCGAAGAGGAGAAAGATTCGATCCCCTTGGCCGAAAGGTATGCACTGATCATAGTTGCCAACCTGACAACTATTGACCAGAATGAAGTTTCAAAGGCCGTATCACTTTACCAACATCTGATAAATAAAGGATGGTATCAGAGCAATATAGAGTTCCTTGGACCGGACCAGATAACTGCAGCGTCCGGTATTGCAAACATATCAAATTTTAATAAGGGATTCAAGGAATTGGTGGATAATACGGTCATTGATAAAGAGGTTCTGATCTATATTTCGGATCACGTTTGGGAGAGTCAAACTGATATAATTCTAGAACTAACGGACGGCAATATCTCTTCACCTGTCATCAACGGATGGCTAGATAATATGACCTTTTCCAAATTGACGTTCATCATGAACGGGGAACATTCCGGTCTTGCTGGTCCTGAGTTTTGCGGAGCTTTAAGGGACATCTTCTGCTCCATGGGCGCGACCGCAACTTTCTCACCCGACCAGTTCAACATCACAAGAGGACTGTCAAATCCCAAAGCGGATACGAACAAGGATGGGGAGGTATCATTCGTGGAGGCCTATTATTCAGAAAGGTCCTATCTCAGAAAGATATCTACCCAGGTACCCGAGCTCTGGTAAAGTTACACAGAAAGCTGATGGGAGATGCTGGTCACTATCCGGTCCCATCGTTCTATCATGGCCGAGTTCTCACTTATAAGGAATTCCAGGTCATTCCTAGCCGAAGGGTCGGGGCCGATCATAGCCTCGAGCTTTCCGAAAACCCTACCGATTTGATTGTGGTATTCTAGATGTTTGCTGGACCGTTTGAGGACCCTTCTGCAAAGGTCGTTCCCGTACCAGACAGCTTCCCACTCGAGCTCTTTCTCCCCATCTTCGATCCTATGCAGGTCCACCTCTTCGAGATCGGACCTTAGGCGGGAAGGGTTGGGAAGGAAAAAATGTTCTGGTTTCGTTCCACAGGCAATGTCCGAAAAGGGTAACTTACCGGTCAATCTCACTTTTGTCATATCATCTTCCTCCCAGATACTTGTTCTTTGAATATCATTTTCTTTTTCTAAACTATTTACTTTGGTCTACTGGCCTGTATCGGATCCGCTGCTCCGGTCCTCTATCAGGAAATCGTCGCTTTCGATTATTTCAAAATTTTTAATAATGTAATTCTCGGACAATCGAATGAATCCCCATTTGTCATACCTGTGCACCCCACACATGGTAAGGGGCAGTATACCAGCCTGACAGTAGGAAGGGACGACCAGAGATAACAGACCCGGGACCCTGAAGGCCGCGAGCTCGTTATCGGCCTGGGAATGGTCCACGATTTTTCCCGGGTGGGTATGGACCTGGGCCATATGCCTCGATCCTATCTTGTTCAATGCTGAAACGTACCTAGAGTTCTCTCGTTGGTCAACGACGACCCTACGTTCGTCAGATACCGTCCTGGGAGCGAAAAGGAGCTTGATATCCAATGAATTAAAGGTGACCTCTCCACCCCAATAGACCAATCCCTGGTTAGGGGGCTTGAGTTCCCCATATCTCCTCAGGACCCTTTCGGTCGCCCTTATCAATCCTGATGGCAACCGGTACTTCCTCGTTTGCCACCTTTGCTCATCGGGATCAAGGATCACTCATCCGCCCTCCGTAATGTTCGGCATCGCTTATCCTTGAACTGATGGCCAATAGGACCCCCTTTATCGTCTTTAAAGGGCCTATCTCTGGGTCCTTCTCCCAATAATGGGGGGTAAGATACCTATTGATGCCAGAGAAGACATAGTAGGCCTTCCTCGAGCAAGGGTGGAAGATGCAAGGCATGGAGTGGAAGAAGCTGTCCCTGGTGGATCGGGGATAGGAACGAGGTGAACCGATCTTCCCGGTATCAGGGTCCAAGAACTCTATCAACAACGGTTTCTGGCGATAATCGTCGAAGGCTATCTTGACAATGTAGAGCTCGTTATCGAGGGGAGAGCGCATCCTGACGTTGAATGACATCTCTTTCTCGTTTATGGGCGAGATCTCCCAATTGTACCTGCCTGCGTAAGGGATGCAGTCAGAGAGCTCTTTTCTAGCTATGGCTAGGGAGATGGACCTGTCAATGGTCATACCGCCACTCCTAGGTCCGTTAGGATGAGAACGCTTTCATCGGAGATCGGATAGCTTTCAAGAGGCCTGTTCAATTTCAAAGGGCCATCATCAATACCCTCGATCTCGAGCTCATAATAGCCATCGGGTGCGTAGTTGAAATGCCTCATGACGATCTCAAGGAGGTCTCGGACGAACGACCAGCTATCGACCTCTGTCTCCCATGTGCCCTGGGAGGTGAAGACCTTCAAATTGAGCTTCCTAACGTTATCGCTCGACATTTTTCCACGGAAGTTACCAGGGGTGGAGATAATATATAAAAAATACTTTTTCAATTAACATTTTGTTCTATGTTATTTAAACCTATCTCTATGTATGAAACCCATTTTTCAGGTCAGATCCCCTATGGAGGGTGCTGAGTCAACAACTATCTTCCCCTCATAATCAGTGAATGGTCCCAATATCGGAGGGCCAATGATGGAATCGCTCAAACTTAAATAGGACCTCACTCTCTCCCAAATCGGTCCGATACGCTCCCGTAGTGTAGTGGCCAATCATGCTGGCCTTTCGAGCCGGTGACTCGGGTTCAAATCCCGACGGGAGCACTTTGTTTTCTTAATGCTTTCTTACGTGCTCCCTTCCCGCATTCTTTTCCTTGCGTCGATTGATCATTGCTCTCGGAAAAGAATGCTTGACAACAATGAGACATGCCCAAAAATGATAGAATAGAGCTTAATACCGTTTTTGGGCTGACCTTTTTTCTTGGACCGATCGTTGCTATGAGGTCAGAAAAAAGGTCCCGACGGGAGTAATTTGAAATTTTTTCACTATCTTACGTGCTCCCTTCCCGCATTCTTTTCCTTGCGTCGATATCATATCATTCACAGAAAACAATGCTCTATGTCGATTGTACACGCCCAAAAATGATGAAAAAAGATCATTTCCGTTTTTGGGCTGGCGTTCTTTCCTGGTAATTCGTTGATAAGACGACGGAAAGAACATCCCAACGGGAGCACTTTGTTTTCTCAATGCTTTCTTTACGTGCTCCCTTTCCGCATTCTTTTCCTTGCGTCAATATCATATCATTCACAGAAAAGAATGCTCTATGTAGATCGTACACGCCCAAAAATGATGAAAAAAGATCATTTCCGTTTTTAGGCTTGCGTTCTTTCCTAGTAATTCGTTGATAAGACGACGGAAAGAACATCCTAACGGGAGCACTTTTTGTTTATATACTCATGCTTTGCATAGGTCCAACCCTTGATTTCTTGTGATAGCTGATGCTCCCATTTCTATGGTTTAAATTAGGGAAAAAGGATATTACACAATTCCATTACTTCGAACGGATAAAAAGCTGTGTGCATGAAGATGACGACCAATTGCTGGGAGTTCAAGAAATGTGGCAGGGAGCCCGGGGGCATAAACACATCGTCCCAAAGCGTATGCCCGACCCATTCGTTCAACGACCTTGACGGCAAGAACGGGGGATCGGGTGGAGGAAGATGCTGCTGGAGGGTCCCGGAACCAAAGGGATGCGGTCCTGCGCTCCCTCATTGGTCGGACATGGACAGGAACTGTCTGGGTTGCGACTTCTTCAAGAGCGTGAGCAAGGAGCAGGGTAGTTCCTTCATCCCTTAGGGGTCCATATCAAGAGGGCAAAGTTCGCTGAAGGGTAAAAGCCTCCTCACAACCGTTCCGATGTCCAGATCCCTCTTTCCATCAACATTGATGGTGAACGTCCCCTTTTCGGTCACTACCTCCACCATCCTGTCCCTACCGTTATATTCCAATGATCTTACCTTCCCATCGATGATCAGACCTGCATCAGGTCCTGATGGTTCAATAACAGATTCCGGTCTGAAGCCCAATCTCCTTGGGACGCGACCTGACCATGGTACCCTGCCAAGTTCCGTCAATAGGTGACCATTTGACGTTCCTTTGACCTCCAGTGAATTGTTCATACCCATGAACAGCGCCGTTCTCGATCCCTTTGGCCTCCAATACATGCTCTCGGGGTCTCCCTCCTCGACGATCCTCCCATCCTGTAAGAGCCCGATCCTGTCCGAGATGGACAGTGCCTCGGTCCTATCATGGGTGACATAGAGCGCTGTCATACCAAGTCCTTTTAGGATGGTGCGGAGCTCCTTCCTTAGTTCTGTCCTAAGCGATGGGTCCAACGCTGAAAGGGGCTCATCAAGGAGAACAAGCTTGGGACCTGGTGCAAGGGTCCTCATCAAGGCCACCCGCTGCCTCTCACCACCCGAAAGTTGATGGGGGAGCCGCTTCTCCAATCCTTCCAGCCCCGCCAATGCTAAAAGTTCCATGGCCCGGTCCTTTGCGGTCTTCTCGTCCGACCTCGAACCTCTAATCCCGTACATGATATTGGAAAGCACGGACATATGAGGGAACAATGACAGGTCCTGGAATACCATGCCCACCCCTCTTTTCTCAGGAGGTAGATCGGTGATGTCCACAGAATCCAGCACCACCCTGCCGGTCCTTGGCCTGAGAAATCCGGCTATCATTGACAATATGGTGCTCTTGCCTGAGCCGGAACTACCTAGGAGAGAATAGATCTCACCGGTCCTGACCTCCATTTCAAGGTCCTTGACTATGTCCCGCCCCTTGGTATAAGAGAAGCTGATGGATGAGAGCTTCAGGCCGACCGTCCCACCCCCGCCTCTTTCAACAGGCCAACTGTCCATTGGACGATCAGGAACGAACCTGCTGTGACAAGGAGCATTATCACAGCATAGGCAGATGCCGCGCCGAAGTCCCTGCCCCCAGCGATGAACCTATAGAGGGCCAGGGGCATGGTCGTGAGCCCTGAAGGCGCAACCATCATAGTAGCCCCCATCTCTCCTATCGAAATGGCAAAGCACATCACTGCAGCAGTAAGGATGCCTGGGACCATCAGCGGGAGCCTTATGTTCAAAAGGACCTCTGGTCCACTGTCTCCTAGCAGTCTCGCTGCCCTAATAAGGTTACTTGGAACGGCTTTCCTAGCCGAAAGCAGGACCATCGATGCGAGCGGATATGATATCAATGTGTGGACAATGACGACCATCGGCCATGAACCTCGAAGGTCTATAGGTCCTCGAGCGGATGCGGATATGAGACCGAATCCCAAAGAGACCGTCGAGACACCAATGGGAAGGAGTAGGAGCGTATCCAATGCACCCTTGCCTGGAGAGGGCTTTCTGTCTATAAGGGCCGCAACTACGTATCCGATCACCAATGCACATATAGTCGAAAGGACCCCTATTGACAATGAGTTAACTATGGAACCAAAAGGGGTAGCACCTAGAACAGGGTCCGATCCCCTTGAAATGACCTTTCCGAACCATCTTAGAGTAAGGTCCGTACCACCTCCCGGTCCCGAAGATAGGGAACCCAGTATGACCGATATCATTGGCCCAAGGATGATAAATGATATCACAACCGCATATGCACCGGAGAGGAGGCGCCCTTTCCATGTCAATGGTGAGACCTGACCAGATGGGCCCGATTCCGAAATGACGGCCGGGTGTACCTTCCTTGAGGCTGCAAGGAATATTGAGATCGACCCCATTGCGAGAAGGAGCTCGACAAGTAGCAGGGCCCCTGCCCTGTGCACATTGAAATGACCCACCATCTGTCTGTAGATCTCCACTTCTAGTGTGGCGTTCGAAAGTCCGCCAATGACAAGGACTACACCAAAAGAAAGTAGGCAGAATGTGAACACCAATGATAATGCGGCAGCGATGGTCATCCAGAGCTCGGGGATGACGATCCTCATGAAGGTCCTCAATTGCCCGGCCCCGAGCGACCGGGAGGCCCTGGCAGGTCCAGGTCCCATCGTCTCAAAGCGCTGGTAAAGCAGTCTGAAGGCAATGGGGAAGTTGAGGAAGATATGGGCCAGCAGGACCCCCCATCTTGTATAGAGGAGGCCTATTCGGGGAAGTTCTGTCCCGATGGTCCTCGACAGTACCTCTATAAGGTCGTTCACATACCCGGAGCTCCCGAAGAGAGGTATGAACCCCATGGCAAGGACAAGGGGTGGGATGATGAACGGGACCGTGGAGAGCGCCAGGACCAGGTCCTTTGACCTTTTCCCATGTAGGGCGAGCAGGTAGGCCCCGGGTATGGCGACAATTACGGTAATTACAGCGGATGCGAAGGCCTGTAGGACGGTGAAGGTTATGACCCCTCGAGCCCTACCATCGGTGGCGACCCATTGAAGATGCTCAAGTGTCAATCCACCGGAATCGTCTAAAAAAGCCTCTCTCAGAACAAGGAAGATGGGATAGCCTAAGAGCAGGCCTAGGGGTAGTAGGAGGACCAGATAGGGTCCATATCTTTTTACCAGGCCGTCGCTCATCTTAAGCACCGTTTGGTATAGTTCACGTGAACGAATCGTCCCAAGCAGTGAGCCATTCATTGTATCGCGTGGAAATGGTACCCTGGTCCAACTCTACATGTTCAAGGGCGAAACGACCATGCTGGAGATAGGTCTCGTTAACGTCCGCCCCAGGGACGATCGGAAGCATCACGTTGAGCCCGACCAGGTCCTGGAACTCATCCTCCAGCATGAGGTCTATGAAATGTCTTGCCGCCTCCCGGTTCCGCGCCCCTTTGACCACACCGGCGCCCTCGATCTGTCTGTAACCCTCCTTTTCAGGGACTATGGTGACCGTTCCGCTCTCCCCATAGTAGCCGATCTCATAGGCTGTGTCCAATCCATAGGATATTGCGATAGGGGCCTCGCTGTTAAGGTAGGCAGTGTACATGGCGTCCCAGCTCGCAAAGACGTTCAGAGCGTTCCTGGATAGACCGTTGAGATAGGCTTCCAGTCCACCTCTGGCAACGGCGGCGGTCCATATAAGGAAAGAAGCACCTGTGGAAGATGTCGCTGGGTCTATGAGAAGGAGCTGGTCCCTGTAAACCGGGTCAGCAAGGTCCAGGACCGATCCGGGGTATGGAAGTCCCCTTTTCTCCATCAGCTCCTCTTTACAGATGATAGCGAGATATCCATAATCGTAGGGTGTGATATGGTCGGTCATATCGAAGATGAAAGATGCGTTCGCTCTGGCAAGGTTGGGGGACCTGTAGGGTTCGAGCAGGCCGAGCCTCAGGGCGTTGTGCAGCATGGAATTGTCTATCCCTATCACCAGATCGGCAGCCGGGTCGCCTTTCTCCCTGTTCAGCACATCGATCAAGGTCCCGACGTCACCGGGCGTCCTCAAAATGACCTCCATACCGGTCCTTTCCTTGAAAAGGGCAATGGCCGCAGGGCCAAGACCATAGCTTGCGAAGCTCGGATAGGCCAGTATGGTAAGGGCCCCATCGTTGTCGGAGCTGTCCCTGAGTACATATAGGGCTCCCGCCACAACGATTATCACTATGACGGTAACGGTCACGAGGGCTTTGACGGTACCTATGGATATCCTGCCTTTACTGTCCGGTCTCATCATTCGTTGGTCCCCCATTCATTGACCTTCAATGCCTGATGGAGCTCGAACGCCCTATGGACGACCTCGAGCGGTGAAGTGCCGAAGATGTAGAGGCAGGGTTCTATCCCGAAATCACCTGGGTCGACGATGAACGGTGTCATCAGCGTCCCTTCTTTGGATAGGAATCCCTCCATGGTCAGCTTGGTCCTGTTAAGTATAACGACCTCTTCGCCGATGGCCCTGATAGCTGAAAGGACATCGGGGCCGCTCCGGGTGTTCATGACAGCTGAGATATCAGGTCGTCCTTTGGAAGCTGCCAACAGGACCGATGAGAGGTGTCTGGAGGAGCCGAACTCGGGAGGTCGAGGTTCCCCTATCCTGCCTTGATGGTCGGGGAGCCTGTTCGGAAATGAGGCCACCTGGTCCTTGTTCTTGGCCCCTGGAAGGGCATAGGCTATGTTCAGCTTCACGGCCGGTATGAGACCCGGAATGGGTCTCGCCTTGAGAAAAAGGACGGCACTGGAGAGATCATCAAGAAGTCTTGACCTTTCGGTCATTCCCCCTGTCGGTCCGAAACAGCATTGCGATGGATCGATACCGAATCGCTCTTCATAGCGTCCGGCCAATAGGCCATCCGCCATACAGCTGTCAACGCTTCTGCAGAACCTGTCCGTTAGTCCAACAATATCCTCACCAGCTATTGCGGCAGCTGTCAGCTCACGTGCTATCCTCGAGACCATAGGCTCTAGTGTCGCAGGGGGTCCATCCTTGTCCTGAAGGTACTTCGAGACCATAGCCTGCGAGGTCCCAAGTCTAAGTGATATCTCCGATTGGGAGGACCCAGAGGAGCGTAGCTCCTTTGCGAGCCTCTTCCTGACCTGAGGGAGGACCTCCTCACAGATGATGAGCTGCGGGGGAAGCATATTATCTGGTTATTGAAATCCATAACTCATATATATATTTTCATGACCTTAACATACTGCCCTTCCCAATCATATTGAAATATCATCAGGGTCCATATGGGAGCGGTAATCGTGGCAGGAAAGAAGAACTACAGGATCAGGACCGGTGCCAGGACCACGTCCAAAGGCCTTGAGAAGGAACTGAAGAGGAAGGCAGTCAGGCTCTCCCAGGACCCCTCATTGGCCCTTCCTAGATGTACCGTTGATGTTCCATATTTCAAAAAGCTCGAAAGAAGATTGAAGGAGATACAATCGTTCAAGGACGATAGGAAGGCATTGGAGGGAGCTTCCAAGAAAGGGGACAGGCTTGCCAGGGCATATGCGGGGACGCTCCTCCTCCTCCATGAGGAAAAGATCCCTCTGCTGGCCGTCCTGAAATCACCTTACGGTGATGTTGGTTACGCCATGAGGGGGGAGACCAGCAAGGAAAAGCTGGCCGGGGTCCAAAATTACGAGGACCCTCGCATCAAGATGTTGGCCTTCTTAGAAGAGGTCAAGAAGGACAAGCTCTTCCTTTTCGTCACCAAGGACGAGGTCATATGCACGGGCTCGGACCCCAAACCTCCGAAAGAGGTGGTGGATGCGATACCTGGCCGGTTGGGGGCAGGAATGAGAAGGACCGGGAGCATCATCCATTCCCCGGACCTGGACCCGCATGTTGTGGCCTCAAAAGGCGCATGGAAGGAGCCCTATATCGTGGTAAGATGGGAGAGCGCCGGGATAGTGCTAGCTAGGAGCCTAACCCATGCAAGGCAGAACGAGGACAACATGTATGCGACCTGTGCATCCTATATGGCCACGGAGAGGATATCGGACCATTTCAAGGTAGAGGCAGTTGTAGAACCGCTTTGTAGAAAAGGAAAGGACTGCATCTGCCATCCACCTCCCAAAGTGGAGGTCAAGGAGCCTTTCTGGAAAAGGCTAGGAAAGGTCAAGGCCCTGACGGACAATGATGTATACCTGCAGGGACAACTGATGGATCACCGTTTCATTGAGAAGGAGCGGGACAGGTACGAAGGGTTGCTACGTGAGGCTGGAAAGACCATATTCATCGTTGGTAACATATGCTATAACGATTCAAGGGCGGACCTCATGAAAGCCCTTTCTCCCGGTGAGAGGGAGAAGAAGGCCCTTGAGGCGTTCTTCCGGCTGGTAAAAGGGCCAGTCCTTGCCCCGGAACCGTCGGCTAACAGGATCATGGCACCGTTCTGGCAGGATTTTGGCGAAGGTCTGCTGAAGGACCTGTCAGGCGATGCCTCCGTCGCGAAGGAGGTCTTTGCCACCATGCCGGTGCCAAGGTACCAGCCCATGAACGTCATAGAGGAGGCAGAGTTCAGGGTCGAGGAGGTCAAGATCAAAAGGGCCCTGCCAAGGCCCATATCACCTCCAAGGATGGTCGAGTTCGCCTACGAGTGCGCGGTCGCATACCTGGCCAGAGGGGTGGTCGGAGCGTCCAAGGTGTTGGAGAGGTTCCCCGATGACGATATCAAGCTCAAGGCCGCAAAATACGCTTTTGTCATGAGATTGGACCTCTCACGCAGCTCGGGGTGGAGCTACACTTCCCATGAGATGGGGTATGCCCAGGGCATGGACGAGATAGTCGACAGGATAATAACCAGGGACCCGCGCTCGTTCCAAGAGGGCCTTATGGACCTCTGGAAGGCCACGGGTTCGACATTGGAGATCAAGTTCGAGAAGGGTAACGTGGGGCAATCCCCCGGCAAACCCTGAGGTCCCCTTTTCTACGTACCGTCGATTTCACTGGCAATGATTAAATATATAACACTGCTTTTAAAAGGAAAACGGATATATTTGGACCTGCCCCGTTGTAACGAAGGGTGGTAGCATGAGCGGCCCCGATGAGAAGAAGGAAGCCAAAGAGAGCAAGGATATGATCGCCATAGAGGGCAAGGATGTGGTCCTCAAGGACGTTTCAACGGGGAAGAAAAGGCCTGTCCTGGACGTTGGATGGTTGTTCCAAAAGGGTCCCAGAACAAAGAAGAGGGCCAAGGAACCTGACATAGACAATGACAAGCTTGCTGCAATGAAACCTATGGAAAGGTTCCGATACCGCAGGGCGATCCAGGACAGAGAACAGCTCAAGGGCGTCAAGCTCTATGAGATACCCCCGCTCGACCTCAACGAATGGGACGAGATAGAGCCCCTAGAACCCATCAGGGAGGGTTATTCTTTCACTAGGATGGTGAGGAACAGAAAGAGCAAGGACGTCATGTACATGGCGATAGAGCCGCCGCTCTCCTATGATGAGGAGAAGCTCCACGACCACCTCAGGATGACCCTGGAAAAGACCATAGATATACACAGGGGCGATTCGGACCCAGTCGAGAACGAGATGAAGCTCAGGGGCATGATGAGGAAGCACCTTGCACTTGCTGGTAGGATGGTCGATACCGTAAGCTTCGAGAAGATATTCTATTATCTCTGCTGCCATTTCCTTGGGTACGGCAGGATCCATGTGATGATGGAGGACCTGCAGATGGAGGACGTCTCATGCGATGGCGTTGGCGTCCCGATATTCGTGTTCCACAGGAAGTACAAGAACACCAGGACGAACGTGGTTTTCAATGACGAGGAAGAGCTCAACGAGTTCGTCATCTCCCTTGCCCAGAGGTCGGGGAAGCACATATCCCTCATGAACCCCATCCTCGATGCGACCTTGCCAGACGGGTCCAGATTGAACGCAACTTTCGGCAAGGAGATAACGACCAGAGGCTCTTCCTTCACCATCAGGAAGTTCAAGGAGGACCCGCTCACAATGGTGAACATGATCCTCTTCAAGACCCTGTCCCCCGAGATGGCGGCCCACCTGTGGCTTGCCGTCCAGTACGGTGATACAATGATGGTGTCCGGTGGGACGGCATCGGGTAAGACAACGACCTTGAACTCGATATCGCACTTCATCCCGCCATCATCGAAGATAATCACCATCGAGGACACCAGGGAGATGCAGCTCCCCCATCAGAACTGGATAGCGGGTCTTACCAGGGAGAAGAAAGGGGAGACGACGGGTCAGTCCATTGATATGTACACATTGCTTGTGGCCGCGTTGAGGCAAAGGCCCGAGTACATGATAGTCGGTGAGGTCAGGGGTAAAGAGACGATGGCCGTTTTCCAGGCCATGGCAACGGGCCAGGTCACATATGCGACCATCCATGCCGATTCGACCGCAGCCATCGTTCACAGACTGGAGAACCCCCCTATAAACATCCCCAGGATATTGATACTTGGTCTCAATCTGGTCATCCTCCAGGCACAGGTGAGGGTCAAGAACAAGAGGACCAGGAGGATAAAGGAGCTGACCGAGATAGTCGGTCAGGACCCTGTGACACAGGAGATAATATCGAACAAGGTCTATTCATGGAACCCGGCCAAGGACGAGTTCAGGTTCTCCGGGCACTCCAACCTCTACGAGAAGATAATGGACAGGGAGGGGATGACGACCGAGGAGATCACCAATGAGATCCTGAACAGGGCAGATGTCCTGAGATGGCTCGCTTACCAGGAAAAGACCAACTACCAAGAGGTGGCCAAGGTCGTCAATGAGTACTACAGGGACCCAAAGCTCATGCTTGAGAGGGTGAAGAAGGAGCTGCCAGATCTTAGGTCCAAGAACAAGGAACTTAAATTGTGATAGAGATAGGTCATCTACCCTTGACCAGGACCTTGAGCTCGTTCTTCTCATCGAGATAGCTTATCTCAAGCCCTATGTTCTCTGAGGCCTCGAATATCCTGTCGTCTCTGTAGAACTCACCGTAGATTATTCTCTTGATCCCGGAGTTCGCAAGCAACTTGAAACAGGTCCAGCATGGGCTTGCTGTGATGTATATCTCGCCCTTGTCAAGGGACACACCATGCTTGGCGGATTGGGCCACTGCATTGGCCTCGGCGTGGTTAGTCCTGGTACAGTGACCGTTCTCCATCATGTGGCCGACCTCGTCGCAATGGGGCATTCCCCTGACCGAACCGTTGTAACCTGTAGAGAGAATGGTCCTGTCCCTTACAATGACACAGCCCACATGCTTCCTGTGGCAGGTGGACCGTGACGCCACCTGTCTTGCTATGTTCATGAAGTAAACGTCCCACGAGTCCCTTTTAGGTGGCTCGTCATCATCGAACTTCAGGGAGTAGATGCAATCGCCCTTTGGCCTGCAGTCAGGGTCCTTCGACGCCATGTTGGGTCGAAGACACTGGAGATATTTAAGGGAACGACATGACCCGAAAATGATCGGAGAGACAAAAAAAAAGTGCGGGCCGGTAGGACCGGCCCTTCGAGGTAGGTTGAAGTTGAGAGCGAGGAGCTATCACATTGCAACCTTCTCTCTTAACCCCGGACGGTATCTAAGACCCTTCATATTTAAGGGGAGTGGAACGTTCTTTATTTTTTTTTTAGGTATATATAATAATTGCTATGAGTGCAATTCCAGATCTGAGTTCCGAGCGGACCTTAAATGGTCCCAGCTCGGATAGGTCCGACCCCTATATGGATAGATAATATCATTACGTAAGAAATGGATATGGAGGGTGGGACCCGAGATGAAGGTGAGAGCTCCGATAGCGGTCATCCTGATGATGCTTATGGTCATACCCGTTTCGACCTATGGTCCGGGTGAGGGGACCGGGGCCGGTCCATCTCCCGCATCGACCCGGCAGGACGGTACGGGGACGGAGCTAGTACTGGACAGGATAGTGGAGGTCCCTCCAGGAGGTGAGACCCGTCTCGTCCTCCCTAACGGTTCGGACCCGTATCTTGAGGGATACATAGGTCCATCATCGTTCTCATACGGCAAACTGGGTCAGGCCGCCGACCTGCTGCCGGATTGGT
>CAZLVP010000008.1:40673-49570 GCA_964563055.1 uncultured Thermoplasmatales archaeon | reverse complement strand
TCATCGTTCTCATACGGCAAACTGGGTCAGGCCGCCGACCTGCTGCCGGATTGGTTAAGGGACGATTTCGTCAGGAACATGCTGAAGGCGGGGTCAGAAGAGCTGATCGTGGATAGAGGTCCCTCACCTACCGACCCGTTCAGGTTCAATTTCATCCCGAGCTTCGGGGACCTTGACGGGGATGGGGACGAGGACATGGTAGTGGGATTGGACGGGTTATTATATTTCTATAAGAACGTTGGGAGTCAAGGGTATCCTGTGTTCGTTGAAGGTGGTTTTTCCATCCCTTCACCATATAATGTCGATCCTGATAATCATTGGGTGAGCCCTGCCATTGGAGACCTGGATGGGGATCTATATGGCGACCTGATCATAGGTCAGGAATATTGGACCACCGTTCTTAAGAACCCCGGAGTGGAGTATGGACAACATATCATCGGCAATTATAGATGGGACATCGGCCAGTCCTCCCAACTGACCCACCTCTCATACACCATTATGGCACGGAACGGGAACAATGTCTCCATATTGATGGGTTCAAGACAAGGTGAGGTTTGGGAAAGACAGTTCGAGATCTTTCAAACAGTCAATGGGATAGGATTGTCTTATTCCGGTGGAGGTCATATGATATCGCTCATGAATACCTTCAATTATTCGGCACCAAGGAGATGGCAGGGTCAATCAATAGACAATTCACCCAGTAACAACAGGACCATGTTAACTGATGTGGTCGTTGGAAGTGGGGTTGGGACAATGAACTTCTTCCGTTTTGCTCCTGGTCAGCAGGGTGGACCTGGAGTTTTCAATTTAGTACCTAATTACTTTCAGAACATTGACCATCAAGGCCCTATCACCCCAGCCCCCTTCGACCTTGATGGAGACACATCACCTGATTTAGTCTTGGGAACCCGTGACACTTACGTACCGGAATATATCAACTACAATGGAGAAGGGGCATATCCTCCCTACTGGGCTCCTACATCGACGGTCATTCCTCCTTTAACGCTAGAGGATTATCATTCTGTCTTCGACAGAAGATTGATGGTATACAATGAGAGTTCGATAGAGGGGTACCTCGATTCTATAATCTCACCAATAGATGCTAGATATCGCGATGAGCTAGGATTTGCGTGTGCTTACACCCCACCAGAGATGCTTTATAACAACGGTCTAGCAAACATCTTCAACGACAATGCATATTACATCTATTCCAGGGACTCTGAGCTGGAATACGTTTCCTTGAAGGACTATGATGGGGACGATTATTACACTACCGCATCCTATTGGGTGAATGCTGGTGGGACGCTCAAGCAGATGGAGATCCCAATGGACGCATATTACTGGGGCTTAGTCCACCTAAGGATTACCGAGGAGATGGTAGCATATGTGGACCCCGAGAATGGAGGTCCCACTACGCAGGAGAACGGAGGTCGGTTCTGGCGGGAGTACATTTACGAGCATGCCGATGATAACTACCCTCCAGGACCCGAATACCCAGCAGATTACACCGGTCGTTATGTTTACTATCCTAAGGATTTCGCTCCACCTCTTCTAAAGGAGGAACTGAAGGGTGTTGATGTCCTGTGGGACCTCCAACCTTATGAGTACCCAGGCGGATTCAACGATGCCGGGACCGCATTCAATTACCCGACGGGTCATAAGGTCCATGCGATTGAGAAGGTCTCACAATGGGTCGAGAGGACCCTTCCTCTCAACCAACAGGAGTCATTGGACCAGGAACGTCCGAATCAACCGGTGAGGATAGCCCATACCCATAACGGCAACTGCGGGGAGTTGCAGGACCTGACAGTAGCTGCAGCAAGATGCGCTCTGATCCCTGCAAGAGGTGTCAATCTTCCCGGTGAGGACCATGCTTGGTCAGAGTTCTACTGTGGAGGTTGGCAGCAATGGGACAACTATTGGTCCGATGGAGGAGGGGTCGTAGCGAACGATATGACCTATTGGTGGGGATGGGGGAAGAGAGGAGGGTCGGGGATCTATGCCTCCTTGGGGACAGGGGAGACATTAGATGTGGGTGACCGTTACAGGAGCCCGGATGTGCAGGGTAAACTGACGGTCAGGGTGGTAGATTCCAATGGTGTCCCTGTCGATGGGGCGAGGGTGGTCCTATTATCTCATTGGATGATGAACAATGTGAACGTGGATGTGGGACCTTATCAAGGCCCTCCCCCGGTCACTGTACCGTTCCCCTCGATCTGGGGATATACCGATGATAATGGTACTTGCACACTGTCAGCATGGCAGCAGGAGTTCAATCTCAGGGTGATTTCGGAGATGGGACAGTATTATTTGGATAAATTTACAATTACCTCGGATGAACAGACCCTGGATGTGGAATTGCAGGGTAATATGGCATCCTATAGTTCAGGTTATAGTTCTATGGAGCATCCAACCGGGGGCAAAAAATATCTTGTTTCGGCTGAGGTCCTTGGTTCAATCCAACATCAGACCCAATTCCTCACTAGAGAGTCCTACCTGGAGAACGTTATGACCGGGAAGTTAATGGTTGAATTCGATCAAGTTCTCAGTGAGAATAGAAATACTAACACTTTGCTCTCGACCCATTTCGATGAGAGCAATCCTTACACAATTCCTTTAGAAACAGGGGATTTCGGTGTCATTCTATCCTTCCTAAAATGGGGAGGGATAAAGACCATCCCTGTCATCAGAATAAAGGTTTTCGAGGTCGTCGAGGGACCAGGGACCGAATCATCGTTCACATTGATAGCCAATCCTCTTGGGGAAAGAGATAAAGGTTTCAGTAATGGACAATATTTTGATGATTTTAACAACCCTCCGCAAAAAATATTGGGTTTCTTAATTGGTCACAAAATCAACATAACCGGGGACGATCTCCAGATAGCCTTTTCAGATGGGACTGGTGGAAGAGTCTATATTTCCGATAATTGGGTAGATCCGTATATGGGTGACCGCCGATACGATTGGGCGGTGAGCTGGTGGACATCGGACCAGATAATGACATTGGATGCTGGAATCCATTCTGTTAAACTTCTTGAGAGAACGGAGGGGGGCGATTGGGGAACTAGATCGACATTTGAAATCTTAGTCCACGATATCAAAAGACCAGTCTGGGAAGGTTCTTTTTGGCTGCGTTCCTACTCCTGGGGTAGTAAGCTCAATTTCAGTGCCGACCTATACGACCCCCAGTTCATCAACGCTTATGGTTGGCTCGATTCGAATTTCCTTTGGACCGCCGGTCCTTCGGACAAATATTCTGACCTGGTTATGGGTGGGTCTGTTGATTCCTCGAAATTCGGTCCTGGAGGCCATCAGCTAAGACTAGCTGTCCTTGACCGTTCCGATAATCTGAGGACCATTAGCTTCCCTACCTCGTTCGTCCCCAACGCACCCCTCCTGAACATCACTTCTCCCTCACCTGGTTATAGGCTTACAGATGACCAGCTCGTAGTTCGCGCCCAGGCTTCGGACGATGTCGAACTGATCTCATTGACAGCGGATGTGAACGGTACGAGGTGGGACCTTTTCCGTTACCTTGACGGCAATGGCTTTCTCGAGACGGTCCTGGACCTTGACGAGGTCCCGGGTCCATTGACCCTTAAGATGACGGCCACCGACAATGTTGGGCTGGTCACCGAAAGTTCGGTGAACTTCACCCTCCAAGCCCCACCGGACACAACCCCCCCTATAGTCGAGATCACGGACCCATCATCCGGTAAGAAGGTCACCATAGGCGATTTGCTCACTGTCAGGGGCAGGGCGATGGACGAGGTATCATTGGCCCAGCTCAAGCTCCAATCACCGGGAGGCATTGAGGACCTCCTTCCCCAGCTCAAGGGGACCTCCTGGTCCATCCAGCTTGACACCTCCTC
Organism: uncultured Thermoplasmatales archaeon; assembly: GCA_964563055.1. Lineage (GTDB taxonomy): Archaea > Thermoplasmatota > Penumbrarchaeia > Penumbrarchaeales > Penumbrarchaeaceae > JALOTP01. The sequence continues at coordinate 45,698 of CAZLVP010000008.1, read as the reverse complement.
CTGGTCCGAAGGCTCGGTCCAGCTCACCGCGAGGGGCATCGATCAGAAAGGGAACATAGGGTCGGACCAGGTGACCATCACTTCTGTCCTTGACATCTCCCCGTTCAGGGACAGGGCCGACCCGGTCATAACCGTCTCATCACCAAGTGAGAGCGACCCAGTAGAACTTGGGACTACCTTCACGCTGGTCGGGACCGTCGAGGATGATGGTACCATAGAGAGGTTCGAGCTATCCTTGGACATGGGAGAGGGATTCGATGATATCACCTCTTCATTGGGTGATGACGGTTCGTTCTCGGTCCGCATCGATACAGCATCGCTCCCAGGGCTGCTATCTCTCGAACCTGTCAAGGCCAAGGATGTCCTGGGGGATTACAGGATCTACCTGATGGCACGGGACAGTGCCGGCAAGGTCTCATACCTGGACAGGAGATTGGAGCTGAGGGATACAAAGGCCCCTTACGCAAGACTTGAAATGAAAGATGATAAAGTGACCGAGGGGACGAACAAGGTCTCCATCGATGTGATCATCGAGGATGGGTCCGCACCGGGACCTGCGACCATCTCCCTAATAAATGACAAGGGAAGGACCATTTCGGTCTGGGAGGTCCCCCAGAAGGATTTCGTTCTTTCGGAAGGAGAATGGAAGGCCAGCACCTCCCGTACCGTTGACCTTGGACCGGGAGAGTACGAGATGAAGGCCGTTCTGAGGGACGTCTTCGGTAACACCGCATCGACCTCAGAAAAGCTTGTTGTGGATGAGGGAAAGGAGGGCGGGACCTTACCTTTCTGGTTCTATTTTGCTGCCGGTGGCGGTGGCCTCCTCTTGCTTTGTCTCTTTTTCTTCTCGGTGTCCCTTATTATCTCAAAGATGGAAAAAAAACAGAAAAGAATTCTCCCAGATGATGGACAAACTACAAAAGTTTAAAAGGGTAAATTGCAATGCAATGTGGGGAAAATAAGGGTCCCCGACCTATATGGGATGACACCGCATCGATGGAGGGATGACCGTGGGCTTCAAATCCATCATAAATGAGTACATGAACAAATACGACAGACATACCGGACCAGAAGAGACGAAGAACAGGGAGATAGAGGTGCAAGAGGTTGCTGCACAGGTGGATGCCAACCCTGAGGACGAAGAGCTCAGGCGGATATTGTCCACCTTGAAGACGAACATCAAGATCGTCGGGTGCGGCGGTGGCGGTTGCAACACCGTGAACAGGATAGTGGAGGAGGGCATCATAGGGGCCGACCTCTACGCCATGAACTCGGATGCACAGCACCTGCTTACGATACATGCCCCTCACAAGATACTGCTGGGCAAGAGGACCACAAGAGGCCTCGGCGCAGGAGCTGTTCCCAACATTGGAAGGGAATCGGCCCGCGAGGCCGAAGAGGAGATCAGGGCGGCCCTTATGGGCGCTGACATGGTCTTCGTCACCTGCGGCCTTGGTGGAGGGACCGGGACCGGTTCCGCACCGGTCGTGGCAGAGATAGCCAAGCAGCTCGGTGCCTTGACCATAGCAGTCGTCACCAAGCCCTTCCTTGGCGAGGGTGAGGCAAGGATGGAGAACGCAGAGTGGGGGCTTTCCATACTCGAGGACTCCTCTGACACGGTCATAGTGATCCCCAACGACAAGCTGCTCCAGCTTGTCCCAAGGCTTCCTCTGAACGCAGCGTTCAAGGTCGCTGATGAGATCCTTATGAAGGCGATAAAAGGGATCACAGAGATGGTCACCAAGGTAGGTCTGGTGAACCTGGATTTCGCCGACCTCAAGACGATCATGAAGGGCGGTGGTGTGGCCGTCATAGGTATAGGTGAGTCCGACGATGGCAACGAGAAGGCGTTGAAAGCGGTCGAGGAGGCCATAAACTCCCCGCTCCTTGAGTACGACATATCGTCGGCCAACGGTGCATTGATATGTGTCACCGGTGGAGAGGATATGACGGTCACCGAGGCCGAGATGGTCGCCGAGTTCATCAACACCAGGATAAACAAGAACTCCTCCATAATCTGGGGTGCCTATATCGACCCTGAACTGAGGGGGGCCATAAGGGTCATGCTCGTACTTGTCGGCGTCACATCCGAGCAGATATCGGGCCGGAGCGTTGGCAAGTTCGGCGAGAAGGAGAAGGGCTTCACCCGAAGGGAGGAGCGCTTCGGTATCCAGTTCGTCCGCTGAGCGGGAATGGTGTTATATATGCTCAAGTGTCCCCGTTGCGGGGCTGAAAACTCAGACATGGAGATGTACTGTGCCAAATGCCAGAACAGACTCCCTTCCATTACTGCCCTAAGGTCCACCCTTAGGTCTGGCCTTGAGGCCCTGGAGAAGAGGGACTTCAGGAAGGCCCAGGACAGGTTCATGGACGTTGTAAGGCAGAACCCTGCCGACCTGGACGCATGGTTCCTCCTTGCCGCCGTCAAGATGAGGACGGGCAGGGGCTCGGAGGCCTGGGACGATCTCACTGACCTGAAGCTTGCAAGGAGCACAGGCCAGTGCAGTAAATGCAGGGGTATCAAGAAGTGCAAGGAGTGCGGGGGCACAGGCATCTGCATAATGTGCAGGGGCACTAAGAGGTGCTCTTACTGTGGCGGTGTGGGCGACTGCCCGACCTGCAAGAACAGGAATCCCAAGGACTGCACCCACTGTAAGGGAACAGGGCAATGCATCCGCTGCAAGGGTTCCAAGGAATGCACCTACTGCAACGGCTTCGGTCAGTGCATCTCATGCCGTGGGACGGGGATATGCACTTTCTGTGGAGGTACCGGGACCGGACACGAACTGGACCTATCGAAGGTCTCCAAGGAATTCCACGAGCTCAAGGCATGGTTCTAAGTAGATAGGGTAGTAAGGTCGCTTTGAATTGGTCTAGGATACCATCCTGCCGTACCTCAGCCATCTTTTGGTATCCGCATGTGCATCAGGGTCCGAGGGCCTCTGGGGTTGGTCAAGTATGTTGAGAGCCCTCTTGACCGCTGTCCCTTCCTCGAATAGAGCTAACGCCTCCCCTCTTGACACAACGCATGAGGAGAGCCTCTCCCTGATCTGCTCGAGCCTCTCCCTCAGCTTCGCCCTGAGCCTATCCCTTCTCTCTGGATGGTGCCTGACAGCATTCACCCTTGTGTCAAGGGCGGACCATTCATCATCTATAAGAGCGAAGTTCGCTCTGCTCGCCCCTATAAAGGAAAGGGGCCTGTCCAGTCTCCTGAGGAGCTCGAAACAATAATCCTCCATCGTTTGGGGTTGGCCTTTGCTAGTCATTGGGCTATCGTGGAAGGGTAATGTCGGGCAGTTAATAAAGATTTGACCTGTTGGCATGTTTTTTATATAAGTAGTATAATCAGCCAAAGCCAAGGCCAGCCGTGGTAGCTCAGCTGGGAGAGCGTCTGACTGAAGATCAGAAGGTCGGGTGTTCAAATCACCTCCACGGCACTCAAACGATGTATGGGTCCATCAGGGGAAATGAGAAATGAGCGATAACATCTACGACATAGAGATATTCCAGGGGACAAGCAATTATACTGCCAGGATAGTCGCTCACCTGTCCAGGGACAAGCCCATAAGGGAGTACAAGTCCCAGTCGCTCGAGGAGCTGCTCGAGAACATAGCCAAGGACATAATGGAAGAGAACGAGTGACCTGGTCACCTTTTCCTCTCATTGTTTACCGGAGCGGGCCCATGAACTGAGCCTAGCCTTCTGTTTCCTGTCCAGATAGAACCTTTTATCGGACCCCTTTCCCTTTGTTGAGACCGCATCCTTCAAAGCTAGCAGCGACAGCTCCCTGTTGACGCTCCCGACCGATAGGCCGCTCCTTGAAGATAGCTCGGAAATTGTCAGCTCAGCCCCACCCTTCAGCAGGTCCAGGAGCATTCCTTGGGACCTGTCCAGGGCAAGCGGCCCCCTGACGAACGAACCGACCGTCGGTAGGAACCTGAGCACTGTACCATCGGGGACCCCTCTAATATGTCCGCTGGAGGTCAAAGATAGCAGACCGGAGACAAGTTCCCTTCGGCTGATGGCGATCCCCTCTTGAAGCTCCCTAAAGCGGACCCCGGGCCTTCTCTGGATGAGAGAGAGGATCACCTCATCGTTCTTGGAGGACCCGCTCGCAAAGAACGACTGGAGCCTGTAGGATGTCCTTTCTACGGAAAGAAGGACCCCAAGGATGACCAATAGAAAGAGCAATATCAGGACGATCAGAACGACCATTATCGTTCCAGATATCCTATCATTACCATCATCATCCTTCAGTTCGACCGTTATGGAGCTGGATATGGTCCTGTTCCCATCGACCGTATCCCTAAGCTCCATCTCGACCAATATCATAAGTGACCCGTTCAGACCGGATACATCGATGTCGATCGTCGAACCTAATTGGCCTAGGAGGTCGATGGTCGTGATAATCTGTTGGCCGGGATCTGTACGGACAGTGAGCATAGCACCTCCCAGAGGAAGGGAACCGTTCGATCCCGTGACCCTTAAAGCAAGGGACCCTCCATTCTGCCCCAGAGAATCGACCGCTATGAAAGGATCGATGAAGGAGGCGTTTTCGACAACAGTGAATGACCATCTATGGAGCGTTAGAGATGTCGAGGTCGTCCCTAAGGAGATGTTAAGGACATATTGTCCGGAATCCATGTTCCAAGGCCTTACACTAAACCCTCCATTTGTGGAGAACGTTTGACTGGTATGAATGAATGGCAGCTCCCTGTCCAGAGAATAGGTAAAACCTGGGGTCCCTTCCCCGGTCGAGCTAAGGTCGATCTGGACGACCGCTCCGCCCTTCAATACCGAAGGGAGCTTGGTAATGAGGACCGGCCCTGAGGAAATCACTTCGATGTCCACATCGGCCCTTTCTGAGCCGCCATGACCGTCCGTCACCCCAGCTCTGAAGGTCACTCTCTCCTTCGCGTACGGGACGATGTATGAAATGACACCCGTCGTCCTGTTCAAGGTCATCCCTTCGGGGGCCCCGACCAGGAAGTATAGGGTCAGACCATCCCCCTCGTTCGATTCGTT
>CAZLVP010000008.1:0-40573 GCA_964563055.1 uncultured Thermoplasmatales archaeon | reverse complement strand
GCTAACGGGGACAATGTCCCATCGGTATCGAACGACCCGAAATAGGCCTCCCCTTCCTTAATATTCAAAGGCAAGGAGATGGGCTGGACCTGGGGGGGGATGTTGAGGACCGTAATAATGAGCTCAAGAGAGCTGTTCTTGCCATTCCCGGTAACGTTCATCGATATCCCATAGATGCCAACGTCCGCATCAGTAGGTGTCCCCGTGAGCAGACCCTCGTCATGGTCCAGCCATTTAGGGAGCCCCTTGATGGTCCATTCGAGAGGGTCGTTCTCCGGGTCGTAGGCATGGAGTTTCAAATCAAAAGGGGTCCCCTCGACAGCGGTGATGTTACCCTTGGGAGTTTCGATGTATGGTGGGTCGTCCTGGCCGGTCCATCCTTTGACGGTGAGAGGTCCCGAGGCAACTCCTCTCATTGACATCGTGAGCACATCACCTTGCTCAACGACAATGGACCTGCCGGGTAGGTTCCCTTGAAGCAATCGGACCATGCCAATGTAGAGCGAAGTATCGGCCCCGGTCTCCTTGAGGAGCGCCCACGATGTCGGACCATTGCCCTTGGACCTACCAATATCGACCTTTACGACATCCGGATATGAGACCCCTCCACCGGTCGCTACAAGCCTGATACCGATCGGCTCCCCTATCTGGGCCCTCTCCTTAGTGGTGTCGGTCCCATGCTCTACGAACCTAAGGACCAAAGGTTGGCTGGGAGGGGAGTTGGCCGGGAGGTCCCATCTTACTAGCGATGGACCGTTATTGAGGAATATGTCCGGGAGCATGTCATCGTCATGGTCCATTGATGAGATCATTGTTCCACCAAGACCAGAAATAGGACCGCTGCCGAGGATATCGGCGTCAGGGAACGCATATTTCCTGTCAGTTGAGAGGTCGATTTCAGAGCCACCATAGAATAGTGATACCCTACCCCTACCTCCGTCCCAGGAGGGATCACCTACGATAATATCGTCCGCCATATCCCCATCAAGGTCGATGAAGGAGATGACCATGTCCTCATGGACTGGTGCAGAGGGGTCTCCGTCAATGGACCATACATAGGCAGGACCTAAGGTCGTGCCTCTTATCCCGTTGCCCAATATCACTAAGAGAGAGCCTCTCGGTGGTATCTCTGGCAGAAGAAGGAGCATATCATCGATCCCGTCGCCATTTAGGTCCCCATGGTCCATGGAACTGACCTTGCCTGGTAGGGCTAATGATGCGATGGGTGAGAGAGAGGCCCCATCATAAGCCAGTAAGGTGGAGTTCGCACCCTCTCCCCCCGTTAGAACGATCTCTGGAAGACCGTCACCGGTAAGGTCCGGGCCTGTGGCCAAAACGCTGCATACGAAGGGCAGTTCAATGTTGAAGGACCCGGTTGGGTTCAGAAGGGGTCCCTCAATGACCCTGAGCGTGGTCCCATCCTCTTCAAGGACCAGAAGGTCAGCGATATCGTCCGCGGACACGTCCGCAAGGTCCAATGTTCCGTTCATATCCTTGAGGATGGCATCATCGGGGATCAGCTGGACCTCCGCTTCCGGGAACCCGTTTCCGAGCAGATAGAGACGCCCCATCATATCGGTGATGACCAGGTCCTCATTCCCGTCCCCATCGGCGTCCGTATCCCAAAAAAGCTCGCGGGGTATGGTCGAGCCATTGTCGAAACCCTTGATCAGACATGTGATGGAGCCATTACCAACGGATACAATACCGACGGCCCCCTTCCCGACCTCGTTTTCTTTGAAAGGGACGGCTATGTGCGATGTATAACCGTAACTTCCGTTGTCTGGGGCTGCCTGGACCGCTGATAGGTCTATGAGCTCGGACCTCAAGGTCACGTCCATGCCATGATAACCTATCTTCACCGAATGGACGACCCCTGCGGATAGGAGCAGGAACAGTACAGCCAAAATGACTTGGTATCGTCTCATCTGACCAGGGTATCGCAATGAGATAACATCTATTTTATCCTGGCAGTCGACCTGCCTCTGCCCGACCGTCATAACCGCAAAGGTTTATCTATGGAAACGTGTTTCCATCTCTCCGGGGGTGCCGGAAACCATCCCGTACCCTCCTCAAAGCAATAGCGGGGTGGGGTAGCCAGGATATCCCGTCGGGCTCATAACCCGAAGACCAATAGTTCAAATCTATTCCCCGCTACCATCTTTTTCTGATCAAAGAGGAATAGGTTTGAACGGGTTCACCTCGTTACAGAACGATATAGTGTTATAATGGTCACTTAGCCGATCATTCTTCGCGATAGGGTCCAGTATCCCTTCTCTTGAAGGTCCCCATGAGATAGAGGAAGAGAAGACCTATCAGAAGACCGACGAAGAGAGAGCCAATTATCAATATTAGGTAGGGGAAGTCCTCATCCTTTGCTCCCTCCTCTTCCATCTCGACCACAAGGTCCGTCGTAATGAACTTCCCCGGGGGGACGACCACGAAGATCTCAAGTGATGCTCTCTTCCCAATGGAAGCCTGTACTGTGTATGTCCCGGAAGGCAGGTCCTTGAATAGGACCGTCCCTGCCCCGTCAGTACGCATTGTCAGGTTCACAGGCCCCCTCAATGTGACATTGGCCCCTTCGACCGGGAGGTCCTTTTCATCCTTTACGGTCACAGAGAGAGTGGAATACTTGATCGATCCCAGTTCTTTGTAAACTAGTTCGAACCAATAGAGAAGTGTTTGAGCCTCTATAGTAAGCTCACCTTCGTAAGGAACATATCCGGACCTCACTTTTTCGACGTAGGAGCTGAGAGCCGGTGGTTCGATCCTAATGTCATAGGTACCCGCTCGTGGAACCTCCATGTCGACCGATCCTTCGCTCGAGGTGGGACCGAAGGCGATCACGGTCCCGCGAACAAGGAGCGTTATGTTCGCTCCCTCTATGGGTTCATCGTTCGGACCAATGGCCTTTATCGTCACATCAAGGGGAGGGGCATTCCATGACGACCCCACGGAAATGACGGCTGTGGTGATGCCACCATCTTTATCGGAGACCGAGACAGTCAATGACCTGGTCATATTATCGGTCATATCCACGAAGAGGAGCCCGGACGGGTCCCTGAAATAGGCGCTCAGTCCGCTATCGATGGGTCCCTTAAGGGACCAGAAAAGGTCGGTCCCGTCCTCCTTGTCCCTTCCTTTGTCCCTAAGGTCGATCTCCCCGCTCAACCCTTTCAGCATGACCTGAAGCGGTCCGTCAATGGAGGGATCGTTGTTCAGGACCACTAAAGGTCCGTCAAGTATGCTGGTATCTGTCCAGAAACCGTCGGATGCCGACATCTCGAGCGAATGATCGCCCAGAGTGAAATTAAGGGGGACGGTCATATTGATGATCGAAAGACCTGTAGGCACCGATACTAGGAGCCCGATCTTTCTGGACCCATTGATGAGCTCCAGGTCCAAAGATATAGGTCCAAGGTCGCTCTGAGCGTTAACTTCTATGGATAGGTCCTCTCCCCTAAGGATAGAGCGGTCGGTCACGTTCAATGAACATTCGAGCCTCATAGGAAGGACGTCGAAATCCAGGTCCCTGCTCAGGTTGGTGGCACCGTTGTCGTCTTGAACATCCATTCTCAACATGTTCGGTCCGAAAGGCATGTCCGATGGGACTATGAACTGCCCTGTGAACTGTCCCGAGGATTGGATCGTAAGATCGGCTACATGGTCCCAACCAGGACCGACCTTCAACAGGACCCGCCCCTCAAGGTCGGCTTGGTCGTCGGGGTCCACCACGGTTCCCTGGACTTGAAGGACATCGCCTCTGAAAAGCTCGCTTGGGCTCAAAGATGCCTCGGTAAAGGACGGGAAACGGTTGAGTATGGTGGAGACACTATAGAGAACGTACGGTTCCGAAACGAGCCCGAACGTGTTCACGGCCTTGACCATGATGTCCATTGGTCCGGTCTCGATATCCAGAGGTATAGTGAAAGTGATCAGCGTCGATCCGTTGTAGGGCGTCTCATAGGAGAAGTTCTGGACGGTCTTCGTGACCTGGGGGGCGATCCAGGTGCCCGACCCTGTCGTGATCTCAAGCGTCAGCTGAAGGTACCTAGGATAGTTCTGGGGGTCTCTGGCAAAGACCTCTATGGTCAGCTGTTCACCTCGTTCACATGTGAAAGGCATCCCCCTGATTTCAAGGACCTTAGGTCCTGAGAGCTTGAGCCCCATCAGGACGTATAGGTCAATGTACATTGATTGACCACCTGTCAGGGCAAGGAGGTCCTTTCTTCCATCCCCGTCCAGATCTAGTGAGGAGAGTGTTCTGCCTATCTCGTCATTGGCCCTTGCCCCCATGACACTAACGCTGTTCAGGTCGGATGCGGCCACTGGGAACTGGAGATCTGAGATGTTCAGTCCGAGCCTGAGGACCCCGCATGAGGACCGGCTAAGTACGGTCTCTTTGTAATACCCGACCATCAGGTCGTCCGAACCGTCCCCATCATGGTCAAGGAGCAAGGGGTTGAATCCTTCAATGGTCGTGGATGGGGGTGTCAAAGAGATGTCCCAGACCGCAGGCAGGGTTTGGTTGCCTTTGAAGACGAGTATGAACTGGTTGGGGAGGTTCGCCTGTATGGACTGCATCGTGACCATTATATCGCCATAACCATCATCGTCGATGTCCCCGACCATCGCTCCTATGGAGTTCCTTGTCGTGGACCCATCATAGACCACCCCGATCACAGCGGTCGAGACGTTGCCTCTGACAAGGTGCCTGGGTTTGGAAAGGTCCAGCGGTCCGACGACAAGGACAGCTCCCCTAAGACTGGTGCTTCCCGACGGCCTGAAGTTCCTCTCGAAGGAAACGATCTCTAGATCATCATTCCCGAGGATGTTGCCTGAGCTCAATGGGTGGTCAAGATAATATTGGCCGTAAACGGAGCTGTCCTGTCTCTCCGCTATGAGCTCGGAGCCTATCTCGGTCCTTGAGAGCCTTCCTGACAGAGACCTGAGACCGTTCTTTATGAGGTATTCGTTCGTTGGCAGTGCCCAAAAGTCTTGGGGCCGTTTGCGGTACCAGGTCCTTGTCTGAAGGAGAAGGTCCTTGGTCCCGTCACCGTCGATATCTTGAAGTGAAAGGTTCTCAGCGGTCCTGTTCTCTGCGGGGTCGAACCAGACGGTGAAAGAGGGGCCTTGCCATGGGAAGACCGGTCCGCTCCCCGATATCCCATCGAACCCGATGAAGGACGAGTTCCTGAGCATATCATTGCCCTTATACTGTTTTTTAGAAACTATCAGATCGGCCAGGCCATCCCCGTTGTGATCGCAGACAATGAGCGATCTGACCCTGAAGGGCAGTGTCCAGCGCGGAAGGTCGGATAGGGCGTAAGTTGCATTGGCATCCAATGGTCCAAGGGCCGCAAGGATATGGGTCCTGTCCTCGTTCGATGTTAGCGTCCCGTTTATCTGTCTGAACACCATATCAACGAAGGAATCACCGTTCAGGTCCATGAACTGGAACATATCCACATACTTGCCAGAGACCCTTCCTATCCTTATTCGATGCTCAGCGTGGGGGTTCTCGGTCGTCGTATTGAGGTCTATGACCTTGCCTATGGACCTTGATGGGCTATCCGAACGTACCGCATCGATCATCCCCGCTCCATTTGGGAGGACCGCTGTTTCGAGCATGATAATGACCAGGAAAACAACCAGAACGACCGCCTTTCTTTGAACCAGGATGGTCCCTCCTGTCCTTAGGAACAATCAGCAATGGACGTTATTTAATGATATCGGAGCGCTCTTCGTTCTGACCGGTAAGGGGAGAGGTTGAAATATCAATTTCACATCTTGTGAGGCATGGGCACGCATCCTGACCGGACATCGGGCGGTACACCGATGCTGAGGGAGGTCAGGACCATGGAAGAGAGCGCTCTGGAGAGGTCCATAAGGGACGAGGTCTTTGTGAGGGAACAATCGGTCCCTGTTGAACTGGAGTTCGAGAACGAAGCCTCCTCGGTCCATTTCCTATTATGGGTGGATGGAAGGCCTGTTGGATGCGGACGCTACAGGAGGACCCTTGACGGCCTCAAGCTTGAAAGGATAGCGGTCCTTCGGTCCGAGCGGGGAAAAGGCCATGGAAAGGCCATCGTAGATGGATTGGTCGCTGCGGTGAGGACCAAGGGAGGGACCTCCATCTACCTTAACTCCCAGACCTCGGTCAGAGGTTTCTACGAGAGAAGTGGTTTCAAACCTGTCGGTGATGAGTTCCTGGAAGCAGGGATCTGGCATATCAAGATGGTCCTGGAAAAAGGAGGTAATTGTATATGACGGAGGTCGGGAGGGTCAAGGAGAGGTCCGAGGTCGACGAGCATATGAAGTGGGACCTGAGCAAGCTCTACAACAGCGTTGATGAATGGGAGTCCGACCTCAAGGGCTTGGAGGCCAGGGTCCCGGAGATAGGACGGTTCAGAGGACAACTGTCCTCATCAAGGGCCCTCATCGCAGACTGCATTCGCTCCCAGGACGAACTCTCGAGAGCGATGGAGAAGCTCTACACCTGGGCCCATCTGAAGCATGATGAGGACCTGAACGATACAAAGTACCAAGCCCTCCACGATAGGGCCGTCAACCTGATGACAAGGGTCGGTACAGAGTCATCGTACATCGTCCCCGAGCTCCTATCTATGCCCAAGGATGACCTTGAGTCCCTTCTTTCGGACAGGGAGCTCGAGTTCGCAAGGGTCCCTTTGAGGTCCATAATCAGGCAAAAGGACCACTATCTCTCCAAGGAGGAAGAGAAGCTCCTTGCAATGGCATCGGAGTCCCTGGAAGTTTCCTCAAAGGCATACCGGATGTTGAACGATGCGGACCTGAGGTTCCCGTCCGTCGTTGATGATAAGGGGTCAGAGGTCGAGATATCCCACGGCAGGTTCATATCGCTCCTCATGAGCAGGGACCGGAGGGTCCGGAGGGAGACCTTCGAGAGGTTCTACTCCGTCTATGCATCGCATAGGAACACCTTCGCCGCCGTCCTTGAGGGTGAACTTAAGCAGAGGAGCTTCGTCTCGAGCGTAAGGAACTACCCCTCGGCGCTCCATGCTTCCCTTGACGAGGACGAGGTCGGGCCCGAGATCTACAATGGTTTGATCGATGCGGTCAGAGGTTCTCTTGGCGATTTCCACAGGTACGTTGACATTAGGAAGAAGGCACTTGGTCTGGACGAGCTCCATATGTACGATATCTATGTCCCGCTCGTTGAGGAGCTCGATAGGACCTTCGAATGGGATGAGGCATGCGAGCTCGTCATATCGGGCCTCGAACCTCTGGGCTCGGATTATATCGAGCTTGTGAAAGATGGGATATCATCACGCTGGATCGATGTATTTGAGAACAGGGGCAAACGCTCAGGTGCCTATTCCTCGGGATGCTATGACTCTCCTCCCTATATACTGATGAACTATCAGGAGAACATCAAGGAGCTCTTCACCCTGGCCCATGAGCTGGGCCATTCCATCCATTCGCTCCTATCCCATAGGTCGCAGCCCCATATCACAGCGGATTATAGGATATTCGTGGCCGAGGTGGCATCCACTCTCAACGAATCCCTCCTGATGGAGAGGCTCCTTGGGAAATGGGGTACTAGAAAGGACCAGGCCTTCTTGGTCAACCATTATCTTGATTCGTTCAAGGGGACCGTCTTTAGACAGACCATGTTCGCCGAGTTCGAGAGGGACATCTCCGATATGGTGGAGAGGAACATACCCCTTACCCCTGAGCTCCTCACAGACCATTATTTGAAGCTCAACCGGGACCATTTCGGGCCAGCAATGGTACTCGGTCCCGAAATAGGGATGGAATGGGCAAGGATCCCCCATTTCTACTATGACTTCTATGTCTATAAATATGCCACCAGCTTTTCGGTTGCGAACGCCATATCCAGCAGGCTGCTTTCAGGGGACAAGGGTCAGCTTGGTAGATACCTTGGAATGCTCAGAGCGGGTGGGTCGAAACCTCCTCTTGACCTTTTAAAGGATGCGGGGGTGGACCTCTCAACACCTGCACCTATAAGTGAAGCTCTGAGGGTCTTCTCCGACCTGGTTGACAGGTTCAAAGGTCTATAATAGTTCAAACTGGTTTGTATGCGCCCCATTTCTCTAAGGCCTCGCGGAGCTCCTTAGCATCATGTGCTTTCTCTTCCAGGGTGACACCCTCCATTACAGCCTCAATGGCCTGCATAGAGGCGGTCGCCCCCGCCCTCGTCCCTTTTGGATGGCCATGTATCCCGCCACTTACAAGGAGGACGAGCTCGTTCCCGAAGATGGACATCACATCCGGTATGAGGCCTGGGTGAAGGCCGCCCGAAGAGACAGGGAATGCCGTCCTTATCGTCCCCCACTCCTGACCAAGGAGCATACCTTTGACCTCAGGAGAGGTCCGTTCCCTGAGGATGTCGGCAACGGCCTTGACCTCGCCCTTCCCCCCAACTAGCTTTCCAACTGCGGTGCCGGAATGGATCTGGTTCACCCCTATGAGCCTCATTGTCTTGGCAAGGAAGGGCATGGAGATACCGTGAGTGATGTCCCTGGTGAAGGCAGCGTGCATAGCCCTGTGGGCATGTATCGCCATTCCGAGGTCAGTGAGGTGGTCCCTGAGCTCCTGGACAGCGGAATGGCCCACGATAACAACATCGATCATAGCATATCTGAACCCGTTCTCGTGTAGGATATTGGCCCTCCTCTTCATCTCCGAGACCTTTGCGGTTATATTGACGTAGGCATCCTTGATATCCCCAGTCCTACCCTCTGCTCTGTCCCTCATCCCTGCCAAGGCCCTGACCCTCCTTTCGTAGCTATTGAAGGGTAGTGAGGTGAGGTTCTCATCGTCCTTGACGAAATCGAAACCCCCCATCCACGTCTCATACCCTATTCGAGCATGCTCCCCGGCCGAGAACCCTATCTTGGGTTTGGGAACGGCACCGGTCAGAGGCCTTTCTCTGACATTCATCATCCTCCGTATCCCTTTAATGGACATGTTCGGGCCACTGAACGACCTTACGTACTTGAGCGGCAATTTGGCATCTAGTAGCCTTAGCTTTCTCACACCTTTCATCCCGAAGATGTTCCCCGCTATGCCCGAGAGGAGCTGGCAGATGTTGCTCCTCTCCCAGAGGTCCAACGGGTAGGCGACCTTGACCAGCCCATCTTCCATCCAGAAGGCCTTGGCCTTTAACCGGTCCATACGAGGAGGGTACTCCGCTAGGGTTGTCCAGGTGCCAGTGGAGCTCTCGGATGCTATCCTTCCAACGGCCTCTTTGGGGTCCATGCCTTCGGCTGGTTCGAAATAGAAGAGGGCTATTAGATCGTCCTTGTCAGGTGTCTGTTCAAGGTCTACGAACTCATCGTACCAATCTATCCCGGTCATGATGTCCGTATCCCACCGACCCTAGATAAAGTTGGGGATTGAAGGGACCCATCAGGCATATCCTGTAAGGTCATAGCTCAGGACCGTCGAGCTGTTTATGCACTTTGCCCTGTTCTGCGCCATATCTATGATGGTGTTCCGAAGGAGCGTCTCGTTCACAGCACCAACTATCTCTCCGACAGGTCGCCCCCTGCAGAGGAACTTGAAGGTGGGTACCGACTGGATCCCGTACCTCATGGCAAGTTCCATATGCCCCTGGGCATTGACCCTGCCTAGGTAGGCCTTACCTGCAAGTTCGGAGGCCAACTTCCTGAATATCGGCTCCATCGCCTTGCAATTGGGGCAGGAGTTCGTGTAGAACTCAATTACCATGAGCATCTGCTGGGACCCTACGGCCTCATCGAACCCTTCAGTATCAAGGTCATCTATGATCCCTTTTTTGCTCTCACCCATCCTATAACCCCATTATCGTATAGGTTGGGGACATAATAATGCATATCGGTCCCAAATGATGGACTTTGATGGACCTACCGGTAAGATTTATATAATAGGGTTCATTGTTCGCCCTGAACACATAGAAACGAAATAGGACTGGAAATGATGGACCGCAAGGACCGTTCCCGGTCAGGATGACCCGGAATGGATGCGGATCCGGTCGAGAGGGCTCTTTTTTTTTTAAAAGGGGGCCTATTGGCATTATCCCTCTCACGGGTCCCTGTTGGGGAGCGGACCCCGAGGCCTCATCGAGCCGGGAACCTTATAGGTGGACCCGCGCCCGCTGGCAATGTCCGTCGCAGCCCGGCGTCACACTATGTGGCCGTGGTGAATATATGGCAATAGAAAAGTTCGAGACGGATTATTCCGGAAAGAGATTGGTGATAGAGACCGGTAGACTGGCCAACCAGGCCGGGGCTGCCGTGACGGCAAGGATCGGGGACACGATGGTCCTGGCGACCGCGACGATGTCGGGCGGTGCCAAACAGGCAATGGACTATTTTCCCTTGATGGTCGACTACGAGGAGCGTTACTCGGCCGCCGGTAAGATAAAAGGGCCTAAGTTCATGAAGAGGGAGGGAAGGCCCTCCTCAGAAGCGGTCCTCATAGGCAGGATGATAGACAGGGGCATGCGCCCCTTGTTCCCCGACGGGCTCAGGAACGAGGTCCAGGTGGTCATCCTACCATTGAGCATCGACAACGTGAACAGACCTGACATAGTCGGGATGATAGCGGCCACCATGGCCCTTGAGATATCGAACATCCCGTTCGACGGTCCTATAACAGGTTTAAGGGTCGGCCTGGTGAACGGCGAGTTCGTGGCCAACCCCATAGTGGAGGAGATGGAGTTCTCGGAACTGAACCTTGTTGTGATGGGCGATGGTACCAGGATCACTATGGTTGATTGTGATACTAGGGAATTGGATGACGAGTACATGCAGAAGGCCTTCAGGTACGCATTGGAGACCATGGGCCCCTTCACTGAGTTCATGAAGGAGGTCAGGACCAAGGTCGGGAGACCGAAAGCGGCAAAGGAGGAACTGTCCTGGGCAGCCTCGTTCGGCGATGATGAGCTCAAGGTCATTGAGAAGATCAAGAAAGCGGCCCTGCCGCAGCTGGATAAATACCTCTTCAACACCCCTAAAGGGTCAAAGGGGGAGAGGAAGAGGATCATCCATGAGCTCGAATCCTCTATCCTCGATGAGCTTTCGTCCAAAATGAAGGTGAAGGACATGGACGAAGCACAGGTCAAGGCCTTTGTCAAGAGCATAATGGACAGGTTCTTCTTCGATTTCATAGAGGAGCAGGTGACAAATGCCATCCTCGATAGGGACCAGAGGGTGGACGGAAGGAGGTTGGACGAGATAAGGCCACTCTCCGCAGAGGTGGGGGTGGTCCCCAGGACACATGGGACAGGCCTTTTCTCAAGGGGTGAGACCCAGATCCTGAGCATCGTAACGCTCGGGGCCCCGGGGGACGACCTGTTCATAGAAACTATGGAAGGTGACCTGAAGAAGAAGTTCTTCCATCACTATAATTTCCTGCCCTTCAGCGTGGGAGAGGTCAAACCCATGAGAGGGGCCGGGAGAAGGGAGATAGGGCATGGTTCATTGGCAGAGAAGGCCATGCAGCCTGTCCTTCCCAGAGAGAGCGATTTCCCATACACGGTCCGTGTCGTGAGCGAGGTCATGGGCTCCAATGGCTCGTCCTCCATGGGGTCCACAGTAGGTTCGACCCTGGCCTTGATGGATGCAGGTGTCCCCATAAAGAAGCCAGTTGCCGGAATAGCCATGGGGCTAGCATCGGACGGCAGCAGGTGGAAGGTCCTAACCGACCTCCAGGACATGGAGGACGGAAAGGGCGGTATGGACTTCAAGGTCACATCCACCAGGGACGGCATAACGGCCATCCAGATGGATACCAAGACCAGAGGCCTTACCATGGAGATGATATCTGCCACGTTCCCGCAGATGAGGAAGGCCATAGATGAGGTCCTGGACATAATCATAGGATGCATACCCGAGCCCAAGAAAGAGCTCTCCCAGTACGCACCCAGGATCATTGCCCTCAAGATAGACCCTGAAAAGATAGGCGAGGTCATAGGTCCGGGAGGGAAGGTCATCAGGGGCATGTGCGAGGAGTATGATGTCCAGATCGATGTCCAAGATGACGGGACCGTGACCATCACCTCAGTGAACATGGATGCAGCGAAGAAGGCTGAGAAGGCCGTAAAGGACATTGTGCGGACCCTTGAGGTGGGTGAGATATTCGATTCCGCCAGGGTGGTCAAGATAATGCCTTTCGGAGCATTTGTGGAACTCACTGGGAAAACAGACGGTCTCCTTCATGTTTCGGAGATAGACTGGGTAAGGGTCGAGAAGGTCACGGACAGGCTATCGGTCGGGGACAAGGTGAGGGTCAAGGTCATAGGAATAGACAGGGGCAAGGTCGAGGTGTCCATGAAGGTCCTGCTCCCAAGGCCGGATAATGTGCCTGAAAGCCAACCTCGGAGGTCCGGTCCTCCTGGTGATAAAAGGAGGCGGCCTCACGGGGGCCCTGGTGGAAAGGACAGGGGAAGGCCAAGGCCAGAAAGGCGTTGATAGGAAAGAAAGGCCCACCGCATCATTAAAATATCCCAGTTATCATCATTCGCGAAGGGACCCCCTCCATTTGGGGGGAGGTGTATGGGTATGAACGGGAAGGATGCCATAGTCAGGTCCGAGAGTTTGGTCAAGGTCTACGATACGGGATCGATCAAGGTCGAAGCACTGAGAGGGGTCGATCTCAATGTCAATAGGGGAGAGATGGTTGCCATAATGGGGCCTTCAGGCTGCGGAAAGACGACGCTCCTTAACTGTCTGAGCGGTCTAGATGAACCGACCTCGGGCAAGGTCCTCATAGAGGGGACCGACCTTGCCAGGATGAAGGACAACCAGAGGACGGAGTACCGTGCAAGGAACATGGGCTTCGTCTTCCAGTTCTACAACCTGCTCCCCGTTCTCACGGCCGTCGAGAACGTGGAGATGGTCCTTCTCCTGAGCGGTGTCAGGTCGAGCGATGCCAGGAAGAGGGCCGAAAGGGCGTTGGAGGTCGTTGGTTTGAAAGGCCTAGAAAAACACAGACCTGCCCAGCTCTCCGGCGGCCAGAGGCAGAGGGTCACGCTCGCAAGGGCATTGGTCAACGAACCAAAGATCGTCTGGGCCGATGAGCCCACAGGGGACCTGGACAAGAGGAACTCGAACGAGGTCATGTCCCTGATGCAGGAGCTCAACTCCAAGCTCAAGATGACCTTTGTCATAGTCACCCATGACCCCGACGTGGCGTCCAGATGCAGAAGGATAATCCATATGGAGGACGGCCTCATAGTGAAGGACGTCCCCATCACGGAAAAGGACGCATTGAAGCATCCACGAGGAGGCGACTATACCTCCTGCGGCGAGAAGGACCTAGGCGCTGCAAGGATAAGCCTCGAACAGCAGGGTTCGCTCTGAAAGGGGTGGCTCCATGGCAGGTATGCGACAGAGGATCTCCGATATAGGGGCAGAGCTCAGGAAGGTACCTCTTATCGGTTGGTTGGTCGAACATCTTGGCGACCTGATACTGGTGTCCCTTCTTTTTGTTATGCTGGGAATTGTCCTTTTTTCACTCTATATTGTTCCGGTAGAGATGAAAGCCATCGTAGCCTTCGTAGGTTTGGTCTTCCTTGCAATCGTACTTTTCTTCATTGGGATCATGGCGCTTATGAACAAGCTCCAGTTCAGGATGGGGCTCAGGAATCTTATCAGACATAGGACGGACTCATTGATAGCCATCCTTGGCTTTATGATAGGAACATCGATCATCTGTTCTTCGCTTGCCATCGGAGATACGATGACAAATATGATCGAGGGGATCGTCTATGAGGGTTTCGATCTTTATGATGAGTATATAACTGTCGATGACCCGGACGGGAACCCTATCTATTTCAACGGGTCCGCCCCGAACGAGCTGGCATCCATAGTTTGGTCCCTTAACGATGATGAGGAGCTCATAGACGGGGTCACTTGGGAGGTGTGGGAGAGCGGTTCTGTCATAGATACCGGTTCGGGTCTCTTCGAACCCTCCATGAGATTGAGGGCAATAAGCCCCTATTCTTTTGACAGGTTCGGGCCTTACACTTCGAAGGGGGAGAGGTTGACCTTCGACCTTGGTCTTGATGAGGTTTACATCGTTGATAAGGCAGCGGATAAGTTGAATGCGGAACCAGGGCATATCGTCAATGTCTCATCTAGGGGTGGGAGCCACGAGTTCACAGTGAAGGGGATCATAGATGGTAAGGGAAGAGGTGCGACGTTCTCCACTGATACGATATATTTCTCTTACGAAGGGCTCTGGGCCCTTCTAGGTCATAGTTCAGATGGAGATCCCCCTGTCGGCCAGGAAGGGAATTGGTCTGGGGGGACGTACAACGTCCTGCTCATTTCCAATAAAGGTGGAAAGGTCGCTGGTGGTGAGCTCTGTTCCGAGGTCAAGGAGAAGCTGGAAAGAGCGTTGATTGGATATCCCCACCCGTTGGGTCCAGAGGCGGTCTGGAGGGTCACCAACGATAAAGGCAGCAATGTCGAGCAGGCCAAGACATCGATGGAATCCTTCACCAAGCTCTTCCTTGTTCTGGGAACATTCACGATAATCGCAGGCATAACCCTCATCATAAACATCTTCGTGATGCTGTCAGAGGAACGGAAGGAGGAGATGGGAATTTCCAGGGCCATAGGTATGAGGCGAAAGCACCTGAGGCGGGTCTATCTTTTCGAAGGTACCTTCTACAGCATAATATCCTCTGTCATTGGGGTCATGTTCGGCGTCCTGGCAGGTTACCTTATAATCCTAGGCATGCAGAGGATATTCGAACAGATGGGGGTAACAGGGTTCAACATACTCGACAACTATACGGTGACCCCGGTCTCGCTCTTATTATCCTTCATCGCTGGTTTCACCATAACCATAGCCACTACCCTGATGATCACACAGAGGGTGGCGGTCCTGAACATCGTTTCGGCAATAAGGAACACACCGGAACCCATAAAGGAATCCGGTCTGGTGAGGAGGATACTGCGTCTTACCGGGACCCTTGATACAAGGACGAACACCGGAGATGGCTCAAGAACGGCAAAGATGATATCGTCCATATTCTCCCGTTCTACCATAACCGGAGCACTTTTGATCATCATAGGAACGCTCCTTTCCTTATCTGGACTGCCGGGAAAGATCGCATGGTCCACCTATCTTGGTATCTCACTTGTCATGGTCGGCCTCTCTCTCCTCTTAAAGAACCTATTTGGCGATAGGATAGCCTTCAATATTACGGCCATATTGTTGCTGGCATTCTGGATAGCGCCCATTCCTTTCTTCAAGGACTTCAAGGGCGATATGGAGATGTTCGTACTATCGGGGGTCTTCATGGTCTCTTCCGGTGTGCTACTGCTTGTATGGAACACAGATGTCATACTCTGGGTCCTCGAAAGGGTGCTCTGCACGTTCAAAGTGTCCCCTGCCTCCATTAAGATGGCCATATCCTATCCCATAAAGAAGAGGTTCAGAACAGGTACGACCATCTTCATGTTCGCCCTGATAATATTCACCATAACTGGTATGTCAATGATAGTCGAGATTTTCAATGTCAACACCGAGAGCTTCGAGAAGACCATAGGGGGGGGTTACGATATAGTTGGCATCTCTGGGATATCAGGGATTGATGACCTGGATGCGACGGTCAAGATGCTCGACCCTGTCAATCATTCGAATGTGGACTGGGAGAGGACATCATCATTGAGCTATGGATATCTCAGGATAAACTACACCGTCCCGGTCCTCGGGACCAAGGACGAGCTCATCTACCCTTGCGCAGGGGTATCCGATGATTTCGTCAATACCAACAGCTACGGTTTCAGCGATGTGGCCTGGGACCTAATAGATGACGGGGGACGCTTGGAGCATTCCGATACGCTAGTTTGGAACGCACTCAAAGGGACCTCGTTCGTGGTCCTCGACGGGAACCTGGCCGGAGGTATGTTCGGACCACCCGCCCCCTTCTCCACGAAGGTCGGAAAGAACCTGACATTGGTTAACTACAGGAACGAGCATATGAACAGGACCGTAATAGCCTTCACGAGACAGATGGGCGTAAGTGGTGTGTTCATGCATCAGGATGAGGCGAACGCCTCGTTCTTGGTCATGGAACGGAAGGTCCATCTGATAGCCGTCAAGGATGGCATAGACCCAAGCGATGTCTCCGATGGTATGAGGCGGGTCCTGCTCCCGTACGGTTTCTTCACATTTATCGTCCATGACCTTGTGGAGGAGATATTGAAGGCCAATAACGCCTTCTTCGACCTCTTTAACGCCTTCCTCTCCTTGGGGCTCGTCATAGGTATAGTCGGTCTTGGGATAGTAACGCTTAGGTCCGTCTATGAACGGAGGCACGAGATAGGCATGATGAGGGCGGTGGGATTCACTAGAGGTATGGTGGTGGGGTCCTTCCTGGGCGAGTCGGGTTTCATAGCGGGTTCGGGATTGATCATAGGTTCATTGCTTGGTGTCATACTGGGATGGATGCTTTGGAGGGACGGAGGGTTCGGTTCGGACTTCGACAATTTCGGGATTCCCTATCTGAAGATACTGCTGATCGTAATGATAGCATTCTTCTTCGCATTGTCATCCTCCATACCCCCATCGTTGAAGGCGGCAAGGGTCACACCCGCAGAGGCTTTGAGGTACGAGTGATCCTTTACCTTATAGGTCCACCGAGCTCTCCCATACCCCATGGATGTTGCAGTATGAGGTCGCTATCAGCGACTTGAAGTCACCAAGGGGCACATGGAAGCAGGCACTTGGTTCCGTATAGGCAGGGGCGAAGTTCACCTTGCCCAGGTCTATGACCAATCCGTTCGCCTTCACGCCCATGAGCTGGGCCCAAACAATGTGGTGCTCCACTAGGTTCGGATGCGCAACATCCTTACCCACCACTATCTTGACTATGTCCTTGCCCCCCTTACCCTCCCCCTTATGGACCTCTATCTGAGGTACATGCTTCTCCTTTCCCTCGCTCGCTGCTCCCTTGTATATATCGCACACCTTCATCATCGTCACCTTCCCGGACCGCTCACGGTCGGGTCAACATTCGCCAGGGGACTACTTATTGATATCGCCTACACCTGAAATGTTAGCTCAATAGGTCTCTCAGATAGGTTTTATCTATCCACAGGTTGATGGCCTGTCATGGACAGGAGGGTAGTCCTGGCTTCGGCCGCGGTCGCCGTTACCGTCATCTTGGTCGCAGCCATCGTCCTTAACGCCGGGTCGATCCTAGGGGGCGGCAAACAATATGTCCTCATAGGGTTCGATGTCAAGATGGCTAGGTCCGATGTGGAGGAACTCATATCCAATGGACCCAGGATGACGGGCAGCGATAGCGAGCTCCTGGGCTGCGAGTACATAGCCTCTCAGTTCAAGGAAGCGGGTCTGTCGGACGTCAGGACCGAAACCTACGATCATATGCTGTTCAGTGTGGACGAGGTATCGGTCTCCATAATCGAGTACGGCCCCATGATGAGGCTGCCCAAGGTCGGAGGGGTCCAGAAGCAGTACCGGCACATAGAGGATTATGTGATACAGGGCTTCTCCGGCTCCATCACCTGGAACAATTTCAGGGACGACCTAATGATAGTGAACGTGGGGGACGGGAACGATGCAGCAGCATTCTCAGCCGCCAACGGACAAGCGGCCTTCGTGGAACAAACGGCCGAGAGCCCCCACAACAACGAGATGTTCGAGCTCGCATACAGGAGCGGAGCAGAGGCCCTTGTGCTCCAGAACCTCTTCCAGGGGGAAGAGGTCGGTTACCTGCCCTTCTTCAAGTCCACTCGCGCTCCAGAGCCCGGGGAGGACTACCCTGACATACCGTTCTTCATGGTCTCGAAGGACATGGGAGATGAGATGCTCCTTAAAGCGTCCACCCACAAGCTCAGGCTCGATATCAACGTCCAGATAGAGATGGACTCGCTCTATGTTGTATCAGGGGATATAATAGGGGCAAAGGAGCCGGACCGCATGATAGTGCTAGGTGCCCATCATGACACCTGCTACAACACCCCGGGGGTCGTTGATAACACCGTTGGAGTGGCATCGGTCCTTGGGATGGCAAGGTCACTTGTTCGGTACAGACCCGAGAGGACCATCAGGTTCCTTACGTTCGGCGGGGAGGAGGAGGGCCTATACGGTTCCATCATGTACTACGAGGCGAACAGAGCTGAGCTGGACCGGAGAGTGGACCTCTACATGAACTTCGATATGCCCCATGCTGACAAGGAGGCATTAAAGGTCACAATAACTACGACATCGAACTCCTCCATACCTGTTATGAGCTCATTGAAGAACAAGCTTTTGGATAGGGACCCCGAGCTCAGGAAGTACTCCATCAACATCATACAAGATGATATGTACTGGGCCGGCTCCGACCACTGGCCTTTCGTTGAGGCGGGTCATCCCGCAATGGGAGGTTGGGGCTCAGGAAGTGCCGAGTACCATACCTACAAGGACGACATCACCCATTTGAACGAAGAGTCGCTGCAGATATGCGGCAGGATCATGGGATCGTATGCTCTCCACGCTGCTACATGAGGGATTTCTATGGTCAATGATATCATGATAAGAACGAAGGTCCGTTCAGGCGATATCGGAAAGATAGTGCTCATGCATGCCGACCACTACTGGAAAGAGCATGGGTTCGATCATGAGTTCGAGGCCTACGTGGCCTCTCCACTTGCCGAGCTCGTCCTTAGGAAGAGGGAGGACGAAAGATTATGGGTGGTCGAGAAGGACGGGCGGGTCGAAGGGAGTTTGGCACTTACCCGGGTGGACCAGAACACGTCACAATTAAGATGGTTCTATCTGGAACCCGAGCTCAGAGGACATGGCATGGGCAGACAGCTGATGAACGAGCTGATCGCCTTCGCAAGGTCCAAGGGATACAGTAAGGTCATCCTCTGGACCGTCGATAACCTATGGGATGCCATAAGGGTCTATGAAAGGAACGGTTTCAAGAAGGTGGAAACCAGGGCACATAGGATGTGGGGCCTTGACATCGTGGAGGAGAGGTACGAGCTCGAGCTCTAACCCTTGTATGGTCCCTCCATTATGGACCATATTTTATAAACCATCCAAGGAATAAGGTCATAACAGGTGGATAGATGGCATTCATGAAGGACCTATCTGGCAGGACAGCCCTGATCACAGGAGGGTCCAGCGGGATAGGTCTGGCCATTACCAAGCTGCTATCGGAGGAGGGCGCGTTCGTGGTCGTCCTTGCAAGGGACAAGGGACGGTCTGAGATGGCCGTAGGTTCGATAAAGCGGAGGAAGATGGTCATCGCGGCCGATGTCAGAGATCCCGTTTCTCTCGCGGCCGCAGCCGACGAACTAAGAAAGAAGGGGATGACCATAGATGTCCTGGTCAATTCCGCAGGTATCGTTTTCCCAACACCGCTTCAGGACCAGACACAACAGGAGGTAGAGGACACTATAAGGACGAACTTGCTCGGAGCGATAAACTCATGCAAGTACTTCGTTCCATTGATGCGTTCGCCCGGTTATATAGCCAATATATCGAGCATAGCCGGGATCGTAGGGCTCTACGGATATGCAACGTACGGGGCGAGCAAGTTCGCACTGGTTGGTCTTTCCGAATCCCTATCCCTGGAGCTGCATGACAAGGGTATCAGGGTGGGGACGGTCTTTCCTCCAGATACGGACACACCCCAGCTAAGTCAGGAGCTAAAAAAGAGGCCGGAACAACTTATAAGGATGGTAGGGATGGGAGGGACATTGAGCGCTGACAAGGTGGCCCGTTCTGTGATCAAGGGTATCAAGAGTGGTAAGGTTAGGGTCCACCCCTCAAAGGTGGGCAGGTTCCTTGATCTGGTCGCAAGACCTGCCGGACCTATCGTCAGATGGTATCTGAGGAGGGCGCTCAATGGATAGCAGGAGGTCTAGAACCAGCCCATCGTCCCGGGGTCCTTCGATGGGACTCGATCGCAAGGACCATAGGGTCCGACCCTGGACCTTCGCTATCATCCTGGTAGCTGTACTTGTTCTCACCGCCTCTTTGGTCTCCATCCTGGTAATAGGACCGTTCAGATCGGCCGGGGTGGAGGTGGAAAGGATATCTGTGGAGATAGAACGCGATGTCTGTAACGTATCGGTGGACCTTGATGTAAGGATCCCAGCAGGCCGCCTCGGCAGGTCGGTGGAGATCGTTCATGGTAATGGTTCGGAGGTCCTGTCGCTCGAAAGGGAACGAGCGATAGGTTCGGTATCGGAGGAGGCTTTCAGGTCAATGATAAACGATGGCCATGTCGACGTGAGGGGGAAGGTAGAAGCCAAGGTCCTGGGGCTCATAAAGATGGAACGGGAGGTCAGCTCCAAGTTCGATATCTCATCGATCGCATCCTCACTTCGCAACCTTTCGGTCTCGAATATCACTTTGACCCCAACGCTCAAAGGGTATATGGTCCTAAAGATGGACCTCGGGGCAATAATGGATGATAGGCTCGACATTGGTATAATCAACACAGAGGCGACCCTTGAACTGATCACGGGGACCTACAAGGTCACGGTCGATGAACTGCAAATGACCGGGTCCACAGGGTTAGGTAAATGCACCCTCAACGTTCCTACTGCTGCCATATTTTCCTTGGCATTCATGGATAGAACAGTATCCTTCGATTGCTTCGGGATATCAGGTAGCTTTACCCTTCCTTAATGACCAATGGTCAATCCACCGCTTAGATCAAGGGTTGCGCCCGTCATGTAGCTGGAAAGGTCCGAAAGCAGGTATAGGACCCCATTAGCGACCTCCATCGGGGAGCCCACCCTTCCAAGCGGCACCTCTTTGTTCCTTTCCGCTCTCTTTTCTGGAGTATCGGACGATATGAGGTCCGTATCGATGAAACCTGGGGAGACGGCATTGACCCTGATCGCAGGTGCCAGTTCAAGTGCGAGTGACCTGGTCAGTCCCAGGACCCCTGCTTTGGAGGCAGCATAATCGGCCCCGTGCCTGGTTCCCCTAAATGCTATCTGGGAGGAGATAAGGACAATGGACCCTCTCTGCATAAAGGGGAGGACCGCCCTCACTGCCTTATAGGTGCCTTCAAGGTTCACCCTCATGGTAAGGGCCCAATCTTCTGGACCCAGTTCTATCAATCTCCTCCTATTGTATATGCCGGCGCAACAGACAAGGCCCTGGATGCCCTTGATATCACTTGAACCGGCAAGGTCCTTGGCAACGGATATCATTGAGCTGTCATCCGCTGTATCAGCGCGATACGATCTTACCGCTCTCTCACCAAGTTCATCTACCAGGGTGGAAGCTGCATCTTCGTTCTCGATATATGTGAATCCCACACGAGCGGAGGAAGCGGCACAGGCCCTGACGACCGACGCACCTATGCCCCTGGACCCGCCCGTTACAAGTATGTTCCTTCCCTGAAGGAGCCCAGGGATACCGGTCCCAGCATCGCAACGATAGTTCAGTATGCGTTCGGTCAAGACCTACTCCCCTCCCTCAAGGGGATTTTCACTTCCGCAGAAGGGGCATTTATCCGTCCAGAAGGGATAGTACTCCTTGCAATCGGGGCATTCTACAGCATCCTTGCTCTCAAGCTCCCCTTGGACCTCCCATTCGTCATCTATGGTCTCTGCCTTTTCCTCTTCGACCTCAAAGGTAGGTCTCCTGTTCATCCTGATGACCAGGAAAGCTGCTATGAGGAGGAGGACCAATACTATCGCGACTATGACCCAGATGAACCCATTCCCCAACCCTGTTTTTTCATCATCGATCCTAATGTTCGGGTCCGTTCCTGAACGGTACTCCTCCAGGTTCGTCAGGCCGTCCTTGTCAGGGTCCAGGGCCGCATCCAAGGGGTCCAGAGGGTCAAGGAGGTTTGCGGTCTCCCATTTGTCGGGCATACCATCACCGTCATCGTCGTCATCAAGGTAGTCCAGGGTCCCGTCGGAATCTGTGTCGTTGGGAACTGAGGAGGCAGAGCGAGGATTGGTCCCGGCCAGGAGCTCGATCTCATCGGGGTGACCGTCATTGTCATCATCATCGTCCATATTGTCCCCCTTACCATCCGAATCGGTATCGTTCCATTCGTTCCTGTCCTCAGGGAACCGGTCAAGGAAGTTGGGGACCCCATCAGCGTCGGTATCAAGGTCAGGGTCGAGCTCGGCCCAAACGCTTAGGTTAACGCCTATGCTTTTACCATCGAGCGTTACAGTGAAGATACCGGTCGACCTGTTGAAATATGGTATGGACTCCTCTATCATAATGCCGCCCGATGACCTGAACAACCTCGAGGTCTGAGCGATGATGTCGTTCCTGAAATCGGTTATGTCCACAAGGACGAACATAGTACGAACGTCGCGTCCGACGGCGTCCACTCTGAAGGAGCATCCTATTGAAACGGTCCCATCCACTGACCCCATGGTGGGGACACCTGTTGTAAGGACAGGTGCCGCACCCTTTCCGACCGATGCTAAGGAGATACCAAGGCGGCCGTCATAACCCTGGAGGTCATCGAACCGAAGTATCTCTGGCGTTGTAAAGGAGCCCCCATCAAGAGTCCTCGATATCCATCCGTCCGAACCTATGAACGAGTAGCTGTGGTTCCCTGGTTCGAGCTCCATATCGGCTTTGAACACCTTGCCGTCCGTTAGGTCGGCATCCCCATCGTCCGCTCCGATCATAGTAAGAAGTGTCCCATCCACCGATGCGTAAAGGTCCACAGGGGGGTCCCCATCGACATCCTGGTAGGTCATATAGAAACGATAGGTCGCTTCCTCCAGCAGGTCGACCCTGGGGGATGCGAGAAAAGGTGGGTCGTTCACCGGTGTGATCCTGACCTTGGTCGATATCGTCGAATTCAGGCCCCCCTCATCGGTCAGTGTCAAGGAGATATTGCCGCTCCCGAACGCATCCTTTTGTGGTGAGATGAGCAGGGTGAAATCATTTTTCCCCTCGGTGGCCCCATCAGCTATTACACCTGTGGAGAAAAGGGATGGGTCCATTGTATCGGCCCTGAGATATAGCTTCTCCCCTTTGTCCTTATCAAATATGAATGGTGTAAGCTCGATGAGCATCTCCTTATCCTCCTCCAGGACAAGTTCCGCTGGAAGGCCATAGAAATATGGCGGGTAATAGACACCGTTGAAGAGGAAGACCAGTTCCTTGACGGCATTTGATGTCCCATCTGAGACGGTAACATTGACATTGAACTGGGACGGAGCACCATCGCTAAAGATAGCTTTTAAAGATGTATTTGTGGCTATATAAGTGATGTTCATAGGGTCGCTGGTCGTAACGTTCAGAATACCCACTGGAGTATCCTCGTCGGACAGTTCGAGCTTGACATGGACCGGAACATCCTCCACTACCTTGATGAACCTGTTGTCTATACCAAGGTTCGGGCCATCTGGCCAGAAAGAGACTTGGACCTCGAACGAATAATTGGCCATGTCATACCCATCATCGAGCGTTAGCTGTACAGTCTCGTTCGAGATGGACTCATCCCTATAATCGAACTTGAGCTCCAGATTGTAAAGGTCATAGGTGACATTTAATGAGGATATGATGATGGACACAGACCCGGCCCCGTTCCGGTCCAGGATGTCGGTCCTGTAATAAGTTGGATGGTCCTCAACGGCCTTCATCAAGACCGGTACTTTGGTCAGGGCGGGTGGCCAGCTGAAACGCCAGATAGTGCTGGAACCAAAGGTCCCATTATGCTCTAACGTCAGGTTCACGTAATGGGTGAACGGGTCATCGGACAGAGCGACCAGATAGGTCCCTGGCAGCCGGTCCCTGCTGGAAGAAGTGATTGTGAACCCCTGCAACAAGAAAGGGGGTACCTCTCCTGTCTGATTGACCAAGTAACTCAACATCAGGTCTTCGTTCCTATCAATGACCTCGACCCTCAAACCTCCCCTTGGCGTTCCTTTATGGTCGACCGTTAGCCCCTCTAAATAGGAAAAGGTCTTGATCGATGACCCTGCATCTTCTATCTTGATGGAACCCCAGACAAGGGTCGAGTTGGAGACAGCAGCCTGGGAGGAATTGGTCAACTTTAAAGGTTGGATGCAATAACTGAGGGTCGAGTTCCTGAGCCAGACAGGACCGGATGAGTTGAGGTCGAGCCCGATTTTAGCATAAGTGGACCTTACCCTTTCAAGGACACAGGTCGAGGTCCCATCGAACCTTAATCCGTTCCAGTTATTAGCCCCTAAAGCTGGCGCGAACCAGGTCTCACCCCCTTCATCACCCGCGATCAACTTGCCCTCCACAACCAGGCCTGTACCTTCCGAGAAATGGACCTCCGTTCCGTGAAGAACTGTAAGGGTGGCACCAGCCTTTACTTTTATGGTCGAACCGATCATATAGGGGGAGCCAGATTGGTCCCAGGTCGTATCGCTGTCAATATCATCGGTGACCACTTCGTTCGGAGAAATATCATTAACCTCTGGCCACCCTAGGACGGCCAACGTCCAAAGCAAGGTCGCTATGAGCGAAAAACAAAGGGCCAGGGTCGGGATCATGGTCCTATGCTGAACTGTTGGGCTGTCCATCCGGTCGATCTCCAGAGATATCCAGTCATTGTACCGGTCGCTTAATTATAATTTTCGAAGGACCGGTACAGGACATCGAGTAGGTTGAAAATGGCCAGATAGGCCATGAGGTCAATCACAGTCTGATTTTTTATTAGGAAAAAACTATTTAAATGACGGAAAATAGAGGACAGATAAAATATATAAATAGGAGTAGGTTGAAGTTAGTGTTGGTTCGGTCTGGACAGGACCTATTCCTGTGGGACCGAACGATACAAGCTCGGAAGCAAAAGACCGGAGGTAGTATGATGAACAGGTCCCTGACCATAGTCCTTGTAACGTTCCTGATGATATCTGGCTCGCTCATGTTCCTCTTATCTGGCAAAGGGGAATATGTCGATACGTTCAATGGTAAAGGAGGTCCATTTGATGAGACCTTCACATTGAAGGGGTCCGGTGCGAACCTCTATGACGCTCATGCTTTTATAGAGGTCGAAAAGAACATACCCATAGTCTCAGCCTCGATGAAGGTCGAGACAATGGACGCTGCCACAGGCCCATGGATAAATAACCCCTCGTTGGACATGGGGGTCGATAACAAGGATGATTGGAGGTTCGGCGGGACAGGTTACGGAAGTTTTGGAAGGAACACGGTCTTTGCTGATGATACCTCGATCAATACGAATTCCTATTCGACCTCTAGCTCTAAGCAAATTGGGGAGATGAGACTTCCGGCCGATGCCGAAGTGATAAGCGCTGAGATGTCCTTGAAAGGTCGCTTCGAAGCGACGGTCGGTTCCATGACGAACCTCTATACCGGCGGTGGATTAGGTTACACTCCTCGCAACGTCAAGCTCGGGGACATCAATAAGAATTCTATCAATGATGCGGTGGTCTCGACCGCCGTTTCAGGGAGCTCCGGAAGCCTTTACACATATATTAGACAGACAGCAGGTACCTATGTAAGAAACCAGATAACTACAATATCCGGGGTCTATGATTTTGTGATCTTCGATGTTGACCAGGATGGGGATAAAGATATCGTCTACTGTACCACTTCGGGGGTCTTCTGGATCGCCAACGATGGGACAGGGACCTTCTCGGGTGTCACTACGATCACTACTTCGTTCATACCATCTTACTTGGCCCTGGCAAATGTGGACAAATATGGAGAGGAAGAGATCATATGTGGGAAATCGTCCTTTTCGTGGGGAGCGACCGCAAACGCCATCATGATGTTGAAAAGGTCTTCAGGGAGCTCTTTCAATCTATGGCCTCTTTTCGATACAGGGTCAGGTTCCGGTTCCTCTTCCCTTCAGTTCTTGAAGGTTGGGGATTGGAACAATGATAAGTACATAGATGTTTACGCCGGTTTCTCGGACTACAAGGTATATACCTTCCAGAACCCTGCTTACAGTTGGTATTATAATGATACGACCAATATTACGTCAAAGACCAAGTGGACCGGGAGGAACGTTTTCACTTCCCCTTATCCCATCCTCAGCATGGACGTTGGGGATATGGACAAAGATGGGTCAGCGGATGTAGTACTATCTCCGAACTATTATTACAATCTAGGGGTCTACTACTATAGGAACAAAGGGACATCCACATGGGATCGGTACACTCCCGCGACAGGTACGCTCTATTATCCTCAATCGGTCTCCATTGCCGATCTGACAGGGGATGGTTATCCAGATATATTCTACACGATGGGGTATGGTGATTATTATTACTACAATCGGGTCGCATGGTGTACTGCGGGGTCCAATCCGAACAAGAACTCCTGGACCAATTATAACCTTATGAACCAGCAGTCTCTGACAGCCTACGGTGCTTTCGCAGGGGATGTCAATTCTGACGGCTACGCAGATGTAGGGTGCATATTCACAAGCGCAAAGCAGATCCTAGCGTGGGTCAGTAAATCACCACATGACGGTACCAATCTAGAGGGCAACTATATCGAAGATGGTGGCCTTGTAGGTATGGACGACCTGGAAAAGTTCGATGTTGACGCAGATGGCGATATCGATATGCTCATAACGGCCCAGGTGAGCGGGACCGTGGCCTGGCTTGAGAACGATGGCACGCCTTTCACAGGCAATTGGCCTATGTGGAGGATCAATTCCGCCCTTGTTGGTGGCGCCAGGGAAGTGGATGCCGGGGATATCGATGGGGATGGCGACCTGGATGTCGCCGTCACGGCCTACGATTCTTCCACCATCATGTGGTTCGAGAACACTGGCGATCCAAAGGGTATATGGACATATCATTACGTCGGTTCGATGAACTACCCCTTCGGTATCGGCGTTGGCGATATGGACAAGAACGGAGTGATGGAGATCATCGTTTCCGCAGGTTATTATTATTATGATGGCGTAAGGATGTACTATGCCACCAACCCGAAAGGATCCTGGTCGTACCGATACCTTGCCTCCAATGTAGGTTATTGCGGGGCAATAAACCTTACCGATATGAACTTGGATGGATATTTGGACGTTCTTGTCACCATCAACGGGTGGGGAGGGACCGCGAACATCTACAGGAACCCCATGCCAAAGAGCCCGATGACCAGCACATGGGTCACGATAAATGCAATAGGAGGTCTATCCTATCCCTACGAGGTAGTTCCTTTTGATATAAACAACGATGGGAACCTGGATGTCGTATCGGCTTCGAGCTATAACTGGGGTGGCGGAGCGAGCATCTTCTGGGGTGAATGCCCTTCAAACAGGAACTCTACGAGCGGATGGTCCTCATATGGTATAGATTCGTCCATACAGTACCCGTGGGGGGTGGATGTGACAGATGTTGACAACGATGGGTACGCCGATATATTCGTAACCTGCCATTATTGGTGGGGGAGCCCGTACTATGTCTATGCAAGAGGTGCTTACTGGCTAGAGGAAACGGACAATCCGAAGGAATCTTTCACCAAGAGGACCCTCGATTCAAGCACAGGCGAGGTCTATGGTATAGAGATAGCTGACCTTGATAATAACAACCAACCAGAGATCTATATAACCTCCCAGTACTCGAACGAGTTCAAGGTTTCAAGACCGACCCTGAACTATCCATCGAACATTTACATCGACCTTGGAGGGGACGGGACAGCGGAATGGACCATGGCCCCGGGAAGTCTGAGAGGGGACACCAAGGCCCAGTTCAAGACCAATCTCCAGAACCTGTTGGACAACCCACCATCGACATTTACCATATCAACTGACAAGTATGGCAACAAGATGGTCAAGTTCCCGGTCAAGGTCTATTCGGCCACGCTCGGAAGATTGACCGCAATGGGATTGGACATCAGATATGATGTCACCTTCGATATCGACAACAATGGAAAATTGAAGGAATCCCTCCAGAGGCTTATTCCGGACTATGGCACTGACAAGGAACCTTTAAGGATATATCTAGTCTTCCAGGGAGAGACAGAGGGCTCGGCCCATTTGTTCGATCTATCCGTGGAATACAACGCACCACCGAAAAAGACAAATAACCTACCGACAAAGGTCCAGGTCGGTGAGGATTCCATTGCTCACAAGGTCATTGACCTATCAAAATACTTCAAGGACGATTATGATCAGGCCAATATGCTCAGGTTCGTTCCACAGACGACAGGACCTTACAAGGACAAGCTCGCTGTCTACATGGAGGATGGTGCGAACCTTACCATCGACTGTACGATCACAAAGGATTTCGACAAGGATGTGACCATGTTCTTCACGGTCTATGATAATGGTGGTCCTGGAGGTGTCCCTGCAAGGAGCGTCACCACCTCCGAGGTCCTTATAGATGTCATTCCACAGAACGACCCTCCGATCAAAGGGACCGGTGCGCTACCTCAGAGGTTGTACGGTCTTGAAGGTGAGGAGGTCATGGTCATAGAGGATGTTAGCACCTATTCCTTGTTCGATGACCCTGACGATCCTATGGGGTCCTCGATAAGATACTATGCAATGCTTGACCCCCTAGACCAGTACCCGCAGGACCTTTCTCATATCACCCTTTCTCTAAAGGGCAGGTCCGTCTATGTGGACTCAAGTGGTGATTGGTACGGTGAGAACATCCCTGTATATGTCTATGGTTACAACGATATTCTGAACAAGGCCACTAATGCGTTCCATAAGACCTTACTTGATATTCAGAACATCAATGACCCTCCGGAGTTCACGGTGATCGATAATGTATATCTTGATGAGGATACACCAAATGAGAATGGCCTAGACCTTTCAAAATTCGCCAGTGATATCGATACCCCATCAAAGGACCTTAAGTACTCGATCGTTTCGCAGACCAATACCTCCTTCTTAAGGGTAAGGCTCGACCAGAAGGATACGAGCAAGGTATCGTTCGAACCGCGGCTTGAGAACTGGCATGGTAGGGTCGATGTAAAGGTCGAGGTCACGGATGGTGAGTTCCTCGTAAGTTCGGGTTTCTCTGTGTTCGTCAACTCGGTCAATGATGTCCCAAGCATTTCCATCGCATCTCCGCTTGAGGACCAGTATGTAAAACCTGGAAAGGTCTCTGTCTTCGGTGAGTCCTATGATGTAGAGGGTATATCGAAGGTCGAGATAAGGTTCCTTGACAAGTGGTATACCGCAAAGGGGACGAACGCTTGGGGATTGACCCTGATCGTCCCAGATTTCGGGAAGTTGGAGGAGGACGTGACCATTCAGGTCAAAGCTACCGATACGAACGGTGTTCAGGTCTATTCCTATGTGAACATCACAGTGGAGAAATGGGTCCCGCCAATGGACATGGACTATGATGGTGACGGTGTCATTAATTCCCTAGATAAGTTCCCATATGACCCTTCAGAGTGGGATGATACCGACCGTGATGGTTGGGGTGACAATTCCGACGATTTCCCGTTCAACAGGGAATGGCATCTGGATTCGGATAAAGACGGTTATGCCGATCAGGCAGACACACATCCTTTTGATCCCAATCTATGGAACGATAAGAACGATAATGGAATAAATGATGAGGATGAGGGGAAGGTCCAGAATAGGGGAACGATTGATGACGAAGAGAACGAAAAGGACCTTACCATACCTATCATCCTCTATGTCTTAGCAGTGATTGCTCTATTGGCCATGGTGGCGTCGGTCCTCTTGTTCGTCCAGAAGAACAGGGCATCAAAAGACCCCATCAGGTCTGTAAAATACTATAATATGATGGAGAAGCGCAGGTTATTCATCAGAAAGGTCACCGCCAGGGACAGGATAGAGGCGTTGTTGGGAAAGACCCAGATAAAGGATATGAGCCTTGGAAGGCCTTCGGTCCTGAGACCAGGTCAAGTAGCGATCCCTGCAAGAGCAGGGCCGTTCCTTCCGCCGCCCCCTACCATGATGCAACCGCCAAGGCCTCAGCTTCCACCGGTACAACCTATGCAAGCTAACGTCTACCCAAGGCCTCCTCCCAGGCCATAGGGGTCACCGATAAGACCATTCGCCTCTTCCATGGTAATTGAAGGTAATGCTCTCCTTAATAAGAGCAAAGGTTAATAATAATGAAAAAAAGACCATAGCCTATTTATATAATTACCATGAAACAATATACCTTTATAGGTACTGAATGTCGTTCGCATCGGAGGGTTAAAATGAAAAGGCTCCTTTTTCTTATGCTATTGGTGATCCTGAGCACAATGTCCCTAACGGCTTTGATCATCGAAAAAGGCAGTGGTGAGGTCACTAATGTCTTCTACGATGACAAGGCCAAGTTGGGTTTGGATGGAAAGGTAATTGATATCCCACTTGATGGAGGTTCGGAATCCGATCTCTATTTCAGGGTAGGCACGAACGTCCCTATTTCGGAAGCACATTTGAACATATCTACCCATATGATAGATCAGGGAACAGCTACAACGGAACCGTATGTCGATGTCGGGGTGGATAACAGAGTGGAATGGATGTACGGCGGGACAGGTTATGGGAAGTTCGGGGACCAAAAATACTTCTCTGACGGATTGGTAAGGAAATCGTTCACATTCACTTCTGGATCGTCCAATACGGAAGGTAAGGTCTTACTACCAAGGAATGCCGAAATGGTGTCAGCGGAAATGGACATGAGGGGAAGGTTCAGGACCACGTCGATATCGAACTATCAGATCGAGAAGGACCCAGCCACAATATCGTTGAACGGTCATTCAATGAAAGAGGGGGACATGAACGGGGATGGGTACCTTGATGTGGTAATATCCGATACCAGGAACAGCCGGATCATCTGGTTGGAGAACCCGGATGGGAACACAACTGCAGATTGGACTCTCCAATTGGTCTATAACGGTTACTATGCTTCGAACTGTTATTCACTGGACCTGGGAGACATCGATGGCGATGGCGATCTGGACATAGCCGCAACCTCGTACGGTTCATATGCAGTGTCCTGGTTCAGGAACGATAATGCGGGCAGTTCTTGGATCAGATGCACTTTCTTCACCAGCTTCTACTATGCTGGAATGGTGAAGATCGCGGACATGGACAAGGATGGTAACCCCGATCTGGTGGTCTGTTCCTATTTCTATTATTATTATTACTATAATTACCCCTTCATCCATCTCTTTAAGGCGCCGGAAAATCCCATGTACAATGGGACCGTCAATCCGGGCGGTTCATCTGCGGCCTGGACCAATTACAAGATCGCGGCTGTCTCCTCGAACTATTATTATGAATACACCTATTTTGCCTTTGATGTTGGGGACCTGAACGATGATACCTATCCCGATGTTGTCATAGCTATAACTCCGCAATACTCTCCTACCTACTATGCCAACCAAGTGTTGAGGTTCTTGAACCCGAAGACACTCTCCACATCGACATGGTCATCGCAGAACATAGATAGCTCTCATAATGGTGTTAGGACGATCAATATCCTGGATATCACTGGCGACGGCCTAAATGACATCCTTGCAGGGGCATATTCAGGCAATGTGATAAACGTCTATGAGAACTCACAGACCAACAAAGGCAGCTCATGGACCAAAAGAGGCCTCATAAGCGTAACCAACCCGTTCTTCATGCGGACCCGGGATTGGAACGGTGACAACAAGACAGATATCATCCTTGGCAGTGGCAGCGGCGTTTGCGAGTTCGCGGTATATACACAGGGTTCTACATATACGAGCTGGACCAAGAACAGTGTAACCACCGCGGTCATCGATCCAATAGCTTTTGCGATACTTGATCTCGATAAGGACAATGACCTCGACTTCATGGTCGCAGGGACAACTGGCTCTCAGCTCATTATCGCCCAAACCCTGTCAAAGAGCCCGGCAACCTTCAATATCCGATGGTTGGCGGATGGTGGGGTGAAGGATGTAAGGGACATAGATTTCACGGACCTGGACAATGATGGCGATACTGACATGGTCCTTTGTGCCTATAATACAGGGTGGATCGGTTGGTGGGAGAACGATGGTACACCTTTCAATAATGTAGGGAGCCTCTTTAGGATAGGGGCCTTAGGAAATGCCATTAAGATCATGTTCGCGGATATCGATGGCGATGATGATAAGGATGTGGTAGGACTTTCTTCATCGAGGATCCTTTACTGGTGGGAGAACATGGGGAATCCCAAAGGGTCTTGGCCAGGACGTTTGATAGCGAACAACATCGATTCTCCATACGGGATGTACGCTGGAGATTTTACCGGTGACGGCAAGGCAGATGTGGTGACCTCATCCTATGTTGGTTACACCAACTGTTATGTTAGGCTCTATAAATGTCCAACTAACCCCAAAACCTCTGGAAATTGGCAATACAACAACCTTGCGACCGGTCTATCCTATTTAAAGAACTGCTGGGCGGACGATATGAACCTTGATGGTGACCTTGATGTGCTCGTAGTCTATGGTTCGTGGGGATCAGGGTCTGCTTCCATACTGACGAACCCTCTGGGGTCAAAGGACCCCATGTCAGGGACCTGGAGCGCAACGAGCATAGATTCCAGCCTCTACTATCCTGAGGATATCAAGTCCATTGATATCACCGACGATGGATATCCAGATGTAATAATCACAGGTTCATATTACTATTCACAGGTATATTGGTATCAGAGCCCGTTGGGAAAACAGGTGAACAGCTGGGAGAAGAGAAGCATAGATTCTTTCCAATACTCATGGAACCTCGAGGTGGGGGATATTGGCGGAGATGGTTATGCCGATATCCTTCTGAACCAAGGGTCATATTCCGGTCCATCCGCACTTTACTGGTACGAGGAACCTGTTGATTATACCTCGTCCTGGGCCAAGACGTCCTTGGGCAGCCACTCAGGGACTTGGGGATTGGGAATTGCCGACCTCGAAGGGGATGAGGTCGAAGAACTAATATCGACCTCCAAATCCCTTGATGAGGTGAGGGCATGGAAGATCAATGCGGAGTTCCCAAATAACGTTGGGCTCGATGTTGGGAACGATGAGACCTCGAACGATTGGTACAATAGCGGCATCTTAAAAGGAAAGAGGTCTGTCGATATCAAACAGGCACTGCAGGACACGATAGATTCAGAACCTTCATCGGTCACCATAACCCCTGACAGATGGGGCACAGATATGGTCTCTGTCCCCTTCCAAATAACCACAGGAACGGCCGGTAGGGTCCAGATGGAGAACATCAGGATTACCTACGAGGCCACAGTAACGATCGATCAGGACGGTAACGGGAACTCGCTCTCACGGGTCCTCGACAGGCTCATACCAGATTATACTTCCGATACAGATGACCTAATGAGGATATATGTCAGAGTAGGTTCAGTGTCCAAAGGGATGCTGTATGTGGATTCGTTGCATGTTGAGTACAACGCGATACCAAAACAGATCGATAAACTGCCAACGATCTCAGTGGAAGAGGAGACCATCACCGTCCTTCCGTTCAAGCTTGAGGATTATTTCAAGGACGATTACACCGCCTCCAAGGACCTGATTTATTCGCTTGTCCTAACGGGTCCGAACGCAAATAAGATCATAGCTAAGGTCGTTGACAACCAGATCGTGATCGACACGACCCTGACCAAGGACTTCTATTCACGTTCGAGCGAACCCTATGACATCTATGGGCAGCTAAAGGTAACAGACACAGGTGGACCCAATAATGTCCCTTCAAGGACGTTGACCCTCAAGCAGTTCCCAATAATCGTCAGGAACGTCAATGACCTACCTCGCAATACAGGGAACAAACTCCCTCCGCTATTTGCCTGGGAAGGGAAGGAAACGGTCGTTGTGGACCTGGACGATCATGACCTGTTCGTTGATGTAGATGGTGACCCGGTCCAGTTCCATTTGGAGCCCAGGTTCGGTCCGACCTATAACGAGACGGCAAAGTTCAAGATCTCCTGGACCAAGTCCACGAACGAGCTGAC
Organism: uncultured Thermoplasmatales archaeon; assembly: GCA_964563055.1. Classification (GTDB taxonomy): domain Archaea; phylum Thermoplasmatota; class Penumbrarchaeia; order Penumbrarchaeales; family Penumbrarchaeaceae; genus JALOTP01. The sequence continues at coordinate 6,713 of CAZLVP010000008.1, read as the reverse complement.
CGTCTCCCTGTCCGAATCGTCCGATTGGACTGGAAAGGTGGAGGTCAGGATGTACGCATACGACCTGGTGCTTATACCCTCTATGAACAGCCGGGTAGACTTCGTGGTAGAGGTCGTCAATATCAACGATCCTCTTATCTGGTCTTCTGACATACCGGTCCTGGAGATAGAGGAGGACAGTTCGCACTCAAGGGCAATGGAGCTTTCCCAATACGTCATCGATATTGATAACTCAAGGAATGATATCGAGCTGGACCTTGTAAGGCAATCGAACATCTCGTTCTATTGGGTCGGGCTCGAATACCTTGATAATGGTCTTGTTTACCTCGCCCTTGAACCAAGGATAGAGAACTGGTACGGTCTGATCGATCTGACCTTGTCCGCATCTGACGGTGAGTTCTCCCGTGAGGTAAAGATGAAGGTCCAAGTCCTTCCGGTAAATGACCAGCCTCTGATAACGATCAACGAACCTCTAGAGGATGGCAGGGTGGGGGGAACGGAGTTCTCCATCTTAGGGGAGGCAACCGATGTTGAGGGGATCAAGTGGGTAGAGGTTTTCTTTGAGGGTAAATGGTACCGCACCCAAACGATGTATAGCTGGGGACTCACGCTCAAAACCCCTTCCTATTCGGTCCTGACCGAGGACATTCCCCTTCAGGTCAGGGTCTTTGATGGTACAGATTATGCCTATGCCTATGTTAATATCACGATACTACCTATGACACCAGATATTGACCCGGACTATGACAATGATGGTGTGCCGAACAATCTGGACAAGTTCCCCTATGACCCCTCTGAGTGGAAGGACTCCGACAGGGATGGTGTAGGGGACAACAAGGACGAGTTCCCTTACTCAGCGATATGGTGGCAGGACTTCGACAAGGACGGTTATGCGGACCAGGCGGACACACATCCGTACGATCCCGAGAGGTGGAACGATAAGAACGATGATGGCAGGAACGATGACCTCCCACCACCCCCACCTTCGAACAACATTGCAGAGCAGAAAAATGATAGTACGATAGTTGTGGTCCTCTATATACTCGCGGTCATAGCACTGATTGCAGTTCTGGTTTCAAGTTATCTCTTCATAATGAAGCTTAGGGCATCCAAGGACCCCCGGAAGATGGCCAAGTTCTACAACAGACAGCAGAAATGGAGGGTCAGGAGGCAAGAGCTATTGGAGAGACTTCCGCTCGCATCAATGGTCTATACACCAGTGGAGAAAGGACCCATCAGGCCGACTTTTGGCGGTATAGGGCCTAATCAGAGCTTTAGGTCAGCACCAGCCCCAGTGCAGGTCCATTCGTCCCTCCCGCATTTGAGCAGGCCATCCCTTCCTCCGGTCCATAGACCTCCAGGCAGCAATTGATGTATGAAGGCCACTACATTGACAAGGGATAGCGTATGATCCCGACCTCTATAGCTTAAAATAAATGATGCGTGTTCAATGCTCAGAAGTTATTGTTCCTTGATGGGGGTGCTTAAGCAATGATATTGGAGGACCTTATCGGATGTGGCGCTCTTCGGTTCGGTGATTTCACCCTGACCTCTGGAACTAAGAGCAGATACTATGTCGATATCAAGAGGGCCTCTTCCGACCCTGCGATATTGACCAGGATAACTGAAGGGTTCATAGGTTTTGGTATTGAGGCCGACAAGGTCGCCGGAGTGGAACTTGGTGCCGTCCCGTTGATAGTCGCTTATTCCCTCAAGAAAGGCATTCCATTCATTATAATCAGGAAGGGGGATAGAGAGCACGGTACCAAGAAGAGGATAGAGGGGGAGATCGTTCCCGGAGAGAGGGTTCTTCTACTCGAGGACGTCGTTACCAGTGGTGGCTCGGTCATCAAGGCCGTGGACGAGCTGGAATCGGCCGGTGCCAGGGTGATAAGGATATTATCGGTCGTCGATAGGGAGGAGGGTGGGACCGACAAGGTCGAAGCCAAGGCCCCCTTCACAGCATTGGTCAAGGCCAAGACCCTTTTAGAAGAGGCTGGTAAACGAGGATTCTGAACAAGTGCGGGAAGGAAAGGGGTAAGGTCATGCTGAAGGTCCTTGTGATCGGTTCTGGTGGTCGGGAGCATGCCATCGCCTGGAAGCTCAGGAAGAGCCGATGGGTGAATAGGGTGATTTGCACCCCTGGTAATGCTGGTACTGGCAGGATAGCAGAGAACATACCCGTCAAGGACGGCGACCTCAAAGGCATTGTGGAGCTGGCCCGCACCAAGGAGATCGATCTGGTCGTGGTCGGTCCCGAAGCCCCATTGGCCCAAGGATTGGTCGATCTGCTCGACAGGGAGGGGATCGGGGTATTCGGTCCGACCAAAGAGGCTTCCAGATTGGAAAGCTCCAAGGTCTTTTCAAAGAGGTTCATGGTAAAGAACAAGATACCCACAGCCAAGGCCGAGACCTTCGATGACCTAAAAGAGGCAAGAAGGTACATAAGAGAGATGGGGGGTCCAACGGTCATAAAGGTGGACGGCCTGGCAGCCGGGAAGGGAGCTTTCCCATGCGAGACCGAGACCGAGGCTTACAAGGCCCTTGATAGGATATCTTCAGGCGAGTTCGGAGCCTCAGCAGGGAAGGTCCTGGTAGAGGAATACCTCAGGGGGGAGGAAGCGTCCATACTGGCATTCTGTGATGGTAGGACCGTCGTCCCTATGGAATCGGCTCAGGACCATAAAAGGGCCTATGATAACGATCAGGGACCGAATACCGGAGGTATGGGGGCATATTCGCCAGCACCAGTGGTCACGGACGAGGTCTCTTCAAGGGTCTTCGATGAGGTCCTTCTACCGACATTGAAAGGCATGTCGAAGATGGGAACACCCTATAAAGGCCTGCTCTATGCGGGCATCATGATAACTGAACAAGGTCCCAAGGTAATTGAGTACAATTGCAGGTTCGGTGACCCCGAGGCACAGGCCGTCATCCCCAGGCTTGCGACCGATTTCATCAAACCGCTCAAGGCATGTTGTGATGGGGAGCTCGATCATATCACCCTTCGATGGTCCAGGTCAAGCAGCGTCTGTGTCGTTATGGCATCTCAGGGATATCCTGGGAAGTATGCTAAGGGACATATAATTAGCGGGACAGATAGGGCTGAGAAGATGGATAACGTGGCTGTGTTCCATTCAGGTACCACATTGAACGAGAAGGGCGACCTGGTCACCAGCGGTGGTAGGGTACTTGGTGTTACAGGGATGGCCCCGACCGTCCCAGAAGCGATAAGATTGACCTATCAGGCGGTTAGGAAGATAGATTTCAATGGGGCTTTCTACAGAAAGGACATAGGTCAGAGAGCTCTGGAACATCTTGCATCTTTCTAGATCAGATGTTCGCGACCGTAGGACCCTGCTCATCGACAGGAACGGTATCCTCCTCTTTGGGTGGGACCAACCTATCATTTTCAGTGACAGATATAGGTCCGGGAGTAGGGCCATCTACAGGTGGGGGTTGGACCTCAGGTCCTTCCTTGTCGATATCAGAACCATCCGTCTGTACCGGGAGCGTTCCTGATAGCTCGGTCGGGGTCTCCTGGTCCGAACCTTTGATCTCCTCGTTAATTGTCCCGTCCTGCTGGTGTACATCTGTCCCAGGACCTTCCTCCTTGCCCTGGCCAGACCTCCTGGTCAATGCGAAGAGAAGGAACGCAAGCGCTATAAGGACCAGGATGGCAATTATTGAAAGGACCACAATGAGGACCATACCGTTGCCGTCATCATCATCATTATCATCATCATCAGAGGTCAGGTCGATAAGTGTCTTGATAGCAACCGTTCTAGGTTCGGTCTCGTTGGTCTTGTTCCCATCGACCTCTATCCAGGCATTGTATGTAAGGTGGGTGAACTCAAAGAGGTCGTCCCCCTGAACAGATGCCCTGTAAAGGTCACCCGAATAGAGGGCAAGGGTCAGGTCCTTAGGGACACCACATCTCGCATCATCACCGTAAAGGCAAGGGACCACCCTACCCCTGACGATATCGTTCGATGTCACATTAATTGCCCTGACATAGAAGAAGATGGATAGTCCCTCTCCTTTGAGGTAATATTCCACAATGGTCGGAGTATCATCAAGTGGGTCTCCACCATCCTTCAGGTCCACAAGAAGGGTCACATTATAGCTCACCTCCAATGTACGGACCAATAGGGTCAGCTCCCTTAGACCCTCCTCTCCTTTCAAAAGACGGCCGTTCGCCTTTAGATGTACCCTGATCGTGGTATTCAGCCTGACCCTTCCCACTGATAGGACGGTCCTGGTCGCGGCCGCTTTGCTGAAGGTCATCGAGAGCGAACCATTTGTCCATGGTCCCGATGCTGCAGGACCAATGGACCAGTTAGCAGGCAGGTCTGTTATCTCGACCTTGTAGGTCACGTCCCCTATTGTATCATAATCGAACGGAAAGCGCTCCAGTCCCAACTGGATGACCGTACTTCCAGGGACATCCAAGGTCGCAAGGACAGCATCTTCATTAACATAAAGGGTTGGTTCCAACCCTTCGTAAAGGCTCGCGCTCTGGACAGCTGACCCGTCAAGGGCGAAGACGACCGCTATAAGGGACCTACCTCTGAGAGGGGTCTTGACGATAAGATCAAGACCGGACCCTGGACGCAGGTCCAAGATATCGAGCCCTCCAGCGGTCCCCATGAACCTGTTGGTTATTGGGAGCCCGATATTGTTCCTGAGGTTCGAGAATGTCTCTACCTCATAAACTTGTATGAGCCCGCTGAAGTTTTGGGTATATTCCGTCATGAGGTGGACGCTCACGGTCGTGTTCGTCCCCTCAGGTGAAAGATCGATGACAAGGGGTGGCGCCTCTCTCGATGATGCATCCTCTATGGACCCATTTACCAGGTCCATAAGCGAACTGACGTTCTCACCTGTGGGGACCCCCTTGATCCTTCCATAGGTCCTATCGATGAGGACCTCGGGCGTCGATGTGATACCGCTCCGTTCGAAGACCCCCACTGATGCATCGTCCTCGAAGACGTAGAGCAGGAGCGACATATCCTCGGGATAGGTCCTGTGAAGCCTTTCTAGCGCTTCTTCCATGTATACACAAGGTACGCAGGTGGTCTGTGTGAACATCTCTATGAACGGACGATGGCCGGTCCAAACAGGCTTTGGGATGTATGTGACCATTATGGTGAAGGGTTCTACAGGGACCTTGAGATCAATTGGTGCCATCTGATCGAACGATGCATTTACCATGAATGTGGCCACACCTAAAGAGTTGGGGTCAGGGAAGATATGTCCTTCGTAGGTCTGTGATACCTGCAAAGTGTCGATAGAGACGTTAGAGAACATACCGGTCCGGAGGTCCAAGATGACCACCGTCACATTGTAAGCATCACCGCTACCCATGTTTTTGACCTGATAGGTGATATCTGACTCCATGCCTGTATATAGTAAGGACCCGTCCGATCCAGGCGGCAGGTCTGTTCCCTGATGGGTGAGCTCACCCGTTATTTGGAGCTTAGGTAAGGGCCATGAATCGACACGGACCTCCCATTCCTTGTATGTTTGAAGGTCCCCATTGGAGACCGTCAGGTTCAGGGTCCGGTTCCCTGTCTCCGATATCAGGAGCGAGATGGAGAAGTTGCCCCCTTGGTCCGTCAAGGTCAAATTGGAATTGGTTGTCCCCACATCGGTCAATATGACCTCTGCACCGCTTACGTTCTGGCCAAGGTCGTTCTCGACCCTTCCTGAGACAGTAACGGTCGTCTTCGGGAAGAGCACTGTCCTATCGATCTCCGAGGTCAGGAGCAGAGCCTTGGGCACTCTTTTTAACGTAATGTTGTATTCATGGGATTCCGGGTCCAGTGGTATCACAATCGAGGAGGAGACCCCATATTCTATGAAGAAATGGAAGTAGATGAAGACCTCCTCGTTCCCAAAGTAGTTCGCAGGGTATTCCTTGTAGAATGTGGTCCCACTGCCATCAGTGCCCATCACGGCAGGAAGGTCGCATAGGTCCCCATGGCATGATTGTACCATCACCTGAGCGATCGGTTCACCTGAGATCGTGAACGTAACACTGATGTTCAATGGGGAATCAACATCATTGGTTAAGGGTAGGAAAGAAAAATAGGTAAGGACCGGCGCATCAGCTCCAGCAAAGGGAAATAGCGTGGATATGAGCACGACCGAGATGATGGTGGTTATCAGTATGACGATGGTCCTGTTCTGAAAGGTCCTATGCATACCGCTGGTAAATATCCCTCCGATTAAATAGTAATCGGTACAAAAAAAAACCCTTCCCCGGAGGGAAGGGTCAAGTTCATAGGATATCTCCTTTTGATCTCAGGCGATACCATCATTATCGGTATCGGTGACATGTCCATCTGTTGAATCGCCTTCTCCAGCCTCTACTCCATCAATGAGCATGTCATTATCAGTATCCCAGTCGTTGGGGTCAAGACCCTTGGTTATCTCACCGGAGTCTATCAAACCATCCCCGTCTGTATCGGGGTTGTTGAAATCTGTCCCAAGGGCCATCTCCTGCATATCGGTGAGGCCATCTCCGTCATCGTCGGCATTGCCGTCACCGTCCCCGTCACCGTCCCCGTCCATAGCTGGCCCGTTGCCATCACCGCCGGAATTACCACTTGGATTACCTGAGCCGCTCGTCCCATCATTGTCAGTGTCCGTGACATGTCCGTCGGTGGAGTCCCCGGAGCCCATCTCTACACCGTCTATGAGCATGTCAT
>CAZLVP010000007.1:10316-115235 GCA_964563055.1 uncultured Thermoplasmatales archaeon | reverse complement strand
GGTTGTTCAATGTCCTGACCGAACCGTTGTAGAGGTCGGTCTCCCCTGTGTATTTGAAGGCAAGACAGAGAGAATAAGTGGTCCCGGCATGCCGAAGGACATTATATCCACGAAGGACCTTGTCCTTTTCCGCATCATAAAGATACTCCCAAGAACCATCATTTTTAATATGTTCGATAAGGTAACTTCCAGCTAAGGATATTGAGCTCATTATGGAGGCGTTCAGACCTTCACGGTCCGGGAGTACGAACCTGTCCGTGTCATCAGCGGGTAGAAATGGATAGGACCTGTTATTTCCCTCTGGAAGGAGGAATGTGGCCAGTAGCCCCCCCATCAGGAGTAGGGCTGTTATCCCTAAGGATACCAGAAGACCAGTTCTCTCCATGGTCTTATAAAGTGGACCCCCCTTTTTATCCTTTTCCAGAACGCTCACATACCATTATGGACCTCCTTGCCCTCTCATTTGTGTTCGGTTCGATATGGATGTTGATTATCGAACCCTCCCCGTAACATTCCCTTACCTTTGCCTCTATCCTGTCCGCAACATCATGGGCATTTTCAATGGAGATCCCTTCATCGACCGTTACATGGACATCCATGGCTATTTCGGTCCCGATCTTTCTGGTCCGGAGATCATGATACCCCCTTACACCCTCTATGCTGCATAGAATATCCACGAGCTTTTCTTCCGTTCCCTGGTCCAGGGATGATTCGGTGAGCTCTGTGAAGCTTGACCTCATGAACTTGATGGCTATCCAAATGATTATCAAGCTCACACAGATGGCGGCGATGGGATCGAGAACGGTCCATTTTCCACCAAGAAGGATGGCCCCTCCGATCCCTATCAATGTACCGATCGAGGAGAGAGCGTCCGATCTATGATGCCAGGCGTTCGTTCTTACTGCATCTGACCTTATCCGTTTTCCAATGAACATCGTATATTGAAAGAGGAGCTCTTTTACGATGATCGATACTGCAGCAGCAATAAGTGCAAATAAGCCAGGTCTTGGCAGGATCTCCCCACCAAGACAAGCGAGGACCTTGACTATAGCAGAATATACCATGACCAGACCAACGATCAATAATGCAAGGCCGATCAATCCTGAAATGACAGTCTCTATCTTACCATGACCATATCTATGGACCTCATCTTGGTCCTTCCCGACGAACTTAAAGCAGATGATGACGAGAATATCTGTTCCTAGGTCGGAAAAGGAATGGACAGCATCTGCTATCATTGCAGAGCTTCGACCCAGGATACCAGCTGCGAATTTGAAGAGCGTTAGGACCAGATTCGCTATTAGGCCCACCCAGGTGATAAAGAGTCCCTTCCTCGCCCTGCTTTCAAGGAATTCACTATGATGTTCTCTTGAGGCCATTCTAGTGCTCCGGGTCCTGTGACAGGTAAGACCGTTGTTCCGATAAAAGGATATTTATTTTATCGATTATACTAAATAATCTAGGAATACCTATGAAAAAAAGTAAAATCCGTCAATTATTTACCCTCTTCAAACTAGGCAAAAATTGAGGATTCTTGTAAATCTTTTTAGCGTATTTAAGCAATGTCAAGCACCATTTTTCGAGATCTAAATATAATCGACGGAAGAAAAATGGCGCAGAGGAGGGGATTTGAACCCCCGAGGGTTTGAACCCACGAGATATCGGGTCGGCTTCGAACCATTTCCAGTCTCGCGCCTTACCGAGCTGAGCTACCTCTGCAATGCGATCAGTTGGCAGGTGACGGTTAGGATGACCTCGTATATAATGGTTTAAGGCCCAACTTTTGGTGGATCATTTTAATGTATCTGATCTTATTCTTCTTCTACAACAGCATCATCTTCATCATCATCGTCATCTTCGTCCACATCCAGTTCGGAATCGTCATCCTCGTTCTCGAAGTCCTCATCATCATCGTCCGAATCATCCTTTAGGTCATCTTCCATATCATCGTCCCCCACCTCTTCAGCATCATCATCTTTCCCTTCTTTCTCAGCTTCCTTGGGGGCTCGTTCCTTCCTTTTCTTGGAAGATTCCTTTTCGCTCTTCAATGAAGCTTCGTAGCCGGGCATGGTCCTTGCCCTCTCCTCGAGCTCTATTCGGGAGTTCTCCTTGTCCACATCATCGGAATTGGAGATGAAATCATGCGGGACCTCTTCCACGGTGAAGACCGTTTTACCAGCCCTCTGGATGATTATCCCGTTGTTCAATGCCAGTTCGGCATCTATCCTGAGTATTATTGGTTCAGGTCCCTCTTTATGGATCCCCGCCTCAAAGGCATCGTTCCAGGTCTTACTGAGGTGGACCATGGTCCTATCGACTGGGTGGATACCTTCTGTCATGAACTTTTCGACCTCGTCCGGTTTGGCCGGATAGAAAAGCCTCTCTGGTATTCCATCAGTAGGGAGGCTCATTTTCAATGGTATCGAATGGCCATAAGTTGCCCTGACATTGTTGTCCTCGACCTGATACCTACCCTTTGGATCGGTCTCGACCAGGCCGATGATATGGGTGGGTCTCAACCATCTCATCCTGTCGCCCTTCTTTTTCTTTATTGCTGTAACGATCTTGTAGAGGTCAATGAACCCTTCCTCGTCCATCTCCAATCCGAACCTGTCCGGGGCATGTCTTAGTATAAGTGCCAGTACTCGACCCAGCGATTCCAGTTCGTAGGAGCTCATCAGGAACTTGCCCTCGTCACCGCAAACCTGGCATTCCTCTCCCCTGAAGAAACCATGTTCTCTGCACATCCTTAACATAATTGCTCACCTTTACCGTCCTTTAAGAACATAGACCCTTCCTAATGTCTTCCGAAGGGCATATCCTATGTTTAACAGATAGGGTAGATGCTTTTTTAATATATCAAACAAACGTCAAAGGTCCTAACTTAGATAGGACTTTTAAAAAAGTGATAAATTAATTTATTTCTTACCTTTTGTTATTATCTTGTGATATATTAGTTCTAGGATGGTATCAGAGACCTCCCGTCTCCTTTTTGCCTCTTCCTCGAGCTCCGGAGGGTCCTTACCCTCATCACGGACCATCTGTTGGATCTTCAACCCCATAGACATTATGGAACCTCTTTATCGAACGGGATAAATGCCCAGATGTGCATTGAACAAGGTGGACCTTAATAATAGTTACCCAACAAATCGCGGAACGGAATAATCTTTTCAGGGGTCATCATTTCTCCCATGATTCCTCTTCGTCCGACCCATCCTCACCCCAGTCCTCATCATCTTCATCGCTTTCAGAATCCTCATCCCAATCAATGCTCGGTGGTGGCGGGATGTAATCTGGTCCGTTATCGTGTGAATCGAAGATCGGAGGACTTTCGACGGTCCGTTCCTCGACCTCAGGGGTCATAGGAACATCCTTATAAAGGTCCTCATAGCTGATCGTCGTCCTCTGTGGTTCGTAGAGGTCCCCTTGGAATGGAGCTTCTTCCGAAACGTATTCATCTTGGACCAGGTCTGGTGAGGTTCCAATGATGGGCTCGGGTGTGCTCCTTCTCCTTCTGGGCCCTTCCTCCGAGGTCTCGTTCCACATCCTTTCCAATTTCTTCTTTCTTGATGACCTCCTGACGACCATAAGGACCATCAATAGAATTATCAACATAATGATGATGACCGCTGCAATGAGCCAGGTGGTCGGGTCCATCATCCAGTCGGGAAAACCGTTATCATCATCATCATCGGGTTCTTCCTCCCGATTGTCGGGTGGGAGATAGGTCTTGAAGAACCATCTCTGCTCCCAATCCAAATTATACTCATAAATATCACGAATACTCTTTGAGATCGATATCTCGTACTTCAAGCCCATATCCAATTGGACCAGTACCACGGCCGAATAACTATCATTGCCGGCAATGATATCATAATCTGAGACCTGTAGTTTCTCTATCTTTGGAATTCCATTGTCGAGGTATTTTTTATGGGCAATGATTGTCACAGAACCTATCAGGGTCTGGAGCTGGACCGGATTTGTGAACCGTAAAAGGATCTTATACATCCCAGTCTCGTTCCCTGTGAAATTATCATCTTCTGATGAGGGAAAAACACCTTGAGGGAAGACAAGTTCGAAGTAGTTCCTTATCTTGTAGGATAATGAGAGTCCGCCCCCTATGCGGTTCCCCCAAAGATCGGTAACGTTCTCTCCGACCATGAAAGTATACGTCCTGCCGAAGGATAGACCTTCTGGTATGATGTTGAGCTGGGTCCCATCTTTGAGCTCATAGGTAAAAATGATCGGTTCTTGCCTGTCGTCCGTTATCCTTATAGCTTGTCCACTGAAGGTCGATGGTTTCATCTTCTCAGAGAAGGTCACGGATACCCTTAGGTCCTGAGGGAACTGGAAAGAAGTGTTCTCTAGCGGGTAGTGGTCAATGATGGTTGGATGGACCAGATCACCTATCGCCTCTATGTTCAGTGGCAGGACCAGTTCATTACCAGAGGCATCTTTGACCGATAGGATAAGGGTGTAGAACCCAGGTTCGGTAAAATTGAATTCGAACCCGGTCCCGTTGAAGAGCTTGCTCCATATCTCATCCGGCGGGGCATCGATGTAGGTCAGGTTCCAATTGAAGATGGCACCTATCGGGAAGTCAATATCATTATCGGTCACATTACAGGAGAATGAGGCCGGTATTCCCAAAACAACCTCTATAGGACCGTCTATGGTCCCCTTCGGTGCGGTCCTATCGTTCGCGATTATTGTCAAGGTGGAGGTCCCATTATTATCGCCCCCATCCACTACCCTTAGGTCGAGGTCATAGGTCCCAGGCAGAGGGAAGGAGATGGTAATTGTCGGTTGAGTATCATTACTGAGCTGGACCTCTGGCCCGGAAAGGTCCCAATGGATGCTCGCTCCGTCCCTAATGAACCATGATAGGTCGTTATCCGTCACATTGATCTTATACGTACGGCTGCTTTTTTCATCGACCGATGATGGGCCATCTATCTTTACGATAGGTCGAGTGGTATCGACAACGGATACAAGGAGCCACGTGGAATTAGTATTTCCTGCAGGGTCCTTGACCGTAAGTGTGATATTGAACGTCCCAAGCAGGTCGAAAACATAATGGAGCTCATCGAGGCCGAAGAATAGCTCGGGATAGGTCCCTGGTGGTGTGACCCTCCATGTTGTGTTATCAATGAAGGTGAAATTATCATCGGAACCGAGATCGAATGATGTTGAAACGAAGGTGTATCCCTTACTGTCCATCTCTCTTACCACCTGTATCTCCTGGCCAACATCGATGGATATTGTAGGTGATCTTGTATCAAGAGTGAACTCATAGGACCTATTGGTAGGTCCTGCTCCGTGCTCATCGTATGCACTGAGCATTAAAAGATTGTACCCTTCGGTAAGGTTCATATCGAACTGGAAAACACCTAGCACGTTACAGGTCCTGTTATCTGTTTGCAGACCGTTCAAATGGATTATAACAAATCCATCCTTTTCAGCCTTACCAAGTTGAGGTCTATCGGGAACATTCGTGACCCTATCTGGGGGCTCTATCAGCTCCACCGATCTAGGTCCCGTATTATCAATGCGGAAACCTTCGACCTCGGTCCATGGTGAGATGTTGGGGACCTCATCCTGGCCCCTGAACCTCAAGAACATCGAATCCACATCTCCTGGGCCTCCGTTCTCTGTGGACGTTTCCCATAAGGTCCCCTCTGGTGTCCCATTGGCCGCACTTAGCCATCCTTCATCGTCCATTATCCCGTTCCCGTTCGAATCGTTATAATACTCTATCTCAACCCTTTCCAGGTCCATGCTACCGGTGAACTTAAAGACAATAGGGCCTACTATTGTCCTTGGGGTCGTTATCAAGATGATAGAAGGTGGTTCTGTATCAAGGGGAGTGGCACGGACCCCTACTGACATCGAGGATTCCTTTCCAGAACTATCCACCGCCGAGACCCTGAACTGATAATCGGTCCCGTCCAATAGGTCCTTCACGGAGAAGTTGGTATATATGCTCTGAACTTCGGCCAACAACTCCCAGGTAACGGACCTCTCGACCAATGTTCCAACACTGCTATTCTTATATATCCTATAGACCGAAATGTCCGTTTCGTTAGTGGGGTCCCAACTGAGGTCAACAGAATTACCTCCAGAAAGGATGGTGTAGGTGAGGTTCTTAGGGAACCTTGGTATGGAAGGATCAAAACTAAAATTGAACTGCGGATAGTACCTTGTCCCAAGGAAATGGTCATCGACCCTTAACACAAGCTCAAAGCTCCCGTTCAAGTCCATTGGAGTGTACCAAATATCCGAATAATTACCATCGTCCTGTTGATGGTCCCCATGGTCATTGTTCCCATCATCCCTCAGCTCTCGCCATCCCATGGAGTCCCCCTTGAAATCCCACCATACCGCGAGATAGGGATCGCCGACCGCTTCTAATATCAGTTTTTCATAGGTTGAGAAGGTCATTTGGTATTCCGGTCTGATCCTTAGATAGACCTTTTCTGGCCTTTTAGCTGTCGCATTGAAGAAGTAAATAGCGGAGGGGTCCTTATCTTGATAGGCGACCGTTATCGTGTCATCATGAGAGACCTGGATCCTATCAAGTGCGGAAGAGGTCGAATTGATGGTGAATATCTCACCTGAGAAAACTCCGGTGTTTCTATCTTCCCGTAGGGTAACCATCCTTCCTTTCCTGTAAGAATTCGTGCTGACATTGACCATGACCGAACCTGTTCCTATCAGGTCCTGGTCCAAGAGCTCGATACCGATCCTATCACCTTCGGTGGAATAGAACGATCTGTCAAGAGTTAGGACACCGGAGAAATTGGACATATCCCCGCTTCCGACCAAAGCGAACCTCTGGTCGTCCATTGGGACATTATGACCTCTAACAGTGAGCAAATAGGTCCCTACTGCCGGTGACCCGATCCGTATCCCCTCAACGTTGTTGATATCGTCCCTTGAATCGCCGTAAGGGGCAATGAAATCATTACCTCTATATATTGTCCCACTTGGGGTTTTCAGGACCAGGTCCAGGTCATTTACCAGATGTTTGGAGGCGGATATCGTTCCAGGATGGTCGGACCAGGCAAGGGTAAGTTTCAGCTCTTTGCTGGAAGAACCGATCTTGAAATTCGTAGTGAAGTTCTCACCGGTCGAGATGCCCTTTTGGACATCAAGGAATGCCATGTTACCATTCTTCGGACCTACTGACTCGCTGATATTGATAAGACCCCATCCCTGAGCATTGTCGGGCCTTGAGATGATCTCGTTTGTAGTAGGGTTGGCGGCCCCGTACTGACCTGGTGTCATATCCATCGCACCGTTTATCAGGGCGGCTTTCAATAAGGCTCCCGAGGGTCGTTCCATCCCGAGGGTTCTGTTGAAATATTCCCTGATCAAGGCCACACCCCCTGCCGTAATGGGTGTGGACATAGAGGTCCCTCCCATGAATATGTAATTGCTGTTCCCTGAGAACGTACCCCACCCTGTCGATGATGTCTTTGTGGACCTTGCCGAGAGTATATTGGACCCTGGAGCGACAACATCAGGTTTCAATCTCAGATCGTCCGTTGGTCCTCTTGAGGAGAAGGCAGCTAAACCATTGGTATTATTGGAGGTCCTATCGCTCTTGACCGGATCGACAGGGTACCTGCTCTGATAGACGTAATTGCTGCCTGTCCATTTCCACCCCATGAATATAGACCAGCTCGATGTGCTGTAACCTCCTGTCGTTCTAAAGTTCTCGGAAGCCCCCACGGTGATGCAGTTCATGGCAGTTGCGGGAGCTCCGATGGAATCATTATCGACCTTTCCGTCCTCGGGATACCAATCCTCACCGGAATTGCCAGCGGAGAAAAGGATGACCATATCCGGATGTGTGTACATGAACCAGTCAACATCCCAAGACCTACTGGTATACTGGCCATAGACAGATGAGCCCCATGAGTTCGTATGCACCTTTGCACCGTTCTGATAGGCCTGTTCGAAAAGTTGACTGGTATTTGAGGGAATGGACAATGAATTGCTGTCTGTGGCTATGCCCTGGAAGAATATCTCGGCCTGTGGGGCCATTCCTCTGATCTTCCCATTGGATAAGGTCCCTCCCCCCGCCACTGACCCGGCCACATGAGTGCCGTGGCTATGGGTATCGTCAGGTGAAGTGCCCGCCCAGTTTGCGAACCTCACCCTGTTGTCAAAGTCCGCCGATATGTCACCATTTATACTGTGATCATCGATACCTGTGTCCAGCCCAGTATCTGCTATGGCAACTATCTGGCCCGATCCTAAAAGGTTGAGGTCCTGGACCGCTGAAGAGACGCCAATGATCTCTTTGGATACATTGTTTTGCAATACCACTGGATGGTCCGGTTCGATCCATTCAATGGAGGATATCTTAAGCAAACTTGGAACATCTGTTGGTTCTGGTCCGACCAGGAACCTTGTTTTCGAACCTCTGACGACCTGTGGAAAGAGCCCTTTCAACCTGTCTTCCACGGTATTGTCCTCCTCCAAGAGGTCGATGATGAGCATAGGGGTCCCGAACTCCATCATCCTTTCCTGTCCATCTTCAAGGAGGGGATAGAGGTCCGGATGTACCTTGAGCCCGGAGAGGTACGGAACGATCCCTACAACATGGTCCACCTCAAGGATGATACGGACATCGGACGTCCCAATGTCTACGATATAAGCAAAATCCGGGAAATAGGATATCACCCTAGCACCATGGTCCTCCAGTCCGTTCTTCCATGTTGGTCTGATCGGACCATCGAACTGAACGATCCAGTATTTGGATTCAAGGTCGGATCCATAGGCCGGGACAAGAGATTCAAGGTCCTTTATGGTGCAATCTCCCCAGTATGTCCTAAGAAGGGGTGTTCCTTCTGCTGGACCGTTGAGGACAGAATAAACGTATGGGAGCGCTACTGTGCCGGAGGTGCCAGTCCCTATTCCGTTCATTGACGGTATCAGCATGAACAGTGCGATTATCAGATATGGGGCCATTCTCATTTTCGACATATCATCACCCGGGAAAAAGGCTGGTCCTGAGTGCATCGACTCCTAACGTATCATACCACCGCTAGATATGGTGGTTATGTTAGAATTTCTATCCTAATTAACATTTGCCCGTGATTTTGGAAAAAGACCACCTTTGTAAGCATTCAAAGCTCTCTGTCTAGTTTCTTTCTGACCTCAGGGTCGTTCTTGAACGATACGATGAAGGATTGAAGATGGTCGAGCGTTTCCTGATGGACCCTATGCTCTATCATGCAAGCATCCATTTCCGCCACGTCTTCCGGAACGCCCAGGACGAGCAGGAAGTCCTTTATCAGTTGGTGCCTGGCGTTTATCTCGATCCCGATTTTTCGACCTTCTGGTGTGAGGGTGACCCCACCGTATTTCTCATAGTTGACCAAACCTCTCTCTGAGAGCCTTACGAACATCTCTGTTACGGTTGCAGCCGAACAACCTAGATGTTTCGAGATATCGGTCACTTTGGCGTACCCTTTCCTATTGACAACATGCAAGATGGCCTCAAGGTAATCTTCCTCCCTGTATGTCGTCATGTAAGGTCGATTATCATCATCTTTTATCTACTTTTCATATCTGTATCGACCTTTCCATAAAAAGGTTTAATAACAGACCGACATAGAGTCGGTCCATGTGGCAGGGAACCTATGAAAAGATGTCAGATTTCATCTATAGGATCCCAAGGTCCTATAGGGAAGATATGAGGACAGAAGGGATGTTTTTCACTTCTGAAAGGATGATGGTGGACCTCTTCAAAGACGAAGCGTGCGAACAGCTGGTCAATGTCTCCACGCTTCCTGGACTAGCGGGACCTTCTCTTGCAATGCCAGACGCCCATTGGGGATACGGTTTCCCTATAGGTGGTGTGGCGGCAACACTTCAAGATGAGGGAGGGGTTGTCTCTCCAGGTGGGGTTGGGTTCGATATCAATTGTGGTGTCAGGCTCCTTAGGACGTCCTTGATGGCCAGGGATGTTCAACCGTTCATTAAAGAACTGACAGATATTATGTTCAAAAATGTCCCATCTGGAGTAGGCTCCAAAGCCAGGATACGTGTGTCCAACGATGATCTCGAGGAGATCCTATCGACAGGTGCAAAATGGGCGGTTGAACAAGGTTATGGAAAAATAGACGATCTAGATAGAATGGAGGAAAATGGTGGAATGGTTGGGGCGGACCCGAAGGAGGTGTCGATGCGTGCTAAGGCCCGTGGCCTTCCACAAGTGGGTTCTCTTGGGGCCGGGAACCATTTTTTGGAGGTCCAGAAGGTCGATGAGATTTTCGACCCGATCGCTGCCAAGGCTATGGGGATCGATAACAAAGACCAGGTTGTGGTCCTTATCCATACGGGATCAAGAGGCCTTGGTTATCAGGTATGTGAGGATAAGGTTAGGGAACTTGAATCCCATTATAACAAAGATGGAAAGAACTATACGAGCATGGGTTTCAATATCACAGTCCCTGATAAACAGCTCGTTTGCGCTCCATTGGGTTCAGAAGAGGCTAATTCGTACCTGGGAGCTATGAGGTCCGCAGCCAACTATGCATGGGCAAATAGACAGCTGATAACCCATTGGGTCCGTGAATCGTTCACTGCTGCCCTTAAGGGTACAGACCACGATCCGGAAATGTCGGTCGTCTATGATGTGGCCCATAACATAGCAAAGATGGAATGTCATAACATTGAAGGCAAACGGAGGATGGTCTGTGTCCATAGGAAGGGCGCGACTAGGGCATTCGGACCGGGGTCAGAAGGGGTTCCGGATGCCTATTCGACCGTCGGACAACCCGTCCTTATCCCAGGAGATATGGGGACTGCATCCTACCTTTTAGCAGGTACTGGGAAGGCCATGGACCTTACCTTCGGTTCAACCTGTCATGGTGCAGGAAGGGTCCTTTCACGGTCAAAGGCCATTGAATCCTTCAGGTCCAATGATATCATCCGGGACCTGGCATCAAGGGGAATATATGTAAGGGCAGCATCTCCCAAGGTAGTTGCGGAAGAGGCACCTCAGGCCTACAAAGATGTGGATGCCGTTGTCGAGGTCGTATGTGGGGCAGGATTGTCTAAAAAGGTAGCAAGGATGGTCCCATTGGCGGTTATAAAAGGTTAAAAAAAATAAATATTTAATTTTAATTAGATATATTATTAGAATATTAATATTAAACCATCGATCTTTTTAAACGTTCGATTTTCCTCCATTTTAACAGACCAAAATAAAAAAATACGATGTGCACCCATCAGTCCCAAAGGAGGAACAATAGAATGGAATCTTGTTTGGACCGGCTAAAGGCCATGGACCCGTCCGATAATATGGATGCGACAATTGAGGCTATCACTAAGGTTATGGAATATGCGAGGTCCCACAAGGGGACAGATTCGTTCAAAAAGGCCGTTTCGGTCATAGCGGAAAAGGAGGGAAGGGCAAGGGACTATTATCTCAGGCCTTTGGATAGCGACCCATTGTACCATGCTCTGATCGAGCTCCACACTGAGAATGGTGATATTGAGATGGTTAAAAGGTACAACCGATGTTTGGACCACAGGCAGGCGAGGAAGTGGACCATCCTTGGTGATTGCTATGCGTTGATGGGTGTCAATAAGAGGGCGATAACCTACTTAAGAAGAGCACTTTTCTTTGGACCATCCGAAGATCTAATCGATGAAGTGAGAAAGACACTTGATAAAGCAGAAAAACGGGTCATTAAAGCAGAATCCGAGATAGCTTCATTGATGAAACGTGGAGAAGAGAAGGGATATGACCCAAAAACCTCATCACGCATCCTAACGGTCCTGCTCGACCTTGATATGCTTGAGGAGATGGACCCAGTTCTAAAGAAGGCACTGAAGAACGCCAAGGACGACCAGGACCTTCTTTACAAAAAGGGGTGTTTTCTCTTTGCCAAGGGGGAATATAAAAACGCCTTGAAGCTTTTCAATGCCCTGCTTGAAGAGAACCCAAAATCGAACAACCTCAAAAGGGCTGTTAACATAAGTGAGGAAATGATCAACGGTTCTATATGAATTGAAAAGAAACCTTTTTCTAAATGGGCCCAGTTAGAGATGTCAGGTGTGAAAATGGACATAACCCCAGAGGAGCTCGTACTACTCTACCTTCATGAGACACGGTCCTTCGAACTTCGGGAGAACGAAGAGGTGCCGCCGACCATAACAAGGGAAGCGGTCTCAATTAAATGTGGTATGAAAAGGGAAGAACTGGAGCAGTTCATCATCTCGAACAAGACCCTGATCAGCCAAAGGTCGGTCAAGGTGAAAAGGAGAAAGAACCTTACTGACTGCATCTTCCTCAGTTCAAAGGGCGTCCATCGTGCCAGGACCGTCCTTGAAAAGGTTAGGGAAGCCAGGTTCGAATACATAGGAGATACAGGAAAACAGGAGAACAGGAAGGTCAGTGAGATCCATGAGGAATTGAAAAGCTTCGGGATAGAGATAACGCTCTTTGATACGTTCGTAAGGGGTAATAGGACAGGAAAGGTGGCATTGTCCGAGTTCATAGAACCTGCGAATTGGAAGAACGACCTATTCAGAGACCATGCATTTCCAGAGATGGTCATGGTCTCGAACACCTCCTGTATGCCTTTCGGAGCGGTTTTCATCGCCTTTGGTGAACCGGGGATGGTGATCCCGATCAATAAAAGCATTGAGATCGGTCTCCATCCATTCGGGAGCGGTGATGTTGTACGCTGGATGAAGAGGAGGGAAGGATCAATAGAGGATGCATATTATATTGAAGGAAAAAAGGGATTCCAGGCTCTTGTCTCAGGGCATTCAAAGGTCATAGATGAATATGAACGGTACAAAGGGTCTGGTGCCTTCAAGGACGAAGTAGAATTCAAGGAATATTTCGAGGTCCTTACAAAATATGATTATTCGATCATCTTCTCCTCTGGTGCGGGATACGGGATATCGATGGCAGGTCAACTCGGAGCTATTCTAGCCGCGCTTGCCATCCACCTGAAGGACGGTGTAGGATTTCCATTCAATAGAAAGGGGAAGGTGGGGAATTTATGCCGTCATTTGGACCCTGGAAAGGTAGCGGTATGGGACCTTCCTCAGGCAGAGGAGCCCATGTCCATAAATGACCTCATGAAGGAAGGGAGCGGACAGGGTCTAGCCTCTTCAACGGGTTCGATCCCCCTCATGAAGCGTTTTATTAAACTATCTCAAGCTTTCGAAAGGCACTGGAACTCCTCTTTCTCCATTGATGAAGGGGAGAAGATTAAAAAGTTCCAGAAGGTCTTCGGTCTGAGGGAGTTCTCCTCAGGTGGGGCTTGTCTTTCATCTATTTTCGCGGCCCCTGTTCTGGCAAATCTGGAAGATGATGGGAATGTATCTATGAACTCTATAATCTATCCCGAACTACCTGTGAACAAGAACCTTGGTCTTGTTATTGACCGTAAGGGTGGGATCGACAATCCAATGAGCGGGTTCAGGGAGACTTTCCAGAGATTCCAACCGATGATTCAGATCCACGGGACAGAGGTCTTAAGCTATTTTTCGGAATTGAAGAGGACATCTGGAGAACTGGCAAAGTTGGCCGCCATGGTATTCCTAGCCAATCATAGGTTCGCGGATATCGATGCAGGTTTAGAAAGGAAGGCTATTTGCGATCTATTACAGATGCAAAAGGGCATCTATACCTCTTTAGGAATGGAGAACAAGGGGTTCGATGCCTTGGATAGGTCCATTAAAACCTCAGGTTTGGACCTGGTGATCTCTCCTATCGGTGTTGGTAACTCAGGGACCTACTTCTTCTGTGTACCGGAGCAGGATTCGCTCCATTCCTTGAAGAACGTCGTCGATCAGATCAACATACCTAGAGGTAATGATGAGAAAGCGGAGGTGGTGACCCATGGTTCATCCCACAGGTATATTTTCAATACGGACCCTCTCCATGTAGTGTTGAAATAGAGGTTGTGTCGATACTATTCCATTGTCAAAGTTTTGTGACCTGTGTTGAGGTCGCAAAGGAAAGTTGGCCATTGGTCATGTCCAAACCAACCTTGAAAGTCCCATCGAAGCTCTCAAGATAGTAGCAAATGGGTAGTTTCTCTATAAGACCTGGATTGATGAGACCAACCATTGGGTACCTCATATCCACCTTTGTTCCTAATGAGCAACGTGTTGTACCTATCTTGGAAGATTGCGAAGGAGAGTTGGTCCCGAAGGTTAGCATTGAGAACTGCACCTCAAGTTCCGGTAGAAGCTTTTTTAAACAATGTTCGGCACCAGAATAGGTTAGGGTGGTCCCAATATCGGTCCTATCAAGGTCAACTGGTTCCACATCATCCGGAAAACCTATGTCCTGGTCAGTACGTCTCACAGACTGGTTCCAAGCGAGCTTATCACCTTTTTCGGCCAGTGAGAACCTCCATTGTTCCTTGTTCCCGAAGTTGGAATAGTTCGAGATCACCCCGTATAGAGAGGGATTGCTTCTCTTATATGCTTTGAACTCAGGGCTCTCCTCGAACCTAGATATCGCATCCTGGGCTGTGAAACCTGAGGGTATAGTTGATGTCATATTGCCAAGTTCTGGAAGGTATGTCCATTTGTTCTGGAACTCTGAGGTTATCTCTGGGAAGACCTCATCTGCCCTTATGAACGAATCATGTTTAGCGTTAATATCTCCATATATCAAAGCCTCTGTACCAGCCTCGAAAAATGCCATTTCCTGCTGATGGTTCAACTTATAGGGTGTGGCAACATCGTTCTCGGAGCTAATGTTAATAATGGACCTGACAGCCAATGGAAGATCGCTTGACAACCACAGGGATAGACCGAACTCTTTCAGTTCGAGGGTCTTTAGGTCGGACGAGGTCATTCTAAGGTCAAGCCTAAGGGCAGGTCTCTGTCCTATGATGTCGACCTCGACAGCTTCCCAATAAAGGTCATTGTTCCCCCATCGCGTATTCCCTTCCATTCCCACCCTCATATCCCTTCCTTCGGAAATATCCTCGACCCGAAGCTCATTTAGGTCAGACCCAAGATCATTATAGATAGTACCGCTCTCAATGATCCTGTAATCGACAGTAGTACCCGCAATGGCCTGGAACTGGAGATCGGTCCTTGTAGAGGTGACCATCTTCGTTGGGCGTTTATTATATACGTCGATCAATGTCCTTTGTTCAATATTCGTCGAACCTATGAGCGGGGACCTCATCCCGTTAGGTCTTTCTAGATATCCGTCGAACCTAAGGTTCTGAACGGACCCCCTTTCCAAATTCAGGTATTCTTTTCCTAAACCATCTTTTGATAAGATGAGTTTATCACTTGTTGTCGATATAGCGGGATCGTTCGCTTCAGTGCTATAGGTCAGGAACATCCTTTTGTAGGAAAGGATATCCTTGGTCCTTAGAATGGAATCTATATTCTCAATGAAAAGGTTCCCACTGACGTTGTACCCTATCTTATCCGAGTATCTCTCCCTTGAGACCACAAAGGTCCTTTCCGAAACGGAGATGAACTTATTGGTGGTTTCGGTCTTGCCTTTGAAAGTGACCCGGAGGTCTACCCTATAGGTACCGGCCTTTTTAAAAAAAAACTGGATATTACTTTCCTTTGCTGAACCAGATCGAAAAGCGTAATTTTCTGGGAAGACCATCCATTGATAGGTCGTACCAGCCTCTATGAACTTGGCAGATAGGCTCACCAATGTTCCGGAAAGGGGGGCAGAATCGCTTATTGAAAAATCAGATATCAGTTCTGGACCTGGTCCATCGTTTTCGTCCTCATCTAAAAGCATATAAGCAGAATAACCCATAATTAAAAAGATTATTATGGAGATGGTCACTAATATGAAAAGCATACCTCTTTTCCTGGATAACTTAGAACCTCTTCCCTTTTTGATCTTATCTTCGGAAGGAACGTTAGGTCCATTTTTATTTGGTGGCGAGGTCTCGTCATCTTTCTGTCTTTTTTCCCCTTCAAAGACAGTAGAAGGGGGTCCTTTCGTGGTCGAAGACCCTATACTGACCTTTTCGCTAAGGTCTAGGACCTCTTCTTCTCCCCCTCCATATTGATCTGATAGGTATTCGTTTGGAATGGATAAAAGGAGGTCTTGATGGAAGTCATTCGTTCTTTCAGTTTGGGGTGGATTATTTTCAATGTTAGGTAATTGATAGTTCATGAGCTGTCTTTTCCTTCTATTGTACTCAATGATATCTGAGAAGAGAAGTTGTTCCAACTCTGTCGTATCAGCTCCCGATGATCTTATCCTTTTAAGAAAATCAAGTTCTGTTGGAACGTTGACTTGACCGTTCTGTCTTTGGGAGTCCATGAGGACGGGACCCTTATCCATAGAGGTCCAATAGGATAAGTTCATTTAATCTTACCGAAATCCTATGGATCAATATTAATTCTAATATTTAAAGATAATATATTCTTATATTACTATATTGATATATTATATATCTTATTTGATACAATTTTTTTTTACAAATATTTATATTATAATAAATATTAATATGGTTTACAATAATATTTTTTTTATAATTATATTAACTATTGTTCATGGTATATTATTTATATTTATTTGGTTAAATCAATATAGTATAAATAAATATATATATTTTTTTAATTGCTATTAATTCATCCATACATTATAATCAAATCAAGAATATCAAAGATATATTCTAATATATGTAAAACAAATATCTTCCAACATATTTGATTTATGTGGCTATCGGTAGACCGAAAGCCACTATTCGTTCTTTCAATTTATTACAATTAAGGCGGTTTTCACTATAGTTGGATTATCATAATAGCTTTTTTATTTTATTTAACATTAAAAATTTGTATAAATTATTACAGATAAGTCTTTTTTAATCAAAAATCCGGCCCTTAGACCAATAAAGTAGGTATCCTTTAAGGTTTAAATTTCCGAGAATGAATATCTTTTAGACCTCTTTTAAAAAAATAGGGTCACTCCTTCTACAAAGCTTGGTTTGAACATGATTATAGGTTCCGACATCGATTATAGGGTCTGTCATTCCTCTGTAGATGACCCCTTCCCATCTATGATAACCGCAATAGATCGGATTGGATAGGATTCTCTTTACTGTTTTCGGGTCCCATTTTGAGGAACCTTTCTTCGTCCGTACTCCTCTTATCAATAGGTCCCTGCAAATGTCTCGTAATGTGGAACCTGAAAGATAAAGATCGAACATCCTTCGGACCTCTTCTGTCTCGGGGATGATGGCATAGAGATTGCCGTTCTCTATCAAAAAACCATACGGGATATTGAAACCTAAGATCCCTTTCCCTTCCTTGGCTTTTTGCAGCATACCGATATAGACCCTCTCTCCGATCTGTTCTGATTCGAGCTGAGCGATCCTTTGGATAATGTCCATCACGAATCTTCCCATTGCTGTTGTAGTATCGAAGGATTCCTGCATCGATGTGAACTCCTTTCCCCAATCCCTTAAACGTTCCATCATCAACGTGAAGTTCTTGGAGTTCCTATGGATCCTGTCCATTTTCAGGACCACCATGATATCCCAATGGTCCTTTTCCCTTAACATCCTTTGATAGGCAGGTCTATCATCCGACCGCCCGCTGTAACCATCATCTACATAGACGTTTATGACCTCCCAGTTTTTTGCTATACAATAGGCTTTCAACCTTTCCTCTTGAGCTGAGAGGCTGAACCCTTCCTTTGCCTGGTCCTCGGTGGAAACCCTGCAATAGATCACAGCTTTGTTCAGATCCCTCCTGTCCTCGACCTCCTTATCTTTCCTCATCGTTGTCACCCTCCATCGTCCTCAATAGAAGGTCTTTTCCATCGAATTCGATCAATAGGTCATCTCCGACGTTCACCCCCATCAGTTTGCAGATAGAGCTCGAAATAAGGATGCCTTGTCCTGTTCCTATACGTCTCAATTTGACCTTTAGGTTCGATTGTCCCATAGGAACCTATAGGTTATAATATTATATTTATATTATTATAATTTTTAATAGGTTCTAATAGTATAAGATATAATCATTATATCTCACAATAATAATATAATATATTCATTATGTAATATACAATACATAATAAAAAATGTGGAGAGAGGGAGATTCGAACTCCCGTGGACACGATCTGCAGTCGTGCGCATAGCCGCTCTGCCATCTCTCCGGCTATTATGTTGGCGAAATGGTGCTGTTAATTAAAAGCTTGTCGATATGGTCGACCTTCAATATACTATCAACGGCCCCTTTATCAGCTCTCTAAGGAAGGATGTAGCATAACTGCCTCTAAAAAGTGTGAATTTCATTTCTAACATCGTCCTTTCATCGGAAAGGTTAACCACTTCATTTTCTTTTTCTGATTGAACCCTCCATTTCAGATCAAAGACCGGTGCAAGGACCTCTCTCCTTATACCATTTGACGAGATCTTATCGATCTCGAAAATATCGAAGTCCTCAGCAATAAGGTCTTCTGAGCTCACTATGGAATTCTCTATCTCCCCCATCTCGCCTTTGGCATATATCGGATCTCGACCGATTATAAGACCCGAAATGAAGGCCCTGCCATCCTTGACCAATTTTGTCATCTCATCGATATTATCATTCCTCACATCGATATAGGTATGACGGTCAGGTAATTTCTTTTTATTCAGAGGAAGGAGCATATCACCCTCAACAGGTTCGTTCAAAGGGATCCCTCGCCTGATCCTCTCAGAAAGGATCCTGTTAAAAAGATAGGATTGGTATGCATGGACGAACATCATTTTTAAGTTCTCGGGCAATATATTCAAGGCCCCTGTCCAGTCCTCAGGGTTCTTGCTTAAATATGATATCATGGACCTCTCGAATATCGCATCTATTGGGTAGTATTCGAGAGCATTTTCGAAATCCAGGTCCTTTTCAAGTTGTCTTCTCTTTTCCTGTTGGTTGATGCTCTCTTTTTGATAGGGTTCACAAATATAGGCTAGAACCGCTTCTTTGAACTTCCTCATCACTATTTGTTTCCCTACTATATGAGTTATTGGTCTTATCGCTCCGAATCGTTGGACCCCGAAGAAATTTGGGAAACCTCCGATCGATATCATCTTTTCCAGACAGCTCTCTGTCAGGGACCTAGCCCTTTCCTGGTCCATTTTAATATCTCTAATCCTAATATGAAAATCATTCCCGTAAAGTCCACCCAGGACCAGATCTGTGGAGGATCGATAAATATCGGAAATCCTTAGGTCCCTTAATTTTACCTGTTGGAGTCTCTCGGGTGGACACCTGAAGGACATGAGCTGGGAAGTGATAGCGCGTTTATCCTTGGTACCTGCGAACTTAATGGCTTTTTTTGACA
This sequence comes from uncultured Thermoplasmatales archaeon, assembly GCA_964563055.1. Taxonomy (GTDB): domain Archaea; phylum Thermoplasmatota; class Penumbrarchaeia; order Penumbrarchaeales; family Penumbrarchaeaceae; genus JALOTP01. The sequence continues at coordinate 95,923 of CAZLVP010000007.1, read as the reverse complement.
TGCCTATAGAATCGGCCAGAGCTTGGACCAATCTGTTGGTCTCCCAATTCCTCACCGTAACAGTGGCAATGGAGAATTCACCATCCGATACCTCTAAAGGAGGTTCAGATATTTCTCTAACTACGAAGTCTTCCGGGTCCTTCCTTAACCTACCACCTAATGGTTCCGTATCTGTGAAAAAGACCTCTAGACCAATCTTGCGCTCTTCCTGGAGCGGCAACGGCCCCATCTGGATCATCTCAGAGCTGCTTAGAGAACTGTGCAAGCATATCTTTATATGTATTTGAGAGGGCCTTACACGCCTTTTTATAGGCATTCTGCGGTTTTCCAGAATTTACCTTCAATGAGAATGGTGGAATATCTAGTTTTGGATGCCTTACGTTGTAATTCGCATAATTTACGGCATCATCGGTCAACAACTGGTTCCTCAGAGGTATCAGAAGGACCTCGCTCTCATCCTCCAATTTGAACTCGATGGAGTCCTTTTCCTTCTTGATCAACTGAACGTTCATGCGAAGGGTTGAACACGGAACAATACTTATATCTTTTCCTCGCTTAAGCACCAAATGGAACATAAACGAGACCTATCATCATATAATAGGCCAGATCGCTTCAAGACCAGAAGGGCAAGGTCTCTTGGTCAGAACTTCCTAAAGAACCATTCGATCGCGACAAGGATAGCTGGATCGGTACCTTATGAGGCGCTACCCTATTTATTTGAAATTGGGCCAGGAAGAGGGATCTTGACCAAAGAATTGCTGAAAAGAGGCGGAAAGGTTCGAGCGGTGGAACTTGATAAGGGGCTTAAACCATATCTTGATCCGGTCCTAATAGACCATGGTACGGACCTTGAATTGATCTGGGGAAATGCACTTGATAATATGGGAACATTTTTTTTAGAACCCACATTCCTAATATCCAATCTTCCGTTCAACATCTCTACAGAGCTCTTCTATCGAATATGCGAGGGGATACCTTTTTATGAACTTTCAAGGACCCCTTTCCTCGGTGGGATCGTTATGCTCCAAGAAGAGTTCGGAAGGAGATTACTGAACGGACCAGGGAGCAAGGATTATGGAAGATTGAGCGTTCTGTTCCAGTCGAAGATGGTAGCCAAACCTATATTTCGGGTAAGAAGAAGTAATTTCGACCCTTCTCCCGATGTAGATGCTTTGGTGATCGAGTTCGGACCTAGGAGGAAAGATGTTCGTATCCCTAAGGATGAGACCATGTTCCATAATGTTTTGATAGCTTCCTTCTCATCAAGGAGGAAGAAGCTTAGGAACTCACTTCATCCAGGAAATCTTGGGATGCGTTGTGATATGAGCGATATTAGAGCTCTTTTACAGCAATTAATTGTCGATGACCTTAGACCTGAACAATTAGAAATGGACCGGTTCATGGACATCGCAGATGGTTTAACGAGGCTCTGACCAAAAAGCATTTTATCATAACGATGCCTTTGTTCATGCCATATGATGAGGAAAGAAGATATCAGATGGACCGTGAACGGGATAGGAAGGGATGTTCCCGTTGAGATAGGGGGGAAGCTACTTCGTCCGTATTCCGACCATCTTGGGATCGAACCAGGATCAAAAAGAGAGGTCGGGAGACCTATCAGACATCGTATGCCTGGTGAAGATAAGGTCTTAAAGGATATTATGGCGGTTCTAAGGAAAGTTGAGCTTTCCGATGGAATGAGCATCTCCTTCCATCACCATCTAAGGAACGGCGACCGTATAGTGAACATGGTAATGGACGCCATTAAAAGAGGAGGGATCAAGGATATCACCGTCCTTCCTACAGCCCTATTTCCGGTCCATGAACCGCTCATTGAGAGGATCAAGGATGGTACAATTGCGCGAATAGAGGGTTCTTTGAACGGACCACTAGGTAGGTATGTCACAATGGGCAATATGGACCTGCCGATAATATTACGAAGTCACTCAGGAAGGAGCAGGGCCCTTTCTCATGGTGAGATCAAGATCGATGTAGCTTTTTTAGGGGTTTCCTCCTGCGACAGTATGGGAAATGCCAACGGGGTCAATGGTCCTTCGGCCTTTGGGCCTTGCAGTTTCTTAAGAGGGGATGCACATTTTGCGGAGAAGACAGTTCTTATAACCGATCATTTAGTCCCCTATCCCTGTTCCCCGATCTCTATACCAGCCACTGATGTAGACCTTGTCCTTGAGGTAAGTTCGATAGGAGACCCTGCAGGGATCCTTTCAGGTTCATTGGAGATCGCATCAGACCCAGTGAGCATTACGATCATGGACCATGTTATGTCCGTACTGAAGAGATCCGATCTCCTGAAGGACGGTTTCTCTTTCCAGGCCGGTTCAGGAGGGATCTCTCTTGGATTGACACAGCGGATATCGGACCTGTTCTTTGAAAAAGGATTGGTCGCGTCCTATGCGGTCGGAGGAACGACAAGGTTCCTTGTGGAAATGCTTGAAAAAGGTCATCTAAGGAAGCTACTGGATGGACAGAGCTTCGACCCGATCTCGGTCCAGTCATTAAGGACGAACAGGGACCATGTAGAGCTCTTCGTGGACCAATATTGCAATCCTTACAGTGGAGGAACAGTTACCGAGAACGAACAGGCCTCTTTCCTCTCGGCAACGGAGGTAGATCTCGATTTCAATTTGAACGTAAATACACATTCTGATGGTTGGCTTCTGCATGGGATAGGAGGTCATCAGGATGTCGCATATGGTTCCCAGATGAATATCGTCACAGTTCCCCTTCTTAGGAAAGGGAATCCGATCATCAAAGAAAGGGTCCTGACGGTAAGCACACCAGGTAAGTTAATAGACCTTATCGTTTGCGAAAAAGGTATGGCCTTTAATACAATGAATGCGAGACCGTCCCATATTCAAAGGAACGAGGACCTGGAGATAAAATGCAAGAAAGAAGGTCTACCTGTGATGAGCGTAGAGGACCTACGCAACCAAGCATTGAAAAGCGGGGGGATGGATATTGCCCCAATGTTCGGAGAGGGGGTCGTGGCCCTGGTAAAATACATCGATGGGACCGTTCTTGACCATGTTAGGTCTTTGAAATGACCATTTTCAATTGATTGCCCTCATCTCGGCTTCGACGGACCTATCGGAGGGGTTTTTATGAAGGTACCTACGTAGACACTGTTTGTATTCCTCTGTTTTCCCTATCTTTCCATATGACCTACCCATTGGAAGCAGGGTCATCGAGCTCTCCGGTTCTATAGAAATGGTCATATCAGAGATATCTATACAATCCTTGAACCTACCCATTGAGTACAGGACCATGGCCAATTCCCCACCAATGGAGGGGTCAGGATGCGAATCCATGACCTTTTTCAAAACCTCGTAAGCCTTTTGGTATTCTTTCCTCCTGACGTACTCAGAAGAGAGGATCAATGCTGAGTCCTTTCGAAAAGGGTCAAGGCTTAGGGCATTCTTGAGCACTGGAAGGACCTTTCCTTCCATTCCTTCCATCTGCAATAATGCTTTTCCCATCTCTAGCCATACCGATGGTATGTATCCGTTCTTGATCAATATCCTACGGTAACAATCCAGTGCTTCTTTCATCCGTCCTTTTGCATAGAGCAGCTTTCCTTTATTGAAAAGTGCCTCCTCATAGGTCCCTTGATGTAGGTCAACCGCTTTGGAGTATGCTTCAAGGGCCATATCGGGATCGTTCTTCAGGCTTTTGACCTCTCCCAGTTCGAACCAGGCCAAAGGGAAGTTCCTTCTTACCTTCAGCGCCTCGTTGATGGCTTGTTCCGCCTCGTCCAAGAGGTCCAATTTCTTTAGGATCACACCCTTATAATAATAGGCAATATAGAAATCTGGCTGGAGCGAAATTGCAGCATCGAAACAGATCATTGAATCATCATACCTGTCAAGGTAGAACAATGCGAGTCCTTTCCCGCAAAGGGAACGGATATTGGTCTCATCTGTAAGGAGCGATCTGTCAAAATGGTCAATTGCCTTTTCATATTTCTTGTCAGCAAGAAAGGTCATCCCAATATTGCATAGGACCCTAGAGGACCCAGTCTGCCCGTTCAATGCGTTCCTAAAATCCCTTATGCTCTGGTCCGTGTCAGGGGTCTTCAACCATGCGATCCCTCTGTTGTTATAGGCATCTAAGAGCGTTGGATCCAAGGAAATTGCCAGGTCAAAGTTCTGCACTGCAAGGGCATACTGTTCCCTTTCTTCATAGAGCATGGCTAGATCATAAAGGGCCTCGACGGGGTTTTTGATCGACCTTACAGCATCTTTCATTTCCTCTATGGCCTTATCTAAATCACCCAGTTCCCTGTAAGTCAGAGAGAGACCTATCTTTGCGGAATAATTGTCCATTTCGGACAGAGGACTTTCAAGGGCTTTGATGAAATGGCCGTGGGCACTTTTCAGGTCCTTAATGCTAAGAGCATGGAACCCATTTACTACTTCTTCATCGGACATTGATGCACCGTTCGAAGCACTGTCGAATGACCTGGAATGATGATAAAGGTTTCTTATCGGATTGCGACAAAGAATATGTAATCGACATATGATAATGTCAAAGAGGTTACCACCTATGTCCCGGACAGAAACGGCACGAACAGGAACGGGAATGGTCCAGAAGGCCAGGGATGTAAACGATGCAATACTAGGCCTTTTAGAAAGGTCACGGAGGGTCCGCATAACCGGACTTGAAGGCCAAAACGGTTTGGCCGTTGGACTGTCAGGGGATGTTGAGGTCAATGCGATTGGAAATGTTGGCAGTTTCTTAGGTGCCTTCAATAATGGTGCGGTCATAATCTTGAGGGGGAGCTGTGGTGATCTTGCCGGGGATAGCATGGCCTCAGGTGGGCTGATCATTGAGGGTGATTCGGGGAGGAACTGTGGGACCAAGATGAGCGGAGGGGTCATTGTGATAAAGGGTGGTTCCGGTCCATCCCCCGGAAATGCTATGACAGGAGGCACGATAATAATTGGAGGTGATGTGAACGGTGATGCATGCCCTATGATGGAAGGTGGCATGATCATCATAGCTGGGAATGTAAAAGGAAAGATAGGGCCTTTCAATAATGGAGGGACCGTTCTTATTGCAGGTTCATCTACTGGACCAGAGGATGGGTCCTATGAAGTACCATTGTCCGATAACGATCTCTCTTTGCTCGATAAATATCTCAAACATTACATGATCGATGCAATACCAAAATCGTTCAGGAAGATCATATCGAGGTCTGGAAAACCTATCGAAAGGTCTAAAGTAGAACCAATCGGGAACTTTATTGATAATTGTACAACACATTTAGATCATCCTGGAAATAGGGGATTGTGGGATCTTCTAGACGGTATATCTTTCGTCACTTCTGACATTAACGGATCAGAGGTCAAGGACCCTTCTAAGGAGGGTCTTGTCATTGGGAGGGGCGGTTCAGTGGGGACGGTCACGTTCAATGACCCGTTCATGCTGGACCTGAACCAGCGTGAGAGCCTTTCGGATGAGGTAATGCTGGGAGTAGCAACGGCCTGTTCTATGAAAGGATGGCCAATATTCCTAAAGGGTAGGATCGGGCCTGAGATGAGAGAGCTTTTTTCTTCACAACGGACAAGGACCATTTATAGATTGGATGGCAGGAGGGACAAAAACGACCTAATGATGCTCAAGGGCTCCACCATCTTGGAACTGCCTCTCCGTGATGAACAAGGTGAACGGTTACCAGAGGTGATAAAAGGACAGGACCTTACAGACCTAATGCTCATGCTTCGGGAATTGAGGTCAGGTCCGATATTGACAAGCATCAGATGCACATCCGTTGACACCGATATGGAAACGGTCCTTCGTTCAGAACCGGATTGTGTGCTCATGAGTTCGCACAGGGCTTTGACAGGGGAAGATGGGAATGTTCTTGGTTCCATTCCAAGTCCCATCGTTCATTCCATAATTAGCACGAACAAACATCTTGAAGTAATGGGATCTAGAAAAAAAGGTGTCAAACTGCTAATATCCGGGGAGATCAGGGGACCCCTGGATGCAGTCAAGCTTCTTTGTCTAGGTGCCGACGGTATTTGCTTAGGTGATCATATATTGAGCGGAATATCGAAAACCACAGGTGAGAGAGATGTTAGTGGAGAAATGGACTGGTCTATGGTCTGTGAGAGGACTTTGGAGGGTATAGATTCGTTCAAAAAGGATATCGGTAGGATCATGACCTCGTTGAACATAGGCACCTATTCCCAGCTGACCCCACAAAGGTTGGTGGCCCTAACCTACGATGCAGCTTCGGTCACCGGTCTCCCTCTTGCTGGGCATGGTTCTGTTCTCCCTATGTGGATGCAATGATGGAGTTCTTCGTTCTCATTACATCAATGTATATTCGATTCGGGTCTTCTCGGCCCCCTTGGACCATTTAATGAGCGATCGAATGCCTTTTAGCTCGGATAGGGACCTAACATGTGTGCCAGCACAGGGACAAAGGTCGATGGACCCATCATTTCCTATTAAAACTGTCCTTAATTTTGAGATGTGTCTAGGAAGCCGTGAGAGGTCGACCCTTTCCGTCCCTATCGTGGATTCTATCACATCTCTATCAAGTTCGATAATTGTCACCTTTTGGTCCTCGGATATCATTCTGGTGACCTCCTCCTTAATAAGGTCAATGTCCAGGTCTTTCAACGATGCAGGTTTTAGGTCCATATGGGACCTGTCTGAATAGATCTGGTTCCCTACGGTCCTTGCCGAGAAATGTTTCCAGGCTATGGCCGATATCAGGTGTTGAGAGGTATGCATCCTCATATGGTTGTATCGTTTTTCTGTATCAATTTGGCATTCAACTTTCGTACTGGCCAATGGTATAGCCCCTTCCAAATAATGTCTGATCTCATCGGTCTTTTTTATGGATGATACCTTTGACCGCCCCTTATCCCAGGATATCCATCCTGTATCTGTTGGTTGGCCTCCTCCCTCGGGGTAGAAAGCGGTCCTGTCTAGGACAACTGACCCTTTGATGGGGTCCGAATCAACTACTTTTGCCTTGAAATCGAAGATATAGCATGACCCAATATCGTGCATATATAGGACCTCAGTCATGTTCGACCCACCCATTTTCCATACTATCGTCGCAAATGAGGGCTTTTTTTTCCCCTTGAACATCCGATGTACCCAACAAGGTTTAAATATATTTTCATATATGGCCGGCCTGTTCCGAACAGGTGAAACAGATGGCGCTTTGTCAGGGAAGATCGACCAGGAAGATATCCGGAGGTCGATACAAGTCAGCAAGAGGGAAAAAAAAGGCTGAGATAGGTCGTGAGCAGATGCACACGACCATGGGCGAGAATATTAAGAGGGAGATCCGCACATGCGGTGGGTCCTACAAGTTCAGACTTCTCCAAGCAAAGTCGGTCAATATCTTTGATCCCAAACAGAAGAAGACCTTAAAAGCTGAGATAAAGACCGTTGTGGAGAACCCAGCCAATCCCAACTATGTTCGACGCAACATAATCACAAAGGGCGCTATCATCGATACTACCAAGGGGAAGGCCAGGGTGACCTCCAGGCCTGGTCAGCATGGCGCAATAAATGCTATATTGGTCTCCTGAGACTGGAGGTGGTTCCTTTGGCCAAAGGATCGACCGGGACCTATGTGATATATCCAGAATATTTCAACGTCCAACTGACACGTTCATACGGCAGGAGAGTGCCAAGGTCTATGGCGGTCCAGGACCCAAAGACCGAAGATATTCTCGCTGTCAGCAAGAAACTAGGTCTTTTTCCGGTCCTTGAGAGCGAAAAACCTCACCCATCACGCTGGTATCTGGGCGAAGGCAGGGTCAAGGTTCAGAAGAAGTACTCGAAAGAGGCGACCTTGAAGATGATCGCACAGAGATTGATGAAAAAGGCATGAAAGGACAGATGGACGTATGGACCCTTTTTCTTATCTTATAGATCATGGTCGTTGAAAAGGTGGTAAATCTATTATAATCAATCGCTTTACCGGTGGTCCAAAGGCGGTGCTCTTATGACCAGTGCAAAAAAAAGGATCTATCTGTTCAATGAAGGGAACAAGGACATGAAAGAGCTTCTAGGAGGGAAAGGGGCCAATCTCTGCGAGATGACAAGATTGGGGATCCCTGTCCCACCCGGTTTCATAATCACCACGGAGGTCTGCACTGAATTCTATACCTCTGGTAAAAAGTTCCCACCTGGTTTGAAGGATGGCATCAAGAAAGCGATAGAACACCTTGAGGGTTCATTGGGGACCAAGTTCGGGGACCCGAAAAGACCGCTCCTCTTATCAATAAGGTCGGGAGCAAGGGCATCCATGCCCGGTATGATGGACACGATTCTGAACCTCGGGATCAATGAGGGGATCGTAAAAGGCCTCATTTCTTCGACCGGCGATGTTAGGTTCGCTTGGGATTCCTACAGACGTTTCATTCAGATGTACGGTGATGTGGTAATGGGTCTGAAACCCGAATCAAAGGATGATACAGATCCTTTTGAGGAGGTCATGGACGACCTGAAGGAGGAAAGAGGGGTCAGTCTGGATACAGACCTCACATCAAAGGACCTTGAGGTCCTTTCAAAAAGGTTCAAGGAACTGATCAAGAAGAAAAAGGGTGTGGAATTCCCGACGGATCCATTTGAACAATTGTGGGGGGCCATTGGAGCAGTGTTCAGTTCTTGGATGAACGACAGGGCAAAAAAGTACAGGGAGCTGAACAACATACCTGTGGAATGGGGAACAGCAGTGAACGTCCAGGCCATGGTATTCGGGAATATGGGACCGACATGTGCGACCGGAGTGGCGTTCACAAGGGACCCTGCAACCGGGGAAAAGGCCTTTTTTGGTGAGTACCTTGTCAATGCCCAGGGGGAGGATGTCGTGGCCGGGATTAGGACCCCACTACAGGTCACAAAAGAGGGATCTAAGAGATGGGGTAAGAACAACAAGGTCCCCGAAAAGGAACGGACAAGGGATTATCCTTCACTTGAAGAGAGAATGCCTGGTGTGTTCAAGGAGCTTGAAAAGGTTTACAAGAAGCTCGAGAGCCATTATAAGGAGATGCAGGACATCGAGTTCACTATCCAGCATGGGAAACTATGGATGCTACAAACCAGGAACGGGAAGAGGACCGCTAAAGCGGCCGTCAAGATCGCCGTAGATATGGTCAATGAAAGAATGATAGATAAAAGAACAGCTGTTAAGAGGATAACTCCGGACCAGCTCGACCAGCTTTTACATCCAACGTTCGATCCTACTGCAAAAAGAGAGATCATTGCAAAAGGTCTACCCGCATCTCCTGGAGCTGCCTCAGGAAGGATCGTTTTCAATGCCGAGGACGCTGAGGAGTGGGCCAAGAAGGGGGAGATGACCATACTCGTAAGGCTTGAGACAAGCCCCGAGGACATAGGCGGTATGAAATCGGCCGAGGGCATTTTAACAGCTAGGGGTGGGATGACCAGCCATGCGGCCGTAGTTGCCCGGGGCATGGGAAAATGTTGCGTATCAGGTTGCGGTGCTTTAAAGATAGATTATGAATCACGCCTGTTAAAGGTTGAAGGCAGGACCTTCAAGGAAGGAGATTGGATCTCGCTCGACGGGTCAAAGGGGGAGGTCATCATCGGTAGGCTCCCGACCGTGACCCCTTCAATAGGTGGGGATTTCGCCCTCCTTATGTCCTGGGCTGACGATATTCGGTCGCTTGGGGTAAGGACCAATGCTGACACACCTGAAGATGCCGTCAATGCCAGGAGGTTCGGTGCGGAAGGGATAGGTCTCTGCAGGACCGAACACATGTTCTTCCAGGGTGACAGGATCAAAGCAATGAGGGAAATGATACTGGCAAAGGACGAACCGGGTCGCAGGGTGGCTTTGAAGAAACTGCTACCTATGCAGCGTGAGGATTTTGTAGGGATCTTCAGAGCAATGGATGGTCTTCCGGTCACCATCAGATTGCTTGACCCACCATTGCACGAGTTCCTTCCACATGATGGGCCTTCTCAGGCCGAAATGGCCCAGGAGATGGGTCTTTCAGTGGAGGATATCGCTCAAAGGACGGAGGAACTGAGGGAGTTCAACCCTATGCTTGGCCATAGGGGATGCAGACTTGGTATCACTTATCCGGAGATCACTGAGATGCAGACTCGTGCCATAATAGAGGCAGCCATCATAGTGGGGAAGGAGGGCGTTATTGCGATACCCGAGATCATGGTCCCTCTTGTTGGCACTGTCAGGGAACTCCAGCTTCAAAAGGACATAATCGTTGGTACCGCTGAGGAGGTGATGAGGTCAAAGAAGACCAATATCACCTACAAGATCGGAACGATGATAGAGGTACCCAGGGCCGCATTGACCGCTTCGGATATCGCAGAATGTGCTGATTTCTTTTCCTTTGGGACCAATGACCTGACCCAGATGACCTATGGTTATAGCAGGGACGATTCGGCATCTTTCCTCCCTCTCTATATTTCGAACGGAATACTCCAGAACGACCCCTTCAAAGTTATCGATAGAGAAGGGGTCGGACAGCTGGTAAGGCTCGCTAAAGAGAGTGGGAGAAAGGTAAATCCCAAGCTTAAGGTGGGGATATGCGGTGAGCATGGTGGAGAGCCGAGATCGGTCGCTTTCTTCCATGAGGTGGGTCTCGATTATGTGAGCTGCTCACCGTTCAGGGTCCCAATAGCCAGACTCGCCGCAGCCCATGCTGCAATGGACCTAAAATGATCGCAGTACCTAATTTAACAGGACCCAATCCTTGACCGAGTTCACGGTCTTACATTTGGAGCATCGGATGCTATTGCTCATCCTCATAGAGCATTCTATGCACCTGGCCCTGCCGACCGGGGTAAGCTTCATACAGTTCGGACATCTGATGAAATATTCTTCAGACCTGATGCACCAATAGAAATACCTTGGAGAATCACAAGAGGGGCAGTTCCTTATCTGACGCTTCAAGGGTTTTGTACATATAGGGCAGATCAGTTCTTTTTTCTCCATCTCGGGAACGGACCTGAACACGGCCCTAGCCCCGGTAATATTGTTCAATAGGTTCATAAGGAAGCCCTCATCCGTCACTTTTGTCATTGATGGGATCACCAGACGGTCCTCCATGAAACCTGTGATATAGATCAGCATCAGGATGACGATGGTCTCGGACAGCAGATATATGGTCCTGAAAATCCAAGGATAGTATTGGTCCCCATCGGCCCAACGGATGAAACCGATCATGCTCCAAAAAGAGAAGACCCCGAAGGCCACGATTCCTGCCGAGAACAGACCGATATTTACCCTTGGTCCTTCAAGGGCTATCCTATCGCGTCTTTCTTTTGTAAAATAGATGAGCAATAAGCCCCCCATGAAAGCGCCCATGAGCATTGATAGACCAAGGACCGTTAGGAACCAATTACCTGTCACCACTGAAAAATGGAACATGATAAGACAACCTAGACACACCAGGAGGTAGATACCTCCGAGCCAGAGGACAATGAAGAAATATCTTTCTAAAAGTTTGTAGAGGAGCAATATTCCCATTACACCCAGTGCGATCCAACCGAAGAAGAGTATCGGTGAACCTCCAAAGGAGAATATCAGGGAAAGGAACATGAGAACGAAAGCACCGTACCTGAGCTGGGTCCTTCGGTCGTTCTTGACCCGAAGGAGAGTGGTCTGGACCACACTCTTGAGACCCGCCATGTCCAATAATCACTAGATGAGTTATAATAGGTTTCGGTGAGAAGGACCTGACCTTGTTAGAGCTGGTATTGACTCAAATAAGGTCGATCGGATGTTTTTATCTATTTAGAAGGTGGACCACGGTAAAGATTAATAGGCATACTAGAATGTGGATGATTAAATGACAGATGCCCAACCCCGCCCGGTTTGCGTTCATAAGGAGTCACATACGGACAAATCCATATGGGTGAAACCCACACCATACGAAAAAAAGCATTCACCGACCTTGAAACGGCCTTACTGCCTTCATTGTGGTAAGATAAAGTACATTGGTAGTGCCAAGATCCGGAAGATGGGCTATTTTCATAATCTCTTGAGGGAGATCAGGGGAAAGATGGACGTTCTTTACAGAAGGAAGGTCTCTAGAAAGAGAATGACCGATGTCCAGATAAGGTTGGTCCTCCAGGACCTTGAGAATGATGATTTCTTCTCTGATGATTTCTCCAACAACAGTTTCTGTCAATGGGAGTTCTTCAAACGTGCCGTAAGAAGGCACTGTGTAATATCGGACGAGGTCATGGAGGAGGTCCATAAGGATTTCAAAGGTTGATCGTAAGGTTACGTTTTTTATAGAAAGGAGACAGTGTGGTAAAGGTAGGTGTCAAGATGGCGAACGATGATGTGCAGGCAACGCTTGAAAAAGCCAATATCCAGCTGGCATCCGGGGAGTTCCAGAAGGCCTACAACGCCTTTAAGAAGGTTTCAAAGGAACATCCTGAGCGTGCAGAGGCCTTCTTTGGTATGGCCGAATCATCCGTCGGTATCCCAAAGTTGACGGTCCAGGACATTGCGGCCGATTATCAGAAGGCATGCGACCTCGATCCATTGAATCCCATATATTTTGCTGCCTTTGGTAATTTCTGCTTCGAGAACGGAATCATCAAGAAAGGTGAGGAATGTTTCGTCAAGGCTGCGGAAATTGACGAGGAGAACAGTGCGGTATATCTTTCAGACCTTGCGACCAATTATTATCATTCGGCACAGAACTTCGCAAATCACTACCCTCAGTTGAAGAAAGATGACATTCTCAAGACCTCTTTCAAGTACCTCCTTATGGCATTTGGCATAGATAAGGCCAAGGCCAAGGAGATCATAGATGGGTCATGATAACTATATAAATGGTCCTAAATGACCTAATATTCATCAAAATCCAAAGTAAAAGGAGGTCTTGGAACGGAACGGTCCCCTTATTCTCGGACGAATGGTCCTAAGCTGAAAGTGGTCTTCACCAGGGAAGAACTGACAGCCTTGGGAATAGCTGTCGTTGTTCTGACCCTTTGTTTCTCCGTCGCGTTCATGGGGGGTATCCTTGACCTTTTGGCCATGAAAAGCAGTGACAGGACCATATTTTTTGAGATCCTTCCTGTGGCATTCGTTTCGGTCCTGACCGCTTTCGCACTCCATGAACTGGCCCACAAGATATCTGCGAACTATTTCGGCCATTACGCGGCCTTCTCCTATTCAAAACAAGGTCTTATACTGGCAGCCATCCTCTCATTTCTTTTTGGTGTCCTTTTCGCAGCACCAGGAGCGGTCTTCATTTATGGGCAACCGACCAGAAGGGAGAACGGTATAATCTCACTTGCTGGCCCCATCACCAACCTGATACTTGGTATCATCTTCTCTGTTCTCTTCTTCGTTTTCGTTGTCTTCTCATTGTTCGTCAAGGCATCGAGCTTTCTTGCATCGGCTTTTTTTCTAATTGCTACAATAAACATATTCATAGGGGGCTTTAACATGATACCTATAATGCCGTTCGATGGTTCAAAAATCTGGAAGTGGAATAAGGTGGTTTATATCGTAATGCTATTCTTTTTCATACCTCTTTTATTGTTCTTTTTCGTAATAAGGATGATATGAGGTGGATATCATGGACCCTTATAAGCTTAGAAAGGACTTCCCTGTTCTGGTCAACGGTTTTGAAGGTCGTGAGGTCATCTATTTCGACAATGCCTGCATGACGCTAAAACCGAAATGTGTCATAGACAAGGTCATGGAATATTACAATGAATACCCTGCCTGTGGAGGGAGGTCCGTTCACAGGATATCTTCCAGGGTCACATCGGAGTTCGAAAGGACCAGGGATGTCGTCAGGGACTTCCTGAACGCTCACTCAAGGGATTCTGTCATATTCACTAGGAACACTACCGAGGCCATCAACCTCCTGGCCAACTCGTTCCCATTCCATAAAGGTGATAAGGTCATTGGAACCGACCATGAACATAACTCGAACCTTGTCCCTTGGGTCGAACAGATGAACAGAGGAAGGATCAGATACCTTCCAGTCCCATCCAAGTCGGACAATACCTTCGACCTGGAACGATACAAAGAGATGGTGAAGGGATGTCGATTGGTCTCAATGGTCCATGTGGCGAACCTGGACGGCACCAGGATACCTGAGAAGGAAGTGATAAAGATAGCACACGAGAACGGAGCGCTCGTTTTCCTTGACTGTGCCCAGTCGGTACCCCATATGTCCATAGACATGAAGGCCCTTGACCTGGACATCCTTGCCTTCTCGGGTCATAAGGCCTGCGGTCCGACAGGGACGGGGGTCCTTACCGGCAAACCTGAGATAATATCATCCCTCGATCCGTTCGTGGTCGGTGGGGACACCGTGGCTGAGACCGATTATGATAAGGTCAAATATTTGGACCCGCCAAAGAGGTTCGAGGCCGGTCTTCAGGACTTTGCCGGGATAATCGGGCTTTCCGAGGCTCTCCTCTATCTGAAAAGGATCGGCCTAGATGAGATACATGAACATGAGCTCGCCCTCAACAGTACCTGCACGAGAGAGCTAAAAGACCTGGTCGATATCATTGGACCCATAGATCCAGAAAAAAGGGCCGGGATATTCCCGTTCAGGGTCAAGGGGATGAACAGTCACGACGTGGCCATGATGTTAGATGAGATATCCGGGATAGCTTTGAGGTCCGGTATGCACTGTGTTCATTCGTGGTATAGGTCAAGAAAAGAGGAGACCTCGGCCAGAGCTTCCTTCTACCTTTATAATACCCAGGAGGAGGTCAGGACCTTCGTTGGGACCATTAGGGACATAATCCGTGACTTCGGCCCTGCTCAAATATAAAAAAATCACAAGTGGCATGTTCATATAGCTGGTATCGCAATCCATGATACGGGACAAAGGGTCCTGAAACTGGGAGGCATGTCTGGCGATGACGGTCGAGGAACCATCAACGATCTTCTTCGATAATCTGAACCAGATGCTCGAATCGACATTGGGTAAGGTCCGATCGACGACCCATAAGTTCGCACCCATCCAGGATGATGTCGTGAACTATATTGAAGGGTCGTTCTATTCCAATCTTATCAGGTTGTACCAGAACAACCTCAACGATAAATTCTTCTCGCTCGTAAAAATGAAGAACGAAGATAAAAAGATACTACTGTCCGAGCTGCAACCTTTCTTCGAACGGGCAAAGGTCACTTTCGAGAGCACCTACAATGAAGGAGAGGTGGATTTCCATCTATACCAGGAGTTCAGGAGGACCATTTATGAGTTTGGTGATGATGCATACTGGCTCCTCTTAGGTGTCGAGAAATATGCCGATATCATTCGCTGCGAACACCGGATCATACAGTTCAAGAATGACCTTCTTTCCCTATCAAAATAGAGCTTCGAAAGGTTTTTTTGAAAATGTTAGGCCAAAGCCCTATAATGTTAGACCAGTTCCAATGGTAATTACAAAGCAGGTGAAAAAAATGAAAATAGACCATGATGAGATAATCGTTTGGGATAGGAACGGCCAAATGATCCTTGGGGGAAAGGTATCACGGGGTAGGGTCATGGTGACCAATAAAAAGATCGCATTCGTGTCGATGGACGAACCTGGATTATTTGGGGGAAAGAAGAAGGAATCTGACCTTTGGGACCTCGAGATAGGCAAGGTCGTAGATATCAACCTTCACGAGAAGACAGGGATAGAATTTCCTATGGTCAGGGTCCATTACAAGGAGGGGGACGTCTTCTTGACCTTTCCAGACCTAAAACCAAAACCGACCGTAGCCGCATTTATCTCATTTGTCAACTCTGCTAGGATGATAGAGAGGCTTATGTCCGTGATGAGAAACCTTGACAAGAACCTGATCAATAACACATTAGTCGTCGGGGAGAAGCTCCCTGAATTGAAAGGTGGTCTACCTGGAAAGGCCGATGAAGAATGCCACCAATGCGGAAAGACGATGCTTGACGATGAGATGGACAAGGTCTCAACCGAGGTCAATGAGTGCATCAGCTGTGTCCATGATATGGAATGAACCTTAGAGCCCCACATTGAAGTTACAGGGCCTTTTCACACCCAGAAAAGGTTTTTATAATGATGGCATCTTCCCTGCCCCAAATAAGCTATGGGCCGGTAGATCAGCTCGGTAGATCGCTCGCTTGGCATGCGAGAGGCCTCGGGTTCAAATCCCGACCGGTCCACTTGATTCTTCTATGAAGCAAGGCGTGGACCTCAAACGCAATCGATTTCTATCGTCGTTTTAAAAAGATCTCGAAATCGATTGCTAATAAAGCTGAGACACGCCCAAATCCGATTATAGTCTGATATATGGATTTGTGCTGGACCTTTGGAGTAGGTTCATCGTCGAATATTGGTCACTCCAAAGGTCCCGACCTGTCCAGAAGAACCCGAGGCCTCAAGCGTGGACCTCATACGCAAAGGCTTACTATCGTCAATTGAGCATTGTTCTCGTAAACCTTTGCTAAGATTGCTGAGACACGCGCAAATCAGAAGAATCAATGCTGTTTCGATTTGGGCTGGACATCTGGAGTTAAATTAACGTCAAATGAACGACACTCCAGATGTCTCGACCGGTTCATATATCTTTTTTAAATTTTCAAGCTAAAAGGGATTACGACGCCTATGGTCAGCCAACTTCTTGTTGTATCGTAAAGTTGAGAGTATGAATGAGAACAGGACAAGGCCAAGGAAAAATATCCATTGGAACATCCCAAGGGGAATGGATATGAACACAAAGGCTAGTATCCCTAAGCTTGCAATAAGATTCCAGAAAGCATGATTTAATATAGCTACTAAATAACCTGAAATTACTAAAACGGGAAGAACTATCAAATAGAAAATAAGAACCTTCTTAGGTTCGTTTTTTCTATTAACCTGGTCTATAGAAAACCATTGTTTACCAGCACCAATTAAAAAACCAATCACTCCTGGACCGAACATATGCCCAAGAATATTAAAAATCGATCTGATTGTTATTAGGAAAATAAAAACAATCCCTCCTCCTTCTTCGAATTCTAATAGGACCCTTGAACCATAAACAAAATTTTCTAATAATGAAAAACCTGCTCCAAAAGCTGAACCATATAGCAAACCATCAGTTTCGTCCCTTATCTGGGAAAAAATAAAAAAGAATCCAAGAGATTTAAAAAGTTCCTCAAAAATTGGGGCCGAAATGACGGCTGCTCCCAAATCACCCATCCAGGAGGCATTGAAAGTATTTAAAAATAAAGATGGAAACGTAGATAACATACCCCAAAAAATACCCAATATAATGAATACTTTAGGTTCTGGTTCGTAGGGGTCAAAAGCATAAACGAATGTGACCCACGCTATTGCAGGACCACCTATAGCAATAACAAATAATGGAAGAATGATTGGAGAAAAGAGTATAGTGCTATCTCTCGTTATTCCCAGAATGCCAACCATTGGTGCACAAATTATTGCAAGAAAAACCATTATTATTAGAATAAAAAATTTTTGGCCTATGAACTGTAACCGATATTTACTAGTAAAAAAAGCAGGTTCGATCTCCCTACTAGTAAAAAAACCGTAACTTCTACCTTTAGCCCTTTTAAAAAATAATCTATCTAGAAATATTCCTATAATAATAATAAATGGAATAAATATTACAAAGAACAGAGTTCCGAGTATAATAATTATAGATGCGATTTCTTCTTTAATAATATTTAATACTAGCAATAATCCACCGATTATTAGAACCATGATAAATATCAACCCAAAGACTATTCCAACAGATACAAAATCTTTCAGTACTCCCTTCCAGAATCCATCAACAACCAATCCCTTTTCTGCTCTCCCCCTGTTCGTATCAAATCCCTGCCTTTTCGATAATGTTTTGGACAACCTCTTCCGGTGTCATATTGGACGAATCCACCCATAGGTCATAGATGTTCCTGTCCATATGGTCGATACCGTAAAGGGCCATGTATCTCTTACTTTCTGAGGCCTCCCGTTCGATTATGCCCTGAATGACAGCTTCGATATCGCCACCCTCTCGTTCCACGATCCTTGATGCCCTTACCCCTATGGAAGCATCCATATAGACCCTGAACGAACGGACACCATCCCTCCAGCAGAGAGCCCCTATCATCCTACCTTCAAGTATGGCACCACCTTCTCGAGCCTTAATGAGCATTCTCTCGTCCAGTTCGACATCATATGAGGGATCGTTCTCGCAAAGGGAACCGAAAGACTCCAACGACATTCCGAGCTCCTTTGCCCTGTCCCTGAAGATCTGCCCAGCATAGATATAGGGCAGACCGGTCCTTTCCATCAAGGTCCTGCAGGCTGTCGATTTCCCTGAACCGGGAGGGCCAGTAACCGTTATGAGGACCATGATAGGCGAACTACTGGTTCTTTTAAAAACTTATTTCTCAATATTCCATTAAAAAGGAAATTTACAAGAAAAGTTTAATAAAATACTTATGATTAGACCACTTCATAGGATACGCTATTTATGTATGTTAAGAATAGACATCCTCGGGTCATGGGGTAAGGATGGCTGCGAACGGCTCGGTCAAGGAGGAGATCCTCAAGAAGATGTCCGAACTGGACAATATCACCTCCATGCTCACAAAGCTAAAGACCGAACTGAAGAAGAAGGAGACCCTCCTGTTGAGAATGGAGGAGGCCTTAAAAAAGAGCGAGGAGAGGCTCGAAAGGAAGGTTGCCGAGATAGACGAAAAGGACAAGAGATTGAACGAGGTCGAAAGCAAGCTCTTTAAAAGACAAGAAGAGCTGATGATCCAGGAAAGAGAGGTCCAGACCAATGCCATTTTGGAATATCTCTCCTTTCAGGCAAGGGAACTTGAGATCCAGGATAGGATGAAGGTCGCTCCCAATCTTTCTGATATGGAAAGGTTGAGAAAGGAGTCAAATGACCTCCAGAACAGATTGAGGGTCAAGGAAGAGGAGCTTGAAAAGGTAAGACATCAAAGGATCGATACATCGTTGCTCGGGTCCCGACCGGAAGAGATCACCAAGAGGATGGATGAGCTCGATTCATTGAAATATTCCGTTGAAGCTCAGAGACAGAAACTGGAAGAAAAGGAGATAGAGCTCCTAAGAAGGGAAGAGGATCTGAAGGGGAGGGAACACAAGGCCCTTGATGGTGTCTCTGTTGAGGATAAAAAGGTACTTGAGGCCCTTGAATCGAGGGAAAAAGAGCTCAGGAAATTAGAGGAACAGGTAAGAAACAGCAAAAAGGACCTGTCACGTTTCATGGAAGGTATAGATATCAAGGATGCTAAGATCAGAGATCTTGAGAACGATATCCGAGTGAAGGAGGAGATGTTAAGGATCAAGGAGGAGGAGGTTGGGGGATCCGAAACTGGCAAGGACAATAAGCATTATAGGGAAGCCCTTGACAAGGAATATCAGACCAAGGTAAGCATGATAGAAGGAAATTACAAGATGATGGTCGAATCCCTGAAGAACAAGATAGACCAGTTGAAGGTCCGTAACGAGGAGCTGGAGATGATGGGGGACCAGCTCTCAGCAGAAAAGCTCCGGGTCACCCTTTTGGAAAGGGAGATGAAGGACAGGATGAACGAGATCTCCTTTGCAGAAGAAAGGCTGGCAAGACGTCAGGAGCTCATGTTGAAGGAGAGGAAGCAGATAGATGAGCAATCTAAGAAGCTAAAAGACATGGGAGCCGGGACAAAGGTCGCTGAGCTGACCGAGGAACTATCCAATAGGCAAAAGCAGCTCAAGGACGTAGAATCCAAATTAAGGGACAAGGAGGAATACCTCAGAAAGAGGGAACAAGAGCTCGAGAAGCTCCGGTCCGGTGTCATCGACCAGGAGATGAAGGACGAGGCAATGGAGGGTAAGGATGACCTGAACCGTGTCCGTACGGGTGTCCGGAGGTTCGATGATCTGACCTATGGTGGATTCCCTCAGAACTCGAACTTCATACTCTACGGTCCTGCCTATTCTGGGAGGAGCACCTTCACAAACCTATTCATCTCAGAAGGTCTAAAAAAAGGCATCCCGACCATATACATCACGACCCAGCATACACCTACCGAGGTCAAGGACCAGCTCAGGAACATAATACCCAAGATAGATACCTACGAAGAAAAGGGATTGGTCAAGTTCATCGATATCTATTCACGGTCCATGGGAATAACGGAAGAGCTACCGAACACCATATATATCGAAAAACCGACAGAGCTCGATGCCATTCAGAGCGCTTTGGAGAAATATCAGGCAGAATTCAAGGACAAATACCCGTATCATAAGATCGTTTTCTTCTCCGTCTCCACCCTGCTCACCTACTCCGAACCACTTCTGATATTCAGGTTCTTCCAGGTCCTCAACTCAAAGAACAAGAGGAACAACGCATCGTCCATTTATATCGTAGATACAGGCATGCATAAGGAATCTGATATCCAGACCTTAAAGCATGTCATGACTGGCTTCATCGAGTTCAAGCTCGACGACCTAAAATATTATCTAAGGTTGGAGGGTGGTGGGGATGTCATGAGCAGGGCCTGGATAGAGTATACGTTCACCGACAAATCCTTCGATCTTAGGGGATCTTTCTCCCTGGACCACATCAGATGAGCTCAATTTCTATTGGCCATTATCATTTCCTTATGGTCAAAGGCTAGGGGTGGTAGTGAGCTCAAAGTGAACCAAGCGACCTCTGAGGCATCGTCTCCCTCATGAGGTTGCGCCTTATCCGGGGCTTTCATCCTGTAAAGCAGGGAGACAGTATGACCTCTCGGGTCCCTTCCGGGTTCAGAGGCCACCGATAACAGTCCTTCAATGGAACAGTCCAGACCGGTCTCCTCGCGAACCTCCCTGATGACCGCCTGCTCAGAGGTCTCTCCATATTCCAGGAAACCACCTGGAAGGGCCCACATCTGTCTATATGGTTCATTCCTCCTTTTGATGAGAAGGACCTCTTTCTTCGTCCCGGTCCCCCTGATAATGAGACCATCGACCGTCAGCCTCGGTGATCGGGGGGCCCTATCCTTCCCTTCCCTGTTCTCCTTTGAGAGCTTATCGATATGGTCAATGCTCTTTCGATACCCCGACATAGCGACATTGGTATGGGATTCGACCAAGGACCAGGCAAGGGATAGGCTTGAGAAACGGAACTTATATCCCTTCTTTGTCTTTCTTCCAGGTGATCGGTCCTCAGGGTCGCCCTCTATGATGATCTCATCGAGAATGTCCAATCCTTTCAACTTGTTCAGATACCTGTAGAGGGTGGACCGGTTCGTTGAGAGGACCGTCAGGAGCTCATCCACGGTCCAGGGTTTTTCCGGAAAAGGCAGGAAGCAATCCCTTACAAGATGGAAACCGGCCTCCTCCTCATAAGTCTCCGGCAGATACCCTATCTGTTTGAGGAATTCCATAAGAGCACGATCAAGGTCGGTCTCTCCTGTCAATGGATTGTTCCTTACGACCTTCAGTTCGAACCCCATACCTGGCCCTCCAAAATGTCCTTTTCCCGATCCGGGCATTTGGTCGAGGGAGAAGATGATATATTAAGGATGTGTTCGGGGATGCATGGTCAAGAAGACCGTTGACACCGAAGAGAAAAAAGTTCAGGGGACCGTTCCGAACAAGGACCTGGATGTTTATCAGGGAGAGTTCAAGGATAGAAGGTACGGGATCAGGATAGATGACGATATTGAGGTCACTGTAATTGCAGGGAACGATGTCATAAGGATCAAGGGTCGCCTGCTTTCTATGAAGGAGGAGATAGAGCTCCTTGATATAGATGGTAACTACATCCAGATAATGGCCGACTGGGTTGTTGCCATAAAGGTGCTCAAACACAACAGACCACCTCCTGACCAGGACCAAGAGCTGACAAAAAAGCCACCTGTTAGACCCAAACCTAAGAAACCTGCAGTGGACCATGCTTATTATTGAGGGACATATAGGAGGTCCCAACACAGGTATAAAGTGACCTGTTCGATGTGACCATATTCACTTATTGTTTAGGTTCAAATACGTCGATATGGTAAGTTTTATTACCCTCGTTCAGATTACATCCGCATGGGCCAATATGATGATGGGTACTCAGATGGGACCAAGGACACCATGTGGCTCGCAAGGGAGAGGCTTGCCGAGAAGCTTTCCTCGGAGATAATACTCTCAAAGAACCCTAGTCAGACCTTCAGGTCTTGGAGGGAACAGTTCGGGATATCACAACATGACCTGGCCCTTCAGATAGGGGTCTCCCCATCACAACTCTCAGATTATGAGAAGGGCAGGAGGAAGAACCCTTCATTGAACCTAATGAAAAGGGTAATAAACGGCCTCATTGACCTGGATGAGAAAAGGGGAGCCCCAACGATAAAGAAATATTCCATGGACCTACAGGACGAGGCCATTATCGATATGGCGGATTTCACGGTGGGGATCAATCCCTCCGCCTTCATAGATGTCATAGAGGGTTCTCTTCAATCCGATTCGGACCTGAGGGGGGAGGATTATATCCGAAGGCCGATAATGGGATATTCTATAGTCGATTCCATCCTGGCCATTCTGCGTTTCTCATCCCTTGATTATATGAGGATATACGGTAGATCGACGGAAAGGACCCTCTTCTTCACCAAGGTCGCATATGGTCGTTCACCGATGATAGCTGTAAGGGCCCATCCGATCAAACCGGCGATGGTCGTCTATATCCGACCCGAAAAGGTAGACCCCTTGGCCATCAAACTTGCAAGGCTCGAAAGGATACCCTTAGTTTCGACAGAGCTTGACAGTGATGAGCTCAGTAAGAGGTTGAGAAAGCTCGTTTAGTAAGGAGCTGGGACAATGAGAAGTGGAATAATCAGCTATGGAGCTTATGTGCCGAAATACAGGATACTTCCTACAGAGATCGGGAGGGTCTGGGGCCAGGACGGCGAGGCAATGGGAAAGGCCTTGAACATATTAGCCAAATCCGTTCCTGGGCTTGATGAGGATACGGCGACGATCTCAGTTATGGCCGCCAGGAGGGCACTTGCAAGGTCGGGTATAGAACCTACCCAACTAGGGGCGATTTATGTTGGTTCGGAATCCCATCCATATGCTGTAAAGCCTACAGCAACGATAGTTTCTGAGGCAATAAGGGCCGCACCCTATTTGACAGCTGCCGACCTAGAGTTCGCATGCAAGGCTGGGACCGCAGGTATGCAAGCATGTCTAGGCCTGATAAACAGCTCAGACGATAACATCCCTATCGAATATGCCATGGCCATAGGTGCAGATACTTCCCAGGGCGCTCCCGGCAACGCCCTTGAATATTCCGCATCGGCCGGAGGGGTCGCTTTCATCCTTGGAAGGAAGAAGGTCATAGCGTCCATAGACCTGACGATGTCCTACACCACGGACACTCCCGATTTTTGGAGGAGGGAAGGGATGAAATACCCGTCTCATGCCGAAAGGTTCACGGGCAAACCCGCTTATTTCAAGCATATACAGAACTGTGCGGGTATGATAATGAAGAGGATGGGAACGGAACCCAAGGACTATGATCATGCGGTCTTCCATCAACCTAATGGTAAATTCCCGATCGTCGTTGCTAAGAAACTGGGATTCACTGACGAACAGATAAAGAACGGACTGATATGCCCCAATATAGGGAACACCTATTCCGGGTCAATGATGATAGGGTTAGCAGCGATCCTCGATGTGGCCTCACCTGGTGAGAGGGTCCTTGCCATTGCCTACGGTTCTGGGGCAGGTTCGGACGGGTTCGATATCACCATAACCGATGATATCACAGCATTCCCTAAGGAAAAGGCACCCCTTATCAGTGAAATGATCTCGGGGGGCAAGGTGATAGATTATGCCCTGTACATGAAGTTGCGGGAGAAGATCAAACTGGAGGGAGAATGATGGGGAAGCTAGCTAGAGATGTCGCTATCATCGGTGTCGGACAGACCAAGTTCGGGGAACACTGGGACCTCTCTTTCAGAGAGCTCGGTATCCAAGCAGGGGCCATTGCCATACAGGATGCGGGCATTGATAGCAGCAGAATAGAGGGTCTGTACATAGGGAACATGTCGGCCGGCCTCTTCATGGACCAGGAGCATATCGCATCCATGATAGCCGAGGAAGTGGGCCTCACGAAGAAGAACATCCCGGCCACCAGAGTGGAAGCTGCCGATGCATCAGGTGCACTGGCATTGAGACAGGCCGTCCTCGACGTTGCATCCGGTTCGAGCGACATCGTGGTCGTTGGTGGTGCTGAAAAGATGTTGGATGTGGTTTCAGATGTGGCCTCTGAATACATGAACGCCACAGGTGACAATACCTGGGAAGGTCTGTTCGGGGCCACCATTCCTGGTCTCTATGCGATGATGGCAAGGATGCATATGCACCAGTTCGGGACCACTAGGGAGCAGCTTGCCCTGGTGTCTGTAAAGAACCATATGAACGGGTCCAAGAACCCACTTGCCCATTTTCAGAACCAGATAACGGTCCAGAACGTCCTGAGGGCACCTATGGTTGCCGATCCCCTCGGTCAGCTCGATTGCGCCCCGGTCTCCGATGGTGCCGCAGCATTGGTCCTTTGTGACCTTAGGACGGCCAAAGACCTCTGTTCGGACCCTATAAAAATATTGGGGACCGGACAAGGGTCCGATACATTGTCACTTTCGAACAGGTCCGACCTTACTAGCTTGGGTGCCACAAGGCAAGCGGCCAAGGCTGCCTATGAAATGGCCGGATTAAGACCAGAGGACATCAATGTTGCCGAGGTCCATGATTCATTCACCATAGGTGAGATAATCGCCATAGAGGACCTGGGCTTCTTCCCTAAGGGAAAAGGAGGGAGGGCGGTCGAGAATGGTTCAACCACCTTGGGTGGCCAGATCCCCATCAATACTTCTGGAGGGCTGAAAGCTAGAGGGCACCCTTTAGGGGCGACAGGTATAGCTCAGATCAATGACCTTGTCCTTCAGCTCAGGGGGAAGGCTGGTGAAAGGCAGGTGAAGGGAGCTATGAGAGGACTTGCCCACAGTGTTGGGGGGACCGGGGGTACTGCCATCGTTCACATTCTGGAGGTGGTATGATGTCAGGGGCTAGATACTGGAGGCATCAGGACCAGAGGTACAATATGGCCGGGAGCGAATGCGGTGTCTGTGGGGACAGGTTCTTCCCGGGAAAGACGATGTGTCCCACCTGCCATAGGCGTAGCGTAGGTAAGATGAGGAAATTCTATTTCACCGGGAAGGGAAAGGTCCTAACATATACCATTATCCATGAAGGAAGCCTTCAGTACAGGAACCAGGTCCCTTATCTCTTGGCCATCATCGAACTCGAAGAAGGTGACAGGGTCTTGGGCCAGATTGTAGACTGTGATGCTTCCGACCTTTCTATGGGGAAGGAGGTCGAGATGGTCTTCAGAAAGCTCGGAGAACAAGGAAAATCCGGAACCATACAGTATGGCTATAAGTTCAGAATGAAATGATATCTTTAATAATTAACCAATGAACTACCCCCCCCTCATCAAAAGAGGTAATATACAATCAACTTATTCATCCAAAAAAGGTATGGTGGCCCAATGGACCGAAATGAGATTGAACCAGGGAACGATGCTGGACCACGCGAACTCCAAGAAGTTCCCGAAGAGACCTATTCTGATCAAAAATGGCATGGGGTACCCCCTGCAGGTAAGAATGCCTTACCTGGTAAATGGACATATGTATTGCAGATCACAGCTGTACTTGTGGTCGAGTTCATCCTCTGGGCCATCTACAGGAACCTAACAGCAGATATCTACGGTCAGTTCGGGACGTTCTGGTTCTATATCGGGCACATTTTCGCCGCTCCGCTCATACATCTAGGACCGATCATGATCTATTGGGTGCTCATACGCAAGGAAAGGTTCTATTCCTTTGAAGATGGGGAAGAGGGAGGTCATATGAGCTTCCTGCTCGGGCCTTTTAAAATGACCAGGAAGTTCCTGCTATCGGCCGTCATCGTCGGACTAATAGGCGGTATAGTATGGAGGGTCACCGAGATGCTGGTATCAGATACAACCTCGGTCCTTTTAGGCGGATCACGGCTCGGTACCATATCGCTTTTCAACATCTATTCGCAGTCAAATTTCGGGTTGTTCCTTCTCATGACCTTCGTTATGTTCTTCATAGTAGGACCCGTGGAGGAATTCGAGTTCAGGTCCTTTGTCCATGACCAATCTCAAAGGGTCCTGCCGAAATACCAGGCCTTGATATTCTCATCCATATTTTTCGGTCTGAGCCATATCCCCATTGCCATATTCATCTACAAGCTCCCTTTCATAGACCTGATATTCGCTGAGATCAGCTGGATGACCGCCGGGGCCGTATTCGGTGCTCTATATATGTGGTCCCGGAACATCTTCGCCTGCATTGTGATGCACGGGATAGGGAACTGGCAGCTCTCAACGTTCCTGTGGCAGAGCAATACTCTAGGTACAGGGCTGACCCACGCTGAGTCGCTCATCGTCTCCCTGGTTACCTCCATTGTTGCGAACGCTGCGCTCATACTGCTATTTTATCTGATACACAAATTCTATTGGGAACCTCAAAGGAGGGGCGAGGCCGCCTTCGGAGGCAGGATGTTCAAGGTCCAATCCTTCATCTTCAACCATGATAACGGTGAGAGGAAAGTGGTCACTACAACGTCGATCCTTACAGTATTCACAGTATTCCTCCTCACAATGCTTGTGTTGGGGACGGTGGCTGTTGGTAGTACCGACCTATCACCTCTGGCCCCCGAGGTCAAGGTCAAGGACAAAGGCATACTGGACCTGTCCAAGTACGAGACCATCTCCGAGATAACGACCGAAGAGATAACTTTCCTCAATGAAGGGTCGACATTCGAGAAGACAGTACAATCATCTGAGGGAAAGATAGCAAAGAAAGTGACCATGACCGTCTCATGGTCCGACGAGACCGAACCCCCGGGAAGACCTAGATTGAGACCCTATACGAACCAGCCAGACACATTCTCGCTCTCACTGACCGATGGCAATAGGACCCTGGACGAACAAGGCAGCAATCCACAGAACGCAGAGGGAAGGATATCTCTCATTATGGAGATCAACGAATCTCAGATCATAGACCTGATAGGGAATTTTACTGTCCGGGGTATTATCACCATGGTGGATGCTGGTATGTGGACGACCATTGGTCTTTTAGGCCTTACCGATAGGGGTAACACCTGCTCATTACAGCTTGATGTCGAATTCCTTGTCCCCAAACAAGAAGGGAATGAAGCCCCTTCCCCAGAGATCGTGACCTCTCACTGAAGTGACCATCCCCCTCAATTCACGAGGTAATCTAAGGTGATAACATGT
This sequence comes from uncultured Thermoplasmatales archaeon, assembly GCA_964563055.1. Lineage (GTDB taxonomy): Archaea > Thermoplasmatota > Penumbrarchaeia > Penumbrarchaeales > Penumbrarchaeaceae > JALOTP01. Next base: position 68,628 of record CAZLVP010000007.1, on the reverse strand, counting down.
CAGCGAAGCAGACCGATCCTCTCTGGAATTCCCTTATAGACCACCAGACCAACGACCTTCCAGAATCTCCCTCAATCAACGGAAAGTTGGACAGGGCCCCCCATAGAGGTAACGTTCTGAACGATGATGAGAAGCTCTTGGCTCTCAAGAACGCTCTCAGATACATACCAACTGAGTTCCATGTAAAGATAGCTCCCGAACTCTTAGATGAACTAAGGACACGAGGTAGGATCTATGGCTACAGGTTCGCTCCACGGGAGATGCCAAAGGCATTGCCCTTCTACAAGTATGACGGGAAATGCATCGAAGGGAAAGCGGTCCAGCTGATGATAGACAACAATCTTGATCCTGAGGTCGCCTTGTTCCCTTACGAGCTTGTGACCTACGGTTCCACAGGACAGGTCTGTCAGAACTGGATGCAGTATCGTCTGATAAAGCATTACCTTGAGGAGCTTAGGGAGGACCAGACCCTTGTGGTCATGTCAGGACATCCCCTGGGTCTATTCCCCTCAAGAAAGGAGGCACCAAGGGTCATTATGACCAATGGGCTACTTGTTGGTGAATACGATGACCAAACAGGTTTCAACAAGGCCGCCGCATTGGGAGTGAGCAATTACGGCCAGATGACCGCGGGCGGTTGGATGTACATTGGTCCGCAGGGCATAGTCCATGGAACGTACATCACCATACTGAACGCAGGTAGGAAATACCTTGGATTACCGGTCGAAGGGAACCTAAAAGGTAAGGTCTTCATCACTTCAGGATTGGGTGGTATGAGCGGCGCTCAGGCAAAAGCGATCGAGATAGCTGGTGGGATAGGCGTAATCGCTGAAGTCAACGATAGGCAGACATATAAAAGACATTCCCAGGGATGGGTAAAGCTCGTCTCCGACGACCTGCGGACCATATTCGAATGGGTGGAGGAACATAAGAGGACTGGAGAACCAGTCTCAATAGCATATAGAGGGAATGTCGTGGACCTCTGGAAATATATCGTTGATAATGGTATCCAGGTAGAGCTTGGTTCGGACCAGACATCCTGCCATGCGGTCTATGATGGCGGTTACACACCCCAGGGAGCGACCTATACTGAAGCTATGGGGGACCCTGAGAAGGGTCTAAGAGGCATGATCGAGACCGACAAGGAGGGTTTCATAGCGCTAGTTGACAGGTCGCTCATTGTCCATTACGACCTTATCAAGGAGATGGTGAGTAGAGGAATGAGGTTCTGGGATTATGGGAATTCCTTCATGAGATCGGTCTTTCAAGCGGGGGCCAAGGACATAGCTTTGAACCCGGATGACCCCTCACAGGGCTTCATCTTCCCTTCCTACATGGAGGACCTCATGGGACCTATGGTCTTCGACCTTGGCTTTGGACCTTTTAGATGGGTCTGTCTTAGCGGAAAGGATGAGGACCTGGCAATGACCGATGCTGCAGCATTGTCATGTATAGACCCTGATAGGTCACCTCAGGACAGGGACAATTACAATTGGTTGAGGGATGCTGGAAGGAACGGACTTGTCGTAGGTTCGAAGGCTAGGATACTATATCAGAACGCAGCTGGTAGGATCAATATCGCCCTCAAGCTGAACGAACTTGTAAGGAAGGGCGATGTCGGACCCATAATGATAGGGAGGGACCATCACGACCCTGGAGGGACCGATTCTCCCTATAGAGAGACAGCCAACATCAAGGACGGCAGCAACGTAACAGCTGATATGGCCGTTCAATGCTTTGCAGGGAACATTGCCAGAGGGATGACGATGGTCGTACTGAACAACGGAGGAGGCGTAGGGATAGGTAGGTCTGTCAATGGGGGTTACGGTCTCGTCCTCGATGGTAGCATGAGGGTGGACGATATCATAAGGTCGGCCCTTGAATGGGATGTGATGGTAGGGGTTTCAAGACGATCTTGGGCCAGGAACGAAGGGGCCGTTAAGGTCGTCAAGGAATGGAACATGGATAACGTTCTAAGGGGACACATCACGCTACCTGCCACCTTAGAGGAAAGGATCGATAAGACCATCCATGAACTGCTGGAAGGACCCAACAAGGAGTATTCCAGCACAAAACATGGTGCGGATCAATAATCGCCGACAAGTCGATAATAAGCCCAGAGGTCCCCTTTATTTGTGAGGTCCGTCAAGATATCAGACCTGACTTCCATTGCTTTTAAATAGTCATCGAACATGGAGACCATCCAAGATGCATGGTCGGTCTGGACCCCTCTGTCCATCCATCTCCTCATGTAGGAACGTTTAGTGGTCAGCATCGTATCCATGTACCTTTTTGCCTCCTGCCTCTTCCCCGGGGTTGTGAAAAGGATGGTGGCCAGGTTCCAGTAGGAACCTGAATATTTTGGGTCCCTCCTGGTTGCTTCAAGGAACTGCTTAGTCGATTCTGCGAACAGACCCTGCGATGAGAGGGTCATGCCTTTCTCGTTCAATGCTAGTACCGTAGGGTCGGTCTGGTACTCAAAATCCTTAGTATGATCCATACATTCCAATCTGTATATGGGATTATCCGCACCATGGGTCCTACCGAACCCGTCCACAGGGTTCTTTTTTATAGCCAGATCTATCTGCTGGAGGGCATAGAAAAGATTTTTCTTCCTTTTAAGTACCTCAGCTCTCCGTATGTGATCGAGAACGGTCCTTTTCGAATTAGACATTATCTGCTCTGTCATGGACCTGGCGGCCATTGTAATGATGGATACCGATAACATGAGGAAGCACAGGGCGATGAGCCCAATGAACGATCCCGAACCTTGACCGGACCAAAGTCCGAAAAGAAGTGTTATTTGAACGATAAGAAATGTGAAGAAAAGCTCTGCCAGCGGGACCCCTTCCGAAGAAGGCAGGTCCATAGCGCGAACGGTCCTGTATGAGGAAAATGTGCATATGACAAGCCCAATGACCATCAGATAGGGACCATTCAAGACCCACAGTCCGGAAGGTCCCTCTATTGAAAATGATAAAACAAGCCCAAGATAATAGAGAAGGGACCCCACTGAGGTCAAGATCGACCAAGACCTGCTCGTGCGGCCAAGAATCCCTACGAAGATGATGAAGGCTCCTAGGGAAATGACCAATGAACTTGAGGCTATGATCATGACTACCGGACCTGAATCCAGAGACACGATCTCGACAAGGCTCCAAGGAACGACCAAAGGGGCAATAACTGTTGCCCATCCTTTAAGAATAGCAGGCCTGAGGAGGTTCCTATACTTCTTCCAGATCATAATGACGTTCAGAAAAAAAGTGAATATCAACATGATAAGGACGGTGATAAACATCCCCTCCAGACTAGATGAACTACCTTCCTCGATAGTTGACCTAAGGATCAGGTACTGGGCCGCTATGATGGAGGATAACATCACAATTAAGTTCATGGATGAGAACAATGGCGGATCGGCAGGAAGAAGACCTCGCCCGCAGTCCGAACAAAAACGGTCCTGACCCTTATCTACCCCCATTCCACAAAGGCCACATCTAGAAGAACTTCCATCACTTTCAAAATACTCTGGAACCCTATTCGCTCCAGAATTACTCCCTGATGTGGTTTTGAATCCTTTTAGGTTCAATGAACCACCCCGCTCCTGTTCCCCCATCCGATCCTAGCACCCAAGCCGGTCAGGTAGCTCAGGAAAAGATAGGATGCCAGGAAAGAGAGAACAAGATCATAGAATGGCATCAAAGGTAGATAGGCTATGTTCTTCCTTGATTCCTTGTGGGACAGGATTATAATACCTCTTGTACCGAAGTACAACAAAAGGACGATTATGGTCCTTATCCCTATGAACCCGATAAAGGTGTAGGTTGTGCTCCCGATTATGGACATGGTCAGGGTCATTAACAGGAATGTAGAAAAGACTAGAGCTGAAAGCGTGGTGGTGACCCATGTGAAATAGTTGAATACGGCCCACGGTGAACTGGTCAGATGCCATCTGTTCTCTTTCCACACCTGATACTGTCCATAGACCCATCTCTTGCGTTGCCTCAACCAATCTCTGATGTTCTCTGGAGCGTTCGTGTGGGACCTGGCCTTGTCGTTGGAACGAGTGGTCAATTTAGTGGAAAGTACAGACTGTGTGAGGTCGCAATCCTCTACGACCGTCCTATCTATCGGATTGAAGAACCTTGATAGGTCGGCCCTTATCCCGAATACTGGACCTGGAGCGATAAGGACAGAGCCATCATCGCTCTGGTTCATCCTTATCATGTCCTGAGTTATGAGGTATTCGAACTCTTGCAGCTTGGTCAGGAAATTGGAATGGGTGTTCTCGATGGACACATAGCCCCCAACGATACCTGCATCAGGGTATTCCCTGAAGGTCTTCACAACCTCTCTTACGGCCTCCCTATCCAATCTGCTGTCCCCATCGGTTGTAAGGATAATGCTTCCTGTCGCCTCAAGGATGCCAAATGAAAGGGCTGAGGCCTTCCCACCATTGACCTTATGAAGGGCCCTTATGGTCCTGTTATGGAACTTGCTACTGAGCGTGCGACCGATTGACCATGTCATATCTGACGATCCGTCGTCAATGACAAGGATCTCAATATTGCCTTCATAGGACTGTCGTACGGCGCTCGTAACAGCGCTCCCTACATGCCTTGCCTCGTTATAACAAGGGATCACTATGGTCACCTTTGGATTGCGATTTCCATTGAACAGGTCAGGGAAGGTCCTTTTTGAACTGCTTCCATTATCAGTCCTTTTTGTTCGCATCTTAATCCTCATCATAATGGTCCATAAAATGAAGGTGATGAACGGTGTCATTGAAAAAAGAACGAAGAGGACAAAGTATAGGTCCAGAGCTTGATAGAGCATCCTTGCCGGTTGTTCATGCGGGACCCTGGAGCCCGAACTTTCAAGTTCTAATTCAGGGACGGTCATACCTAAGTGGGCGGGGATCGTTGCTATTGAGATAGTGATGAGAATGGCCAAACCCAGGAGAGGGTACCTCATAGGGTCCATTCTTCCTCATCCTCCAGAACTTCGAACTCATCAATATCCTCATCTGTCCCGACATCGGTCCATTCTGCCAATTCAACGCTCTGGCTCAGGGGTTGGGGCGAGCCCAAGGACCTTATGGTTCCAATCCTGAGGTCCAATCTTGGCCCTGGTCTCATCAGAGCAGGAGCACGACCAGTGATCAAGTTCATATTGGGATTGGGTTGATAAACGACCTTCTTATTCGATATAATCTCGGATAGTGGTGAGAACCTTCTATCAATGTTAGTGCTTTTCTCCTCCCTGTTCACGACCGTTCTTTTTCTTACGATCGATATTAGTAGGCCCCCAGCCGCAGTGAGCGGCACCAACAGGATACAAAGGTACATAGCACCCTTCAAGGCAGATCCGATGCTCACAAGTGGGTGGTCCTCAGAAGGAGGGTCCATCACGGTTATGTTATTATGGATAGTCCGATTTTCCATAGGAAGTTCCACGGTCAGCTGATTGGATGAATCCAGGAATTCCCTCAGTGTCATATTATCGAACGGTCCCACCTTACCCTGGACATTGATCCTCAAGGATAATGAGGATGAGGCACCCACATCGTCGTACACGATCATTATTAATTCATAGGTGCCTATGCCCATTGTAAGGAATGTCTCAGGTCTTGTGGAGATCACCTTCCCATCCAAGGACCATTTGTACGAGACGATGGAACCGTCAGGGTCTTTTGATGAAAGCCCTGAGAGGACCATCGGACCACCTTCCCCATTATCCTTGGATACGGTGATGACGGGGACCGGAGGTATGTTCTCAAAGGCCAGGGGTTTTGAAGGTAGGGACCTTAGTCCAGCTTTATCTACGGCTATCACATAGAGCTGGCCTGTTTGACCTAACTCCCTCGATATCAAGAAACGTTCTTCGGTCGTAGTACCGACCATCCTAGTACCTTCCTGATCATCAAGATATAGCTCATAGTGGTCCGTGCCTTCATTAATATTATCTATGGACCTTGACCAGGTCAGTTCATAGGTCCGCAATGTCGAATTTACCAATTCCAGGTTCAATCCTGTTGGCGATGGAGGAGAGAACATATCCACAATGACCGCTCCAGGGGATTCAACGACAGAGGAGACCCCTGCGATCGATTCGACCCTTACCTTCAGCCTGTAAGAGTATGTGTCCACTATACCCTTGACCAAATAGAATTCCGTTCCATCTATGGGAACCTCTTTTGGGAACAGGTTGCCCCTATCACCGTTCTGGGCTATGTAACTGACCATGACCCAGGTCCCCCCGATCCCACTTGAAGGCTGTTGTAGGATATCCCATGACCACCCTATCCTCGGTTCTCTCACTATCTGGGTGGGAGTAACAGGGATAGAAACGAGCGGAGGGATGGGATCGACACCAAATCCGGTTTTTGACCAATTACTGCTTGTTTTGTAAACGTCAAAGGCACGAACATGGAATTCGTGCCAACCGTTGGAGATACCCGATATCGTAACCTTCTCTGTCCCGATGGTCGAAATTTGTCCTGAATCCAGTGACCATTCATAGTGGGATATCGGTACCGTCGAATCCGGTAGTTCCCAGGATATTGTGACCTCGCTCGATTGGCCCCACCATTGTGGGTTTGACCTTGGTTCTGGTGATGAAGGACGAGGTAGGTCTAGAAGATATTCGAGCTCATTCGTAGTGAAGTTCCCTGGTCTTGTTATCCTTGAATAGAATGAAAGCTCGTTATCGTACACAACTATCTTGACCATGAGCCTGTTCGGGCCCTTTTTCAATAGGATCGGTGTGACGTTCTGGTCGGGCGAGACCCTTCTGGGCACGATGTTCTCAATTATCAGCTCACCGTTCAGGAAAACCCTTGTCCCATCAGAGGTTCCCAATCTCAGCTCAAAGGGACCATCCTCACTTGCAATGATGTAGATATGAGCGTAAACGACAGAATATTTAAGACCGCCATACAAGAACCTGAGGTCTATGAGGTCCCGGTCCATGCCGAAAGGTTCCCATCTACGCCCGGCCTCCAGGGTGCCCAACCTCGGAAAGACCTCCTTCTCCCCACCAAGCAGGTCGTTCTCTACAAGACCAGTGGTGCCACCGGACATGAACGGGCCTAAACAGGACCAGTCCTTTATGCAATCTGGCATCCAGTAGAGCCGAATAAGGTCTAGGGTTATGTTGGTGGTCAGAGGTAGCAATGGTACGATTCGGAGATAGGTCACCCCGCCTTTCCACCTTGGGTTCTTGTCAAGGTGTATGGAGTAAAGATGCCAATCACCATCATCCGCCAATGGGACCTCTACCATATCAAGTTCGGTAAAGGTGGTCCCCATGGATGACCAGTAGACCCTCAATGACCCACCTTGGGCCTCGGAGATCATGCTGACCTCAATGACATTGGTCCCCTGTGCAGTGATGTTCAACAATGGTGTCATCAATGCTGGCCTAATAACGCCCGAAATGGACCATACACCATCAAAAGGGTACTGATGCCCCATATCAACCACCCTGAAACCCTCCCTATCATGGTCCCTTTCGAACTCCCATCTATAAATAGAGACAGGGACGCTCTGCTCCTTGAGCGGGAACAGGGCTTTATCAGAGAAATTACCTGTTCTTAGAGCGGTCTGATAACTGGGGAAGTCTAGCAGGAATTTATAGGCAAAAAGACAGGAACCCAAAGCTCCGCTCTCCATGGAAAGACCGATCTGAGAAAGCATTATGGAGATCCCAGTCTCATTGTCCGGTACACTTCCGTGGGCCAAGTTCCCTGGAGTATAGATGTAGGTCCCGGCCACGACAGGACAGGAATGCTGCTCCATGTTCAGTTCCACATAGGTCTTGTAGGCTGTCAAGGAAGTGGTGTATAACATGGGAGTGACCAGGTCAATGATGCCCTGTTGCGACCATAGCTCCGAATCTTGAAAAACATAGTTCTGCCTGCTGTAGGTGTCCGCAAAGATATCTGCTCCTATCCAAACATAGGGTCGGACCTCATTTATGGCATCGGAGATGGCCACAGCACATTCCGTTATCTGCTGTCTCCTGAACGCATTGAAATCGGTCCAATTTTCCTTATAGTACATCTGTATCGAATATGGGTCGTATCCGTAATTCGAAGCTGGATATCTGATAGTGTCCAATTTTATACCGTCTATCGGGTAGTCCCTCATCAGCTGTTGAGTTACATTCGCCAGGTGGCTCTGAACAGCTGGCAATGTTGGGTTCAACCACGCCGTGCTCCTGGACCCTGTGTTCGAGACACAACCCCACTCAGGATGGTCTTTTAAAGCCTGATAGTCTATCATCGTGTGGAACCATGGCATCACATGTATGCCATACTTGTGCGCCTCCCTTGTGAGGTCCATGAGCGGGTCAAAATCCCATGACAGCTCCTTATATCTCGGATGGTATGAGGAATTGTAGAAATTTCCCAGATAATTGCCGTTGATGAGCGGGCTCAAGCAATTGATATGGGAATACTTTGCCACCTCTATGACCTTCAGTACCTCGGAATGGTTTATGATCTGGTAACCTTCGAACCACATGGACCTGTATTGGAAGAGCCTTGTATCATTCCCCCCATCCTGTTGTTTATAGTTCGAACGAGGGGGGTTATCTGAGAGTTGTCCATTATCCACTACTAGTTCATCCATGGCATACGTTACTTGGGTGAAAGATAAGGCTGACATCAGAAGGACCATTAGTATTATGAAAGCTTTTAGAGATCTCATTTTACATTGACCTCCTTACGTTCTTGCTTACGGCCCTTCCTATTGACGATAATGTGTGCAATGTCGAGGGTGATAAAAATGACCACGAACGAACTACCCAGGAGGGAGATGATCGTCCATCTCTCAAGCAAAGGGGACTTCTCAACATCATCGACAATGTGGGTAGTCTCGTTCTTGTAGGCGATGTTCTCCTTCCTGAATTCGATGATCTTAAAGCTGGTATCAGGAACCACCAGTAAGGAAAAGTCAAGCTCAATAGAATTATTGAAGAGGTCTTTGACCGTGACAGACCCTCGATATAGGCCAGACCTGAAATAGGAATGATAGACCAAAGGTCCTCCTGCTGTAGTACTATCACCAAAATGCCAGGTGATGGATGCTATACCCGTCTCCTCGTCACCGGTCTCAAGAGATAGGATGTAGGTTTCGTTCCTGAGGATGGCTCCCAGAAAGCCCGGGTCGGACTGGATCGAAAGTAAGTAAGGGCTCTCTTTGAGATAGGTTTTGTTCAGTTGAAAAGGGGTTGGAACGATCATCAGAACAGCTTTCGGTGGACCCAGGTCCATTGAATCTATGGATATGGTCGTAGAGTTCCAATTCATCTCAGCATCAAGCACTTCCAGAGTGACATAATACCTCTTCGCTTCTGTCATCTTCAGTGAAACGGATTGCCTGTCATTGACAGTAACACCCCCTCCCAGGTCCCATATCCATCGGACTATCCCAACGTTATCATAGGAGGATGTCGCATCCAACAGGATGGTCTGTCCGATGATTGCCGCACTAGTATATGTCACGATAGCGACAGGAGGTGTCCTGTCCCTGACGGTCAGCTGGATAAGGTCTGAGGCGCTGTTGCCGGACCTATCCTTGACGGTCAGTAATACAGCATAGGATCCTGGGTCGTTGATCCTTAGGGATGGTTTTGGTCCGTATAGCACCATGCCGTTAGAGAGCGTCCAAGTATGGTTCAAAAGACCCGAACCGTCCCAGGACGCGCTTCCATCCAGATTGAAGGTTTGGTCCTCCCATATCATGATGTCTGTACCGGCATTCGCAAAAGGAGCCTCTCTATCAGACATTACGACCATGTGCGTACAGACGTCAACATATCCCTTTGAATTGATAACGGTCAACTTCACCTTGAAATCACCCGGCCTGTCGTATGTATGGATGACCTTCGACCGATCATGGAAGAGATAGGAACCATCTCCAAAGTCCCAACTATAGCTCACCAGTCTGTCCGCATCCCAGCTCGTTGTACCATTGAAGACCAGCTCCATCCCCACCTCTCTGTTCCCCTCTGTCGAAAATTGTGCAAAAGGACCTATCCTGACCGTCTTCGCCATCTTGACGGTGTTTCCAAGCTCATCTTTAATCGCCAGTTCTGCCCTGTAAAAACCACCCGAGGAATAACTGTGGACGGGTTCGAGCTCCTCTGTGAAGTTGCCATCACCAAGGTCCCAAACGATAGATGTCAGCCTCCCCTCAATATCATAGGCTCTGACAGGTCCAAGCTCGATCGGCTCGCTTACGGTCCCTATGAGGTCACCACCTATGTCCAAGTAGGGCGGAAGGTCCGATAGGGACCGTTCTTTCATAGATCGGACCATGTCTGGAGTCCTCAGGTCCTCACCACCGACCTTCCAGACGGCTATTCCACCCAGGGAATGCTTGTTTAGGAGCTTGAGCTCATGGTAAAGGCTTTCCATATCGGTGTAATGAAGGGCATGAAGATAACCGTCCTTTCCTTTATATTCCAAATATGGGGTCCTTGCCACATGGTCCCATTGTCTCAATGCATTGTATTCCTTGATTATCGATTGGATATCTCCGTATGACCTGTTTTCAGCCACTGAAAGAGTCCTGCCATCCTTCTTGACCTTCCAATCGTAAGAGAACTGTGGCACGCCCAGAACTACTTTTTTCGAAGGTATGACCGTTGAAGTATAGGTCAGGACCGTATCGACCCAGTCATAGGAGTGAATGGGTCCAGATATTGGTGATGATGACCAATGGAGGTTGTAGGCCATCACCCTCACCTGATCGGCCGATTGACCGAGCTTAAGGTAATCGTAAGCATCGGGTCCCTCCCTGTATTCCCTATCGGCCACTTTAGGAAAGACAGAGACAGAGAGGATTCGCCCCTTCGATCCAAACCTCAAGGAAAGATTTGAAATAAAATTGGAATAAACATCCCTATCCTCAGTCCTTATTGACTCATAGTTTATGTCCAGACCGTCAAAGTTGAACTTGAGGGTGATGTTAAGGAGCTCCGAAATATGCCTTTCCTGTACCAATTGGTCCCTGCATATCGTGGTCACAACATCTGGATCGTGATTGTTGGACACCATGGGTATGATCCCTATACCGTTTTGTCTGCAGTAAGTGACGTATTCCACGTTCTCGGCATCCTCATGGGTCCTCAGAACAGACCCGTTCTCAAAGGACCAGTACCAATATGGAGACACCTCGTCAAGAACGCTTCCCCATCTCTTCAGCGATGAGAAGCTGTCCTTATCCCATGGAAAGGTCCAGCATGATACCTTGAAGGGATCGTACCTTTCTGTCGAGGAACTAGTTACATCGGACCCATGGATATTTAGGATTGGAAGGGCTATTAACGTGACAATGAACAGCGGAACGATCAGATGAAGGGGGCCATAGGACCCTTTTGGTTGATCTCTATTGAAGGACATCCATATTCCCTTAATGATTGCAGTCCCATCATTAAAAAGCTATCGAAGATAGTTTTCATGGGCCGATATCGAACTTTCAGGTCCCTTTTTAGAACTCGACCTTCTCGTAGATCTGGTCCTGTCTGACATTACCTTCCTTCATATCCTTTTCCATGTCCTTCAAGGCTAGTATCCTCTTGAAGGTCGGAGGATGGGTCGAGAGAAGGCCTCCGAACCGGTCCCAGGCCGACCTGTTCGCTTCGTCCGACATGGCCATTTCCAGTTCGTTCTGGTCTATCACCCCGTCCCCATCCAGATCATATTTTTGCTTGTTCTTCGATATCCTATCTATCTCCCTATGGGCGTTCTGGACATCGCCTATATAGAATGCACGTGCCGCTTCCTTGCTCTTAACCTCAGGGGGTGCAAGGGAAAGTCCGTAGGTTATCTTAGTAAGGGCAGAGGATAGGGCATGAGGGTCCTGAGTGGCAAAGGCCGAATAGGCATCAGCATAGAACTCCCTGATGCGTGAGAGCCTCTTTACGAGCAGCATGGTAAGGAAATAGACGATGGCGGAGACGATACCTATGAGAAGCATTGCTAAAAGGACCTGGCCTGAACCCTTTCCCCTTCCGGTCCTCATGAACCTCATATAGAGGAGCATCCTCATGCCCATGAAGGCCACGGCGGGAACGGCAGAGAGGATGGTCATGAACATGGCATCCCTGTGTTTTATATGGCCGATCTCATGGGCAAGGACACCACGGATCTCATCATCGTTCAACTGGTCCAGCAATCCCTTATGAACGGCCAGGGTGGAACCTTTCTGTGTAAGGCCATATACAAAGGCATTGGGTGTGGGATCATTGACTATACCAAGCTTTGGCATCGGAATATTGGCCCCTCTGGCCAGTTTTTCAACTTCTTCCTCGAGGAAGGGTACCTCCCCCTTCTTTAAGTGCCGGACCCCAGATATCCAGCCGATTATTGCCGAAGAAATGAGGATCTGGATGGTGATTATGGCAATGAATATGACCAACATATAGAGGAAGGGAAGACCTACTATCAGGCCAATGGTCGCCACGAACAGAGCGAAGACAAGGAACATCACCCCGACAAAGAAATAACAGTTCATCTTCAGTGTGGACAGATAGGCCATGGGGCTTTATGTTCTACTGTATATTTAATTATTAATGGTTCCTATCAGGGGGGAGGGAAATACAGACGAGGCCGTGATATGAGCATAGCCCAAGACGTCAAATGTCAGAATTGCGGAGCTCCTCTTGCATTGAAGGCCGGAGAGGTGATCATAACATGCGAGTACTGCGGGACCGCGTTCAATGTGGCAACGGACAAGAGGTTCTTCCTGAAACATTCCATAATCCCAAGCAAATTGGATGAAAAAGAGGTCCTTGGGACGGTCAGAAGATGGATGGGGACTGGAGCCCTGAAACCATCCAACTTCCAGAAGGCGTCCAAGATGGATGGGACAAATCTCACCTTCCTTCCGTTCTATATAGTCCACATCAATGTGACGACCTCCTACGAGGGTTCATTCACTAGAACAGGTGGGAACGAACCAAGGACTGGAAAGCTTCATAAGGAATATTACTGGAAGGTCCTTGGGAGAAGAAGCTCCAAGTTCCCAACAAGGGAGTACGAGATACCCTTGACTGGAAAGGAGGATTTCAACCTCTCCAAGGTCCAAGGGGGGGCCAAGTTCCTCAATGCCGAGTTCGATGAGAAGGACGCTGAGGACCTGGCCAAGGGTGAGGTTGCCGATAATCAGCGTTTCCTGCTTTCACCACAGGTGAACATATTCAAAAAGATCGAGAACACCTTCGAGACCGAGGACATCGAGTTCGTCCATGCTCCCGTTTGGAAGGTCGATTTTACATACAACAAGGCCACTTACCAGGTCCTTCTATGCGGTTCAACAGGTAAGGTGATAAGGGGCGATATCCCACCCCCTGACCAATCGGTCGGAGGTTTCTTCTCAGACCTTAAGAAAGCCTTCAACGGCAGATAGTTCAGAGCTTATGACCGCATTCAAGACAGAACTTCGCTCCGGAAGCCAGTTCTTTTCCGCATTTGGGACATTCCATGACCTGTTTGGACCCGCATTCCGGGCAGAATTTGCTTCCTTGTACCATTGGCCTCCCGCACTTGATGCAGTTGGTCTCTTCGACCATCTTTGCCCCACAATTGTTACAAAACTTCTGCCCAACCTCAACGGACTTGCCGCATTTTGGACATTTTGCCTTTTCCTTCTCAGGAACAGCCGCCGTCGTGGGTCCCTGTGCCCCCCACGGGTTTGGCTGCTGGGGTTGCATACCAGATTGGACCGCCCCGGTCATACCAGCACCCATTCCTAGACCGGCCCCAAGACCCACGCCCATACTTGCGAGGTTCCCTCCTCCGGACGGGTTCTCGGCGGCCTTTACCATGGCCTGTCCGGCCTGGTACTGCATATAGTTCACCCCGAGGGCCTGGAGCTCACCCCTCTTGTCAATGGCCTGCTGGACCTGTTCGGGCAGGTTGAAGTTCAATCCTGTCAACTTCGTTATCTGGAGCCCGTACCTTTGGGTATCGCTCTCGACCCTTGCCAGAAGGATCTGTTCTATCTCCTGGAGGTATGCTGGAATATCTATGATCCCCATCTTCTTCTCTGCCTTGAGCTCCCCTAATATATCGTTTAAAACCATCACTATCTGGTCCCTGAGCCATTCGAGTATCTGGACCGTGGAATTGATGGACTCTGTTCCAACGAACTGGGTTATGAAGAGCAGCGCATCGGTCACCCTGTAGGCAAAGTTACCGAAGACCCTAACCCTTACAATACCGAAATCGTTGTCCCTGAACGCTATGGGCTCCTTGGTACCGAACTTACCCCTAAGTTCCCTCCTCTGGACATAGTAAACCTCACCGATCTGTATCACACCGGTGAGCTCCTTTATCTTACCAGCAAGCCCAAAGGTCGCTATGTTCTGCGTGGTAAGGGCGTACCGCCCTGGCCTGTCAAAGACCGTTAAGGCCTTCCCGTCCCTGAAGAACACGGCATATTCGTCCTCCTTGACGACTATATTATCGTTCCAAACGATGTTCTTGGGGACCTTGTATATCACATCCTCGCCCTTATTGGTCCACTCGAAAGTATCTCCACCGACCACGCTCGGGTTCTTCCCCTTCAATTTATCAACGACTCCCATTCAAATCATCTCCAGATAGATCATTTCTGAGCCACCCTCGTGATGGCCGAGATCCTATGATCGAAATCCCTCTCGAAGCTTTCCAGTCCCGCTCTGAGCTGCCTAATCCTATCCATTCTGTCAACGGACCTCGATTCGGCCGCCCCTCTTAGCGAATTTGACCTTTCCTGAAGGGTCTTTACATGCTCGAACATGGATAGGTCATACTCGTAAAGGGCATTAAGCTCATCCTCCTGGATGCGAACATCGGCAGATATCCATGGAGCATAACCCTGCTCAGCATGCCTGACCTTCTCCGTGACCTTGTGTGATATGTTCACCAGTTCTCCTATGCGATTTATCAGGTCGAACTCCATAGAGACCGCTATTTCCTTCCTGGCCTTGTTGACGTCAGATTCCACTGCCTCTAGCTTCCTTGTTAGCTCTTTTCTTAATAGGCTATCGGCTATCCTCAGGTCCTCACAGGTCCTGTATGTCTTGTATCCTGGCAACCATGCCTGGACCTTCTTGATGATACCTCGGTCCTGGACCACTTCCCGTCTAATATCGGACATATCAAGGTCTCCTTTTCTTGGTCTCTCAACGTTTTGCCCCTTAAAAATCTATTCTACCGGCTTAATAAAGGTGGCCATATAATGGGATGATGATATGTCCATGCAGTTGTTTTCTATCAAACCGGTTCCTTTGAGCGATCCCTTGATTTCATCTATGGAAAGTCGGATCTCCAAAGGTGGGCCCTGAGCGGTCAACTCCTTCCGGAACTCTATCACAGTGAACTTACCACCTGGACGCAGAACCCTTTCCACCTCATTTAAGAACAAGGTCTCTTCTCTATTGTGAACGAGGCCGTGAAGGACATTGGATATCAGGACCATGTCGAAAACTTCATCGGGAAAGGGCAAACCATTCGTAATATCTACAAGTCCAGGATGGATGTTCCTTAGATCTTTTTCCCGGACAGTTGACCTTAGAGAATCGATCGAGGGACCATGGATGTCCAGTGCGTGAACGGAACCCTTCCTGCCTACGACCTCGGAAGCGGTGATCGATAAATGGCCATCTCCACACCCAGCATCTATCATCAGCTGGCCCTTTGTAAGTCCAGCTGATAATAGGACCGAACGACCATCGAAATCACCTCTACTCGACTTCCCGGAATGTTCATGTCTCCCAGTATGACCATCGTGTCCCATTGATAAGTGAGAAATATGCCAGAAGATATCCTTTTCCCATGATTTTCATTCGAAAACAGGTGTTTGGAGAAGTTTTATAAGGTCTATCCTCTTCATCCATATCCCTCATTGCAGGTGAACCGTAAGGGCCCATGGTCTAGCTGGTTATGACGTCGCTTTCACACAGCGGAGATCTCCGGTTCGAATCCGGATGGGCCCATTTTCCAATTATCTTCGTACAACAAGGATCATGGAGATGGAAAAGAAAGGTTTTGATCATTAAAGGATCAGCTTTTTTTCCTATTTTGATGATAATATTTCTTATTCAAACGATCATTAATATTAATATATTTTGGCTCTTCTCCAAATTTAGGTAAATGATTAATGCAATATTATCATTACTGGCTGTATCACTTTTCAAGAAAAAATCTGCTTTAAAATGGATAGATTTATTTCATGATTTTCATGATTGAAAAACCTGCTAGCCAGAGGAATAAAAACAATTTAAAAAAAAGGATGATACTTAATCCCGACATTCTGAGAAGAGGCAATTTTAATAATTATGATAATGGCAAGAAAAGAACAAATTAGCTAACCCTGAAAAAAGGTCATGCCTGAGCATACATTATTGCTGAGCGGCCATTTGCTTATACTTTGAATACCTTGTCTTCTGTGAGCTCTCTAGCAACGTATGCAGCTTTTGAGCCTCTTCTGGGAAAGATAGGGACAGTGAATTGTACCTGACCTCACCCATGATGAACTCCTTTAAGTTCCATTTCGGTTCCTTCGAATCCAACTGGAAGGGGTTCTTTCCCTGTTCCTTCAGCCTGGGATCGTACCTGTAAAGGAACCAATACCCGGCCTCAACGGCCTTTTTTGATTCCTCCTGTGAACGTCCCATGCCTGACCTCAGACCCTGGTTGATACAGGGGGAATAGGCAATTATCAGGGATGTCCCTGGGAAGCTCTCGGCCTCCTTGATGGCTTTGAGGTACTGGTTCTTGTCCGCTCCCATGGCCACCGAAGCGACATAGACGTTCCCATAGGTTATTGCCATCATCCCGAGGTCTTTCTTTTCCGTCTTCTTTCCGGACTCGGCGAACTTGGCCACAGCACCTATGGGGGTCGCTTTGGACGACTGGCCACCCGTGTTCGAATAGACCTCTGTGTCTAAAACGAGGATGTTAACATCATGGCCCATTGCCATGACATGGTCCAATCCACCGTACCCTATGTCATAGGCCCAGCCGTCCCCTCCGAAGATCCATATTGATGGCTTGGTGAGAATGTCTCTCGACCTCCATATCTCCTCGAGAGGACCGGACCTCTCGAGTTTGGAGAGCTTTTCTTGTAACTTGATCGAGAGCTCTTTGGACATATCGCCCGATGAGAAGACCGTAAGCCATTCATTGAAGAACGTCTTTAGCTCTTCGTCCAGCTCGCTCTTGAGCGCCTCTTCGACAAGGCTTCGGAGCTTCGCCCTCCTCTGGGAAATTGCAAGGTTCATACCGAAGCCGTACTCGGCATTGTCCTCGAACAATGAATTGGCCCAAGCTGGACCATGACCGCGGTCATCGGTCGTCCAGGGTACAGCGGGTGAGGACCCTCCATAGATAGATGAACAGCCTGTTGCATTGGCGATCATCATTCTATCTCCGAACAGCTGGGTGATCAATTTTATATATGGGGTCTCCCCGCATCCTGCACAGGCGCCTGAGAACTCGAACAGGGGTTGTCTGAACTGGGAACCGATCAGATTGTACTTGTCTAGCCCACCGTTCCTAACGGGAAGGGTCGATAAGTAATCCCAAAGCGGCTTCTGTGTTGGAAGCTGCGAATCTATCGGCTTCATCAGGAGGGCCTTACCCTTCGGTGAGGGGCAGACATCGGCACAGTTTCCGCATCCTGTGCAATCCTCGACCGATATTTGGATCCTGAAATCGAACTGTTCAAGCTGTTTCATGTTCGGTCTCAGTACTTTACAGTGAGGACCTGCCTTAGCTGACTCTTCCTTGGTCAGAAGGAAAGGCCTTATCACGGCATGTGGACAGACGAAAGAGCATTGATTGCATTGGATGCAGTTCTCCGGGACCCATAGAGGGACCTGGGTCGCGATCCGCCTCTTCTCGTACTTTGTGGTCGATGGAGGTAGGAAACCACCGGGTGTGAACGCTGAGACCGGAAGGGTATCCCCCTTCATGGTGTTCATAACATCAGCGACCTCCCTAACGAACTTGGGTCTATCACCGCCTAGTGCTGGCATCTCATCGGGTGAGTCCGCCCAGGAAGCTGGATAATCTATCCTTACAAGGTTCTTCATCGATTCGTCTATGGCCCTATGGTTCATAGCGACTATCTTCTCCCCTTTCTTGCCGTAGGTCTTGACTATGGCATCTTTTAAAAGGGATACGGCCTTTTCGACAGGCAGGACGTTCGCCAGCTGGAAGAACGCTGTCTGCATGATCATGTTTATCCTGCCGCCGAGACCTATCTCCTCAGCTATCTTGAAGGCGTCTATGTTGTAGAAGGACAATCTGTTCAAAGCGATCCTCCTCTTCAACCTCCCGGGCAGCTTTATCTCCATCTCCTGGACGGACCAGGGGGAGTTCAGAACGAAGGTCCCGCCGGTTTTGATACCGTCAAGTATGTCAAGGGAATCGACATAAGCAGGATGATGACAGGCTATGTAGTCAGCTATGTCTATGAGGTAGGTGGACTTGATAGGTAGGTCCCCGAACCTTAGATGGGACATCGTCACCCCGCCGGACTTCTTCGAATCATATGCGAAGTAGCCCTGGGCGTACTTTTCCGTATTGTCACCAATTATCTTTATCGCATCCTTGTTGGCCCCTACCGTTCCATCCCCGCCAATGCCCCAGAACTTACACCTGACGACCCCTGGTGGTGATGCATCTATATGTTCCGTTAGAGGCAACGAGGTATAGGTGACATCGTCAACGATCCCTACCGTGAAATGGTTCTTGGGCTCGTTGAGCTTAAGGTTGTCGAATACCGCCTTTGCCATGGTGGGGGTGAAGTCCTTGGAGCCCATCCCGTACCTCCCTCCGACGACAAGCCGCTTTCTGCCCGCATCCTGGAGCACGGTGCAGACATCTTGGTACAAAGGTTCTCCAAAGGCTCCGTTCTCCTTGGTCCTGTCAAGGACGGCTATCCTCTTAGCGCTCCTGGGAAGGGCTTTTAGGAAATGTTTGGCCGAGAAAGGTCTGTACAACCTCACCTTGAGAAGACCAACACGTTCGCCCTTGGTCATTAGATAGGACACCGCCTCTTCAGCGGCCTCTTGGCCTGACCCCATCATAATGATGACCCTGTCCGCCTTCCTGTCCCCGAAATAATCAAAGAGACCGTACTTCCTCCCAGTGAGCTTTGAGACCTTCCTCATCTCCTCTTCGACTATGTCTGGAACAGCGGAATAGAACCTGTTAGCAGCCTCATTGATCTGGAAATATACATCCGGGTTCTGAGCGCTCCCTCTGAGGTGGGGGTGCTCCGGGTTGAGAGACCTTGCCCTGTGCCTCTCAACGGCCTCCCAGTCAACGAGAGGACCCATAGCCTCATTCTCTATCTCGTCCACTTTCTGGATCTCGTGCGAGGTCCTGAAACCATCGAAGAACGATATGAACGGGATGGAGGACCTTAACGTGGACAGATGTGCCACGAGCGACAGGTCCATCACCTCCTGTACCGAGCCGGAACAGAGCTGTGCGAAGCCCGTTGCCCTTGCGGCCATAACATCCTGATGGTCCCCGAATATGGAAAGGGCCTGTCCTGCTAGCGCTCTTGCGGAGACATGGAAAACCGCCGGCATAAGCTCACCGGATATCTTGTACATGTTCGGCAACATCAACAGAAGACCCTGAGAGGCTGTGAAGGTCGTTGTAAGAGCGCCCGCAGATAGGGACCCGTGCACTGCACCGGCTGCCCCACCCTCTGACTGCATCTCAACTATCTTCATGACCTGGCCGAACAGGTTCTTCCTACCATGCGCTGCCCAGTAATCCGCTATCTCGCCCATCGGAGAGGAGGGGGTTATCGGGTAGATCGCCGCTACGTCAGAGAATGCATATGCAACGTGAGCGGCTGCCGTGTTCCCATCCATCGATATCATAACCTTCTTTCTGGCCATAATGACACCACTGTTCCAAGGTAGGACGTTCCAGCCTATCATATCAAGTAACATGCTGGAACGGGCAAGTTATGGATAGGTCTCGTATAAAGGTTTCCATAGGTTTTTTCTATGATGAAAGGTGAGTCACCCGCATGAAGGCCAGGGCCCATATCGTATACCATGGAAAGGTCCAGGGGGTCTTTTTCCGTGCGAACTGTCAGAAGAACGCGATCATGTTGGGTCTCAAGGGGTGGGTCAAAAACCTTCCAGACGGGTCAGTGGAAAGCGTGGTCGAGGGCGAGAGGTCGACAATAGAGCGCCATATATCATGGAACAGGACCGAACAACCCCATGCGGAGGTGGACAGCATCGATATAGAATGGAAAGAGCCTGAGGGAACAGCGGAGGGATTCTTGGTCCGCAGATGAGCCGGACATCAATTGGTCGAGTTCATGACGATATTACCTATCAATCCACCTGAGCTACCGGAGGTCTGACCTCTTGAGGCCATGAATGGCGATAATGCCAGTGCGAGCTCCCTGATGTTCATTGACTGGATTATTACCTTACCAGGTCCCGTTAGCTCGGTCATGAACAGACCTTCGCCCCCGAACAGTACAGACCCTATGCCCTTGATCCTGGAGATGTCGTACTTGACCGTGCCTTCCCAGGCAACGGCCGAACCCGTGTCCACTTTTATCGTCTCTCCGGGTCTCAGGTCCATTTCGACGAAATCTCCTGCGGCATGGATGAAGACCGTGCCTTTTCCTTTGAACCTTTCGAGGATCAGCCCTTCGCCGCCAAAGAAAATTGCACCTAGCTTTTTCTGCAAGGCTATCTCCATTTCCGCACTTTCCTCTCCCACGAGGAATGCGTCCTTTTGGGCGATCCACTCCTTTCCAGTATCCACCTGGATAGGGTATATGGTCCCCGGGACCTTTCCAGCGAAAGCTGCATAACCTCCGCTCTTTCCTGAGCTGAACTCGGTGAGGAAGAACGTCTCTCCAGTGAACAGCTTCCTGCCAAGGCTCTTCAAAAGCCCACCCCTTGCCTTTGCCTTCATCTCGACATCTCCACCCATGAAGACAAGGCACCCAGCTTCAGCATAGACCTTCTCGTTCGGACCGAGCTCCAGTTTTACGATCTGAAGATTGTTGCCCGAGATCGAATATCTCATGGACATTCCCTCCATTGTGAATGGTTAACATGAAATTTTAACATATCATATTGTAATGTTCGCCCTATCCCTATGATACTATCCTCCTTATATCGACATTCGCACCGACCTGCCTCTCGAGCAGGGAGATCTTGCCTGAATCCCCCTTGCCAACAAGATGCTCCATGTCATCCACCTGTTTGGCGGCGGAGAAGGTATCATTTGACACAAGCAGGAGAGGTATCCCTTTGGTCTCGGCGAGCGTAATGATGTTAGAGGGTGGGATTATGTTGTTCGTAAGGATTATAGCCGAGGTATCGCTCTCCAAGGCCGCCAAACAGAGGTCGTTCCTGTCACCGCTGGTGATTATCAATTTCCTCTCCCTTGAGAACAATGGGTTCTTTATGACGGCATCGCCAGACATAGCGCCAATGAATATCTCCTTTACCTGGTTGCCTATGTTCCTCTCACCAGCAAGGACCTTGGCGAACAGTACGTCCGATATCTGCTCAACGGATAGGTAAGTAAGTTCCTTTTCGAAAGGTACTATGCCAAGGACCTCCACACCCAATGCCTTGACCTTGTCCAAACTGTTCTCCTTGAAATCCTCCATGTCCTTGACCTTGTTTATTACTACCCCTATCAGTTGGACGTCCGATGCGATCATATGCTCCTTGAGATAGGTGATGTCATCGAGGATCGAATCATCATCCCCTGAGACGATGATCAACAGACTCGCTTTCAATGCTTTTGCAAGGGAGAAACAGTCCAGATGGACGGATGCACCATAGGTGATATCCTTCCCGGCCTCGATTATCAATAGTTCTTTCTCTCCGGTCAAGGTCTGGGCCATTTCGTTCAGCTTTGTTACAATGGTCGTCCTGTCATAGATAAACCTGAGCTTGGAGTGGTCAAAACCTATGGACATATCCTCTGGCATCTCAGATAGGGAGAATATTCCCTTGATTAGGGAGGAATCGTAATCAAGGAGCCTCTTCTTTCTGTAGACTATCCTCTCACCGAACGGTTTCATATAACCGAAATCCTTCTTCAACGCTTTGGCCAGACCTATGATGAAAGATGTCTTTCCGGCTCCCTGCCTCATAGAGGCGACAACGATCCTTTTCATGTCTTAGAACCCCCTATCCTTGTTGAGCAGAACCCTTACATCGACTGCTTTGACCCCGCTACCCTGGTCGAACGCCACCAACGGATTGATCTCTATATCGCTGATCGATCTGCAATCCATGATGAGGGACCCGACCTTGATGACGGTGTCTATGACCTTTTCGATATCCTTCTGACTGTCCCCTCTGACCCCTAGAAGTAGAGTATAGGCCTTGGTCTCTTTTATCAATCTTAGTATCTCTTTTCGGTTCACAGGCAGGGCCCTGAAGGATACATCCTTCAAGACCTCAACATAGATACCGCCCATACCGAACATGATGACTGGGCCGAAGTTCGGGTCCTGCCTTGCTCCTACAATGGTCTCGTTCTTCAAAGATATCTGTTCGCAGACCTCGACACCTTCGATCAGTGCATCGGGATCGTAATTGCGACAGCTCCTGATTATGGCCTGATAGGCATCGACGACCTCCTCCCTGTTCTCGAGGTCAAGTGCCACCCCTCCAGCATCACTCTTATGGATGATATCCTTTGATACGATCTTCATGACGACCGGATAACCTATGGTCTCAGCGGCCCTTATCGCTTCCTCAAGGTTCTTTGCCACTGTGTTCTTTGGCATTGGAACGTCCAATAATGTCATCAGTTCTTGGGCCTCATTCGCCAGAAGGAACGTTCTGCCATCCGCCCTGACCCTTCTCACCAGCCCTTCGACGTCCTTAAGGTCGAACTGATAGGTGTCGGTCCTTTCCTCAGGGGTGTTCATCCGCCTATAGTGCTTGTACAAAGCGCCTAGGCTCTGGACGCATTCATAAACATCAGAAAAGGCTGGGATCCCCTTCTCCCTAAGTCCGTTAAGTACCTTCTCCACCTTCTCCCCGCCTAGGAGCGAAAAGGTTATGGGTATGCCCTTCTTCGTATAGTGCCTGAAGTTCTCCTCGACCATCCTTTCCAGATTATCGACATCGAACATGGCAGTCTCACAATAAAGCGCTATTATGGCATCAATCCGATCTGTTTTAAGACCGGCACTGAATGCTGTGTCATAATCCTGGGTCCTTGCCCCCCCAGTGATATCTATCGGGTTCTTGATGGAGCCGTAGTCAGGTACGGCCTGACGAAAGACCTCGTGCATCAGGGCGGGGTCCTCAAGGAGGTTCACATCGAACTTCTCACAAGCATCGGTGGCCATTACCCCTATCCCTCCACCGTTGGTGACGATGACCACGTTCTCGCCCTTGGGTAAAGGACAAGCGCTCAGGAATTTGCACCAGTTGAACGCCTCATCTATGGTCTCGGCCCTCATGACCCCGCACTGCTTCATCACCTTCTCGAACACGGCATCGGACCCTGCAAGTGAGCCTGTATGGGAAGCTGCTGCCATGGCCCCCCTCTTCGATCTGCCCGACTTTATCACTATGACAGGTTTCGTCCTTGTGGCCCTGTTCAGGACCTCTACGAGCCTCTCACCGTTCTGGACACCTTCGATGTAAAGCAAGATCACCTTTGTGTTCGGGTCGTCTAGAAGATATTCAATGAGGTCCGATTCGTCGAGGTCCGATTTATTGCCAAGGGAGACCATCGCAGATAGACCTATCCTGTCTATGGCCGTTCTACCTATCATGGCTATACCGAGCGCACCGCTCTGGGTCAGTATCCCTACGTTCCCCGGGAGTATCGATTTCGAACCAAAGGTCGAGTTCATCAAGGAGTTGGCCGAATATAGACCGAATATGTTGGGCCCTAACACCCTCATCCCATGTTCCCTGGCGAATTTGACAATGGTCCGCTCCTCTTCCGTATTACCTGCCTCGGAGAAACCCGAGGTGATCACAACAAGCATCTTTATGCCTATGGTCGCACAATCCTTTACGGCATCCAGAACGAACTTGGCCGGGATGCAGATAATGGCCATATCCACCGGACCAGGTACTTCCTGGATGCTCTTGAAGGCCCTATGACCAAGGACATCGGTCCCCTTGGAGTTGACCATATATAGCTTTCCCTTGTAGCCCCCTGATAGGATATTATCGAAGACCTTGTAACCTACCTTTGTGGGATCGGTCGATACCCCGACCACCATTATGGACCTTGGTTCGAACAACGTTCTGATCTCCGTTCCACTGGTCTCCATTAAATCCCTCTGAATGCCATCTTGAGCTCGTAAACGCCCTCACCACGCTTTTTTTGGATATCGAAACCCATCCGTTCGAACAGGTGGAGCATAGGTTGGTTCTCCATGAGGACTTCGGCAGTGAAGCCCAGGAGACCCTCTTTCTTGGCTAATGTGGTCAGGTATTTCAGCATTTCCATACCTATCCCTTTGGCCTGGTGGTCGTCCCTCACGACGAAGGCAACCTCAGCCGTATGCGTGAACTCGTCTATCCCGTACTGGGAGACCCCTAGGACCACCTCACCCTCACCAGCATCGGTAACTGCCAAGATGACCTTTTCTTTAGTATGGTCGATTATCACGAACTCTTGGAGCCGTTCATGGGGCATGTCCTTCCTCTGCGAAATGAACCGTCTGTAGATCGATTTATCGGAAAGGGAATAGAAGAAATCCTTCAGAAGTGGCTCGTCTGAGATCTTGACGGGCCTGAGCAGGAGGCTTGTCCCATCCTGGGTGGTCCTGTAGGTTTCCAAATGTTCCGGGTATTCGCCCCTCTTACCTGGAATGAAGGCCTGGTCCTTGAAAATGAGACCAAGCCTCTTTGCCTCCTCGATCAGCTCTTTCCTGAACTTTGGATGTGAAATTGCTATGAGGTCCATAGCCCTCTCCCTGATGTTCTTCCCATGTATATGGGCTATCCCGTACTCGGTGACGACATAATGGATATCACCCCTGTTCAGGGTCACGCCCGACCCGGTCGGTAAGTACGGCACTATCCTGGAGACCTTCTCGTTCTGTGCGGCCGACCTAAGGACCAGGATGGTCTTGCCTCCTGGTGAGAAGACCGCCCCTCGCATGAAATCGGCCTGTCCCCCAATTCCGCTGTAGAACATTGTCCCTATGGATTCGGCGGATGCCTGACCGGTGAGGTCTATCTGCAGAACGCTGTTTATGGCCGTCATCTTCCTGTTCTGTGCGATTATCATGGGGTTGTTCGTATAATCTATCGGTCTGAACTCAACGGAGGGATTGTCATCGATATATTCGTAGGTGGGCGCCGTTCCCATACAGAAGGAAGCTATGGATTTACCTCTATGCAGGGTTTTCTTTGAATTATTGACGACACCTTTCTTCATCAGTTCGATAACACCATCGGTGAGCAGCTCGGTATGAACGCCCAGGTCCTTCTTGCCTGATAGATTCGATAAGATGGCGTTCGGAATGCTTCCATATCCGACCTGGATGGTATCACCATCCTCGACCAATCTCGAAACATAGTTACCTATGGAATTGGCGATGTTGTCAGATAAAGTGGGCTCATATTGGAGGAGAGGCTCGTAATAAGGGATTATATAATCGACATTGTCGACGTGGATGAACGTATTACCGTGGGTCCTTGGCATGAACTTGTTCACCTGAGCTATCACGAGGTCAGCGTTCTCGACCGCTGCTTTCACTATGTCCACGCTGATCCCCAAAGAGAGATATCCATGAGGGTCAGGCCTTGAGGTCTGGATAAGGGCCACATCCATATGTTCATGGCCTCTTGAGATTAGGTCGGGGATCTCCGATAGGAAGATCGGTGTGTAATCAGCAAGCCCAGAGTTGATCGCCTCCCTTGTATTGTTCCCTATGAAAAACGAGTTGTGCCTGAAGTTGGACTTGAACCTTTCATCTGTATAGGGAGCTATGCCCAATGTCCATACCTGAAAAACCTCTGTATCGAAGAAGGCCTTTGGGTGCTTCTCTATGTAGTCCATGAGCGCCCGGATAAGGTATTGAGGCTGTCCACAGCCTGTTCCTATAAAGACCTTGTCCCCCCTGGAGATCCGCCCGAAAACCTCTTCCTCTGGTGCGAACTTGGACGGATATTTGACCCGGAGGTCGTTCAATCTCTGTTCCCTGTCATCCTCATCATCGGAATAGACCATCTTTGCAACCCCAAAGGTATGTCATCCGTTCAGAGACTGTAACTATTTTAAATTTAGGCAAGTTTGTAACTATCCATCAAAGTGATCATTTTTTCCTTAGATAGATAATGATCCATGGACCAGAAGGAAAAAAACCTCTGTGAACCGGTAATAAAATATATCATATTATCTCTGAAGACCGATATGGAACACTTCAGAGCCCTTATCGCTCCTATGATGCTGTTCACTGCACTGTCACTGGTCCTCCTGGCCCAAACACCCCATTACCTTGCAGCCTATCCGCAATATCGGACCGATGGACGTTCTGGTCCTCTGATAGGTTCTCTAGATTTCGAGAGCATTATCACCTTCAAAGGATCAGATCAACTCTACAGGACCGCATCGGGTGATATCTTACCTGACAGACCTGGTCTGGAGGTCGCATCCTGTTCGAAGAGCGGTGATGTTGCCGTTACTTATGGGTCTGACCTTTCCTGGACGACAGAGATCGCATGGAGGTCTACTTATGGGGACAATCCGAACGATCCGGCACCTGTCTATTCCATAGCTGTGGCCGACCTCCTTACGGACAAACCTGGGGATGAGATCGTTACAGTGGATATGGACAATTCCGTGGAGCTTATCTGGAAGGAAGGGTCCAAGTGGATGCACAAAACCATATTCAGGGACACACTTCCGGCCCAGCAGATGTGGCTCTATGAGGTGGCCGTTGGTGAGCTCCCTGGGACCCCACCAGGCCTAGATGTGATATCGGTTGGTGATGCTGGTCGGACCTTTGTCTCTTCTCTGGTCGATGGAAAATGGAGAACATCCATCATCTTAAACGACACTGCGGCACTGGATACATGTATTATCGAGGATATATTGCCTGAGAGACCAGGAAAAGAGATTGCAGTAGGGGGTACGAACGGGAACATCGTGCTTCTAACATGGGATGGAACAATATATGGGAGGTCAGTGATAGCATCCTTGGGGTCTAATATCATGGACCTGGTGCTTGCCGACCTTGAACCTGACATAGAGGGACCGGAGATCTATTCCACGACCTTATCCGGGGGCCTTTACATGACCTATAGGACTAACGGATCGTGGCAGACTGAAAGGGTCCATTACGAAGGTGCTCCCATCTACGGGATAGAAAAAGGCACTATAGATGGGAACGAGGTCATTTCTATGGCCACCTGGAACTACAGGATCGCCCTTCTTTACCATGATTCCTCCTTCAAGGTCCTGGAGATTTTCAGGGACGATTACCTGATGATGGGGACTGGCATCTTCGATATGGACCCTTATCATCAAGGGAACGAGATCGTGGGCCTATCCTTCTACGGCAGGCTCCACATGTTCTATCATGATGAGGCGGGAGCGGATATCCTACTGCCCTTCGAAGAATGTGTGCTTTCCTCCAATGAGACCATCTCCCTACCATCGATCATTAGGAATAAAGGTGGTTTTAAAGGCAGGGTAGACCTGAAGGTCTCTGGGACAGGAGCATCGCTATCCGAAAGCTTTCTCATGGACGAGGGGATGGTCCTGTTGAGAATGGTCGCCCCTCCAGCTTCAGGATCGATCACCGTCACTTTGACCGCTACCACGAAGGTATCCACGAAAACTAAAGATATCGTTTTCATTGTTCAGGGATCAGGGGGCTTCATGGATTTCAATGAGCATACTTTCGCTCTCCAGGTAGGACCGGACCGTCAAACCGGTGGTTCTATCGACCTGCTCTCGAACAGGGACATGGGATCACCATTTGTATTGGACACATCCAGATCTCCATTGGGCCTCAGGCTCGATCTCACAGAGGTGGTCTGCGACCCTCTGGGGATACCAGTTCCGCTAGGTTTCACGGTCACGGCAGAACCTTGGCTCGGACCTGACACATACCTTTTTTTCCTGACAGGAACCCTTTTTGATGGACGGTCAAGGGCCGTTGGTTTCGAGGTCATGGTCACTGAAAGCTCCATTTCGGATTTCATACTGACCTTCGAAGAGGACCGCATCACGGCCATGGAAGGGACCCAGGTGAAAGTGGGGCTGCTATTGCAATCGATATCGGGTTTCTCTGATGAGGTCCAGGTCTCCTTCCCAGACATCATCGAAGGATTGCGCCTCACCCTGTCTGAGACCAATGTCATCCCCACTTCAATAATCACCTTAACGATAGATATCGATGAAGGCCCAGGACCTTACTTCATAAGGATCATCGCAACTGGGGGGAACTTGACCAGAGAGGACATCCTAAGATTGGATACCATAGCTCATGGAGGGTTTGTTACGATCATTCCACCGGAGGGTGTTCTACGGTTATCCGAACAGGATGGTGCTTATCAGGTCCGGTTCAATTTCACCCTCGTCCCTTTGACCACACAAATCTCCCTAGGACCGATCGTTATAGAAGGTCTACCTGAGGGAATGGAGGCGACCGTATCCCCGGCAGGTTTGAGGACACTTCCATATTCGGTAAACATCAGTATTGATCTCAAGGCCATGCAGAACCCCCCCCTACCGTTCAACTTGACTATCAACGTGACCATAGAAGGGTCCACCCGCCATTTCCGGAAAGAGATCACGGTCCAACCTTACCAACGAAAAGATAATGCTAACGGAAATGTCTTCCCGAAGGCATTCGTCCTGGTATTCCTTGCTGCCGTCGGAATAATATCTGGGATAATGGTTCTTCTTCTTGTGAGCAGGAGGCTTTCGAACGATGAAAGGCGCGCCAAAGAAAAAGGGACTCCCGGAAAAGATGGTAGGGTTGTTCCACCTCCTTCGTCCTTTGAACGGGCTCATGGCAGCCGCCGCGGTCCTGATTGGATGGTACGTAAGCAGTGAGGAAAGCACGGCCGTTCCACTTGTAATTCCATTGTTGATGGTCAGCGCTTTCGGTCTTGTATCCTTGGCCAATATCGCAAATGACCTGGATGATATCGCACAGGACAGGAAAGTACATCCGAGGAGGGCCCTGCCCTCAGGTTCCGTGGACCGGAAGACCGCAATAGTTGCTATGGTCCTTATCTTGTCGGTGGTCCTGGTCCTATTCGTGCTGACAGCACTATTCGATGGGGGTCCCGTCACCCTTGCCATATTTGTGATCGGTTTCCTTCTGATCGTCCATTACGAGAGGAAAGATAAGGACAAAGGGACCATGGGCAATTTCATAGTGGCCTTATTGACTACGTTCCCTTTCTTCCTGGGAGCATCCGTTCCTGGCATATCCGCAAGGGTCATATTGCTCTGTCCAATGGCCTTCACTATCAACCTCTCAAGGGAGCTCTTGAAGGATGTTTGTGATATAGAAGGGGATAGAGGTAGGAGGTCATCGTTCCCTATCCTTTACGGAGTGGACAGGACGCTTAGGGCATCTGATTTGGTCATGGTCCTGACCATCATTTCCAGCATCCTTCCATCCCTATTCTGGAACGTTGGCCCTTTATATTTGGTCCCGGTCATAGTTGCCGATATCCTGTTCATATCCGCCTCCTTAATCTCAAGGAGGAGGGTGAGCCTCTCGGTCCATTTGCTTAAGGTCGGAATGGTCCTTGGGCTCTTGGGGTTCATCTTTCTCTGACCCTTCGATCTGGAGCTCCCTACAATGCTCATCCGCACTGCCTGCCAGGAAAGATTAATGACATAGTAGGTTCTATTGTATCGAACAACCCGAACAGAAGACATTGTTCAGGGGCATGATAGAATGAAATGGCTGCCTCAAGGGGCTATAACGACCTTCATCCTCCTCGCTACATTCCTATCTGTTCCGCTCATGGACCAGAACAGCGATGGGATGAAGGACGATCATATTCCAAGAGCGGGGCCCCCACCTTTCTTTATCGACCATTCTCCAATATCCATCAATGGAAATGGCGCCTTGATCGCAAGGGCCGTTTCTGAGGGATGGCCAGGTTCGGGCACGGCAGATGACCCTATAATCATACATAACCTGAGGATAAATGCCAATTCCCAGTACGGGATATCACTGAGCTCAATAGACCTCCACCACAGGATCTCAGGATGCAACATAACCACAGCATCCGTGGCTGGTATCTTTCTGAACAACGTTATGAACTCAAATGTTTCGGACAATATCGTCTATTCCAACCAGGGTGATGGCATTGCTCTCAAGGATTCATCCTTCTGCAAGGTGACCAATAACACCTTGAAGGGGGCAGAGGTCGTTAACAATTACAATGGGATAACATTGACAGGTTCTAGTAATAACCTCATTGAGTCCAACGAGGCCACGCTTTGTGTTAACGATGGTATCGGTTCGTTCGAGGGTTCTGATCATAATGTCATCAGGTCGAACATCGTTAAGGAGAACCTGAACAATGGCATAGAGGTCCAGGGTAACGAGAACATCATCCAGGGGAACATAGCCCTCTACAACAGAGCTGGTGTCAAGATCTCCGGGAACATCAATTCGATATCCTTGAACAGGCCGACCCAGAACGGTTATGGAATAGAGCTCTCGAACGCATCTAGTAACACGGTCTCCTCCAATGTCCTGGTCAGGAACTTTCAGGGCATAAGTGTGATAACCTCCTATTCGAACGAGATGACGGGGAACTACATCCTTATGAGCTTCGATTATGGGATCAGCCTGAACTGTAACCTCCAGAGCAACAATGTCCTCTATGACAACATCCTGTTCTACAACAACGAAACGAGCTCCTTCTATCAGAATAGGCTTGTTCAGGCCAAGGATGTGTCCGGGGACAGCATCTGGCATTCACCGCTCAATAGAGGGAACCATTGGTGGGACTGGAGGGAGCCGGACAACAATGAGGATTTCATAATCGATTTCCCCTACAAACTTCACGGGAACGGTGGAAAGGACCCATATCCACTACTTCGATCACCTATACCGGACCTCTTCACACCACCAGGGTCATTTAAGGCCACCCCTGGGGCTGATTTCATCAATCTTTCCTGGACCAGGCCTTATTACAGTCTTGACATAAGGGTCCATCATTACAACCTGTACAGGTCTGAGAGGGGGGGTGGAGAGTTCCTTTTCAAACAATTGGATGGAAGGACCACCCATTTCGTTGATAAGGAGGTCGTCTCCGGAAGAGGTTATTATTATTATATCACCGCCTGGAACGGTTATGCCGAGTCCAATAGGAGCAATAGGGTGAAGAGCTCTCCCGATACGAAGGCCCCGACCGTTTCCATAATCGGGCCAGAGAACGGTGAATATGTCAATACCTCATGGGTACTTCTTCGATGGAGCGGAAGTGACAATATTAAGATAGACCGTTACGAAATGAGCCTTGACGGTGGACCGTTCCGGGACCAGGGGCTCAACGATAGCTTTGAGGTCACCTATCTGAAGGATGGGCCCCATAACTTCAAGGTGAGGATCTTCGACCTTGCCGAACATATGAACGAAAAGGGGGCGAGTTTCACTGTTGATACTATCAGACCGGAACTGGTCATTGAAGGCGGTCCCGGTGGCGATGTCATCTTCAATACGAACAGACCACTGTTGTTCTTCAAGGGATGGGACCTGATGAGCCCTATAAGGGAGTTCCTGATTAAGTATCACACTTTTTCGTGGAGATCTTTAGGGATCACCGACTCCTATAGGCTGGACCCGGTACCAGATGGATATCACAATATCTCTATCATGGTCCTGGACATGGCAGGCAATTGGAGGGTCCAGACCATGAACATCACCGTTGATACATTAGCGCCAAAGTTCAACATCCTTTCACCTATGGATGGCTCTTTCCAACCCCGCTCAGACATCATGGTATCCTGGGTCCCGAAGCCCGATCTAACCGGACCGCTCCTTTATCAGGTCAGGGTAGATTACGAGGACTGGAGGCCACCAATAAAGGAGACCGATGTCATTGTTCAGGTCGAGGGTGAAGGAGAGCATGGCTTAGAGATCAGGGCCTCGGACATGGCCGGGAACACCTTCTCGATGACAAGCTCATTCACTGTGGATATGACCCCGCCCATGGTGGAGATGAGAACACCACTCGTTGGTTCGTTGCTCAATTCCCAGTTCTTCGTCGAGTGGACCTCTACCGATGATAGATCACCTATCATTCTCTACAAGGTCTTCATGGACGATGTGGTGATAGCGGAGGTGAAGGAGGGTGTCCCCGTCCTAGTCCAGAGAGTTAGTGAAGGGTCTCATGTCATAAAGGTAGTTGCACAGGACAGTGCCGGTAATCTGGGCTTTGACTCTGCGGTTTTCACCTTCGACCCCACCCCACCTACCATCATATCGGTACACCCAGTGGGCATTGATATCGATGTGGAAGAGTTCGTTCGAGTATCCTTCTCTGAAAGGATGGATACGGCCTCTGTCCGAATAGACGGTCTCCCAAGCGGACACGAACTTGTATGGGAAGGCAAGATGGTGCTCAATGTGGAGCTCTTCGAACCTCTATCGTATGCGACCCATTATGTCCTCTCTGTGCATGGGACCGATGAGGCAAAGAACCAGCTCATCAGGTTCGAATGGTCCTTCTGGACCATGTCCGATCCTCGGATGGCAACGGGTACCGTCAAGGGTAGGACCGTCGATACGGAAGGACAACCGCTCGTAAATGTCAGTATCAGGTTCAGGACCGGAGAGAGGGTCCAGACAGGAACCGATGGCATCTTCGAGGTCCAGGTCGTCCCGGGAGAGGGTATATTGACCGCCACGAAGGCGGATTATCTAGAAACATCGGTCAGTTACAATGTATCCAAGGGTGGGGTGGTCGATCTAGGCGATTTACCGTTGAGGCTCATCCCCTCTGAGGACAAGAAAGAGAAAGGGTCTAACCTGACCGTCCTGGTCCTGATCATCGCCATAGCCTTGATGGCAGCAGCTGCAGGCATCCTCGTCGCATACCAGGTCAAAAGGACCAAGGAATACGAGAGGCTTCCATTGAACGAGAAGGACGAATGGGTCAATGTCCACGACCTTGGAAGGAAATGAGGGGGCCGTTCAGGCGAAAAAGCGGTCTAGAGAGGTCTGAGCTGACGATGTCCTTTCCTTCTCAAGGGTCATAAGAGGTCCGTCGACAGAGGCTTCGGCGAAGGAGAGCTCGCCTACTAAAAAATCCTTGAGGGAGTCAAGGTCAGGGGGTTTGAAAGAGAGCGAATAATCATTAATGACCTGTGGTTCCCAGAAGACCTTCCTGACCTCCTCCCATTCGACAAGGGGGAGCCTCCTTGCCCGTGTTACCTCCTCAAGGGATCCCATCTCCTTTATCATGGCCAGTCCTTTCTTCGGCCCTATCCCGGGAACACCTTCGTTGAAATCCGTTCCCATGAGTATCGCAAGGTCTATGAGCTGGGTCCTGGTCAGACCCAGTTTGTCAAGGGTCTCTTCAAGGTCGATCCTTTCCGGGACAACATCTATGTAGACGTTCCTTCCCGGTAGCTTCCTCCTTCCTGTCGTTGCCATGTTGCGAAGGAGGACCGGGGCCCCGAAAAGAAGGGAATCGAAGTCCTGTGAACAGACGGCGTATGCCTCTTTCTTCAAGCAGATATGAGCAGCTTGTGCCTCCCCTTCACCCTTGGCCCTGATACAAGGCAATCCAAGGAGCGTGAGCAACCTCCAAGCGTCCTGGGCCATACCTTCGGTTATACGAGAGGTCTGCCTGGCCTTGCTCCTGGCCCTTTCCATATCGCCTTCCTCAAGTGCCTTCTCCCATTCCGATTGGGCCTTTTCCTTCCTTTCCCTCCTGAGGTCCAGGGTTCCGCGTTTGAGCGGGTGGGGTGCACCATCGAAGATAAAGACCGGCCTTATAGAAGAGGAGAGCATGTTCACGGAACGACCTAAAAGACCTTTGATATGCGATACTACCCTTCCGTCCGGCGCCGTTAACGGAAAGCCTTCTGGGGTCCTGATAGAGGATAGGAACTGGTATAGCATATTGTATGCATCTATCGTTATTATCTTACCCTTCAGGTCGGATTCGACAATCGGGTGCTTTACGACCAGGTCACCGAACTTGACACCCATGGTCACCAAGAAGTACGACCCGTGGATAAAAACTTTACATGGGATTATATCCTGCCTGGGACATTCCTTACCGTGCGTCATAATATTATTCCCATGGTCGCCCTCTTCGTAATTTTTGGAGCTATCCCTAGTTCTGCCATGGGATCGTTCACTGTCGAGAACATCGGAACGGATGGTAAATCTCCGGTCCAGGGCCGACCGTTCGGGGTCAGTTGCCTGATCAGATCGGACAACGGCTCAGGTCCCGACCTTGTCGAGGTCTGCTCTGGCAATGAAAGTTCGACGATGTACCCAAAGGGCGGGGTTGTAAACTGGACGATCGGAGCGATATATGAGGGGACCTTAAGGTTGGATGACCATGGAAACCGTACGATCACCATAAAAGTGAAGGGGGAGGGCACTGTGGTGACCTTTATCTATAATATTACGGTCAAAGAAGATAAGCCCGATCATCAAGGAGGGACCATTCTCGGACTGCCCAGGTGGTACTGCGCCCTTTCGGTTGTGTTCCTTACGGTCCTTCTGATATTCATCACATTCGCTTATTTCAAAGGGCGGACCCTTCAGAGGGCAAAGATGGCTCATGACGGTCAGACCTATGAGTTCTGTTCATCATGTGGAACAAGGACCTTTCCCCAAGGTAAGGTCTGCCCTTCATGTAAAAAGGACCTGATAGATAGTATAGAAGTATGTGGGAAATGCAGATCGAAGGTACCTAAAGGGTCATCTACCTGCCCATCATGTGGGGTCCGACTTGCCGCACACTCCGAATGATCATGGTATCTGAACCTCAAGTACCGAACGGACATCTTCCTTCTCGTATTGTCCATTGAGCCATATGGACAGTGTTCTTTGAGCTGACCTTAGGACCACTTCAGAACCTCTGATCGTCGTTCCATCGCACGATTCTACCGCTGCCAGGAAGGGTGACCATCCCTTCAGGACCGTTGTATCTATGCCCAAGCTCGGTCCGAGCGACCGGATGGTCCCTAAAATATCAGAACCTTCGTTCGCACCAGGTTCCTCCAATTGCTTTAATGGAACGGTAGCTATGATAACATCGAACGTCAGGGCTGGCCTTTTCAAAGCCTTGGATGTGGCCCCTTTCACCCCATTTCCAAGGGACCCTGCAAGGGCCCGGGTCCTATCCAGATTGTTCCCAACGATCACGGTCTCAAGACCCATCATGGAACTTCCCACCGCTGCGGCCCTTCCTGTCGATCCAGTCCCTAGGACAAGGCTCTTCATACCTTTTTTAGGTCCGCTCCTCTTGATGATGTCCGAGATGGCATAGAGTTCGGTATTATATCCGTACAAAGACCTTCCTTTCCCAACAATGAGATCTATTGAGCCGACCATCTTGGACCGGGGGTCGACCCAATCCATTCCCGATAGGGCGCTGGTCCTAAGGGGGGCTTCGACCATTCCCCCCATGGCACCTACATCCCTTATCAGACCAAGGGTCCCGGTCAGGTCCTCAGGTCTTGCCTCCCAAGGTAACATCAACTTATCCTCACCAAGGTGGACGAAGGCCGAGTTCAGCATGGCCAGCTTATAGTTCGTGGCACCAGGACCTCCAATATGGAAGAAGAGACCTGTCGTTCCTTTCAGGTTGTTCCTGGGATATGTCCGACCCTCTACGGTTTGGTCCTTGATCTCACCGGTCAAGGACCAGTAACGTAGGATATCTTCCTGAAGGACAAGATGGTCTTTTCTATCTCTTATTAGGTCCAGGTCCATAAGGACCTTTTTCCCGCTCTGTCCGCTCAATACCATCCAGCCCAATGAGGAATATTTACCATAGGGGGATATCATACAGGGTCTATCCCCCATGACCTTCGTGAGCATATCAATGACCTGGGGTAGGGTCCTTAAGGTCTCTGGGGCGGTCATATCCAGATAGACCTTGGCGCCGTCGCAGAACGCTAGAAGGTCCTGCTTCATGGACACTGGTGACCTCCCAGGTCCGATCTTGGTCGAGAGCATGATCTTGCTCCCTGCACCCTTGGCAATCTGGATCATCTCTATGAACGGGTCGAACGGAATGTCATCCTCGACCTCCAACCATTTGAAACCCTGTGCTGCCATGGTCCTCAGCATCTCGAGCCTGACGGGTTCTGGTAGCTCTTTCTCCCCAACGGACCCTCCGAACCTTTCAGGCAGTAGCGAGGCGATGGAGCCTCTTTTTAGGAATGAGGCTGTCTGGACTATCAGCACCCCCATTCGAGCTCTCGATTCAGGTGTCCTTGACGGGCCGAACCGATCGAACCTCACACAGAACAGCTCAGCTCCTTTCTGAATAGAATCCTGATGGTCCTTTCTGAGCTCTTCGACCGTCCTTCCTGAAAGGACCAACGCTGCCCAAGGGGGAAATTGCGACACCATTGCCGTTACATTCCTTTCAGTACCACACCGAGATACGTCGACATTATTATATTGTTCCTGAGGTCCGGTAAGAGAGCCCGATACGAGTGTCCGCTCCTCACCGTGTAAGGACCTGTTCACGATATCTTGGATGGACCGCGTTTCAATATCTATAAGGAGATCTATCGGCAACGATGAACTTAACGGTTCTTTTTTTAGTAGGATCGGGTCGACCGTTGGTACAAACATCTTACTTAAATTAGATAACATATCAATATAATACTGAAAGAGGGTAATCCTTGGGGAATCCCCAGACCTCTTGTGTTTTCTATCATCCTAATAGCTTGATAATTGCCTCTGCCGGTTCACCATTGCAGCTGGTCAAGGCTGAAACGGCCTTTTCCTTTGATGCACCGGTCTGTGCCATCACCAGCTCGATATCCTCATCCGTGAAAGAACCGCCCAGGATCTTCTCTTCAACCTTTCCCTGGACCTGGAAACTGCGTTCGCCGTGAACGTTCATGACCGTTACCTGTGGGTCCAATACCCTTATCTCCTTTGTCTTGGTGGTTATGACGACATCCTTGACATCTTTCATTTCCTCCATATTGAGACCCATCTTCCTCATCATCCTCTCCA
Organism: uncultured Thermoplasmatales archaeon; assembly: GCA_964563055.1. Classification (GTDB taxonomy): domain Archaea; phylum Thermoplasmatota; class Penumbrarchaeia; order Penumbrarchaeales; family Penumbrarchaeaceae; genus JALOTP01. Next base: position 31,432 of record CAZLVP010000007.1, on the reverse strand, counting down.
TCTGTCTTGGGTTCATCCTGCCTGGTAGCATTGGACCACCCTATATCTCCCTTATTAGGAGCCAGGATTGATAACCGGTCATATTACCAGTCGTATCGGTGACGAACTTCATGTTCCGGAACAGCGTAAGCTTGTTATGTGTATTGGAATCCGTATCATAGAGCTCGACCATTACCTTCTTGATCCCTTTCTTCTTCATCTTCTTGACAAAATGTTTAATGAACCCCTCTGGAAGCCTCATATCCTTCCAGTCGGTGAAGGAGAACCCATTGACCTTGACATTGGGCCCGTCCACCTCGTAATCAAGGCCTCCGAGCCTTCTGTGTGTATCAACATCGTACATGGTAAGGGACCGGACCTCCCCGGTTGCGGTCGGTCTGATGAGCTTGCTCTCGTATCCAACTGGTGTCCCTGAGAATAACCCTGTCTTGACCTTGTCGTATTCCAGATCGGCCATCAAAGCACCCCTATCATTGATATGGATGGTCCCAAATGTGGACTATTTAATTATTCTTTTCTATTGGAATTACTATGAACGACATCCTTGATCCTCAATAGAAGACCTGATAAGATAGGCTTGAATAAAAAAATTAAAGCCTATCAAGTGACATTTCCAGTGGAAATATAGGTTGAAAAAAATATAAATAATCATAGTATATTACAGCTTTGGCCTTCGGGTACGGGATGCACATGACGATATGCGCTCAGAACAACTGTAGTATTTGCTGCCATGACAGGGAGGTCGTCCTGACACATGAGGATGTGTCTAGATTACTGACCATGGGACATTACGAACAGACCTTTGCCAGGCCATCCAGGCACGGTCATAACCTGAAAGAGCTTGTTTTCCTTGGTGGGGAATGCATATTCCAAAAATCAGGAAAATGTTCGGTTTATTATAACAGGCCGACTGCCTGCAGGATCTTTCCTATGACGCTACAGGGCAATGGCCCTGGCCTTGACTCTCTTTGCCCTCATTGCTCCGAGTTCAAGGAGGACCAGGAGTTCATGGTCACATCTGAGAACGGTCTGAACAGGATAATCGCTGACGTCCAGAGGACGCTAAGCACCTATAATGATCTGGAAAGGAAGAGGAACAAGGTCTGATACCCAATTAGGCCATGATCAATGCCGTGACCTGAGCCTGGTCCTCTCTTGTTTGAAGATGAACATCGATAAGAGCAGCAGTAACAATGAGACCACATGGTTCATATCGATGAAAAAAGGGATGATTCCATTGGAAATGAACCCAAGGAACGCTATGGTCACCATCATGAACCAGCTACCATTCCTCAGTGCCAGCACCCCACCCAGAAGGAATATCATGCCCAGTATGATGTTCAAGGCCGCCAAATTATAATTACCATCGACGTTCAAACCTCCATGGACCATGTCCTTCCCGCCAGGTATCAAAATGATGGTCACATTCGTCTTCCTGTACTCTATCACGGGCAGGTCTGCATAATAGGTATCCAGGACATCCTTTCCGGAGATCCTGATAGTATAGACCCCTGAAGGTAGCATTATATCCATCAAGGTCTGGCCTTTCTCCTTATCAAGGAGTATCGGAGCAGTTACCAGAGACTTTCCATTATGATCGAATGATTCAATCATGATGGTCGTATCACCTTTAGGGAAAGAAAGGTTCAAACAAATGGACCCATTGGATGACCATTCTGTCACCCCCTCTGTGATGAGCTCTATGAATTGACCGGTGATATCGATCTCATTTCCTACAGGGTAAAATGCCCTGATAACTGGACCTGTCGAGTTTGACCTTATGCTGAACGATCCGTTACCCTGGACAGTTATCCTGTTCCTTCCTTTCATGAGAGCAAAAGTGAAGAAACCTGTCCCGTTTGAGATCTGAATGGACTCTGGCAATGTACCATTTTCCGATCCTCGTAGTATGACAAGGTCCAACGAACCGTTCTTATAAGGCCCATAAGGTATTTCGGTCCTGAATTCCCTGTAAAGGACCAGTTCAAGGTCCCTGGAGATGTTGTTGACGGAACCTCCTAGAGGACCTTTCAGCTCGCTCATGGGGTAAGCCACCCATTTGATATCAAGAAGATGATGACCGGGTTTGTAGAAAGATACCTTGACCTCACCCTCATGGACCCCTTCCAAGACGAAGGTCCCGTCAACTCCGGTCCTGTTAACCGACCCTCCACAGGAGACCTCGACCCCTTCTAATGGTCTCCTCTCAAAGCTCACGACCAGTCCGGTTATCGTCGTATACCCATTAAATGAGACCACTTCGTATGTCCTTATGAAGAGGAACACTCCGAAGATGATCGACGATAAGAACAGAAAGAGGAAGAGGATCGAAGCTACGGACCTCTTCCAACCTGGGACCATCATGCTGTATGAGAAGATGAAATGACGACTTAAACATTTTCATAGCATCTCCCTGACTATGGTGAATGGTTCATCTCAAAGGAAAGGTCCCAAGAGCAATTACCGGAAGGATCAGACAATCTTGGGTATGGGATCTCTCCATTTTCTATCCTTCTAGCGATGGAGGTGACATCCTTGAGGTGTATGACCTCCATGTCATGGCCGTCGAGCAATCCTTTTATCCCTTTAATATGGCCTTCGCCAACGACAGCAAGGGTATGAGGGTACATCCTAGAGATCTGGACGATCCGACCGGCCATATAATGGTCCCTATAATCGACGAGCCGCCTCTTTAGCTCAGGAAAGACCCTTTCGAACTGTTCCATGGCCTCAGTAGGGTCCTCCTCTATCTTCTTGATCTCCTTCTCCAATAGCTTCCTAGGGACCATATATGCCCCGACGACCGATCCCAATAGCCTCGCTTTCTGTACAAGGTTCATCTCCTTCAGGAGCCCATTGACCATCGGTGTGGCCTCCACATCGATCAGGAAATACGGAACGCCAAGGTCCCTGGCTGCGTCCGCAGCCCCAAGCATCTCCTCTCCGACCGTTGCCCCCTGGGCGCTCGCAGCCTTCTCATAGATCCCGTGGAGCACCTTTGATAGGAGCTGCCCATCCTCTTTGCCAAGGTCCCCTCTTTCAAGGATCTCGAACCTAAGTTTGTCGAGCTCGAGACAGACCGCATTAGGTCTCTTGGAGAAAATGATGTGTCTTACTGCATCTCTGATCGAGAAGACATGACCGATGCCCACCAACGTTATCATACCGGGAATGCCCCCTTTCGGGCCAGTTGTCCATTCCTCAGCTTTGCACATTACCACTAAGAACCCATCATCAAACCCCGAGCTGTTCCAGGTCCTCCCCTATCTCGACTGCGAGCTTCTTCAATAGTATCCTGGCGTTATCGCTGAGTTGCTCGGGAGGGTCGATATAGACCACAACATAGAGGTCCCCATGTTCTCCAGATACTGGGTCCGGGAACCCTTCACCCTCTATAAGGAACTCCGTCCTGCTCTTTGTCATGGGTGGTATCCGTAATGTCCTTCTCCCCTCGATGGTGTTCACCCGGTGCTTGCCACCGAAAACGGCCTTTGGTAAAGATATGGACTCTTCTATATAGAGGTCATTGTCGACCCGCTTCATGTTCTGCTCTTCTTTGACGACTACCGTGACAAGAAGGTCCCCTCTCGGACCGTTACCTAGGCCGTGACCTCCCTTGCCGTTCAATTTTATGATGGCCCCATCCTCTACACCAGGAGGTAGGGATACAGGAACGTTATCGACCCCGTTGATCAGTCCTACACCTGAGCACTTGGGACAGAATTGCTGCATAAGGATGCCCCTACCATTGCAAGTGCTACAGAGGACCCTCTGGTTCACGTAACCTTGTGGGGTCTGTACAGGGGCAAGGAGCGCTCCTGACCCTTTACAGGTCGGACAAGAGGACACAGGAGTGCTTGGAGCTGCACCAGAACCACCACAATGGTCGCATGATACCGGCATCCCAATGTCGACCCCGCGCCTCATCCCAAGGAAGGACTCTTGGAACGATATCGCTATCGAGAGCTTGATGTCAGCACCCCTTTGAGGGGCAATGGGAGGTCCAGTATAGATGAATGTGTTCCTTTGTTGAGGGGCATACGTCGGTGGAGGAGGGCCTGTCTGACCCCGCCTGGACCTCATCCTTTCCAGGTCGTACTTCTCTCTTTTTAATGGGTTCGAAAGGACCTCATAGGCCTCTTTGACGCTCTTGAACTTATCAGAGGTACCAGCACTGTCGTCCTTGTTCATATCAGGATGCAGGGATTTTGCTAGCCTTCTGTAAGCGCTCTTGACCTCTTCCTGAGTGGCATCCTCTTCGATGCCGAGAATCTCATAATGGTCCGAGGTCAATCAGTATCACCCTTGCTGAGAAGCGAACACAAGTATCACTTCTTCCTATTTTAGGCTATCTTTAAACCTTTTATGTGACTCTCAATGATCGGAAGCTACTGGGTCCATTAAGACCTTTTGTATCATTCCTCGATCTTGAGCTTGGCCCCGCATTTGGAGCATTTTATGGAGATAGGCCTCTCCGATGATTCAACGGTCAGTGTTTTATTGCATTTGGGACACTCTATCTCTTCGGGCTCATAGGCTTTGGCCTTTTTCTTTGGGGTCTCTTTCTCCTCCTTTTCCTCTTCTTCTTCCTTTTCGGCCTTCTGAGCGACCTTCTTCTTGGTTCTCTCGGGTTCTTTCTTCTTATCCTCGCCTTCCTTCTCCTCTTTGGTCTCCTCTTCCTTCTTCTTCGGCGGCGAGCCCTTTATGGTTCCCTTCGCGCCACAATGTGGACAGGTTATCTTGAGAGGTCTCTTTGGAGAGGTTATCTTGATAGGTTTTTTGCACTTTGGGCATTTGATGGTTATCGGTTGATAACCTTCCTCATCGGCCGATCCGCCAATGCCTTTGTAAGCATCCGCGAACAAGCTCTGTGACTTCTCAGTGAGGTCATCTATGGCCTCCTTCAGTTCCTTGACCTCTTTGGTCTCCATCTTGCCTTTTATGACCTTTATCGATTCCTTGGTCTCCTTGATCTTCTTCTTGTCCAGCTTCTCCTCAAGTTCCACTATCGCCTTCTCGGTGGAATAGATGAGCGCATCGGCCTGGTTCCTTAGCTCTGCGAGCTTTTTCTTCTTTTTGTCGATCTTCTCGTACTTGCTCGCATCATCTATCATTTTAGAGACCTCGTCCTCGGTCACACCAGATGATGGCTGGATAGTTATCTTCTGTTCCTTGCTGGTTGCCAGGTCCTTCGCTGAAACGTTCACTATTCCGTTCGCATCGATATCGAAGGTGACCTCTATCTGAGGGATTCCTCTTGGAGCGGGTGGTATTCCGATCAGATGGAACTTCCCAAGTGACTTGTTGTCCTGGGACATCTCCCTCTCTCCCTGGACCACATGGATCTCGACAGAGGTCTGGTTGTCCTGAGCTGTCGAAAAGATCTGGTTCTTCCTGCAAGGGATGGTCGTGTTCCTTGGGATGAGCTTACTGGTTATGCCTCCGACGGTCTCCACACCAAGGGAGAGCGGTGTCACATCAAGTAGAAGGACGTCCTTGACCTCACCGGTCAGCACACCTCCCTGGATGGCAGCACCCACCGCAACGCATTCATCCGGATTTATCCCCTTGTTGGGGGCCTTACCGAAGAACTCTCTGATGAACGTCTGAACGGCCGGGGTCCTGGTCATACCCCCTACAAGGAGTATCTGTTCGATGTCCTTAGGAGTGAAATTAGCATCTTTCAAAGCCCTCTTTGTCGGTCCCTTTGTCGCATCTATGAGGTCTTCGACCAAGGCCTCGTACTTGGCCCTTGTAAGGGTATAATCGATGTGCTTTGGACCGTCCTCATCGGCTGAAATATAGGGTAGGTTGATATTGGTATCTAGTCTGCTTGAAAGCTCGATCTTTGCTTTCTCGGCAGCATCCTTGAGCCTCTGCATGGCATTCCTGTCCTCTCTAATGTTGATGCCTTGTTCCGACTGGAACTTCTCTATGATCCAGTCCATTATCCTGGCATCGAAATCATCCCCTCCTAGCAGATTATTACCGGATGTGGCCTTGACCTCGAAGACACCTTCGCCTATCTCCAGAATGGATACATCGAAGGTTCCGCCACCTAGGTCAAAGACAAGGATGGTCTGCTCCTGGTCCTGCTTATCTAGCCCATAGGCTAGGGCTGCCGCGGTTGGTTCGTTGATTATCCTTAGAACATCGAGATTGGCAATCCTGCCCGCATCGCGCGTTGCCTGCCTCTGTGGGTCCTCGAAATAGGCTGGAACAGTGATGACCGCCTTTGTGATCTCCTCCCCAAGATATTCCTCCGCATCCTTCTTCAGTTTGCGAAGGATCATAGCGGATATCTCCTGGGGGGTGTAAACCTTGTCGTCGACCTTTACCTTATATTTGGTACCCATCTTCCTCTTGATAGATGAAATGGTCCTTTCAGGGTTCGTGACAGCCTGTCTCTTGGCTACCTGGCCAACGAGGATCTCGCCATCATCCGTGAAAGCCACCACAGAGGGCATCGTCCTCGTCCCCTCTGCGGTCGGTATAACTACAGGCTCTCCGCCCTCAAGGACGGCCATTGCTGAATAGGTAGTTCCCAGGTCTATACCTATGACTTTTGACATACAGTTCCTCCTTACGACATCCTTAAACGACGTTTGCGCATCTGATAGGTGTCCTTCGATTTAAGGCAGACACCGATGAATCGATTTTGTTCCAAGACTCCGTTAATATAAATAATTTTCTACATTTTTACTTTATTGTTTTAATCGATTGTCGGTTTTAAACCTAACCCTCTGAACACCTAAGGCTTACCACCTCATTCGTCCGTGTCTTTCCCGGTCAGGTCATCTATCTCTTCCATCAGTTCGTCAAGCTCTTCCTCATCTGCATCTTCCATCTCAACTTGTTCATCTTTTCTTGTCTTCTTGGATGGCTTTTTCCCCTTTGCGGTCATGGAATGGTCATCCTTGGGTTTTTTAGTGTCATCTTTCTCCTCTGATATCTTTTCCTCTTTAGGCCAGGGTTTACCACCTATGGAGACCTTTACTTTGGCCGGTCTTAGGACCATTTCACCCATGATATAGCCCTTGGATTCGACCGAAATGACCGTATTCTCGTTCACCGAACTGTCCATACGAGTGTCCACGGCATCATGAATGTGGGGATCGAACTGCATATTAAAAGGGTCAATCGGGTCTACCCCTTGATCAGAGAGGGTTTTGAGCATGATCTTCTTCACCGATCCCAGACCGGTAAGGAGCAATCTTCCCTCACTGCTCAAAGAACCCTTCTCAGCCTCTGTAATGGCCCTGTCCATATTATCCAATGATTCAATTATCCCTAGAAGGAGCTTCTTCTGGCTCATCTTGGCCTTTCTTTCTATCTCAGTATCTGTCCGCTTCTTGAAGTTCTCGAAATCCTTTTGAGTACGGGTCTGCTTTTTTTCAAGGGCATTGGCAACTGCGACCTTGTGGTTTATCTCCTCCTCGAGCTTTTCCTTTTCGGATTTGATCTTTTCGAAATCCCCTTCCAATGATTCAAGCTCGCTTTCGAATGCCTCCTTATCGTCCTTTACCTCTCTAAGTTCCCTTCTGAGCCTCTCGATCTCCCGTTTGTTTTGAGCCAGTCGCCTCTTGATACCATCCGCCAGAGGCATCTTTTTAGCTTTCTTGACGGGAGGTTCGGTCTTTTCTGGGACCTTTTTCCCAATGTCCTTTTTATTTTTCTGGTCCTTCTTTGTATCTTTTTCTAGAATGGGTTCTTCGGTGTGTCTCTTCTTCGAACTGGATGGTTTAGATGAGGTCCTTTTTTTCGAGGCCTTCCTACCTGCCCTTTCCTGTTCCTCATCCTCCTCAAGCTCGAACTCTAGCTCATCGTCATTACCCATGAGACCACCTATGTTTTCAACGAATGAACATCATAATATGTTAATAATCCTTTTCTAGATATTCTCCCATGGACCGATATTGATTATTGGGATGCCTACGAGGATTATGATGCTGTCAACTTCCAGTCCCATCAGGTTCTCAGCGGAAGGACCATGCTCGATCCTAACTCAAGAAGCCAATCTCCCTGACAACAATCGAGGGATGGTAGGTCCAACGGTGAGGTGTTATCAAGAGAGAAACGTTCGATGAGAGATAAAAAGGTCCCATCGCATTCACCGCAGTTATGAGCTCCCCGGTTCCTACCGCCTGCAGTGGGGCATGACATAAGTTGTGTCCCGGAAGGGACGATTCCCTTGGCTTCTATAAGGACCTTCATTACGGTCCATAACCATGGTGGTCTGTACAATCCTTTTTGAAAGAGACCCTCGAGAGGGGTCCCAGCTTGGATATTTATTGGGTTGATCGATATTCGTGAGCCTGGAAATGCCTCTGCTACGGCCGATATGGAACCCATCATATCCTTATAGGCTTGGTACTCGCCTAAGAATGGTGGTTTCAGGAGGAGATAGGTCTTTAACTTTAGGTCGTTATCGATGATAAGTCTACCTGCCCTTTCATAATCCTTCCATAAGAAGCCTTTCTGGACCAATGATCCCCTGACCCTGTCAGAGCTAGTTTCCAGTCCGATCGCTATCTCGACATCATCATGCGCGCTCTTTACCATCTCCAGGCTCGTATTTGTTACGAACTCTGGTCTAGATTCTATAAGGACCCTAGAACCTGGTGATATACTGGATACCCCCTTAAGGAGTTCCATCGCAGCTTTTATCGGTATCTCACTTCCATCAAGGAACGAACCTGATGTGAAGACCTTAAGGTAGGGTTCTGACCTGAGCTTGGATAGGACCCATTTTACCTGTGATGTCAGGTCGACCTCATTTGGAGGGGGCCTCGGTCCCATATTATATCCGCACATGGTACATCCACCCGAAGAGGCATGAGAACAGCCTGGCCCTTCAAGGATAGTGACCAAAGCTTCAACGATCGACCCGTTCAATGAATCCTTCTCTCTCCATTGGGACTTTGGTCTCTTTCCCTCTGAGATCTCCATGTCCCGTTCATGAGATCTTCCACGCTCATCGTCAATATCATTCATATTGTATATACCTGGCAATGTGGAACATCGTTTATATATACAATAGCTTCCCCATCAACGATACCTGACTCCACCAATGCTTGGACGCATTTATTTCCTATGGCATTGATGGTTGTACATTGGAGGGCTGTCCTGATCATCACATCCATTGGGACCTGGTCACCCCCATAGAAACCTTTGGAGACCAATAGGTGGATATCTCCCCATTCTAGTTCACAACCTAAAAGCTCAGGATCACAAATTGCGAGAACATTCTGACCTTGGACGCTATGTAATTTCATAACCACAACATCATCTGGATATACCATCACACCCACCTCAGAGTATGCTGAACTCTCCGGTCCGGGGTTCATAGACCGCACCCTCGTCCTGGAGCTTCTTTAAATAATTCTCAAGTTCGTTCTCGCTGATGTTCCTTTCCTCGGCCCTCTGTCTCAGTTCTGTCCTCGTTATCCGACCCTCTCTTGTTTGGAACTCCCTGATTATCGTCAGGATCTCGTACATCTTGTCCTTTTGGTTCTTGAACCCTGAACCTATGATGCCGTCTATGTCATAGACACCCGAATCCGTCATTGCAACGTCCTTCAAGGACCATTCCATGAGCTCAGTTGCCGTCCTTGCATCCTGGAGGGTTGCCTCTGGACTGAGCCTTACCCTTGCAGAGGCCTCTGCCAGCCTTACCAACGCTTCCAACTGTCTAGCGGTCAAGGCTACGGCACCTCCCTCATCCCCACCGGACATCTGTGAGTTCTTCTCCCTGAGGTTGACATAGAAATCCACAATCTCCGCACTTGCCTCCTTCGTTAGGACAGGGAAACATGTCTTTCTCGAATATGCGATGTATTTTTTGAGCCGTTCCATATCGACCGCGGGTCTGGCACTGTCCAAGGTACCATCCATTGATTCCTCGAGCTGGTCCAGCTTCCTATCGTCGTTCTTTGCTTGGAGGACACCTTCGGCATACCTCTGCCTCTTTATGATGGTCTCAGCAAGTTCCCTGTCGGCTCTTGCATTGGGTATATCTGATATTGTGAAAATCAGATCGAACCTTGACCTGAGGGGGGGAGGCAGATTGATCTGTTCATGCTTGGGCTGTCCTATCCTGAAACGACCCTGCTTGGGATTGGCAGCACCGAGGACCGAACATCGACTGTTCAGGGTGGCCTGTATCCCAGCTTTGGCTATGGATATCGTCTGCTGCTCCATCGCCTCATGCATGGCGGAACGGTCCGATTCCGTCATCTTGTCCATCTCATCGATACAAGCCAATCCCTTATCTGCCAGAACCATGACACCAGCTTCGAGCGTGAACCGTCCTTCACCGAAATCATCCTTGACCACAGCGGCTGTCAGTCCAGCTGCTGATGCTGATTTTCCAGAGGTGAAAATGCCTTTTGGGGCCAACCTTGCCATGTAGGTCAACAGTTGCGATTTTGCGGTACCAGGGTCCCCTACCAATAGAAGATGGATATCCCCTCTACCCTTTGATTTATCAGCGTACTCCTTGGGAACACCACCGAAGATCATGAGGGCAAGGGCCTGTTTTATCTTCTCATAACCGAAGATCGAAGGGGCAATGGATTTCATGACATTGTCCATGATGGCAGGGTCCCTGCTCATCCTTTGTGCTTCCTCGATATCTTTCTCTGAGAGGTCCATATCTACGAAGACCTGGTCATTGGACTCTATACAGTTACCATCCATATAGATATCGAACAAGGTCCCTTTGGTCTGACCCTCCTTCCTCTGCTTCGACTTGAGCACCCCATTGACAGTGACACGGTCACCAGGAAATAGATAACCGCAGAGGTCATCCTCGAAATAGATGGCGATCCTTTGGGGTTGTTCGCTACCTTTCAATCCCTCTGGGGCCTCTTGGATCTCTATCTTCTGGGAGTCTATGAAACGACATTCGGATATGATCAACTTGAATGTGGTCGATCCGGACCTCTTCCCGCAACCACCATCGTCTTTGGGACACTCCAACGGTTCAGAATATTGGAAGGCGTCCTGGGGCATTTCCTGTTTGAAATGGCAAGTAGTACATTGGAAAACGCCTGTAATCAACCTGGGCCTTACCTCAGTGACCTTCTTGACAAGACCCTCAAGGGATAGGAACTTGCTCAAATTCTCAGCCCTGAGGTCCCTTATGGGTAACCTCTCCCTCCCCTTACTGAAGAGGCCCTCTATCCTCAGGTTTATATGGACCTCCTGGTCAGGCTCTAGGAATGACCGCAAGGCAGCTTGACCGGTCTTCAGAGCGATCTCTGGGTAACTGATCAGGGTCTCCGCAAGGTCCCCATCATGGGTGTAGATATCATTGAACTTGACCCTAAGCGACCTCTGTCCTGGTTGATCGTCGGCTATGGTCCTTATCTTGGATGCCAGGTCCTGGAACCCAAAGAAATCCAACCATTGCTGATAGATGGTCTCGGAATCTACGTAATTGCTCATCTTGTTGCACCTTTCGAGATGGGGGGCACTTCATGCCCACATCGATTATTTTATTCCATCCCTTCCATAGGAAACAGTAGAACATAAGGGGTCTTCCTGGGGAGGGGTCCGAGAAAGTATCATAGAAGCGATTAACTATCACGAACCATTTCCTATGGTCGATGTTCTGTATCGTTCATTGCGATGGGTGCGGGGCATATCAGGGTGCACAGTACCCGTTGAACACCTCCAGATGCAGGACCTGCAGTAAAAAGATAGATATTAGGAAAAACCCACCATTGGGCAGGTTTCAGAAGGAGGAGGAGATGAGGAGGGTGCTTTGGACCTATCGTTTAGGGGGTTCTGTTGATCAAAAGGAGGTTCTATCTCCTTCTTTGGATATCCAAAGTGAAAAGAGGTCCCTCGCATCCATGAGGAACAGGGAGGAACGAACGAACCTCGTTCTAAAGAGCATTGGGGACAGGACCGTGACAAAAGATGAACTGATGCTCTCTTGCTCGGAGGCAGGAATGGATAGGAGCGAGTTCGAACTGATATTAGGTATTCTGCTTGAACAGAGGGTCATATTCGAACCTAGGACAGATAGGTTCTCTAAGGTAAATTGAGAATTGGACAAATGGACCAACATGGTTCTAAACGATACCTGATAGTTCATTGTTAACATAATAATGGATGTTCCTTCCCTTCTTCTTCCTCTCAAGGAACCCGTTCCTTGCAAGTTCACCAAGATGATAGCTAATGTCTGTCTGGCTCCTATCAAGTATCAAGGAAAGCCTTTTGGGGACAATTCCTGGGTTCGCTGAGATGATCTCGAGTATCCTTTTATGAAGAGGTGAGATATAGCTCTGGAGAGTGGATTGCCTCCTATAGCTTGCCACATAGAACAGTTTATACTTCCCCATCTTCTTCGAATATACCTTGTCCTCCCTCTCCAGCACTCTAAGATGGTGGACGAGCGAACCATCGTTCAGGTCAAGCATCTCCTTAAGCTCGGAATAATTCGCCCCGGGTTTGGCCTTGAGATAACCAAGGATCTCGAACCTAGTTCCTACCTCGACCTTGTCCTTTTTCAATTTGCTATACAGAGGGAACAAGACCAGTGCGATCTTATACCTTGCCGGTTCGAACTTCGCCAGGAAGACAACAGCTCCGAGAAGTGAGAAGCTGAACATCAAGGCTAGAGAAGGCACCAGATAAGGAGGAAGTACGGGACCGGTAGGTACGCCGGGATCATAAGGACCTGGCCCAACAACGACCTGGCCTCCTCCGCTTTGTGGCGGATCGTCCACTGGACCCTCCCAGGTGGTGCCACCGGATGGTCCATCCTTTCTTTCGCCTTCCGGCTTCTCATCCATATTGGGTTCGTCCTTCTTCTCAGGTGTTGAAGAAGGATCGGTCTTCCCATCATCCTTAGGAGGTTGATAGAATGGGTTCTTCAGATCTATCCTATTGTTCGATTCGACCGATTCCAGGACCTCATTGTATGGGTCGATCATCAACGTGAGGTTCTTGGCCAGTGGGTCGACCTTCCATGCTGTTTTCAAATAAAGATATTGGTCCGGCCTCATCGAATCCATATCGAAAAGCCCCATGAACTTCTCGTCCTGTAGGAATAGTGCCTTGAACCTACCGCTCTCCAAAGTTCCCAAACAGTTGATCTTGAATGTGATATCGATCACTTCGTATGCATCTGCATTCCTATCGGATAATGCAAGGTATCCATTATCAGGATAAATATCCAAATATTCTGGGTTTAGAACGAACGACATCAGGTTGTTCGACCTATCTTCATCCTGAGAAATGTCTTTAGGATCGACCTCCACCTCGATCTGGGTCCTCTCTCCGGCCATCGTCAAGGTCCACCAATAATCCCTGATCGAACCTGCAGGTATGGTCCCCATCTCTACTGTGGTATGATGTTCCCCATCGACCCTTACCTCGAAGATGACATCTCGCTCATCTGTGGAACCCAAATTCTCTATCCTGGCCCTAATGCTCAAAAGTTGACCTAATATAATGATCTCCGGATTTGTCAAAAGGGTGTTATCAATGGACAGGTCATGATAAGGTTTGATCCTTGTGGTGAATAAGAAGGTCAGATCCCCTTTTAGGGGGTTTTCAACATTATCTGTCAGATCAAGGGTTATCTTTATATCTTCGTCGACAGGGGCTTCGAAACTGAAGGTAAGCCTCCCCTCGTAAAGCTTTGCATTAAAAGGAACCTTTTGGTCGCTGATGAGGCCACCGTCCGCATCTTCGAGCGAGTACTTGAGCGACCCGAGCTTTATCCCTGACCCAACCTCTGTATAGGCCCAACTGAAATGGACGATGCCTTCTGAGAAGGAATACCAAGGGTCTCCAAGGATGGGAGAGGTGGAATCCATATGGAGTTCGAAAACAGCACCTCCATTGCAATTGACGCCTGCGGGTGATTTGAACACCATAAACTCGATGCGGTTGGGTCCGTCCGACCTAGGCAATGGGAACGAGAATGAGACCTTGTTCACCTGTTCGATCATCCTTGGCCTATATTCCCATGTCCTACCTGTTGAATCCTTAATACCCATGGTGATCTCGTCCGGTGAAGGGGATATCATCGGCGAACCTTCGAAATGAACTGAAACACCCTCAAGCTTGACGAACGAACCACCTTTACAAAAATCCCCATTGGATAACGGGGTCCCATCCTCCAAGGCAAGTTTTACCTGACCATCGATGACCAGGTCCTTTTCGAAAGTATATGCTTCTTTTATGGAAATATGGTCCTTCAATCCAAATGGGTCGGTGGCATCCCAAGATACCTCGTATAGTTTATTCCCCTCTAACATCCATGAGAAAATCAGAGAGAAGGTGATATCATAGTTCCTTGAGGACGTGTTCAACTTGACGCTGGAATTTTCCATATCCAAACTAACCCAATCCTTTGATTGTTCGGATTGAGCGAACTCCGATCTGAGGACGATACATGTGAAATTCAACCATGGTTTCTCACTATCGATCCAGAGGACCGCTTTATCGGGGGTGGAGCATTTGATGGATAATTTGAACACATTTCGGACCCCAGGGTGAACCATAGAAGGGTTATAGAATCCCTCGATCCTAGGAGGCACTTCTTTTTGTTGATATATCCCACCATCGCCCTGGCCATTGTCCTCACCATAAGCATCGGCTTTCTGAACGATCAGGGTCACCATCAAAAGAAGGAGCATCGAGATAATGGCTGCCCTGGCCATTGTCCTATGCTTTTTTTGGTCTCCTTTCAATGACATTATATTGCCCTCTGACATGTTCGGACAGTATATCAACTACATGAAGTAAAAGACCATGTTTCTTTATAAAGATTTCCTATAGACCAGTATAAATTTGTCCTAAGGATGTCGGTCCCGTTCATGTTACCCGCCATCTCCGGTCCTTGCCTCAGGGGACGTTCAAGGCCGCCCAAGCCCATTTTTCTGGTAAGATGAAAGTGGTTGTGCCATGGGAAAAGCGGCACAACCGGGGTTTCAGATTCCTAATAGAGGTTTTTACTTATTTCAGCTTCATCGCCTTCTTTGTAGAAGGGAGCTCGATCATCCCTTCTTCCACATCCAAATACGAACCACGTTGCTTAGGTCTTCTTATCAGGAATACGGGAAAGCTGTACTCGGACAACTTAACCGCCTTTGCCTTCTGTATCGCGAAAGACCTCGTTCCCTCCCATGGGCCAAAACCCGGGTCCTTGCCCGTTTTGAGGATATGGGCAGTCGCTACAACGGACCTTATCAAGTTCTCGGACCTGTCCATCCGGGCCCCGTTCATGGGTTCTTTCTGTTGGGAATCTATGTGTGTCGTGGATGATCGGGTCAATTTATCTTCCCCATTTTCCTTTGTCCTTTTGGTTTGTTCCGAGCTCTTTCGACAGCTCTTTAAGGCTAAGGACATTATATAATAAGATTTGAGAGAAATTTGAAGTATCCAATGAAAAATTTAGCTGAAATTATCAAGGGGATAGCTGAGATCACCAATGCTTTCGTATCCCCGCGATATAAAGGGCTTTCACAAAACAAAGGTCGGGACCCACTATGGTAAGATCGGCCAAGGCTCCTTCCTTGATAGCCCCAAGGTCCTTAGAGCCCCTAATAGAGAACCTAGCAGACATCTCTGAATACCCCTTCAAGGCAGTGACCATTCCCAACCTCTCGCTCTTTTCAATATGTCCTGTTGCCCCAGCGATCCCAAACAAAGGTCCCGGTGGCATCATATCGGAACCAAAGCACCAATTGACACCAGATGTGCTCAATGACCTGAACGGATTAAGACTTCGATAGGAAGGACCCAACCTTGAGCCATAAAGTCCTCCTTTCTGGCCCCAAACCCTCTGAAAGTTGGGTTGGAGGCTTAGACAACCCTTGGTCCCTTTAAGTACCTTAAAATGGTCCTTCGTTAAGGCCTCTGAATGTTCTATCCTGAACGGTGCATCAATGCTTAACAACGGTTCTATGGCAGATGATATCGCTTCATCACCAATCGCATGGACCATTGGTAGAAAACCGTCCTCTTGACCTTTAATCGCCCTTTCCCTCAAGGTTTCCTTGTTCAATAATGTGCTACAACCAGAGATTTTTTTTGAGAACTCCTTGCTGAAGCTGGCTGTACCTGCCCCTATCGAGCCATCCATGAAATGCTTCTCGAAAAGGACCTCGGGCGATGAAGGAGAGCAGGTTCCATCGCTATCATCAGAAAAATCGTTCCAATCGTTAAAACCATGGCATCTACCCCTGATCGTCCTACTCTCTCTTTCAGAGAGACATACCGACAGACGTAAACCACCTCCAGAGGCTTTAAAGCTCTCGACCATCTGCTCGAAAATACCCTCAGGAAGGATCTCGACCCCGCCTGCGATGCCCAGCGACCATATCTTCCTGATACCTGCTGAGATGGCTTTTTCCAATGATCGGTCATCGAATGGTATCTTCCATGAAGCTGACATAGCGTCAGCATCCCTCAAGGGACCTTTCTTTAACTTAGCGAGGGGGATCCCCATCGAACCAGCGGCCGAAGTGTTCAGATGGATGACATGACCGCATATCCTCCTTATGACCACAGGGACCTTGCCGAAGGTTCCATCGAGCTGCTTAAGTGATGGCGCATCATCTTCCGGGAAATAGGAATCATCATAGTCAACACCGATTAGGAGCCCGGAGGTATCTAAGAGCTCATTACCGCCATTTCCGGTCATAAGGGCTTTGAGCTTTGTCATTATTCCCTTCCAACTACGATCCATGGAGAGGTCAACAGCTGACCTAGAGAGGCTCCACTGATAGAGATGCATATGGGCATCGTAAAAGGCAGGACAGAGCAGGTCATCACCCAGGTCGATGACGTCAAGACCCCTTCTTTCCTCCGGTGGAACTGTACCTTTCAATGAAATATTCGATATCCTTCCATCCCTTATGGCGACCTCCCCTTTAACGAAACCATCGACCAAGGGAGAAAGTATCTTTTTTGACCGGAATAGTATGTCCGGCCCGTCCGGCAGGTCCATATTTTCAACTTCGTTCGCCCTAATGGTCAACGGACCTATCAAACTTATCGACCATTATTGAAAGTGTTATTACGGCCCTTCTCCTTCCTAGAATGACGTTCCATAAGGATATCAAGGTGTGATCGATGGGATTCGAGGTTATTGTCGTCGGTGGTGGACCGGCAGGTTCTTACTCTGCTGCCAGACTTTCAGCTCTTGGTCACAGGACCGCTCTGCTAGAGGAACACTCGGAGGCGGGAAGGCCCCAGCAGTGTGCCGGTCTTGTCAATCCTGGGATCCTCAATTTCGACCAAATGGACCATTTATCACATGGTTTCGTGCTCAAAGAGGTTTTTGGAGCGGATATCCACTCACCTTTAGGACATATCCTACCGCTAAAAGGAAGGGATGTCAAGGCACTTACCATCGACCGCGCAGAGTTCGATAAAGAGATTTTAAGACTAGCAGCTCGAAGTGGGACAGAGGTCTTCACCGGACAAAATGTCAATGCTGTCAGGAAGCGCCCTGGAAGAGGATGGTCCATCTCCTCAAAAGGAAGGACTGGGGTGCTTCATCTGGAATGTGACCTTTTGCTCGGTTGTGATGGTCCAGCATCCATCGTTCGGAGGAGCATTGGGATAAGACCCCCACAGGAGACCATCACTGGGATCTCGGTAGAGACCGAGGTTGCAAACGGGTCTGTACCTCAGGATAAGGTAGGTGTCTTCACTGGCCATGAAACGGCCAAAGGCTTCTTCGCATGGGCCATACCTTCCTTCGGACCATCTGGGGTGAGGTTGGGTGCGTCCTCTGTTGACCCAAGGGGGTTACTAATAGGTTTCAATAAACTCATTAAGGACCCGAGGTTGGCCCGGTTCCTATCCCTGCCAGATGCGGAGGGTATCAACTTTGGAGAGACATCAATAACCCTTGGCCCGATACCTATGGGTAGCACAGACCGTATCGTTGACAAAGATGTTGTCCTATTGGGCGACAGCGCTGGAATGGCCAAACCTACTTCCGGTGGTGGTATCTATCCCCTTCTTAGGGCTGTTGATCTCCTCATTTCCACCATAGAACGTTCAAAGGACCTTTCACAGACAACGCTGGAAAGGTTCGAAAAAGGATGGAAGAAGGGTTATGGGAGAGAGCTCGAAAGGGCCCTTGTTGCGAGAAGGATACTCTCTGATATCACTGATGATGAGACCGATAAGGTGCTCGAGAGATTATCAAGGAAGGAAACGCTCGATATCATTAATGAGGAAGGCGATATCGACCACCCCATGACCTTAGCCATCTCCCTCCTAAAGGCCGATCCCGGGCTATTGATGTTGCTCCCGAGGTTCATCCCGCATCTGAAGAAGGTCCTTTGAAATACCGGTCAATCTGAGACGGTCCGTCTCTGGGCCGTGTACATGCTCTCCATTTCTTTGGCTGTCGTGGCTTGCTCTGGGCCCTTATCATCTCTGAACCTGCCAGTGAACCTGGGGAACCTTACCGATAGACCAGCTCCCAGCCTCAAGCGTCCCAGGGCGCATGTATGGAGCGGAGAGAATGTGATCTCTGCACCAAGTACCTCAAGGACCAGCTTGGGATTGATCCGTACATCCGGTTCTATCTTTGAATCGACCCTGTCCCACATGCTCTCTTTCGGGACGACCTGCCCCTCGAGCATCACAAGGATCTGTCTCAGATGTTCATCATTGAATCCAGACCCCAGTTTACAGGTCGTCACGAAAGTATCAGATACTGGATCGTATGCGGCCATAAGAAGGGCCCCGTAGGTCCCTTTCCTGCGCCCAGTGCCATGGAACGCTCCGACCACGACTAGGTCCAGAGTATCAGAAATCTCGGACCTGTAGTCCTTTTTATACTTGATCCACAACCATCCTCTGCTTCCTGCTTGGTATATTGAACCGTTGGCCGTCGATTTTGCCATTATCCCTTCGCATCCTGACTCGAGTGCGCTTTCGAAGAACGATTCCCCTTCTTCCTGGGTCTTCACCAACCTCATTACCGATAGAGAGACCTGCGATGACGGTAATATGCCCTCTGTTAAGGTTGGAAATACCTTTTTCAAAGCTGCTCTCCTCTCCAGATATGACGAACCAGTGAGGTCTTTTCCGTTATGATATAGGCAATCGAAGAGGACCAAGTTGACAGGGACCTCCTTTACCATCCGCTCCAGGTCATACTTTCTTCCCCTCCTCTGGGATATTAGCTGGAATGGTAGGAGCTCTCCCGTGTCCGGGTCTATAGGAACGCACTCGCCCTCAACTATACAGTCATCAAAGGCCATGACCTTCTCAAGCGCTCTAACTACGTCAGGAAATTGTTCGGTAATATCTTCCAGCTGTCTTGAGAAGAACCTCGTTCTGCGTTCCCCCCCTTTTTTAAATAAGTGGGCCTGGACCCTCAATCCATCATACTTGTATTCGAGCCCAGCTTCTCCACCCATCTTATCGATTATCTCCTTGATGGAACATAACCTCTCACCGAGCATGGACCTCAGAGGTATACCTGGCATGACCTTGATGGTCGTTAGTGCCTCTATACCATCCTCTGATAATCTCCTTGCGATATGACCAAGGTCTGGATGGACATTATACGTCCTTACTATGCCCTCTCTGTTTGATGATATCCGCTCCTTCAACAAGCAGACCTTTTCCAGAACATCCCTTCCATCAGCTTTGTCAAATCCATATTTCAACGGATGGGATACCATCTCCTCGAGCTCGTAGAGCGGACCTGTCCTTTTGGACCTTAGATCTCGGACGATCCGTTCTGATCTCTCATCGTTTTTCAGGGATGCCAATTCAAAAGAAAGCCTTTCGAACCCATCTGTTGTCAGATATGCCAAGGCATCAATGATGGTCATATCCGCTATACCGAGC
The DNA here is from genome assembly GCA_964563055.1 of uncultured Thermoplasmatales archaeon. Classification (GTDB taxonomy): domain Archaea; phylum Thermoplasmatota; class Penumbrarchaeia; order Penumbrarchaeales; family Penumbrarchaeaceae; genus JALOTP01. The sequence continues at coordinate 11,587 of CAZLVP010000007.1, read as the reverse complement.
CTAAGCCTCTGGCACATTGTCCTTGCGAGGTACTTTGCCTCGAGCGGTGATGCATCATGCATCATTTCAGCTATGATCTTCAGTTTTAGGTCCTGTGAGTCCTTCCCTTCGGTGATGGAGATCCGTTCCAGGTTCCTGAACACCCTTTCGACCGTCAGGGGTTCAGAAAAAAGAGAGGTCTGTTTCTTGGTCCTTATCACCTCCTCTGCCATGAGCCCCACATCTCCTAATAGGAGCCTCCTCTCCTCTATGTGGTCTAATGGCATCATTGTTACCTGGTACAGGGCCTTGTCCATGAGCTTCTCGGCAACTCCAAGCTCGATCCCCTCATATCCTGGTCCTATCTCGCCTTTTGTTAACCTGATGACCATCTCGAACTCGGCGCCCCTGACCTTGGAAAGCAGGTCTATAAGCTCGTCCATCATCGAAAGCCTGCTGGACTTGGCCTCTATCCTGGAATAGGCCTCCGATAGTTCCGAATAGAGCATCAGTGCGTAATCCCTCGAGGTCCTTATTATCTTTGACGGGTCCGGCCTTCTCATGCATGATAGATTTAAATAACTTGCTTCCCATGGTATTTTGAGGTTGGATATCTAACATATGAGAACAACAGCATCCCTTTCTTCTTACAGGCTCTGTTCAGAACGGAGGGTCTTGAATGATGAAAGAGGATCCAGTATCGAAAGATATGAGGAATAAGAAGACACCCTCAAATAAGACCAAGTTCGTGTTGATCAATCCGACCGCCGATTTCCTAAGGCCGAAAGGTAAGCACAGACCAAGGTACAGGAACCGGTTCTTCCGTTTCTCCATGCTTCCTAGCCTTTATGTCGCCGCATCCATGCCGGATTGGGTTGAAACAAGGATAGTCGACGAGGATATCGAACCCATCGATTACAATATAGATGCCGAAATCATAGGACTGTCCTTGATGTCAGCAGTGACCCCAAGGGGGTATGAGATCGCGGACCGCTTCAGAAAGAAGGGTAAAACGGTTATCCTAGGCGGATACCATCCCTCAGCCCTTCCAGAGGAGGCTATGGAGCATTGCGATTCGATATGTATCGGTGAGGCGGAAGCTAACGTCCCTACAATGATGGAGGATTGGCGTAAAGGGAGTCTCAAGAAGGTCTACGATCTGGGTAGAGCGGACCTGAATGGGCTCCCTATACCCCCCAGGCATCTGATAGAAAGGGGATCCTACGTTATCGCTGACGCCGTTCAGGCCACCAGAGGATGTGCCAAGAGATGCAAGTTCTGCACAATATGTG